>NZ_JBVJLY010000002.1:403974-556618 GCF_055584485.1 Amycolatopsis sp. NPDC102522 | reverse complement strand
GGGGTGCCCCCCCCCCCCCCCCCCCCCCCCCCCCCCCCCCCAGTCGCGGGCGCCCCCAACCCACCTTCCCCCCCCGGCGCCGCCCCACCCGCGCCCCCCCCCGACACCCTCCTGCCCTTCACGCGCAGTCAGCCGGCGCCTCTGTCAGCCGGCGCCGATGAGGCGCAGCGCGGACTGGAGCCGGTGCTCGCCCCGCTCGGCCGCGCGAACGGCACCCGCCTTCCGGACCCGCTCCAGCTCACCGGGGTCGGCCAGCAGCGCCAGCGCGCGTTCCCGGACCGGCCTCAGTTCCTCGATGAGCGCCTCGGCGACTGCCTCTTTGACCTGGCCGTAGGAGTCGAACCGGTCGGCGAGGTCCTCGGGCTTCTCCCGGGTGCACGCCGCGAGGATGTCCAGCAGGTTCGCCATCCCGGGCCGGGCTTCGGGCGCGTAGGCCGGCTTCGAGCCTCCGTCGGTCTTCGCGCGTTTGACCTTCCGTCTGACCTGGTCCGCCTCGTCGAGGACGAAGACGACCCCGGCCTCCTCCCGCGTCGACTTCGACATCTTCCGCGTCGGCTCGCCGAGATCCATGACCCGCGCCCCTGCGGGCGGCAGTACCGCCTTCGGCATGGTGAACACGTCGCCGTAGGTGGAGTTGAACCGCTTGGCGAGGGTTCTCGCCAGTTCGACGTGCTGCCGCTGGTCCTCGCCGACCGGCACCTCGTCCGCGCCCTGCAGCAGGATGTCCGCCGCCATCAGCACCGGATAGGTCAGCAGGGACAGCCGGACCCCGGCGCGGCCCTTCGACTTCTCCTTGAACTGGATCATCCTGGCGGCCTCGCCGTAGTTGCAGGTGCACTCGAGGACCCAGTTGAGGGCGCCCAGCTCGCGGGCGAGGTCGGACTGCACGAACACGCGATCCGGCTCGATCCCGGCCGCGATCAGCACGGCCAGCTGTTCCGACGCCATCGAGCGCAGCTTCGCCGGATTGTGCGAGTTCGTCATGGCGTGCAGGTCGGAGACGAAGTACAGGTCGTCCGGCCCGCCCTCGTCCGCCCAGCGCCGGATGGCCCCCAGGTGGTTCCCGACGTGGACATGGCCGGACGGGGTGATCCCGGACAACCTGATCATCTGCCTTCTTCCTTCCGGATTCGGGCCGCCCCAGGGTCCGGGCACGAAAAAGGCCGCCCGGTGGGGCGGCCTGGTGGTGCGCTCGTCTGGTTCAGCGCAGGACTTCGGGGCCGCCGGAGGGCGGCCACCACGAAGCGTTCTGCGTGCGCATGAGGTCCACCCTACAGAGTGTTCCGTGTTTCGTCCTCTGGGTGCGGTAGTTCGGCGTCGAACTTGCGCATCCCGAGGACGAAACGCGGGATGATTTCACTCATTCCGGGCACGGCGCGTCAACAATTCGTATCGGCTGATCCAGTACGCCCGTCACATTGAAGATCCGGGTCTACCTTCATCTCATGTATGTCGTGATGCTGACCTATACCGCCCCTATCGAAGAAATCGACTACGTGCTCCCGGATCACGCCGACTGGCTGACCAAGCAGTACGAACACGGCAATTTCCTCGCCTCCGGCAGGCGCAATCCGCGCATCGGCGGCGTCATCATCACCAGGCCCATGGCCAGGGGAAAGCTGGACGCGATCCTCGCGACGGACCCCTTCTCGGTCAAGCACATGGCCGCCTACGAGGTGATCGAATTCTCGCCGACCCGGACCGCGCCGGAACTGCGGTTGATCAACGAAGCGGTGGTGCACTGACGATCATTGCCGACGACGCGGTCAAGCCGCTTTCGCGATCTTCGTTTTCGCCTTTTTCAGGGCGAGAACGGGACATTTGCCGCACCGTGATTTCGAGCGGCAGCATTTCTTCTTGACCTTGCCCGACTTCATCCATTTGCGCACGAGCTTGTGCGGGTCGTCGGGTAATTTCTTGCCCACTCGCGCTCCTTGTCGGACTACGTCGGCGACGCCTCACACGTTAGGTGAGGCTAACCGATCTTGGGGCGTGGGGGTGCTCACAGTTCGGCTACAGGTACGCTGGTGTGGTCCGCGTATGGCCAAAGTCGGCCGACGTTACTCGATCGCGTGAGCTGAAGCGATCGGGGAGGCGCGGGCACCATACCCGCACTTGAAACCTTTGGAGCCTTCGCGTGCCCGCAGCCAGCGCCACCGCAGTCGATGCCGGCCGCTCGTCCGGCAAGACCCGGCCCGACCTGCGCAACGTCGCCATCGTCGCACACGTCGACCACGGCAAGACGACCCTCGTCGACGCCATGCTCCGGCAGTCCGGTGCCTTCGAGGAGCGCGCCGAACTCGTCGACCGCGTGATGGACTCCGGAGAGCTCGAGCGGGAAAAGGGCATCACCATTCTCGCGAAGAACACCTCCATCCACCGCGAGACCGAGAACGGCCCGGTGACCATCAACGTCATCGACACCCCCGGTCACGCCGACTTCGGCGGCGAGGTCGAACGCGGCCTTGCCATGGTCGACGGCGTCGTCCTGCTGGTGGACGCCAGCGAGGGCCCGCTCCCGCAGACCCGGTTCGTGCTCCGCAAGACCCTCGAAGCCGGCCTTCCGGTCATCCTGGTCGTCAACAAGACCGACCGCCCCGACGCCCGGATCTCCGAGGTCGTCGAGGAGACCCACGACCTGCTGCTCGACCTGGCGGGTGACATCGAGGACGCCGACCTCGACGCGATCCTCGACCTGCCGGTCGTGTTCGCCTCCGCGCGGTCCGGCAAGGCGAGCCTCGAGCAGCCCGCCGACGGTGCGGTGCCCGAGAGCGAGAACCTTGACCCGCTGTTCGAGACCCTGCTGCGTCACGTGCCGCCGCCCTTCGCGGACCGCGAAGGCCCGCTGCGCGCGCTGGTCACCAACCTCGACGCCTCGAACTTCCTCGGCCGGATCGCGCTGATCCGCATCCACTCCGGCAACCTGCGCAAGGGCCAGACCGTGGCCTGGATGCGTGAGGACGGCACCATCCAGAACGTCCGGATCTCCGAGCTGCTGGTCACCGAGGCGCTCACCCGCGTCCCGGCGATCGAGGCCAGCGCGGGCGAACTGGTCGCCATCGCCGGCATCCCCGAGATCACCATCGGCGACACGCTGGCCGACGTCGAAAACCCCGAGGCGCTGCCCCGGATCGCCGTCGACGAGCCCGCCATCTCGATGACCATCGGTGTCAACACCTCGCCGCTGGCCGGCCGCAGCGGCGGCGACAAGGTCACCGCGCGCCTGGTCAAGACCCGGCTGGACCAGGAGCTGATCGGTAACGTCAGCATCAAGGTGCTGCCGACCGAGCGCCCCGACACCTGGGAGGTCCAGGGCCGTGGCGAGCTGGCGCTGGCGATCCTCGTCGAGCAGATGCGCCGTGAGGGCTTCGAGCTGACCGTCGGCAAGCCGCAGGTGGTCACCCGCATGATCGACGGCAAGCTGCACGAGCCGTTCGAGCGCCTGTCGATCGACTCCCCGGAGGAGTACCTCGGCAGCATCACGCAGCTGCTGGCCGCCCGCAAGGGCCGCATGGAGCACATGGGCGGGCACGGCTCGGGCCGCATCAAGCTCGACTACGTCCTCCCGGCGCGCGGCCTGATCGGCTTCCGCACCGACTTCCTCACCGAGACCCGCGGCACCGGTATCGCGAACCACGTGTTCGAGGGCTACTTCCCGTGGGCGGGCGAGATCCGCACCCGTCACTCGGGTTCCTTGGTCGCCGACCGCTCGGGCCCCATCACCGCGTACGCGATGATCCAGCTGGCCGACCGCGGCACCTTCTTCGTGGAGCCGGGCGCCGAGGTGTACGAGGGCATGGTCGTCGGTGAGAACCCGCGCGCCGAGGACCTCGACATCAACATCACCAAGGAGAAGAAGCTGACGAACATGCGTCAGTCCTCCGCCGACGTGATGGAGACCCTGGCCCGCCCGCGCAAGATGGGCCTGGAAGAGGCGCTGGAGTTCTGCTCCGTCGACGAGTGCGTCGAGGTCGCCCCCGACGTCGTCCGGATCCGCAAGGTCACGCTGGACGTCAACCAGCGGGCCAAGGAGCGCAACCGCAACAAGAACCGCGGCTGACCTCTCAGCGAACGCCGAAGGGCGCCTGCTCACTCACTGTGAGTAGGCGCCCTTCGGCGTTTCCGGCGGTATTGATGGTCACGCACCGTATTCGATCGAGTGTTCCTGGTGAGAAGGAGTCCTTTCTCGACAATTCCGCCGGGAAAGCCGTTCTCCTTTTTGGACGGTGTTCACAACGCCGGAACGGGTTCACCGCAAGGCGAGAGTGCGGTGACGCACAGCGTCCCGAGAACGTGGATCAGAGCCGACGCGAAACAAAAGATCCAAAATGCGTCCGGATTGGACTCTTGATCGCGATCGTTTCCGTCGTCAATCGTCCGGTGGCGAACATTCCGGTCCGCCGTTCCGGAATGTTCCGGGGCGCGGAACCCATTGCCGAGCGGGCTTGTTTCGGTGGGGGTCGAAAAGTGTCGGCGGGGGAGGAACCCCGGGGGCCTCCCGGACGTCCACCGGAGGAGGGCGGCATCCGGTCGGGCGACGACCGGGCCGATATGGGAATCTCGCAGCCAAGGCCATGACCGGCGTGATAGCTCTATGGCGACGGGGCGAGGGACAAGCAGGAGGATTCAGGCGTGCGGTCATCGAACACAGCGGCGCCCATACTGGCGTGCGCGGCCGTGCTCCTCGCCGCCTGCAGCAACACCCCGCCACCGCCGGTGGTCAGCTCCTCGGCCTCGCCGGTGAGCACCTCGACCACGAAGACGCCTTCGCAGGTCGTCGTGGGTGTCGACGACGTTCTCGGCGGCTACAACCCGCACAACCTCGCCGACGCCTCCCAGGTGACGTCGGCGCTTTCGCAGCTGCTGCTCCCGTCGGTGTTCCGCCCGAAGGACGACGGCAGCTTCCAGCTGGACAAGAGCCTGATGAAGTCCGCCGAGGTCATTTCGCAGCAGCCGTTCACGGTCGCGTACACGATCCGGCCGGACGCCTCCTGGTCCGACAGCGCGCCGATCGCCGCCGAGGACTTCGCGTACCTCCGCGAGGCGATGCGGGACCAGCCCGGCGTCATCGGCGCCGCGGGCTACCGGCTGATCTCGGACATCCAGTCGCGTGAAGGCGGCAAGCGGGTCGAGGTCACCTTCGGCAAGCCGTACCCGGGCTGGCAGACGCTCTTCAACGATCTGCTTCCCGCTCACCTGCTCAAGGACGCCCCGAGCGGCTGGCAGGGCGCGCTGGCGACGACGTTCCCCGCGGTCGCCGGGCCGTACTCGATCAAGGGCCTCGACACGGCGCGCGGAGAGGTCGTCCTGGAGCGCAACGAGCGCTACTGGGAGAAACCCTCCGCCCTCGACAGGATCGTGCTCCGTGCGGCCGATGAGGACGGCACACTGGCCGCTCTGCGCAGCGGCAACGATCAGTTCGCGATGACCAGGACCGGCGGCACCGGTCTCAAGCGGCTCGGCGAGCTCGGCTCCGCCGTCCAGCTGCACACGGTCGCCCGGCCCACGGTCGCGCAGATCCTCCTGCGGCCGGTGAGCCCGACGCTTTCGGATCCCAAGGTGCGCGAAGGCGTCACCGCGCTGATCGACCGCGGCAAGCTGATCACCGAGGCGGCGAAGGGCGGGCCGTCGGACAAGCTCCACGCCGACGCCCAGGTCCGTGTCCCGTCGGCCGCCGGCTTCCAGCCGACCATCCCGGCCCCCGGCCCGCCGTCGGCGGCGGATCCGGCCAGGGGCGAGGAGCTGCTCAAATCCGCCGGGTACACCAAGGAAGCGGGGACCTGGCGCAAGAACGGGAAGAACCTTTCGCTGGTCGTCGCCTCGCCCGCCAAGCAGGAGCCGTACGCGACGATCGCCAAGGAGCTGACGGCGCAACTGGTGGCCGCGGGGATCGAGGTCAACGCGATCGCGCCGCAGCCGAGGGAGCTGTTCTCGACGCTGCTGGCCATGCCGGTGCTCAACGGGATCCAGCAGACGACGCCGGAGGGCGCGGGCAACGTCGGCATCGACATCGCGGTGATCGGCCAGGTCACCGGGGGTGCGGACGTCGCGTCGGTGCTGGCGTCCACCTTCGGCTGCCGCCCCGATCAGCTCGCCGACAAGACCAAGGCCGTCGTCCCGGGGAACCCGCTGGGCTTCTGCGACCCGGCCCTGCAGCCGTCGATCGACGCCGCCCTGGCCGGGACCACGCCGGTCGCCGACACGCTTTCGACCCTGGAACCGGAATTGTGGCGTCGGAATGTTGCCATTCCGTTGTTCCAGCTGGCCGATACCCTGGCCATCGGCTCTGGTATTTCCGGAGTAACCGCTGGTCCTCCTATGGTGGGCCCTTTCGGGTCGGCGGTGAACTGGACGCGGGGTCCGAAGTAGCCGATTCGAGTCCAAGTCCGCCCCTGGAGGGTGACCTTTCCCGGCACGTTCGAGTGGCGGACTGATTCCTCAAGGTAACCACTGTATTTCTCGATGTCAGCCGCAAGTTACCCTTTGGTCACGATCGCCCCGTAACTGGTGACTGTTAGTGCATTTCCTTTCTAGCGTGCACCCGCAGTGCGCCAAATGAGTGTTGCTTGGCGTGTCATAGGCTCCGGGCCATCTCACCGGAGCGGTGTGGGGTCCTGTTCCGATCTCAGGAACCCAGTGCTAGGAGGGCACACTTCATGAGGAAGTCCAAGGCAGTCTCCGCCTGGTCGCTGGTCGCGGCCTCCGCGCTTGTGCTGAGCGCATGCAGCGGTGGCGACAGCGGCAGTTCCGACCAGAACGGGTCGTCGACCGACATCAAGGCCATGGCGCTCGGCAAGGCGCAGAACGGCGAAAACTTCAAGCTCGCGGACACCAAGGGGTACGACGGCACCGTCACGGTGGGTATCGACGACGGGTACTCGGGCTACAACAACGACACGCCTGACACCAACACGTCGTACAACACCTACATCCTGACGGCCGTGCTCGCCGGCGCCGATGTGCTCGACGGCAACAACAAGGTGCTGCTGAACAACGACGTCTTCGACAACTGGGAGGTCACCTCCAAGTCGCCGCAGACCGTCGTCTACAAGATCAAGCCGAACGTGAAGTGGTCCGACAACGAGGCGTTCGACTGCGACGACATGTACCTGTCGTGGCTGGCGCACTCCGGCAAGGCGAAGACCGCCGACGGCAAGCAGGCCTTCCTCGCCGCTTCGACGACCGGCTACCAGCTGATCGACCAGGCGACCTGCAAGGACGACCTGACCTTCGAGACCAAGTACACCGAGCCGTACCTGGACTACAAGGGTCTGTTCAACTCGACCGCGATCATGCCGGCGCACATCGTCGAGAAGCGGTCGAACGTCCCCGACATCACCAAGCTGACGCCGACCAGCGACGCTGCTCAGCTCAAGGCGGCCGGTGACTTCTGGACCAACGGCTTCAAGGCCTTCAAGGCCGAGGACATGCCGGCTTCGGGCCCGTACAAGATCACCGCGTTCGACGCCAACCAGAAGGCCGTCACGCTCGAGAAGAACCCGAACTGGATCGGTGGCAAGGGTGGCCCCTCCAAGATCGTCGTGAAGGCGATGGAGGACACCAAGGCCATGGCGACCGCGCTGCAGAACGGCGAGATCGACATCGCCGCTTCGACCCAGCCCGACGCCACCGCCGCCGGCACCATGAAGGGCCTTTCCGCCCAGGGTGTCACCTACGGTTCGGCCTCGCAGCTGACCTTCGAGCACATCGACCTGAACTACAAGCGCATGTTCAAGGACAAGAACCTGCGTAAGGCGTTCTTCGAGGTCGTCAACCGCCAGGAGATCACCGACAAGCTCCTGAAGGAGGTCCAGGCCGACGCGACCCCGCTGAACAGCATCGTGTTCATGCCGGGCGAGCAGGGCTTCAAGGACCTGTACAGCAGCAAGGCCGGTCTGGGCGCCCAGGCCGCGGCCAAGACGCTGACCGACAACGGCTGGGTCAAGGGTGGCGACGGTATCTTCGCCAAGGACGGCCAGCGCGCGTCGTTCAAGATCTCGCACAACCAGAACACCCGCCGTCAGCAGACCGTCGAGATCATCATCTCGCAGGCCAAGGCCGCCGGTATCGAGATCACGGACGACCAGGACGCCAACTTCCTGAAGGGTGGCCGTCTCGCGGCCAGCGACTACGACGCCGCGCTCTTCGGCTGGTCCGCCGCTCCGTTCAAGGCCGAGCAGAAGTCGATCTACATCACCCGTGTCGACGACAGCAGCCAGAACTACCAGGGCCTGTCGAACCCGACGATCGACTCGTCCTTCGAGGCGGCCGTGAAGGCCACCGACGAGGCCGTGCAGCTGGAGAGCTACCAGAAGGCGGACCAGGCGATCGCGGACGAGTACGCGACGCTGCCGCTGTTCCAGACCCCGTCCATGTGGGCGTTCAAGGGCATCGACCGCACTTACATGCAGTCGTACAACGGTGTCCTGTGGAACGCCGGTGAGTGGGAGCAGAAGAAGTAGGGCTTCCGCCCCGCTTTTTCACCACTCGCTTACGCGATCCTGGTGGTAGGGGGCCCGGCCACAAGCCGGGCCCCCGTACCCGCCGGAAGTAGCTGTTGACCGTAGGGTTACCGCCACTACGGTGGACAACCGGGCAGCGGTCCAGCACTTCGGCGACCAGGCCCGGATGAGGAGCAGTTCGTTGAACCTGGTGATCTACATTCTTCGCCGTCTGGCGATATCGATTCCCGTCCTGTTGGTCGGGACTTTCCTGTGTTTCGTCATGGTCGCCGGCACCGGTGACCCGCTCGCCGAGATGAAGAGCAACCCGGCCATGAGCAAGGAAGCCATCGCCCAGATGGCCTCGCAGCTCGGGCTGGACCAGAGCATCGTGCCCCGGTACTTCACTTGGCTCGGCAACTTCGTCACCGGCGACTGGGGCGTTTCCATCGCACAGGGCAACGCGCAGGCCCCGGTGTTCCCGAAGGTCATGGCCGCGTTCGAGGTCACCTTGAAGCTCGTCGTCGGAGCCGAGATCCTCGCGCTCATCCTCGGCGTTCTCGTCGGTGTGATCGCGGCGGTCAAGCAGTACTCGATCATCGACTACATCGCCACCACGCTGGCCTTCCTGCTGTTCTCGATGCCGATCTTCTGTGTCGCCATCGTGCTCAAGCGGTACGCGATCGAGTTCAATGGCTGGGTACGAGATCTGGGACTGTCCGATGTGCTCGGTAATCCCTGGATCCGTACCACGAGTCCGGAATCGCTGAATCTGGACGGACCAGGCGGCTTCCTGGCGAGTTATATCGGCGCGTATCTGCTGCCGACCTTGTCCATCATGGCGATCAGCTTCGCCGCCTACAGCCGGTTCCAGCGCGCTTCGATGCTGGAGACGCTGAACGCGGACTACGTGCGGACGGCGCGTGCCAAGGGACTCGCCAACAGCCGGGTCATCTTCCGCCACGCCTTCCGGAACGCGCTCATCCCGGTGACCACCCTGTTCTCCGTCAACTTCGGTGCCGTGCTCTCGGGCGCGATCATCACCGAGACGGTGTTCAACTGGAATGGCATGGGCAAGCTGCTCGTCGAAGCCGTGACCAAGAGCGACACGCAGGTGATGATGGGGTGGCTGGTACTCATCGCCAGCAGCATCATCGTCGCCAACCTGATCGCCGACCTGATGTACGGCATCCTGGACCCGAGGATTCGCGTTGGCTGACTTGAACTCCCTCATCGAGGCGGACGACTCCGCGGCCGCCGCCGCGGGCAAGACACCCGCGGAGGCGATGCCCGAGCCGCAGAGCCAGGGCAAGCTGGTCCTGCGCAAGTTCCTGCGGCACAAGCTGGCGATGATCTGCACGGGTGTCCTGCTGCTGCTCGTGCTCACCGTGCTGATCATGCCGATCTTCTGGCCCTACAGCTACGAAGACAGTTCCTTCCCCTCCTTCGCCAAGCCCAGCGGGGACTACCCGCTCGGCACGACGCAGGTCGGCAAGGAAATGGTGTCGCAGATCCTGCGCGGCACCCAGTACTCGCTGCTGATCGCGCTCATCGTTTCGCTCGTCGCCACCACCATCGGAACCGTTTTCGGGGCCATGGCGGGTTACCTGCGCGGCTTCACCGACTCGGCGATCTCGCGCGTGACGGACCTGTTCCTGATCGTCCCGCAGATCGCCGCCGCCGCCATCCTGGCGAAGGTGTTCGGTGGCGGTACCTGGTACATCGTCGCGATGGTGCTGGCTGCCTTCGGCTGGATGCCGATCGCCCGTATCGCCAGGGCCGAGTCGATGTCGCTGTCCCAGCGCGAGTTCGTGGACGCCGCCCGCGCGTCCGGTGCCGGGACGCTCCACATCGTGTTCAAGCACCTGGTGCCGAACATGGTCGGCCTCATCACGGTCAACGCGACCCTCGCGATCGCGCAGGCCGTGCTGATCGAGGCGGCGCTGTCCTTCATCGGGCTCGGGGTGCAGCTACCGGACACTTCGCTCGGTCGCGTGATCCTCGAGAACTACGCGCAGCTGCAGGCGCGGCCGGCGTTGTTCTTCGGCCCGTTCGTCGTGCTGGTGCTGATCTCGCTGACGATCAACTTCATCGGTGACGGTCTGCGGGACGCTTTCGACCCGCGGCAGCGGAAGATGAAGGCGTAGTTCATCTCCGCGCGCTGACGTAAACGCGCCGAAGGGGCGTCGACCCGCTTCAACCTCAGGTTGAGCGGGGAGGCGCCCCTTCATCGCGTTTACGTGGGCCTCCGGCCCAAAAGAGGGCGCGCGGGGTGAAGTCTCCGGTCGGGCGCTGGCGCGCCCTTCCCGAAGACGCTGAGGTGCTGTCAGCCTCGGTTCCGGGACATTCACGCGCTTCGGGGCGGGATGGGCGATCACGCGTGATCAGGTGCCGCACACCGAGATCGCCTTCCGATCACGCGTGATCGCCGTTCAATCACGCGAGATCCGTCTTCAATCACGTGAGTTCGGTGTCTGATCACGTGAGTCCGGCGAACACCGACCCAAGTACGAAAAGGCCCCCTTCGCGGCGTCTAGCGCGGCGAAGGGGGCCTTTTCCGTACCTCTGAGGGTCAGTCGGCCACCGGGGCGAGCTTGCCCGCCTGCCAGGCCGCACGCCGCTCGGCCTGCAGCACCGGGTCCGCGACCGGGGCGGCCGAGAGCAGCCGCCGGGTGTAGTCCTCGCGCGGCGAGTGCAGCACCTGGTCACGCGTGCCGACCTCGACCAGCTTGCCGTGCTGCATCACCGCGACGCGGTCGGCCAGCAGGTCGACGACGGCGAGGTCGTGGCTGATGAACAGGCAGGCGAACTGCAGCGAGCGCTGCAGGTCCAGGAACAGGTCCAGCACGCGGGCCTGCACCGACACGTCCAGCGCCGAGGTGGGCTCGTCCGCGATCAGCAGCGCCGGGTCGAGCGAGAGCGCCCGCGCGATGGCGACGCGCTGGCGCTGGCCGCCGGACAGCTCGTGCGGGTACCGGTTGCGGTAGTGGCCGCCGAGCTCGACCTTGTCCAAAAGGGACGCGACGCGTTCGTTCAGCGCCTTGCCCGACAGGAACTTGTGCAGCACCATCGGCTCGGCGATCGACTCGCCGATGGTCATCTTCGGGTCCAGTGTGGACGCCGGGTCCTGGAACACGATCGAGAAGTACCGGCGCAGCGGGCGCAGGTCCTTGTTCGACATGTTCGTGATGTCCTGGCCCGCGATCGACACGGTGCCCGAGGTCGGGGTCAGCAGGCGGATCGCGCAACGGCCGACGGTCGACTTGCCGGAACCGGACTCGCCGACCAGCCCGACGATCTCGCCCTTGGCGATGCTCAGCGAGACGTCGTCCACCGCGCGGTTCTTCGCCTGGCCGCGACGGCCGGGGTACTCCAGCACGAGGTTCTTGATCTCGAGCGCGGGCGCGTTCTCCTCGATCACGGCCTCGAGCTCGCTGTCTTCGAGGCGGATGTCCTCGGCGATCTTCGTGGCCTCGTCGCTGTCGGCGGAGATTCCGGCGTCGTCGAGCAGGCGGCGTCCTTCGGGACGCTGGCCGAGCACGGGCACCGCGGCGAGCAGCTTGCGGGTGTAGTCCACCTGCGGCGACGCGAACAGGTCGCGCACCGGCGCCTCTTCGACGATGTTGCCCTGGTACATGACGACCACGCGGTCGGCGAGGTCGGCGACGACGCCCATGTCGTGCGTGATCAGCACGATGGCGGTGTTCAGGGTGTCGCGCAGCTTGCGCAGCAGGCCGAGGATCTCCGCCTGCACGGTGACGTCGAGCGCCGTGGTCGGCTCGTCGGCGATGATCACCTTCGGGTCGCACGAGATCGCCATGGCGATGACGACGCGCTGGCGCAGACCGCCCGAGAGCTGGTGCGGGTACTGCTTGAAGCGCAGCGGCGGGTTCGGGATGCCGACCATCTCCAGCAGCTCGATGGCGCGCTTGTCGGCGGCTTCCTTCGAGATGTCCTGGTGCGAGCGGAGCGCCTCGCGCAGCTGCCAGCCGACGGTGTAGACCGGGTTGAGCGCGGTCATCGGCTCCTGGAAGATCATCGCGACCTGGTTGCCGCGGATCTTCTGGAGGTCCTTCTCCTTGAGGTCGGCGAGGTTGCGGTCGCCGAGGCGGAGTTCGCCCGCGATCCGGCTTGTCTTCGGGAGCAGCCCGAGCACCGACATCGAGGTCACCGACTTGCCGGAACCGGACTCGCCGACCACCGCGACGATCTCACCAGGCTTGACGTCGAATCCGATGCCTTTGACGGCGTCGACCACGCCGTCGTCGGTCGGGAACGAGACGCTCAGGTCGGAGATGGACAGAACCGAACCCGACACGCCGCCGAGGTCCGACGATGCTGCTTCAGTGCTCACCAAGATGCCCTTCGTGGGGGTACATATGGTCACGGCGCACAGGCCATGACGGTGTCAACGCGCCCTCGGCGGGAAAACATGCCTCGGACGTGCGCGAGGATAACCGAGAGTCGCCCGACTAAGGTCGGTGCTCGGGGCTTCCGTTCCCGACACCCTATAAAGGAAAGCGCTCCGTGTTCGAATTAGTCTTCAAGCCGTGATCTCCGATAGGCCCAAATTGCTCCTCGTCCACGCCCATCCGGACGACGAGAGCATCACCACCGGTGGCACCATCGCGCGCTACACGTCCGAAGGTGCCGACGTGACCGTTGTCACGTGCACTCTAGGTGAGGAAGGCGAGATCATTCCGCCCTCCCTCGGCGGGCTCGGTTCGTGGGCTTCCGATCAGCTCGGCGGTTATCGCGCGGGAGAGCTGGCGTCGGCGCTGGCCGCGCTCGGCGTCACCCGGCACCGTTATCTCGGCGGCATCGGCCGCTGGCGTGATTCGGGGATGGCAGGGACGCCGTCCGCGGCGCATCCGCGTGCGTTCTCCGGCGGCGACCTCGACGAGCAGGCCGCTCAGCTCGCGGAGATCCTGGACGAGGTCCGCCCCCAGGTCGTCGTCACTTATGACGCTTTCGGGGGGTATGGGCACCCCGACCACATCCGCACGCACGAGATCACCATGGCCGCGGCGCCGAAGGCCGCGTCGGTCGAGCGGGTCTTCCACACTGTTTCTTCTCGCGACGCCGTCGGAGCCGGGCTCGCCGCCCTTCGCGGGGTGTCGACGTTCCGGGTCCCCGAGGACGGCGAACTCCCGGTGACGCCGGACGAGACGATCACGACCGTTCTCGACGTCAGCGCGCACAACCCGGCGAAGGCGGCCGCGCTGCGGGCGCACGAGACCCAGGTCAGCGTGCCCGCGCCGCCGCATCTCGCGGACCACTTCGCGCTGAGCAACGACGTCGCGCAGCCGATCACCTCGAACGAGTACTTCGTGCTCGCCCACGGGACGGCCGAGGGTGCCGGGTCGGACCTGTTCGGGGGACTGGCGACGTGACAGTGACGTCGACGTCGACATCACCGCCGCTCTCGACCGGACGGCGCTTGATGCTGGTGGTGCTGTGCTTCGTCGCGCTTCTGCTCGGGTTGCTCGAACTGTTCTTCCTGCCGCTCCGGCTCGACGGGATCGTGCTGCCGAAACTCGGTGACGCCCCGTTCCCGGTGACCGTGGTGCTCGCGGTGATCACGACACCACTTCTGGTGAGGACGACCGCCAAAGTGGTCCGGCCCTCCTTTTCGGTGATTCCGCTGCTCGTCTGGGTACTCGTCGTACTCGGGATGGGCGTGACCGGGCCCGGTGGTGATCTGGTGCTGGTACAGGACTGGCGGGCGCTGCTGCTGATCGGCGGCGGCGCCCTGCCGGGGGCGCTGGCACTGGGCGGCGGTCTGGGCACAGCGGCGAAAGCCGCGAAGGGAGGCAGCGGTGGGTGAAGCGATTTCGGACCGTCAGGTCGTGGCGGTGCTGCGGCCGTTCGTCCGCGCCTGCGGGCCGATGGTCGACGCGCTGCGCGACGCGGATCCGTTCGGCCTGCAGGCCAGGGGACGTCGCCACGAAGATCTGGACGGCGTCGAGCCGGGACTGAAGGACAAGCTGCTCGACGGGATCACCTCGGTCAAGGTGCCCGGCACCGCGGCCTGGGCGGAGATGTCGAACTACCAGCGGACCCATTGGTGGGTGAACCGGGTCGGCCGGGTCACCGCGCTGGTCACCGCGATCCCCGGCATCGGCGGCGCGCTCGCCGACAGGCTGCCCGTGCAGGACGCGCTCGGCTCGGCGTCGCAGGGCGTGCTGCTGTGCGCGATCGCGGGGGAGTACGGCGTGACCGACGTCGGCGCCCGGGTCCGGCTGATCGCGTGGGTGCTCTTCGAACGCGACATCGATCCGGTGATCGCGGCGGGCAAGCACGCCGAACATGACGAGGCCGCCGAAGATGATGAAGCGGCGAAGCTCACCGAAGAACTCGACGACGCGAAGAAGAAGCACGGCAAGGTGACCCTGAAGGCCGCCGCGGGCACGCTGTGGCGGCTCGGCCGGGGACTGCTGGGCATCGTCGAAGAACTGGAGAAGCGACCTCGTGGCCGGCTTTTCCACCGGGCGCTCGGGAAGCTGCCGGTGGTCGGCATGGCGGGCGACTACCTCGGCGAGCGATCCGGCCTCAAACGCGTCTGGAAGCGTGCGCACCAGTGGTTCACCGAGCATCCCGGCGGCCAGTGACCTACAAGGTCACTTCCAGAACATGAACGCGTCCTGTCCGTACTGGGCCGCGAGCTTGAAACCGCCGACGGAGTCGAAGATCGCGTAGGACCCTTGCCACAACAACCGGCTCGCGGCGTCCACGAGGAACAGCACGGCGAACAGCACGAGCGGCGCCCAGGGCCGGGCCTTCGCGCCGAACTCACGCGCGCCGGGCGAAAGGTACGGCTCGATCGCGCCCCAGCCGTCGAGACCGGGGATCGGCAGGATGTTCAGGATGAACGTGACGATCTGAAGCAGCGCCAGGAACGACAGGCCGATCACGAGTCCGTTAGTCATCGGCACCAGCGCGACGACGAGGGTCAGCGCCACACCGACGGCGAGGTTGCTCAGCGGCCCGGCGAGCGACACCCACGACTGGACACCGCGGGACCGCAGGCGCCCGTGCTCGATCCACACCGCGCCGCCCGGCAGCGGGATGCCGCCGATGATGAGGAACACCAACGGCAGGATGATGGACAGTGCCGGATCCGTGTATTTCCGGACGTCCATGGACAGATAACCCTTGTGGGCGACGCTGTGGTCGCCGCCGCGGAACGCCACGATCGCGTGCCCGAACTCGTGCAGCGTCAGTGACGCCACCCAGCCGCCGGCGACGAGCAGGACCACGCCGGTGATGATCAGCGGGTCGTACTTCTGGCTGGAAATCGTGGTCGCGTCACCGAAAGCCGCCAGTACACCGCCCAGGACGGTGACGGCGAGGATGCCGAGGAAGATCGGGCTTGGCCGCACTGCTGATCTCTGCACCCCACCAGTCTTCCGTATGCCCGATGTGAAGTTCTCGGCGTGTCCCCTTGCGCGACGCGGCCCAAGTATCCCCCGAACTCGCTACTCCGCTTGACCTGACCGCACTACACGGGTGTAATCACAGTGATGTCATTCGTCGCTGGAAGGGGGCGGCGGATGGTGTTTCAACACCGCCAGCCTGGGGAGTGCGTGGACAGCGAGGAGGCGGACGTGCGGTTGGAAGCAGATGGAAGGGAATGGGGGCAAGTCGTGGGTTGGGGTGAGGTCCCGGAGCAGCAACTGGGCGATCTCACCGAGCTTTTCGACGATGCCTCCGCGGAAGAGCAGGACTGGCAGGAACGGGCCCTCTGCGCGCAGACGGACCCGGAGGCGTTCTTCCCTGAGAAGGGCGGCTCCACCCGCGAAGCCAAGCGGATCTGCCTCGGTTGCGAGGTCAAGGACGAGTGCCTCGAGTACGCCCTCGCGCATGACGAGCGGTTCGGTATTTGGGGCGGGCTCTCCGAACGTGAGCGTAGGAAACTGAAAAAGCGAGCTGTGTGACGGCGATCTCCGGCACCCCCAGTGCGCCGGAGATCGCTTCCTGCCCGGTTCCATCCAGCGTTGTTTCTCATACTGTGGGGCCACCAACGGGTGACAGGGTCGCGTCGTAGGGTGGCGGCACTCGACTTCGCCGCCACATCTGGAGTGCCCGTTGTCTCGCACTGCCGCGTCATCTGTGCCGCGCACGGCCCCCGTTCTGGCCATTGTGGTCTGTCACGACGGCGAGAACTGGTTGCCACTGGCGCTTTCCGCGCTGCGGCGCAGCGGCGTCCGGCCGCGGCACGTGCTCGCCGTCGACACCGGGTCCACCGACCGGACGGCCAAGATCCTCGCCGACGCGGCGGCTGCCGAGGGAGTCGCCGGCGAAGCGCCGGTCCTTGACGGAATTCTCACACTTTCGAGTGATATCGGTTTCGGCGCCGCCGTCGGCGAGGCCGTCCAGTACGCCGTCGAACGCTGGGGTGATCCCGGCGGCTGGCTCTGGCTGCTGCACGACGACTGCGCGCCGGAACCCGACTGTCTCGAAAACCTGTTGGCAGCGGCGGAAAACGAGCCCTCGGCGACGGTGCTCGGTCCGCTCGCGGTGGACTGGAGCGACCCGCGGCTCATCGTCGAAGCCGGGTTGTCGACCGACGCCATCGGCCACCGGCAGCAGATCTCACCCGACGAGACCGACACCGCGGTGCTCGCCGTGCCGAGCGCGGGATCACTGGTGCGGCGCGAAGTCTGGCACGACCTCGGTGGCTACGACCCCGGTTTTCCCTTGCTGCGCGAGGATCTCGACTTCGGCTGGCGCGCCAACGCCGCGGGCGGCCGCGTGCTTTCGGTGCCGTCGGCCCGGCTCCGGCACGCTCGCGCGCTCAGCACCGGGCAGCGGGAACCGGACGCGCTCGGCCTTTCCCTCGCGACGGCGAACCGCGCGCACGGGCTCCGGGTGTTCCTCGTCAACTGTTCCCCGCTGTCGTTCTGGTCCGGTCTGGTCCGGATCCCGTTGTTCGCGCTGTTCCGCGCGCTCGCGTTCCTGCTGCTGCGTCGCACCGGCGAGGCGGGCGCGGAACTCGCGGCGGCCTGGTACCTGCTGCGCGGTCGTGGCGGGCTGCGCGCGGCCCGCGCCGAACGCCGGAAGACCGACCGGCCGGGCGATGTCCGAGGACTGTTCACCGGGCGGATGACGCGGGTGCGCAACGCGGTCCGCGCCGGTGTCGTCGGCCTCGTCCGGCGCGGCGTCGAACGGGACTTCGCGCTCGGGACCGTTCCGGAGAGCGCGGATCAGGAAGGGGCCTGGATCCCGCCGGAGGCGTTGCAGGCCGGGCAAGATCGCCCGGTCGGTCCCGGCGCGCTGCCCGCCGGGGCGATGCGCGGGGTCGGCTCGCGGGGGACAGGGCTGCGGCGGCCCAGCGCGATCGTCGCGGTCGCCGTCCCCGAGAAGCCCGCTGCGAGCGGGCCGAAACCGTCGCCGGTGCCGCGCGACGGCGGGCGACGGCCGGAACCGGAACTCGTGTTCGTCGAGGTCGACCGGAAGCGGGTGCTCGGCGCGACCGTGTTCGCCCCGCCGGTGATCATGCTCGTCGTCCTGACAGCGCTCGCCTTCGCTGTCAACGGGTCCCGGCTCGGGCTGGACCTCTTCGGCGGGAAACTGCTGCCGATCGGCGGGCTCGGCGAGATCTGGTCGTCGTATCTGGCGCCGTGGCACGCGATCGCGGGCGGGACGGCGAGTCCCGCGCCCGCGACGCTGCCGGTGCTGGGCACCCTCGGCGCGATCTTCGCCCCGATCGGCGGCCCCGCGGCGCTGGTCGCGATCCTGCTCATCGGTGACATCCCGCTCGCCGCCCTGAGCGCGTACGCGGCCACTCGGCACCTTCGCGTGCGTCGGTGGGTGCGTGCCGTCGTCGCGGCGGCTTACGGCGTGCTTCCGGCGGCCACCGCTTCGGTCGCGCAGGGGCGGCTCGACGTCGTCGTCGTGCACCTGCTGCTGCCGCTGGTGCTCGCGGGCATCGTGGGGCTGCTGGTCCGCGCGGACTCGCGATGGCTGCACGTTTCCGCGCTGAGCGCGATCGGGCTGGCGCTGATCGGCGCGTTCTCGCCGCTGGCGCACGCGCTGGCGCTGGTCGGACTGGTGATCGGGTTCGTGGTGCTGCCTTCGCCGACAGGGCTCGCGCGGCGGATCGCGTCGGTCGGCATCGTGGTCTTCCTGCCGCTGGCGCTGCTGCTGCCGTGGCCGAGTGTGCTGCTGAGGCATCCGGAACTGCTGCTGCACGGGCTCGGCGGCGGTGCGACGGCCGCGTCCGGGGCCGATCTCGCCGGACTGGACCCGGGCGGACCCGGCGCTTGGCCGATCGGGGTGGCGCTGGTCGCGGCCGCGATCGTCGCGCTGGTGGTGCGGCCGTCGAAGGGCGCGGGCGCCGGTGTCGCGGTCGTCGTGCTGGGGGTGCTCGGGCTCGTGGCGGTGCGGTTCGTGGCCGTGACGCCGATGTCGGGCGGCGCGCACGCGACCGGGTACGCCGGGGTGCCGCTGCTGGTGATCGGCGCGGGCCTGCTGTGGACGGTGCTGGCCACCTGGCAGCGGGGCGGATCCGGCGTCGACCCCGCGCCGTGGCTGGCGAAGGTCACGGCCGTGGCCGGAGTGCTCGTCCTGCTGGCGCTGATGACCGGTGCGGCCGTCGCCGGACGGGAAGGCCCGCTGCGGTCGGGTGCGCGTCCTTCGCTGGCTCCGGAGATTTCGGCGGAACTGGCCGCGACCGGGCGTTCGGTGCTGGTGGTGGGTTCTGCTCAGGAGGGTGTCCGGCAGACCGGTGGTCGGTTGCCGTTCTACGGCGACGACGAACTCGCGCCGACACCCGGCAGCGCCGATCGGCTGGCCTCGTGGCGCCGGGACCTTCTCCAGGGATCGCCGGACGCGGTCAAGCAGGCCTTCGCGGCGGCTTTGGCTTCGGGGGCGCTGTATGTCGTGCTGCCCAGTGGCGCGGATGGCGGCGCTTTCGTCGAACTCGCGCGGGATCTGGTCGCTCCGGCGGAGCCGACCTCCGACGGGCGTCCGGTGCTTCGTCTGCTGCCCGCCGGTGGTCAGGTGGCGTTGATCTCGCCGGAACTGGCGCAGGCGGCCGTGACCGGGAAGGGCGCGCCGGGGGCGTCGCCCGGGGTGGCGCCGGTGCAGGCCGGGCTGCCGGACGTGCGGGTGCGCGTCTCGGAGGGGCCGACCGGACGGCTGCTGGTGCTGGCCGCGGAGTTCGAAGCGGGCTGGCAGGCGAGCGTGGACGGCAAGGCCGTGCCGATCGTGCGGGCTTGGGGGCATCAGGTGGCCGTCTCGGTGCCTCCCGCGCCTTCGGAGGTCGTGGTGGAGCACCAAGGGACCACGCGGAACCTGCTGCTGCTGGCGCAGGTGGCCGCTGTGCTGTTCACGCTGCTGACCGCTGTACCTACGCGGCGGCGGCCTTCTTCGCTGTCTTGAGCGGTTTCGGCTCGGTGTCACTACCGCTTGCCGCTGCCGCTACCTCCGCTGCTGCTTGCGCTGGTGCCTGCTGCCGCTTGCTTCCGCTGCTGCTTGCGCTTGCTGCCGCCGTCACTACCGCTGCTGTCGTCGCTGTCCTGAAGGCCCCCTTTGAGACGTTCAACGTCTCAAAGGGGGCCTTCAGGACAGCGCTACCCCTTCAGAACTCGCCCCAGCCCCCCGCCCCGCCCCCCGCTGACGCCCGATGTCCCCAATGTGGCATTGGGGACGCCCGATGACCCCAATGCCACATTGGGAGCGCCTGAATCGCGCCCGGGAACACCCGGAAGCAGAGTTGTCCACAGCCCGCTCCACTTGTGGACAACTCGGGCCTCCAGTGCCGTTTCCGCAGGTCCCGTCGGTGCCGCGCGATACGCTGGGCTGGGGACGCCCCCCGGGGAAGGGCGGGGGCTGGGCTGGGGCTGGGCTGGGGCGGGTGGGAGAGGCGGGTGGGGTTATTCGCCTTCGATGACGTCGGGTTCGACGCCCAGGTAGCCCGCGACCTGTTCGACGAGGACGTCGTGGACGAGTTCCGCGAGTTCGCCGGGGTCCTTCGCGCGTGCTTCGAGGGGGCGGCGGTAGAGGACGATGCGGGCCCGCGTCGGCAGTCCGGCGCGGTCGACGCCGGCGGGCACGAGCCGCGAGAGCGGGACGGCGCCGTCGTGCAGCACTCCGTCCACTCCGGCCGGTGCGCCATCCGAGCGAACTTCGGGAACGTCGTCGACGGCGACGTCGAGCTTCGTCAGCTCGTGCCGCCACCGCGCTTCGATCGGTTCGAGCGCGTCCAAAACCAGCGCGTCGAACCTCTCTGCCCTGCTAGCGGCGGCGGGAAGGGTCGACGGATACAGCGCTCCGCGCAGGCCCCGGCCGTGCCGGTCCCGGCGCATCCGCCGTCGCTGTCGGGAATCACGAGCCGTCGCCACGATCCGAAGGGTACGCGCTCGGCGAGTCGAAGCGCGTGTCGCCGGTACACCTGGCCGAGGACGCGCTATCGTTCTCGATCGTGCGGAGCGTACGAAAGTGTTCGCGAACGGGTTGTCTCGAGCCCGCTGTCGCCACGCTCACGTATGCCTACAGCGATTCGACAGCCGTCGTGGGGCCACTGGCCACCGCGAGCGAGCCGCACTCCTATGACCTCTGCGAAGCCCACGCCCTCCGGCTCACCGTGCCCAAGGGTTGGGAAGTCGTCCGGCATGAGGGCGCCTTCGCCGCCCCCGACCCCTCCGCCGACGAGCTGACCGCGCTGGCCGAGGCCGTGCGCGAAGCGGGCCGCTCGGACAAGCCCGCGCCCGGCCCCGAACCCGAGGGTCCCTCGGGCAGGCGCGGCCACTTGCGCGTCCTGCCCGGCCGAGCCTGACGCAAGGGCCCGCCGGTAGGCTTTCGAGCGCGCCAGAGGGCGTTGTAACGAGACTATTGGCGGGGAGCAGGCGTGCCAGACCTTTCGGGCATCGTGAAGGCCTACGACATTCGCGGCGTGGTCGGTGAGCAGCTGGACGCGGCGCTCGTACGTGACCTCGGTTCGGCGTTCGCCCTGCTGATCAAGCCGGAGTCCGACTCCGTCGTGATCGGCCACGACATGCGCGACTCGTCTCCCGAGCTGTCCGCCGCGTTCGCCGACGGCGTGACCTCACAGGGGCTCGACGTGGTGACGATCGGCCTCGCCAGCACCGACCAGCTGTACTTCGCGTCCGGATCGCTGAACCTGCCGGGCGCCATGTTCACCGCCAGCCACAACCCGGCGAAGTACAACGGCATCAAGCTGTGCCGCTCGGGTGCCGCACCGGTCGGCCAGGACTCCGGTCTCGCGGAAATCCGCGACACCGTCGAGCAGGGCGTGCCCGCCTTCGCCGGCCAGCGCGGTTCGGTGACCGAGAAGGACGTCCTCGCGGAGTACGCGGCGTACCTGCGCAAGCTCGTCGACCTGTCGAGCAGCCGTCCGCTGAAGGTCGTCGTCGACGCCGGCAACGGCATGGGCGGCTACACCGTCCCGACGGTCTTCGCGGGCCTGCCCATCGACATCGTGCCGATGTACTTCGAACTCGACGGCAACTTCCCGAACCACGAGGCCAACCCGCTCGACCCGAAGAACATCGTCGACCTCCAGGCGAAGGTGCGCGAAGAAGGAGCCGACGCGGGCTTGGCCTTCGACGGCGACGCGGACCGCTGCTTCGTCGTCGACGAGCGCGGCGAGCCGGTGTCGCCGAGCGCCATCACCGCGCTGGTCGCGATCCGTGAGCTGGAGAAGGAGCCGGGCGGCACCATCATCCACAACCTGATCACGTCGAAGGGGGTCCCGGAGATCGTCGCCGAACACGGTGGCAAGCCGGTGCGCACCCGGGTCGGGCACTCGTTCATCAAGGGCGAGATGGCCAAGACCGGCGCGATCTTCGGCGGCGAACACTCCGCGCACTACTACTTCCGCGACTTCTGGCGTGCCGACACCGGCATGCTGGCCGCGCTGCACGTCCTCGCCGCCCTCGGCGAGCAGACCGGTCCGCTGTCCGAGCTGACGGCGGAGTACTCGCGCTACGCGGCCTCCGGCGAGATCAACTCGACCGTGGACGACCAGGTCGCGCGCATGCTCGCGGTCAAGGACGCCTTCACCGCGCGCGACGGCGTCGAGATCGACGAACTGGACGGCCTCACCGTGCAGCTTCCCGGCGGCGGCTGGTTCAACCTGCGCCCGTCCAACACCGAGCCGCTGCTCCGCCTGAACGTCGAGGCCGCCGACGCCGAGGCGGTCCGGGCCCTGACCGAAGACGTACTGGCGATAGTCCGTGGGTAACGAATGTGGCGTGAAAACACACATAGAGATGTCCCACAGGTAGGAGTAACCATGGCCGTCACGCTTGACGCACAGTTGCTGGAGATCCTGGCCTGCCCGTCCCCCGATCACGCACCACTGCGGACGGGGACGACGGCCGACCCGGAGGCAGACGCGCTGACCTGCACGGAATGCGGTCGGGTGTATCCGGTCCGTGATGGAATCCCGGTACTGTTGCTGGACGAAGCCACCGAGCCGACGACCCCGGATGGCGCCCATGCCGACGGTCCCTGACGATTCCCTGCTCGACGATCCCGCGAGGCTGGCCGAGGCCGACACCGCGGGGCTTCTCCGTGCCGCCGCGATGGCGGGCGCCCAGGTCCGGGCGACCGCCGAAGCCGCGGCCGAACTCGAGCTGAGTGATCGACTGGACGTCGGGCGCCCGCGCTCGCTCGTGCTGATCGACCGGCCCGGCGTCAGCCGGACGCTGACCAGGCTGGTCGCCGCGCTCCTCACCCCGTCATGCCCGGTGCCGGTCGTCGTCGCCGAGGTCGTGCCGAGCTGGATCGGTGCGCTCGACGTCGTGTTCGCGCACACCGACGACGCAGGTGACCGTGAGCTGGCCGCCTCCCTGGAGCGCGCCGCCCGGTTCGGGGCGACGGTCGTGCTGTCCGCGCCCGCCGAAGGCCCGGTCGCGGCCTCCGTCGCGGGCAAGGGGCTGCTGCTCGCGCCGAGGCTCCCGGTTCCGCCGGAGATGGCCTTCCCGCGCGGGCTCGCCGCGGCCCTGCTCACCGCGAACGCGCTCGGCCTGCTGGTCGCCGATCTGGAACAGCTCGCCGACCAGCTCGACGCGGAAGCCGAGAAGGACTACCTGGCGAGGGACTCGTTCGCGAACCCCGCCAAGGCGCTGGCGCTGAAGCTGGCCGACCGCCAGCCGCTCCTGTGGGGGCTGGACCCGGTCGCGGTCGCCGTCGGCGAGCACGCGGCCCACGCGTTCGCCGCCCACGCGGCCGTCGTCTGTGACGTGGAGGACTATCGCCAGGCGCTGGCGAGGCCCGCTTTGCGGCGTGCGGCATTGTCCGGGGGCGTGGAGCGCGATATCTTCGCGGACCCGGAGGAGGGGGTCGGCTCGACGCCGAGGGTGTTGCTCCTCTCGGTTCGGACCGGGCCCGCCACGGAGGCGGCCCGCTATCAGGCGGAAGACCTGCTGCCCGGTGCGGACGTGATCGCCCCGGCCGAAGAGATCGAAACGGACGAGATCGTGCGTGCGGCCGTTCTCGCGCTGCGTTTCGAGCTGGCCGCGGTTTATCTCGGGCTCGCCGTCGGCAGCATCGGCGGCGCCGGGAGGTACACGCCTGCAACGGCGTGAGCCCCGCGCGCGACGTAAGACATGAGGGCCGGCACAAACAACCCGTGCCCGGCGAGGAGTTGAGGTGACAGTGGAGCTGCTGCGCAATGCCGTGCGGCCCTACGCGTGGGGTTCCAGAACGACGATCCCCGAGCTGCTGGGGCGTCCGGTTCCGGCGCCGCATCCGGAGGCGGAACTGTGGATGGGCGCCCACCCCGGTGACCCGTCCCACGTCATCGGCCCGGACGGCACCGAGCGGAGCCTGCTGGAGCTCGTCGAAGCCGATCCGGTCGGCCAGCTCGGCACGAGCTGCGCGGACCGCTGGGGCGGCAGGTTGCCGTTCCTGCTGAAGATCCTCGCCGCCGAAGAGCCGCTTTCGATGCAGGCGCACCCGTCCGCCGCGCAGGCGGCCGAGGGGTACGCGCGTGAGGAGTCGGCGAGGATCCCGCGCGACGCGTCGAACCGCAACTACCCGGATCCGACGGCGAAGCCGGAACTCGTCTGCGCGTTGACGGAGTTCCACGCGCTGGCGGGTTTCCGAGACCCAGAACGCACGATCTCGCTGCTGAAGGCGATCGAGACGCCAGGGCTGGCGAAGTACGCGGTACTGCTGGAGGCCCAGCCGGATCCGGCCGGACTGCGCGCGCTGTTCACCACCTGGATCACCCTGCCGCAGGCCGCGCTCGACGAACTACTGCCCGAGGTCCTCGATTCGTGTGTGAAGCACATTCGGGAACGCGGCGAGTTCGACGTCGAATGCCGGACCATCCTGGAACTCGGCGAGTCGCATCCGCGGGACGCCGGTGTGCTCGCGGCGCTGCTGCTCAACCGGCTCACCCTCAGCGCGGGCGAGGCGATCTACCTGCCCGCCGGCAACCTGCACCTGTACCTGCACGGCACCGCCGTCGAGATCCTGGCGAACTCGGACAACATCCTGCGCTGCGGGCTGACCCCCAAGCACGTCGACGTGCCGGAGCTGCTGCGCGTCGTCGACTTCGCCTGCGGCGAGATGCCGGTCCAGTGCGGCGAACGCCAGGAGCGCCTGTCGGTGTACCGCACCGACGCGCCCGAGTTCGAGCTGTCGCGGATCGAGTGGGCGGCCGGGGACGACGGCGAGACCGCCGTCCACGACGTCGGCCCGCAGATCCTGCTGTGCACGGCCGGAGGCCTGCTGGTGACCGCCGACGACGGCGAGCAGGTCGAACTCCGCCGCGGCCAGTCGGTGTGGCTCCCTGCCGCCGACCCCGCCGTCCGGGTGCGGCCGCTTTCCGGCGAGCGCACCCAGGTCTTCCGCGCCACCGCCGGCACCTGCTGACACCCTTCGCATTTCGTCCTCTGGATGCGGTACTCGCACACGCAAGGACCGCATCCAGAGGACGAACTGCGTTTCTTGGCCGAACTGTGTGCGTTCCGTGTGGCGGGTTCCGCGACCATCATCCTTACGGGTGACCCGGCGATTGTCGTCGGCTTCTCCCGGATGACGATGGCCGAGGAGAGCAGCAGTGACTTCCCATCCCGACGCGGCGGGCGGGCGCGCCTACCGGGTGCCGGTTTCCGTGCACCCCGCCGTCCTGCTCGCCGCGCTCGGAATCGCCGTCGTGGCCGTGCTCGTGCCGGTCGCAGACTTGGCACTCCCGCTTCCGGACGGTCAGGACCTGGCCGTCCCGGCGCCGGCGCTGGCGGGGTTCGCCGGTGACGCGATCGAGTCCCTCAAGGCCGCTGGGTCCGGCTTGCACGGCCTCGCCGCCGACGCGGAGAGCAGGCTGAACATCCCACTGGTCGTGCTGATCACACTCGGCGCGCAGGTGCTGCTCACCGCCGCGCTGGTGGTGAGCGGCACCCAGCCCATCCGCGTGATGCTGACCGTCGCCGGGCTGATCAACGTGTTCGCGGTCGCCCGGCTCGAACCCGCCTCGCCGCCGATGTGGGACGCCGCCGCCAACGGGGTGCTGGCGATCGCGCTGGCCTGGTTCTCCGCCGGACGGCGTGAACCGCTAGTGAATCAGGGGAAGTGATCGGACTTCCGAGTGGTGCTCGTCTGAGGGGTCGGGCACCACTCGG
Source organism: Amycolatopsis sp. NPDC102522 (assembly GCF_055584485.1). Taxonomy (NCBI): domain Bacteria; kingdom Bacillati; phylum Actinomycetota; class Actinomycetes; order Pseudonocardiales; family Pseudonocardiaceae; genus Amycolatopsis; species Amycolatopsis sp. NPDC102522. The sequence continues at coordinate 530,580 of NZ_JBVJLY010000002.1, read as the reverse complement.
TCAGGCCGGGGCGGGTTCGGTGAGCGACAACAGCAACCGGACGAGGGTCGAAGCGTTGGCGTCGTGGGGGACTTCCAATCGCTTCGCCTCTTCACCCGCCGCCTCGGCCGCCTTTGTTTCCCCGACGGCCTCGTACGCCCTGCGCAGCACGTGCAGGGTGAGGCCCGTCGCGGGTTTCCCGCCCATGGCGCGGAATTCGTCAAGACAGTGGCGCAGCACGGGAATCGCACGATCGGCCCGGCCGTCGCCGATCCAGCTCGCCGCTATCGCGCGAGTGCAGGAAAGCTCCCTCGGCCGTTCTGCGAGTGCGCCGGCGATCCGCCGCGCGTTCTCGTAGGCCTTCACCGCGCCGCCGCGTTGTCCGGCGCCCGCGAGGATCGCGCCCTGGGTGCGCAACGACTTCGCCAGCGCCGATTTCGCCGTCGTCCGGCGCAGCACCCGGACCGATTCCTCGATCTTCTCCAGCGCCTCTTCTTCGCGGCCGTCGAGCATCAGCGACCACGAAAGTCCTTGTAAGGCAACGCCGAGCTGGCGTTCGTCGCCACCTTCGCGCGCGTGCGCGAGGCTCCGGCGGTCGATTTCCAGCGCCTCGCTGACCTTGCCGAGCCGATGCAGCGCCGCGGACTCCGCGTGCCGCGCGTACGCCCCCGGCCCGGTTTCCTCCACAGTGGACAGTTCACGGGCCTGGGTCGCGGCGTGCAGGGATTCCCCGGCCCTGCCGAGGCCGACGAGGCAGCGCGCCAGATTCGTTTCGACCCACGCCCGCGCGGAAACGTCACCCAGTTCCGCCAGCTCCTTCGAGCATTCGCGGTAACCCTCGACGGCGCGTTCGTACTCGCCGCGGACGTGCAGCAGCACCGTCAGGTTCGCCTCGGCGATGACCGCGATATGCCTGTCACCCGCCTTGCGGGCGGCGTCGCGCAAGGTCTCGTACGCCGTCCGCATGTCGGTGTAGTGGCTGTGCAGGTACAGGTACGCGCTCAGTCTTTCCAGTACCCGCAACGCTTTTCGCAGCCAGCCGACGGCACACAACGACGAGACGGCGGCGACCAGGTTGGCCCGCTCCACGGCGAACCAGGTGCCGGGATCGCGCAGCAGGCGCTCGACCAGTTCGCCGGACAGGGGCTGGGCGGGCACGTCCTGATCCGACAACGGCATCGGCACCGTCCTCGGCAGGCGGCGGGCCGCCGTGTCGGCGAGGCACAGTGCCGCGTCGGACACCTTCGTGACCGTGGCCACCCGCTCGGCGTGGCTCTCCAGCTCCCGGCCGAGTTCGGTGGCGAACACGCGCACGAGGTCGTGCACGCGGAACCGCTGCTCGCCTGTCGGGTCGAGACCGGTGGCCTGGAGCAGGCTGGCTTCGACGAGCTCGTCGATGGCCTCGTCCGCGTCCTCGGTGTCGATGAGGACCGACACCGCCCAGGCGGGAAGGTCGTGGGTGCGGCAGCGGCCGATCAGCCGGAACGCGCGCCGCGCCGCCGGGCTCAGCGCCTGGTAGCTCAACGCGATGCTGCCGCGCACCTGGAGATCGCTGACCTGGAGTTCGTCGAGGCGGGAGACCTCGTCCTCCAGCTTTCCGGCGAGTTTCCCGAGCGGAAGTCCCGGCCGCATGGCGAGCCTGCTGCCGGCGATCCGCAGCGCCAGCGGGAGATTGCCGCAGGCCTTGGCGATCCGCTCCGCGTCCGCGCGTTCGGCGCCCACCCTGTCCGGCCCGGCCAGCCGTGCCAGCAGAGTCATCGCCTCGGCGCCGGACAACGGCGCGAGGTGGAGGCGATCCGCCCCGGCGAGCCCGGAAAGCCGCATCCTGCTGGTGACCAGGACGGCGCTGCCCGGCGTTCCCGGCAGCAGCGCGCGGACCTGCTCGGGGCCCGCGGCGTCGTCGAGCACCACGAGGACCCGCCGATCGGCGAGACGGCCGCGATAGACCGCCGCCCTGGCCTCGACGTCGTCCGGGATGGCAGGACCCGTGACGCCCAGCGCCCGCAACAGGTCGCCGAGGACGTCGGCGAGTTCGCGGGGTTTGGAGGCGCCCGCCAGCGGGACGAACAGCTGCCCGTCCGGGAAGGACCGGCGGAGCCTGTGCGCGGTGCTGACCGCGAGGGTGGACTTGCCCGCGCCGGGTTCGCCGGTGATCACCGCGACCGGGACGCCCGCGCCGTCGCCGAGCAGCCCGGAGAGCTGCGCGATCTCGCCTTCGCGGCCCGCGAGATCCGCGATGTCCGGGGGCAGCTGGCAGATCGGGAAAACCTGCGCCACCCTGGCCGACGGCACCGGATCCTCGCCGCGCAGCACGGCGGCGAGCACGCGGCGGACCTCGGCGCCGGGCTCGACGCCGAGCTCCTCGACGAGGGTGGCGCGAAGTTCTCGATGGACGGCCAGTGAGTCGGCCTGTCGCCCGGCGCGGTGCAGCGCGATCATCAGCTGCGCGGCCAGCCGCTCGCGCAGCGGGTGTTCGGTGATCATCGCCTGGAGTTCGCCGGTGAGCTCGCCGTGCCTGCCGTCGGACAGTTCGGCGTCGACACAGTCTTCGAAGGCGGCGAGCCGTTCCGACTCGAGCCGGGCGACGTCCGCGTCGAGCCGGGGGACGCTCAGCCCGGACAGGACCGGCCCGCGCCATTCCGCCAGCGCCCGGCGATAGTGCCCGGCGGCCGCCGCCGGGTCGCCCGCCCGCGCCGCGGCCTTCCCCGCCGCGGCGGCTTCGCGGAACGAAAGCAGATCGAGGTCGCCGGGCTCGACCGCCAGCCGGTAGCCGTGCGGATCCCGCTCGATCTCCAGCCCCTCGAACCGCGCCCGCAAGCGCGAGACGTAAGTGTGCAGATTCGAGGAGTAGGACTTCGGCGGACCCTCCGGCCAGAGGGTCTCGACCAGGGCATCGACGGGGACGGACGAGTTCGCGTTCACCAGCAGGACGGCCAGCAGGGCGCGCTGATGATCGCCGCGCGGCGCGGTGCGCCGCCCGTGCGGGCTCTCGATCGTCAACGGTCCGAGCACGCCGAATCGCGGCACGGGTACCTCCCAGGTCCAGGGAGTGGCGACACTAGCGAGGGGTTCCGACAATTCTGTGACCTGTCCCGCCCGGCGCGTACCGGCTCATCTGCACTGCTAGCCTTCGAACCCGGCATATCGGGACACCATTTCTTCAGGACACCAGGGGAGTCGCACGTGTCTGCAGGTGGCGGAACCAAGGCGATCATCGCCGCGCTCGTGGCGAACGCCGGAATCGCGGCCGCGAAATTCACCGGCTTCCTCATCACGGGGTCGTCCTCGATGCTCGCCGAGTCCGTGCACTCGCTGGCGGACACCTCGAACCAGGGCCTCCTGCTGCTGGGCCAGAAGACCTCGCAGCGCAAGGCGACCCGCACCCACCCGTTCGGCTTCGGGCGGGACCGGTACTTCTACTCGTTCATCGTCGCGCTGATGCTCTTCAGCCTCGGCTCGGTGTTCGCGCTGTACGAGGGCATCCACAAGATCAGCGAGCCGGAGGGGCTGACCTCGCCGCTGGTGGCCGTCGGCATCCTCGTGGTCGCGATCGGGCTGGAGTCGTACTCCTTCTACACCGCGATCCAGGAATCGAAGAAGATCAAGGGCGACGCGGGCTGGTGGGCGTTCATCCGCCAGGCCAAGACCCCCGAACTGCCGGTGGTCCTGCTGGAGGACGCGGGCGCGCTGCTCGGCCTGGTGTTCGCGCTCGCGGGCGTCGGGCTTTCGGTCGTCACCGGCGACCCGATCTGGGACGGCATCGGCACCGCCATGATCGGCCTGCTGCTCGGCGTCATCGCGATCATCCTGATCATCGAGATGAAGAGCCTGCTGATCGGCGAAGGCGCCTCCGAGCCCGACCTCGACACGATCATCGACGAACTCGCCGCGGGCAAGGTCGAGCGGGTCATCCACATCCGGACGCTGTACATCGGCCCGGACGAGATGCTGGTGGCCGCGAAGCTCGCGCTGGTGCCGGGACTGGAGACCGGCGAGGTCGCGCAGGCCATCGACGACGCGGAAGCGCGTGTGCGGGCGAAGGTTCCTACGGCGAAGCTGATCTACCTGGAGCCGGACCTGGACCGCTCGCTGGCGTGAGCCGCCGGACGCTGCTGAAGTACATGAAGGCCCCCTTCCTTGCGCCAGGCGCAAGGAAGGGGGCCTTCATGTACTCGCGTCGGCGGGCCCCGCGACCGCCATCCGGCGCGACTGTCCGTACTCCGCCGATTACCGGCGCGACCTCCGCGTACTTCGTTGCTCTCCCACCGCGCTGCCGTCACGACCGGGCGATAGGGTCCTTTGAACCGCAGTCAGGTGTAGGAGGTCAAGGGTGCCCGGAAACGGTCTGTGGCGTACGAAATCCATCGAGCAGTCCATCGCGGACACCGACGAACCGGGGACCAAGCTCAGGCGGAACCTGAGCGCGTGGGACCTGACCGTCTTCGGCGTCGCCGTCGTCATCGGTGCCGGTATCTTCACGCTCACCGCGCGCACGGCGGGCGACTACGCGGGGCCGTCGGTCTCGCTTTCGTTCGTCTTCGCGGCCATCGCCTGTGCGCTGGCGGCGCTCTGTTACGCGGAATTCGCGTCCACCGTCCCGGTGGCCGGGAGCGCGTACACGTTCTCTTACGCCACGTTCGGCGAATTCATGGCGTGGATCATCGGCTGGGACCTGATCCTGGAACTCGCGGTCGGCGCGGCCGCGGTGTCGAAGGGCTGGTCGGCCTACCTCGAAACCGTGCTCTCCTACATTTTCGGCAAGGGCACGAAGACGACTTTCGAGATCGGCGGTGTCCCGGTCGACTGGGGTGCCCTGATCGTGGTGCTGGTGCTGGCGACTCTGCTCGCCGTCGGCACGAAGCTGTCTTCGCGGTTCTCGATGGTGATCACCGGGATCAAGGTCGCGGTGGTGCTGTTCGTGATCGTGCTCGGCATCTTCTACATCAAGAGTTCCAACTACAGCCCGTTCATCCCGGAGGCCCAGTCCGGCGCCGAATCGTCGGCCACCGGTGTGGACCAGTCGCTGTTCTCGGTGATCGCGGGCAGCAGCAGTAGTTCGTTCGGCGTCTTCGGTCTGCTGGCCGCGGCGTCGCTGGTGTTCTTCGCGTTCATCGGTTTCGACATCGTCGCGACCACCGCCGAGGAGACCCGCAACCCGCAGAAGGCCGTGCCGCGCGGCATCTTCGGCTCGCTGGCCATCGTCACGGTGCTCTACGTCGCCGTGTCGCTCGTGGTCGTCGGCATGGTGAACTACAAGGATCTCGCCACCTCGGCGGGTGACGGTGGCAAGAAGACGCTCGCTTCCGCGTTCGCGGTCAACGGTGTCGACTGGGCGGCCAACATCATCTCCGTCGGCGCGCTCGCCGGTCTGACGACCGTCGTCATGGTGCTGATGCTCGGCCAGATCCGGATCATCTTCGCGATGTCGCGTGACGGTCTCATGCCGCGAGGCCTGGCGAAGACCGGCGCGAACGGGACGCCCAAGCGGGCGACCATCGTCGTCGGCGGACTGGTCGCCGTCGCCGCGACCTTCTTCCCGGCGGACAAGCTGGAGGAAATGGTCAACGTCGGCACGCTGTTCGCCTTCATCCTCGTTTCCGCGGGCGTGATGGTGCTGCGCAGGACGCGACCGGATCTGCCGCGTGCCTTCCGGGTGCCGTGGGTGCCGCTGATCCCCATCCTGGCGATCCTCGCCTGCCTGTGGCTGATGCTGAACCTGACCGTTTTGACCTGGTTGCGGTTCATCGCGTGGATGGTGCTGGGCGTCGTCGTCTACTTCGCCTACAGCCGTCGCCATTCGCTGCTCGGCAAGAGGAACAAGGAGGAGAAGGCGGAGTCCGTATCGGACTGATCTTTCTCGTTTCGGCGGCCCACCATTCCCTTGTGGATGGTGGGCCGCTTTGTCGGGGGCCCCGGTTTCGGTGTGAAATCGGTGTGCGATAGCGTCCGGGCTCTTGCCTCACCCTGACGGGTGAACGGAACTCGTGTAGAAGCACCGCGAGTTGACCGTCATCCCTCGAAAGAGGTACCGCGCTTTGCTCGTTTGTCCCCCGATCGGTACAGGAGAGCTCTGAATGCAGATCAAGTCCGGACGGCGCGTCCGTTCCGCTGTCACCGTCGTCGCGCTGGCGACCGCCGCCCTGCTCGGCACCGCCGGCTCGGCGCTGGCTTGTCACTCCGACGACGAACACGCCAAGCCGATCCCCGGCAACATCAGCAAATGCGAGCAGGTCAAGGCCGGCGGTTCGGCTCTGTCCGACTCGGACTTCAAGTTCACCGGCGGCGTCGGTGAGCGGCGGCTCAACATCACCGGCGTCGGCGAGGGCGTCAAGGTGACCGCGATCGTCGTCCTCGGTGGCGACGACGGCTACAACGTCTACGAGCCGGGCAAGCGCAAGCTCGCCGACACCCCGCCGTGGACCGAGCTGCGCGCGCCGTTCAACCGCGACGGCGGCAAGGCGAACATCGACAAGTGGTTCGCGTGCGGCGAGAAGACCAAGCCGACCGAGCAGCCGAAGCCGTCCGAGCCGACGAAGACCTCGACGGTCAAGCCGCCGACGACCGCTCCGACCACCACGGAGAAGCCGTCCGAGACCTCCGCTCCGTCGAGCACCGCGGTTCCCGCCCCGAACGTCGGCGGTAACGGCGCCAACGGTGGCGGCCTCGCGGACACCGGTTTCGACAACGCCTGGCTGCTGTGGGCCGGTGGCCTGCTGGTCCTGGCCGGTGCCGGCGTCCTGGTCCTGCTGCGCGTGCGCCGCGGCAAGACCGACTGAAGCTAGTCAGTGACTGAAGGCCCTCTTCCTCGCGAAGGGGGCCTTCAGCGCATTTGCGGGAAGTCCCCGAACAGTGATCCCTGCTCGCCCCAAGCGTTCGACGGGCGGGGGCGGCCGAGACCGGCGGCCATCGCGACGGCGTTGTCCCATTCGGCGTCGACGACGTAGTCCGTGTGCTTGAGGACGCCGGGCGCCCAGCGGTGGCGTCCGGTCGGCCCGCGCATCGGGTCCGGCAGCCAGTGATCGCCGCCGAGCACCAGGACACCCTGATCGTCGGGTTCGGCGGCCAGCGGCCCGGTCCCGCCGCCGGGCAGGTAACCGTCGCCCAGCAGTTTCCCGGACACCACGCGATGCCGCCACGTCGTGACGCCGCCGCCGAAGACGTCCGTGCCGCGGCACAGCGACCGCCAGCGACCGTCGAGGTCCTCGTACAGCCCGGCCAGTTGCGTCGGCGGCAGCATCGCGGGGAAGGCGCGCTGGTAGCCCCATTGCAGCGGCGAGCCCGCGGTCAGCAGCCCGACGCGTTCGCGGTCCTCCGGCGGGAGATCGGCGATCACGCGAGCCGCGGCCAGCACGGTCAGGAGGCTGCCGAGGTTGTAACCGGACAGCACGACCCGCGTCCCCGGATCGGCCAGATGTTCCTTCACCCGGTCCGCGAGTTCCGGGACGACCTTGAGCGCGTAACTCGGCGGCACGGTCGGATGGGCGGCGCGCGGCCAGAAGCACACGAGGTCCGCCAGCGCGCCGAGGTGACGGCTGCGCGTGGGCTTCGTCGCGGCGGCGAACACGACGCGCAGCAACCCCGCCGCCAGCGCGCCCAGCGCGAACACGCCGATCCCCGAAATCGGCGTGAACCAGTTCGCCAGCGGGCCGAAACCGAAGCGCAGCACGAGGAGCGCGCCGCCGCCCGCCGCCATCGCCAGCGCCACCGCGAGCGCGAGATGGTGCAGATGCTTGCGTTCCCACGAGGCGCGGGCCCAAACGCGGGCGGCCTCCTCTTCCTGCGCCTTGCCGATCTCCATCAGCGCGACGACCTCCGGGACGCCGCGGCGCAGCCGCCGCAGCGGGACGGCCACCGCGAAGCCCAGCACACCGAGCACCAGGGCGAGCGCGAGCCCGGCGCCCCACAGCACTGTCACCAGGACGTAGGTGTCGGGCAGCCGGAGATCGGTCGCGCCGACCAGTTGCCGCAGCGCGACAGCGAGTCCCGCGCCGAAGCCGCCGCCGAGCAGTCCGGCGAGCGCGACGACCGGCGCCGCGGCCCAGCCGCCGAGCCAGGGCCGCAACCGTCGCGGCAGGTGCTTCCAGGCCGACCGGCCGAACAACGCGGCCGGGATGAGTATCACCGCGAACAGCACGGTCACCACGACCATCGACGCGCCCAGCGCCTCGACCGTCCCGTCCGCTCCGCCGAGCCCGCCGCCCGAAAGCCCCGCGGGCAGCGGTGTCCGGCGCACGACGGCGATCCCGACCAGCGCGACGGCGAACGCGATCAGCCCGCCCCGGATCACCGGTCCGGCCGAGAAGCCGACCGTCGAGGCCAGCAGTGAGGCGACGGCGAGCGCCATCGCGCAGATCCAGACGATCAGGTCGAACGTCTTCGTCGGCAGCCGGAACGGGCCGCCCAGCAGCGGGAGCGCGACACAGGTCAGCGCGGCGATGGTGTGCAGTGTGCGCAGGCCCGGCGTCCGCGGCAGGTCCTGCGGTTGCAGCGGGCTCGAACTGTGCGAGCGGTGCAGCCGGTTCCGCGAGCGCCAGTCCGACGACGGGATCCTGTCGAGCACGAAGATCAGCGCCAGCAGCGGGACCACCCCGATCGCCGTCCGCAGCGGCGCGAAGTCCCGCAGGAACGACGGCGCGCCCGGCAGGCACGTCGATCCCGGGGCGAGGCACTGCGCGGCGAACAGGTCGAGCGAGACCACCGCGAGCTGGCTGATCAGCAGCATCGTCAGCAGCAGCGAGGCCACCCGCAGCAGCCCTCGGCAAGCCGTGCCGAGCATCGCCGCGAACCGCTTGCCCTCCGGGACCGGCGGCAGCATCCAATGCGCCACGTTCGCCAGCGAGAACGGGAACAGCAGCGCCCAGGTCGCCTTCGCCGCGCCCCCCGAGGTCATCCCGCTCCACAGGTAGCCTTCGAGGATGCGCGGGATCGAGCGGCCGAGCGCGGGCAGCACCGGACCGGGAGCGGGACGGCGCAGCCGGTCCGACGGCCGGATCAGCCTGCCGATCCCGTCGCCCGCGACGTCGACCACCGACGTCGAATCCAGCAGGCTTTCACCGCTCGTGCCCACTAGCCCGGGTACGCGTATTTCGACGACGCGGGTATCGGGACCCGGCATGACCACGGTGAAGGCCTCCAAACCGTTCCAGTGGGCGTTGAGCCGACAACGGTACTGTTCCGATGTCATCCAACCTTGGAGGAAGCGCGCATATGACCCCCGAAAGCGTTGCCGAGCGGCACGACACCCGCAACGGCATCGAGTTCGCCGTCGCCGATCTCGAGGCAGCCGAGTTCGGCCGCAAGGAGATCCGCCTCGCCGAGCACGAGATGCCGGGCCTGATGGCGCTGCGCCGCGAGTACGCCGAGGTCTATCCCCTGCGGGGAGCCCGGGTTTCGGGCTCGCTGCACATGACGGTACAGACCGCGGTCCTGATCGAAACCCTCGTCGCACTGGGTGCCGAGGTCCGCTGGGCCTCCTGCAACATCTTCTCCACGCAGGACCACGCCGCCGCGGCGATCGTCGTCGGCCCGCACGGCACCATCGAGGAGCCCAAGGGTGTGCCGGTGTTCGCCTGGAAGGGCGAGTCGCTGGAGGAGTACTGGTGGTGCACCGAGCGGATGCTCACCTGGGACGGTGAGGGTCCGAACATGATCCTCGACGACGGCGGCGACGCCACCATGCTGGTGCACAAGGGAACCGAGTTCGAGAAGGCCGGCGTCGTCCCGTCCCCGGACGAGGACACTTCGGACGAGTTCCGCGTTTTCCTCCAGCTGCTGAGCGCCTCCGTCGCGGCCGACACCGGCAAATGGACCAAGATCGGCGAAGGCATCCGCGGTGTCACCGAGGAGACCACGACCGGCGTGCTGCGGCTCTACCAGCTCGCCGCGGCCGGTGAGCTGCTGTTCCCGGCGATCAACGTGAACGACGCCGTGACCAAGTCGAAGTTCGACAACCGCTACGGCATCCGGCACTCGCTGATCGACGGCATCAACCGCGGTACCGACGTCCTCATCGGCGGCAAGGTCGCGGTCGTCTGCGGCTACGGCGACGTCGGCAAGGGCGCCGCGGAATCGCTGCGCGGCCAGGGCGCGCGGGTGATCGTCACCGAGATCGACCCGATCTGCGCGCTGCAGGCGGCGATGGACGGCTACCAGGTCAAGAAGCTGGAGAACGTCCTCCCCGAGGCCGACATCATCATCACGACCACCGGGAACAAGGACGTCGTGCTCGTCGAGCACATGGCGAGGATGAAGCACCAGGCGATCCTCGGCAACATCGGCCACTTCGACAACGAGCTCGACATGGCCGGTCTGCAGCGCTACCCGGGCATCCGGCGCATCAACATCAAGCCGCAGGTCGACGAGTGGGTGTTCCCTGCCGGGGGGCCGGGGGCCGCCCCCCGGGATGAGCACAGCCCGGATGGCAAGAGCATCATCGTGCTGTCCGAGGGCCGTCTGCTGAACCTGGGCAACGCGACCGGGCACCCGTCGTTCGTGATGTCGAACAGCTTCTCGAACCAGGTGATCGCGCAGGTCGAGCTGTTCACCAAGCACGAGGAGTACGACAAGGAGGTCTTCCGCCTCCCGAAGAAGCTCGACGAGAAGGTCGCGAAGATCCACCTCGACGCGCTCGGCGGTGAGCTCACGAAGCTGACCAAGGAGCAGGCGGAGTACATCGACGTGGACGTCGAAGGTCCCTTCAAGACCGACCACTACCGGTACTGAGCGCTGCTATGAAAGGTCCTTTCCTCGCGAAATTTGCGAGGAAAGGACCTTTCATAGCGCGTGAGCGCTACTCCCACTCGACCTCGATGCCGGCCAGCCCCGGCCCGGCGTCGCTGAAGAAGCCGCTGGTCACGCCGCCCATGTCGCAGGGCAGCTCTTCGGACTCGACGGGGACGGCGTCGTCGCGCGTCCGGAACTGCCGCGTGCAGCGGGCGGGCAGCGCGCCGAGCGCGAACTTCAGCTGCACCAGATAGCTCGAACACTGGTCCCGCAGCATCCGGAAGTACCCGGGCGACGCGGCGCCGGAGTCGTCGTGGACCCCGAAGCAGAACACGTGGATCTCGCCCTCGGCGAGCTTCCGGTCGAAGAGCAGTTCGGTGGCCATCGTCTCGGCCTCGGCGTTGCGCCGGATCCGGCCGACGCGGCAGCCCTCGTCGGTGACCAGCTCGACGTCGCCGATGTCGCAGCCGGGGTCGCCGTTGTAGACGGTGACGTACCGGTCCGGACCGTGGCGCCGCGCCCGGCAGACCAGCCGGGTGTGCAGGGCGACCTGCCGGTGGGCGGCGTCGAAGGTGATCGTGTCGTGCACCGACAGCATTTCGAGGTCGGCGTTGTACCGGTTGGACGACGGGTACGCGCCCAGCTCGGCCAGCAGCTGGTCGACGATCGAGCCCATGTCGCCGGACCGGATGTCGTGGAACGACGCGGCCATCTGATGCCCGCGCGCCCGCGTCGTCCGCGGTCCGATCAGCACGACGAGCGCGTCGGCGGGCAGTTGCAGCACCGATTCCAGCGCGCGGACCGCCGGGAGCGCCTTGGGTACTTCCGGCTGGCGCAGTCCGCGCTGCCAGTAGCTCAACGTCGACTGTCCGATTTGGACGCCGCGGAGTCCTAGGTGGGCGCGGAGCCTGGCCAGTGACAGGCCGCGATAGGCGATCGCCTGCCGGAGCGCGTGGTGGAATTCGCCGCTGCGCAGTGCCTCGACGAGTTCCTTGGGCAAGGATTCGAGCGGCTGACGGCGCGTGCCGTCGATGATCGTCGGGGTGTCCACGTCGGAGGGATGCTTTCCCGCCGAGAACGCATCGCCACCGTCTCGTGTCACCGCTCGTCCCTTCACCAGACCAGTGTGTGCGCTGAGCGTGAACACCGCGGAACGTTCACGTTAGCAGCGCACTGTGAACACTACGTCCCCCGTTCGGGGTGGTTGACCCCGGAAGAGTGACCGTTCCGGGGTGTGGAAACGCCCCGGAACGGTCCGTTCCGCCGAGTGCCCATCTTGCTCTGTGTGAGCCTGCTGTTCACCGTTGTGACCACATTGGTTCGCCATGGTGACCAGGAGGCCCGTTGTGCCTGTGTTCTCGAACAGGGTTTGCGCCGCCGGCGCCGCGAGTCTCGCGGCGTGGCTGGCGATCCAGACCCCGGCGAGCGCGCTGCCCCAGCCGCCTGCCCGCCAGAACGCCGTCGCCATGCAGGTGCAGGAGAAGTCCCAGTGGTGCTGGGTGGCTTCCGGCAACACCATCGCGGCACACCACGGTGTGACCGTCACCCAGAACGAATTCTGCCGGATCGCTCACAGCGAGCGACGCCGGGAGTGCGCGGACGAGCCGGGGACGCTGGGTGACGTCCGCCGCGCCTTCGGCAAGCTCGGCTTTTCGGCCCCGGGGAGCTACGTCAAGGGGCGCATCCCCTACTCCGCCGTCCAGGCGCAGACCGGGAACGGCAACCCGGTCCAGACGCGGGTCGGCTGGGCCTCGGGCGGTGGCCACATGCACGTCCTCTACGGCTTCGACGCCGGCCGGAAGTGGGTCTCGTGGGGGGATCCACTGCCCACCGGGAACCGCTACAACTGGTCGGCCTACGACTTCTACGCCGGCAACAAGTCCTTCACCTGGACCCATACGCTCACCGGGATCCGGCGATGAGCGCGCGGCGGTTCCTCGGGCTCGCCGGGCTGGTCGCGGTCGCGCTGCTCGTCTCGGCGCCCGGAGCACGCGCGGACAGCCTTTCGAGTGAAGATCTCGCCGCCGCGAAGGCGGCCGCCGACGACCCCACGCTGCGTGCCGAAATCGGTCGCTTCCTCACTCAGACGGGTGGATCGAGCCATGCGCCGTCGGTGAGTGTCGTGGACGAATCCCTCCCGGTTTACGAGCTTTCGAGGGATTTCGTCGCCGGTGACGGTGCGATCGCCGGACGGCTCGCCTACGTCGCCGTCCCGGTGAAGGCGTCCGACGGGCAGACCGCGACAGTCTGGTCGGTCCGCGGCGACGACGGCGCCTGGCGCGTCGGCAACATCGCGTCGGGTGACCGGGAGAGCGAACTGGCCCGGCGGCTGCCCGCCGGCGCGACACTGCTCCACGAACCCCAGGTCGACGCCTGGTACGCGCTGCGCGACGGCCGCGTGACGCTGCTCGACTCGGGCGCCAGCGGTTCCGCTGCCGGTGCCACGGCCACCCTCGCGGAGTACCAGAAGACGGTCTCAGGCCGGTATGGCGACATGCTCGCGAACTCGCCCTACGCCCAAGAGGGCAAGGCCGGCGGCTACAACGCCCAGGTGATGCCTCGCGGCGACGGCGGCCCCGCGCCCGACGCGCAGGACACCGGCTTCGTCCCGCTGCTGATCTTCGGCGGCCTGCTCCTCATCGGTGTGTCCGGCTTCTTCCTGCACTCGAAGAGGCGCATCCCCTAGCGGACCGGTGGGCCGGACGTGAGCTGACCCGTCTGGCCCGCCGGTCGACCACGGCGCCTTAAGGTGTTCCTGTGGGACGACTCGTGGTGATCGAAGGTCTGGACGGCGCGGGCAAGCGCACCCTCGCCGAAGCGCTGACAGGTGCGCTGAACGCGGCCGGGGCGAGCGTCGCGTCCATCGCGTTTCCGCGCTACGGCGAAAGCGTGCACGCCGACCTCGTGAAGGAAGCGCTGCACCGCGGCCACGGCGACCTCGCCGACTCCGTGTACGGCATGGCGATGCTCTACGCGCTCGATCGCCGGGGCGCCGCCGACGAGATCCGCGCCCGCCTCGACGATCACGACGTCGTCCTGCTCGACAGGTACGTCGCGTCGAACGCGGCGTACGGCGCGGCCCGGCTGCACCAGGGCGCGGACGGCGAGTTCGTGCGCTGGCTCCGGGAACTGGAGATCGACCGGTTCGGGCTGCCGGTGCCCGCCGCGCATCTGCTGCTCCGGGTCACCGCCGACGTCGCCGCCGGCCGCGCGCAGCGCCGTGCGGAGAGCGACGCCGACCGCGCGCGGGATTCCTTCGAGACCGACGACGCGCTCCAGAAGCGCTGCTCGGTGGTCTACGACGAACTCGCCGCGACGGCGTGGCTCGCGCCTTGGCACGTTCTCGACGGCGTCGCCGGTGTCGACACCGCTGCTTTGGCTACCGAACTCCTCCGCGATTAGTCCTCTAAACGCGGTCCTCTAAACGCGCGAGCAGCCAGGCGTGGAACTCGCCGATGTGGTGCTCGGACGGCATCAGAACCCCGCCGTCGCGGTAGGCGCGGGACGCCATCGCGGGCTGACAACGTTCGCAGGCGTCGAAGTCCTGCTCGTTGACGCGGTGGAACAACTCCACCGACCGGGACACGTCCCGCCCCGACGCCACGACCTCGTCGGAGTAGAACCAGTCGCATTCGACGACCGTCCGGTCCGGCGCGAGCGGGTACATCCGGTGGAAGATCACGTGGTCCGGCACCAGGTTCACGAACACCTGTGGCCGGATGGTGATCGCGTAGTACCGCCTGTCCTGTTCGTTCGCGACACCGTCGAGCCGCTCGAAGCCCGAACCGCCGTCGATGGTGAACCCATCGACTTCCTCGCCGAATTCGGCACCGTGCCCGACGAAGTACTGCGCCGCGTACCCGTCGGCGAACTCCGGCAGCACCTCGGTCAGTTCGGGATGGATGGTCGCGCAGTGGTAGCACTCCATGAAGTTCTCGACGATCAGTTTCCAGTTCGCCTTGACGTCGTAGGTGATCCGGCGCCCGACCGAGAGCCTGTCGAGGCCGTAGTGCCCGATCGATTCCAGGTCGCCCAGCCGTTCCCGCACCGCGCCTTCGACGTCGGTCTCGAACGACGGCGGGTCCGCGGCGAGGCAGACCCACGCGTAACCCAGCCATTCCCGCAGATGCACGGCATGCAGCCCGTACTCGGTGCGGTCGATGCCGGGGAGGTTCGCCAGGTTCGGCGCCGCGATCAGCTTCCCGTCGAGCCCGTACGTCCACGCGTGGTACGGACAGTGAAACGCGCGTTTCACCGTGCCCGCGTCCTCGGTGCACAGCCGGGCGCCACGATGACGGCAGATGTTGAGGAACGCGCGCAGCCCGCCGTCCCGTCCCCGGCTGACGAGCACACTCTCGCGTCCGATTTGGACGGTCCGATAGTCGCCCGCCGACGTAAGGTCCGCCGAGCGCACGGCGCAGAACCAGCCGCGCTCGAAGATCTTTTCCTGCTCCGCCGCGAAAATCCCGGCGTCGGTGTAGTACCGGCCGCCCAGGGTCGGGATCAGTGTCCGGGTCATCTCGCCACTCCGGTCAGCCGGGCGGGGTCGAACAGGGCGATCGGATGTTCGGTGGCGCCGTCCACCACCAGATCGGCGAGCACTTCGCCGATCACCGGGACGAATTTGAAGCCGTGCCCGGAGAACCCGCAGGCGACCACCACGCGTTCGTGCGCGGGATGGCGGGCGATGACGAAATGCTCGTCGGGGGTGTTCGTGTACATACAGGTCGCTCCGCGCAGGAACGTGCCCGGCAGCGACGGCATCTTCCGGCCGACGAACTCCGAGATCTCGCTGACCTCTTCGGCGTGCACCGTTCTGTCGATGCTCTCTGGTGTGCAGGTCTCGCCGCCGCGGAAGAACGCGACCTTCACGCTCCCGGCGTCGTCGTGGGAGGGGAAACCGTAGAACTGGCGGCCGCTTTCGCCTTCCCAGACGTAGATCGGATGCCGTCCGGCGTGGAACGGCTCGGCCCCGCCCGACGGCGCGAACCAGTACTGGACCTGGCGTTCGATGGTGAAGTCGACGCCGAGTTCGGCGAGCAGTCCCGGTGCCCAGGCGCCGGGGCAGATCACCAGCTGCCCCGCGGTGTAGAAGTTCTGCGACGTCCCGACCCGGACCCCGGTGGACGTCTCCTGCCACGAAAGGACCTTCTCCTCGTGGTGCAGATCCGCCCCCGCCCGCGCGGCGAGCTGGAGATGCGCCGCCACGCTGCCTTCCGGCACCACGAAACCGGCGTTCTCCTCGTACAGCGCGATCTCGTGGTCGTCCGGGTGCATCGTCGGGAACCGCCGCCGGATCTCCGCCGCGTCCAGCAGTTCGTGCGGCAGCCCCCATTCCCGGGCACTGGCCAGGCTGCCCGACACCGTCCTCGAGCCGGGGCCGCCGAGCATGATCCCGCCGCAGCGGGTGAAGATCTTCCGGCCGGAGTCCCGTTCGACGCTGTCCCACAGTTCGTGCGCCCGCAGCAGCAGCGGGACATACGCGGGATCCTCGAAGTACGACTGCCGCGTGATCCGCGAGCCGCCGTGGCTGGACCCGAGGTTGTGCACCGGCGCGAACTGGTCGATGCCCAGCACGCGCCGTCCCCGCCGGGCGAGCCGGTACGCGGCCGCGCTGCCCATCCCGCCGAGGCCGATGACGATGACGTCGTAGTGGGTCATGCGGCGCTCCTGATCCGGGTCATGCCGGGGTCGAACAGCGGTTCACTCGCCACGACGGCGGGGATCCGCTCGCCGAAGTACTCGATCTCCAAGGGCGTTCCCGGCGCCGACAGCTCGGCCGGAAGCCAGGCGTACGCGATGTTCTTGCCGACCGTGTAGCCGTACGCGGCGCTGGTGACGTACCCGGAGGGACGGCCGTCGGCGAACACCGGTTCCTTGCCGAGCACGACGGAATACGGATCGTCGACGGTGAGGCAGGTCAGCTTCCTGGTGGCCGTTTCCGCCGAGCGGCCCGCCAGCGCGTCGCGCCCGATGAAGTAGCCCTTGTCCATCCGCACGGCGAACCCGAGCCCGGCTTCGTACGGGTCGTGCTCGGCGGTGACGTCCGTGCCCCACAGCCGGTAGCCCTTCTCCAGCCGCATACTGGAGAAGGCGTCCCGGCCGGCGGCGATGATCCCGTGCTTCCGCCCGGCGTCCCAGAGCGTGTCCCACAGTTCGCGGCCGAGATCGGCGCTCGTGTACAGCTCCCAGCCGAGTTCGCCCACATAGGACAGTCGCATCGCGGTCACCGGCACCAGGCCGACGTACGCCTGTTTCGTCTTGAAGTACCCCATCGCCCGGTGCGAGAAGTCCGTTGTGGACAGTGACTGCAGGACCGCCCTGGCGAGCGGGCCCCAGAGCCCGACGCAGCAGGTGCCCGGCGTGGTCTCGTGGATCTGCGCGGCGCCGTCGCCGGGGAGATGCCGTCGCAGCCAGTCGATGTCGACGTTGCCGTTGACGCCCACCTGGAACCGCTCGGCGCCGAGCCGGGCGACGGTCAGGTCGCTGCGCACGCCGCCGTCCTCGTCGAGCAGCAGCGTGTAGGTGACCGAGCCGGGCTTCTTGTCGAGCTGGTTCGTGGTCATCGTCTGCAGGAACGGCAGGGCGCCCGGGCCGGTGACCTCCACGCGTTTCAGCGAGGTCATGTCGAACATCGCGACCCGCTGCCGCGCGACGAGTGCTTCGGCGCCGCCGATCGGGGACCAGTACCGCGCGGCCCAGTCGTTCCGCTCCGGGACCAGAGCGACTTCCGGGAGGTTCGCGTTCGCCTCGTACCAGTGCGGCCTTTCCCAGCCGCTCGCTTCGAGGAAGAACGCGCCGAGTTTCGTTTGGCGCTCGTAGAAGGGACTCGTCCGCAGTGGCCGCGGTTCTTCCATGGGCTGCAGGGGATGGACGACGTCGTAGACCTCGACGAAGCTCTGGCAGCTGCGTGCCATGACGTAGTCCGGGGCCAGCTGCACCCGCTCGAACCGGGCGAGGTCGCAGCCGTGCAGATCGGCGCCGGGCTGCCCGTCGACCAGCCACCGCGCCATCGCCCGCGCGACCCCGGCCGAATGCGTGATCCAGACGGCTTCGGCGACCCAGAAGCCGTCGAGGTCCGGATGTTCGCCGAGCAGCGGCATGCCGTCCGGGGTGAAGGAGAACAGGCCGTTGATGCCCTCTTCGACCTTGGTCTCGCCCAGCGACGGGAGCAGGTCGACGGCGGCGGCCCAGGATTCCTCGAAGTCCGCGGGCGTGAACGCGAGCTCCGAAGGCATGCCCTCGCCCGCGCCGATCTCCTCGGCGGGCAACGGCATCGGCCGGTGCCCGTACGCGCCGATGCCGATCCTGTCGACGTGCTCGCGGAAGTAGAGGTCGGCGTCCTGATGCCGCAGGATCGGCAGGGTCATGCCGGTGAGCCGCGGCAGGGGACTGGTGCGCGCGTACTGGTGCGCCATCGGGACCAGCGGGATCGCGAGGTCCACCAGTTCGCCGAGCACCGGCCCCCATATCCCGGCGCACGAGAGGACGATGTCCGCGCGGAAGCTCCCGGTCTCGGTGGTGACGCCGGTGACCCGGCCGCCCGCCCGTTCGACGCCGACGACCTTCTGGCGCGCGAGGAACTTCCCGCCGCGCCCGATCGCGCGGCGGGCCTGCGCCTCGGCCGCCCGCAGGGGGCCGGCCAGGCCGTCGGAAGGGATGTGGAACCCGCCGAGCACCTTGGCCGGGTCGAGCATCGGATGCAGCGCGGCGCATTCGCCTGGCTCGATCAGCCTGCTTCCGACGCCCGACGCGGTCGCCCAGCCGTGCCGCCGCTTGAGATCGGCGAGCCGTTCCGGTGTCGTGGCCACCTCCAGCCCGCCGACCTGCCGGAAGCAGGGGGCGCCGTCGAGGTCGAGCGCGCCGTACTTGGCGACGGTGTAGCGGGCGAACTCGGTCATCGTGCGGCAGGCGTTGGTCTGGAAGACCAGGCCGGGGGCGTGCGAGCTGGAGCCGCCGGTGGTGAACAGGTCGCCCTGCTCCAGCACGGTGAGGTCGGTCCAGCCACGTTCGGTGAGCTCGTCGGCGAGCGCGCAGCCGACGATGCCGGCGCCGATCACGACGACGCGGGGTCCTGGGGGCATGGTGAGGGGAACCTCCTGCCTGCCCGGTCGGGTCCACAAAGGACACGCGGGCATCGGGGTGACAGGCGCTGTTGCGGATGAGGCACATTGTTCCGTCTTCAGCAACAAAGTGCGGCACATGCGGGCGCGCTGTCAAGAGCCCGAAAAGGTCGCTCTCTTCAAGGGGCGCGTGAGATGAAAGCCCCTTTCATCTCAAATTTTGCAATGAAAGGGGCTTTCATCTCACGCGCGACAGGGGTGAAAGGGCCGGTCAGGTCACTCCGCGAAGTACCCGAGCTGCGCCGAAAGATCCGCGGACGCGTCGGCCAGCGGTCGGACGATCTGCCGCACCCGCTGCTTCGAAAGCCGGTACGACGGACCGGAGGCGCTCATGGCCGCGACGACGTCGCCGCCGGGGCCGTGCACCGGCACCGCGACCGCGTGCATCCCCAGCTCCAGCTCCTCGAAGCAGGCCGCGTACCCGTCCTCGGCGATCCGCTCCAGTTCGGCGGTCAGCTCGTCCGGATCGACCGTGGTCCGCGGGGTGAACTGTTCGAGTTTCCGCCGGAGCAAACGTTTGCGCTCGACGTCGCCCATGTACGCGAGCAGGATCTTCCCGCTGGACGTCGCGTGCAGGGGCGTGCGCTGGCCGGTCCAGTTCTGCGTGGTGATCGCGGCCGAGCCGCGGGCCTGGCTGACGTTGATCGCGACCCCGTCGTCGGCGATCGCGATGTTGACCGTCTCGCCGAGCGTCTCCGCCAGGCCCTGGCAGGTCTGCCTGCCGAGCTTCGCCAGGTCCATCCGGCCGGTGGCGGCACCCGCCAGCCGGACGATGCCGAAACCGATCGCGTACTTGCCTCGTTCGCCGAGCTGCTCGACGAGGCCGCGGTTCTCCAGGACGCTCAGCAGGCGGGAAGCCGTCGACTTGTGCACACCGAGTTCGCCCGCGATCTCGGTGATCCCGGTTTCCCCGTTGCGCGCCAGCAGTTCCAGCACGCTGATCGCGCGGTCGACGGATTGCACCTGACTGGGTGTTGCGTTCCCCGCGTCCTGGTTCCGCATGACGCAACAGTAGCCGTTTCGCCCGCATCCGCTCGGCTGAGTGGGCGAATCCCTTGACGCATCGGCACCTCAGGGGCGATTGTTGCGCAGAGCACGTTCCGTCTCGTAATACGCAACATCAACAAAACCGTCGGCCCTTTCCCCGGAGGCCCCGATGATCCGTGCCTGCTCCGTCTCCGAACTGCCCGAGGGCGAAGCTCTCCGCCTCGAAGGTTCCGTGCCCGTCTCGGTCTTCCATGCCGAGGGCGGCTACTACGCTCTCGACGACACCTGCAGCCACCAGGACGCGTCGCTCGCCGACGGCTGGATCGAGGACTGCTACGTCGAATGCCCGCTGCACGCGGCGCGGTTCGATCTGCGGACCGGCGTCCCGAGCTGTCTGCCCGCGAAGAACGCCGTGCGCACTTACCCGGTCGTGGTCGCCGACGGGGTGATCTACGTGGACACCCGGGTGCGGCAGGACGTCGCTTGAGAACCGTCGCCGTCGTCGGCACCTCCCTGGCGGGACTCCGTTCGGCACAGGAGTTGCGCGCGCAGGGCTTCGCCGGACGGCTGGTGATGATCGGCGCCGAACCGCCGTACGACAGACCGCCGTTGTCGAAGGATTTCTTGCTGGGCAAGGTTTCCGCCGATGATCTCGCGCTCGCCGGGCAGGACGACCTCGACGCGCTGGACGCCGAATGGCATCTTGGTGTCCGCGCAGGGAAGCTCGGCGGCGAAGGTGTGACGCTCGACGACGGCACCACGATCGCCGCCGACGGCTACGTCATCGCGACCGGCGCCGTGGCCAGAACCCTTGGCGCGGCAAGGAACCTGAACGGCGTCCACACCCTGAGGACGCTCGACGACGCCGTCTCGCTGAAACAGGCTCTCGCGGCAGGGCCCTCTTCGGTGGTCGTCATCGGCGCCGGATTCATCGGCGCGGAAGTCGCGTCCGCCTGCCGCCTGTTCGGCCACGCCGTCACCGTGATCGAGGCGATGCCCGTCCCGCTCGCCCCGGTCCTCGGCGCGCGGATGGGCGCGGTGTGCGGGGAACTGCACACCGAAAACGACGTCCGGCTGATCGCGGGCGTCGCCGTCGCCGGGTTCGCCGGAGCCGGACACGTCACCGGTGTGCGGCTCGCCGACGGCCGGGAGATCCGCGCCGATCTCGTCGTCACCGGAGTGGGGGCGCGCCCCGCCACCGAATGGCTCACCGGCTCCGGGCTCGCCGTCGACGACGGGGTGCTGGTCGATTCCGGCTGTGTCACAGCGAATCCCCGAGTGATCGCGGTGGGTGACGTCGCGCGGTACCGCTGCCGTCTGCGCGGAAGGCGGGTCCGCGCCGAACACTGGACGGCGGCCGGCGAACAGGCGGGCGTCGCCGTCGCGAACCTGCTCGCCGGCGTGACCGTCACGCATTTCGCACGACACGGTTACTTTTGGTCCGATCAGTACGGACGGCGGCTCCAATTCGCCGGAGTGGCCACAGAAGACCTCCGGATCGTCGAAGGCGATGTCGCGTCGAAGCGGTTCGTCGCGACCTATCACCGCGAAGACGTCGTGACCGGTGTCTTCGCGATCGACTCCCCGCGGCCGTTCACCAGGCTCCGGCGCTCCCTCTAGGGGCCGAAGACCCTACTCGGATGGAGCAATTTGCCCGTTTCGATGATCTTTCTGGTGGTCACATCGCCGGGTCGTGCGCCCGCGCGGGGAAACTAGTGCGAACATAGGTTTATGAAGGCACGCGTTCTGGTCGTCGACGACGACCCTGCTCTCGCGGAGATGCTCACCATCGTGCTGCGTGGGGAGGGGTTCGACACAGCCGTCGTGGCCGACGGCTCTCGTGCGCTGCCCGCGCTTCGTGAGCTGAAACCGGACCTGGTCCTCCTCGACCTCATGCTGCCCGGGATGAACGGCATCGACGTCTGCAAGGCGATCCGGGCCGAGTCCGGCGTGCCGATCGTGATGCTCACCGCCAAGAGCGACACCGTCGACATCGTCCTCGGGCTCGAGTCGGGCGCCGACGACTACGTGGTCAAGCCCTTCAAACCGAAGGAGCTGGTGGCCAGGGTCCGCGCCCGCATGCGCCGCACCGAGGCCGAGCCCGCCGAGTCGCTGACGATCGGCGACCTCGCGATCGACGTCCCCGGCCACGAGGTGACACGGGAGGGCAAGGCCATCCCGCTGACCCCGCTGGAGTTCGACCTCCTGGTCGCGCTCGCCCGCAAACCGCGTCAGGTGTTCACCCGCGAGGTGCTCCTCGAGCAGGTGTGGGGATATCGCCACGCCGCCGACACCCGCCTGGTGAACGTGCACGTCCAGCGTCTGCGCTCGAAGGTGGAGAAGGACCCGGAGCACCCCGAGGTGGTGTTGACGGTCCGCGGCGTCGGGTACAAGGCCGGCCCGCCGTGATCACTCCATGAGCGGAAGCTTGCCCAGGCTCGCCCAGACCACGATGCGCCACGTCCGGCGCATCGTGGTTTTCGTGCGTCGCAAGGTCGTCGCGTTCAACGAGCTGTGGCGGTATTCGCTGCAGTTCCGGGTCACGGTGTCCACGCTGGCGCTGTCGTCGGCCGTGGTGTTCGTGCTGGGCATGGTGCTGCAGAACCAGATCACCGACCGGCTGATGGAGACCAAGCAGAACGCGGCGATCGCGCAGACCCGGGCGGTCGTCGAGACCGCGGCCGGTGAGCTGGTCGGCGTCGGCACCGAAGGCACGGAAGCGCTGACGGCGCGGATGAACAACGCGCTGAAGAAGATCTCCAGCTCGTCGACCTCACAGGACGGCGCGGGGTCGACAGCGGGCACCTTCGAACCGGTGCTGTCCGCGGGCGGCCGCGACCAGTCGAGCAGGCCGGTGGCCGCCGGTCCCTACGACAAGGTGCCCGTCCGGCTGCGCCAGTTCGTGGAGACCGAGCAGCTCAGCTGGATGATCCACACGGCCACCGAAGCCGACGGCGGCAAGACGACGTATCTGATCGTCGGCGCGCCGGTGAGCACGATGATCAACCCGCTCCAGCTCTACCTGCTGTACCCGCTCACCAGCGAGCAGAACACCGTCTCGACCGTGCAGAACACGCTGCTCGTCGGCGGTCTCGTCCTGCTGCTCCTGCTGGCGGGCATCACGAACCTGGTCACCCGGCAGGTGGTCCGGCCGGTCCGGCAGGCCGCCGCGGCGGCCGAACAGTTCGCGGACGGGGACCTCGACCAGCGCCTCGCCGTGCTCGGCGAGGACGATCTGGCCAAACTCGCCGTGTCCTACAACGGGATGGCCGCGAGCATCCAGCGGCAGATCCGCCAGCTGGAGGACTTCGGCGGGCTGCAACGCCGGTTCACCTCAGACGTCTCGCACGAACTGCGGACCCCGCTGACCACCGTCCGGATGGCCGCCGACGTGCTGCACGCGTCGCGCGAGCAGTTCCCGGCCGGGCTCGCCCGCTCCACCGAACTGCTGGTCGACGAACTCGACCGGTTCGAGGCCCTGCTCGGCGACCTGCTGGAGATCAGCAGGCTCGACGCGGGCGTCGAGGAGCTTTCGGCCGAGCTGATCGACGTCCGGCCGATCGCGACCAGGGCCGTCGAACAGGTCCGGGTGATCGCGGGCAACGCGGGCAGTTCGGTCGAGCTGATCCTGCCGGACGAGGAGGCGCCCGCCGAGGTCGACGCGCGCCGCGTCGAGCGGATCCTGCGCAACCTGTTGGCCAACGCGGTGGACCACAGCGAAGGGAACCCGGTGGTGCTGACGCTGGCGGTCAACGAGACCGCTGTCGCCATCACCGTGCGAGACCGCGGAGTCGGGCTTCGCCCCGGCGAGGCGGAACTGGTGTTCAACCGGTTCTGGCGGGCCGACCCGTCCCGCAACCGCCGGACCGGCGGCACCGGTCTCGGCCTCGCGATCAGCCAGGAGGACGCCCGGTTGCACGGCGGCGTCCTCGACGCCTGGGGCGAGACCGGCCACGGCGCCTGCTTCCGGCTCGTACTGCCGCGAGAGCAGGACACGCCGATGGGGGAGAGCCCGCTGGTCCTGCCGCCACCCGATCACAAGGCGACCGACACGCACGGCTCGTCGTCCGGACTGCTCGAAGTCCGGCCGGCGCCCGACGCGATCTTCGCCGAGCCCGAGGAGGTCGGCCGGTGAAACGGCTCTTGACCCTGCTTGCGGTGTTCCTGCTGGTCGCCGGCTGCGCGAACATCCCCCTCGAAAACCAGCCCGCCGTCGTCCCCGGGGACAAACCCGGGCAGGCGCCGGTGGACGTCCCCGAACCGGCGGCCGGGATCGACTCGCTGACCGTCATCCGCCAGTTCATCCGCAACTCGGCGACCCCGGGCACGGCCAACGCCGACGCGCGGGTGTACCTCGACGACGAGGCCCGGCGAAACTGGAAGCCGTCGCCGGGGCTGACGATCATCGACAACACCTTCGGCACCGTTTACGACACCGGGACGCCGACCGGGAACCCGGACGAGCAGGTGGTGAACGTCCGCGGGTTCAAACTCGGCAACCTGAGCCCCGACAGCGCGTTCATCCCGGTGAAGGCCGAGTACTCGCAGCAGTTCAAGCTGCGGAAGCAGGCCAACGGCCAGTGGCGGATCGTGGACCCGCCGCAGGAACTCGCCGTCACCGACATGGATTTCGCGACCAACTACTTCCGGGTGCCGATCAGCTTCTACTCGCCCGACTCCGGCACCTTCGTCCCCGACCTCCGGTACGTCGCGGCGAAACCGCAGGCCGGGCTGCCCGGCCGGGTGATGGACCTGGTGCTGCAGGGGCCGTCGGAAGGGCTGAAGGGCGCAGTCAAGGATCTGCTGGGCGACCATGTCACCACCGACACCAACGTGCGCAGCACGGACGACGGGACCCTGGACGTCGCCCTGACCGGGATCGGCGGGGCCAGCCTCGCGGACCGGAGCCTGATCGCCGCGCAGATCGTCCTCTCGCTGCAGACGGTGACGCTGAGCCGGATCCGGCTGCTGGCCGACGGCACCGCGCTGGTGCCGGAACACGAATACCTGCGCTCCAGCGAACTGCCCAACTACAACGTGGACATCGCGCCCAACTCGGAACTGCTGGGACTGATGACCGTGAACGGGCGGGTCCGGTCGCTCGGCGACGGGGCGCCGGTCGGCGGGCCCGCGGGCAACGGTGGCTACAAGGTCATCAGCGCCGGGCAGTCCGTCGACGGCAAACGGCTCGCGGTGGTCGAAGAGCGCGAAGGCAGGCAGTGGCTCCGGGTCGGCGACCTGGGCCGCGATCTCGCTTCGGTGGACCTGTTCGGCGGCAGCCTGAGCCGCCCGACCTGGCGTCCGGTCGCCCGCGGCGGCGGGGTTTCGGGCGAGGTCTGGACGGTCGTCGACCACAACACCGTCGCCAGGGTCACGCTGGCCGCGGACGGCCGCTGGGTGAAGGCCGGCGTCGACGCGACCATGCTCACCGGCCTCGGCCAGGTCACCGAACTACGGCTTTCGCGCGACGGGTCGCGGCTGGCCGCGGTGGTCAACGGGCAGCTGGTGATCGCCTCGATCGTGCGGACGGCGGACTCGGTGGCGCTGCGGGCGCCGCGGAAACTGCAGGAACGCGACCTCAAGGATGTCGTCGACGTCGACTGGGCGACCCAGGACCACCTGATCGCCGCGACGTCGTCGAACTCGCTGCCGGTGGTCAAGGTGCCGCTGGACGGGCAGCGGATGGACACCTTCAACAGCTCGAACCTGACCCCGCCGGTGCACGGCGTCACCGCGGCGCCGAGCAGGCCGAACCTGGTCGCGGACGCGGGCGGGCTGTGGGTGGCCTCCGAGCTGGGCGAAGTCTGGCGGCCGCAGGCGCACACCGTCACCGACGCGGATCCGTTCTACCCGGGCTGAGCGCGCTGCTCGCGTTCGCTCTCGCGGTCCGGTACGTGAAGGACCCCTTCATTGCGCTAGGCGCAATGAAGGGGTCCTTCACGTACTTCAGGTGGGTGAGGCCAGCCTTCCTAGCGGCGCTAGCGACCCGTGTAGTCCGTGAAGCGTGGCGAAGGAGTCCAGCGTGGCGAAGGAGCCCACCGTCGCCAAGGTGACTTCTCCTCAAAAGGCATCCGACCTTCTTCCCGACTGCCCTCCCAGGCCCGCCACCGAACCCCGGCCTCTTCTCCTCGACTGCCGTCATGACAGGTCCCCTTAGGACGAAAAGTGTCCTAACCGGACCTTTCACGACACCTCGGGACCAGGAACTGTCGGAGCCCCCAGCCACCCTCGCAGACATGACCAACCTCCTGGACCTCCTCATCCCCGCCCGTTGCGCGTCCTGCGGAGCCCCCGGCGCGCCCTGCTGCGCGACCTGTCAGACCGCTTGGGGTTCGCTCAGCGAGATCACCCGCGCGCCGACGGCCGGTCTCGTGCCCGTCTACGCCTTGGCCCGCTACGCCGACGACGCCCGGCGCCTGATCCTCGCCTACAAGGAACGCGGTCGCCGCGACCTCGCGCCGTCCTTCGGGCGAGCCGTCGCCGAAGCCCTGCCGCAGTTGCCACAACGGCCAGGGCCGCCCTGTCTCGTCCCGGTCCCGTCGAGACGGCACGCCTCGCGAGTCCGAGGTGGACCGCATGTCCGGCGCATCGCCGAAGAATGCGTGAAAGCGCTGGCGAGCAAGGGAAATCCGGCGACAGTGGCGCCGCTCCTCAGGCTCACGGCCGGGGTCCGCGACGCGGTGGGACTCACCCGTGCCGAGCGGGCGGTGAACCTCGACGGCCGCATCCGCCTGGTCCCGGGAACCCGCCCGGAGAGCGTCGTGCTTCTTGACGACGTCATCACAACCGGAGCGACGGCCGCCGCTTGTGTGCGCCTATTGGACATAAGCGGAATTCACGTTTCCGCGATGGTCGCACTGGCCGCCGCCGGGTGATCGAGGGGTCACCTACAAGAGTGATGAATGATCGGGAACGGGAATGGGTACAAGGGCGTTGACGGGATATGAGGCAGCTTCCGGGGAACACTCCAACGGCTCGCCACTCCACCGGGGTGGCGGCGGATTCCCTTGGTGGCGTCACCCTCGGCTTTTTCCTGTCCGAAGGTTTGCGCCGTCCGCGTGAAAACAAATCACGGGGACGACGCCCGGCAGGCCGGATTGTCCCGCTGGCCACACGGCTGTCGTCGCGTGCGGTGACGAGGTCTCACGTCCTGATATCCCCCGGCTCGGGGGCTGTTGCTCGCGGCGTGTTACAGCTAACGTGCAGCGCTATCAGCAATCCCGGCAGGCAGGGAGGTGACCAGCCCATGTCCCTGGCGCCGGAGCCGCGCTGAGTCCGCACCCGGACATCCGCCACGAGACGTCGTGACCGCATGCCGAGTTCCCTCATCGCCCGCGATCCGGGCTTCGTCCCCGCTTTACCGGCGCCCTAGTGAACACATCTACAGCTCGCAGTCATTTCAGCGAGGGAGGTCGTGTATGGACATCGTCGTTAAGGGCCGCAACGTGGAGGTGCCCGACCACTATCGGGCACTCGTCAGCGAAAAGCTGGCCCGGCTAGAGCGCTACGACAAGAAGGTCATCCGTTACGACGTGGAGCTCTTCCATGAGCCCAATCGCCGGCAGTCGAAGAACTGCCAGCGCGTCGAAATCACCGGTAAGGGCAGGGGCCCCGCCGTACGCGCCGAAGCGTGTGCAGGCGACTTCTACGCAGCGCTGGATTCCGCACTCAACAAGCTCGAGAACAGGTTGCGGAAGACACACGACCGCCGGCGCGTGCACTACGGCCGCAGCCGTCCGGAATCCGTCGCAGAGGCGACGTCGATGGCGGCCGCCGGTGGGACGACCACCGACACCCGGCATCTGGCGGGTACCGCTGTGCTCGAGGCGCCAGAGGCCGAACCCCTGGCCAACGGTTTCGCCGTCGAGAGCGGTGAAGAGTTCGAGATGCCCCAGCAGCGCTGGGATGACGGGGTTGACGAACATCAACCCGGTCGCGTCGTCCGCGAGAAGAAGCACGACGCGGAACCGATGACGGTCGACCAGGCACTCTACGAGATGGAACTGGTCGGTCACGACTTCTATCTGTTCAACGACTCCGACGCCGGGTGCCCGAGCGTCGTCTACCGGAGGCGAGGCTTCGACTACGGCGTCATCCGGCTGAGCTGAGCCGGTCCCTCCGACAACCCATAACGCCTATGAAGCGGCCCGTACGCGCACGCGTGCGGGCCGCTTCCTGTCCGGATCAGGCGTGATGCGGGCCCGCCGGGTCAGATACCGACCGACGGTGCGTGCGCGAACACCGAGGTGTTCCCTACGATGGGGGTCGGACGGCGGTGCGAAACCCGGCGCCGCCGTGTAAGAGACTGCCCGGGACCGGCTCGGGTGCGATCACAATCAGCTAGTGAGGTCGACCGGATGGTGCTGAACCGCCTGCTCCGCGCGGGCGAGGGCAAGATGGTGAAGCGGCTGCGCAACATCGCCGATCACATCAACACCCTCGAAGACGACGTCAAGGAACTTTCGGACACCGCTCTGCGGGCCAAGACCGACGAGTTCCGTAAGCGGAACGCGGACGGCGAGTCACTCGACGACCTCCTGCCGGAGGCGTTCGCGGTGGCGCGGGAAGCGGCCTGGCGTGTGCTCGGCCAGCGGCCCTACGACGTCCAGCTGATGGGCGGCGCCGCGCTGCACCTCGGCCAGGTCTCCGAGATGAAGACCGGTGAGGGCAAGACCCTGACCCAGGTGCTTCCCGCGTACCTGAACGCCGTTTCCGGCAAGGGCGTGCACGTCATCACGGTGAACGACTACCTCGCCAAACGTGACGCCGAGTGGATGGGCCGCATCCACCGCTTCCTCGGCCTCGAGGTCGGTGTCATCCTGTCCGACCAGACGCCCGAGGTCCGCCGCCAGCAGTACGCCGCCGACATCACGCACGGCACGAACAACGAGTTCGGCTTCGACTACCTCCGCGACAACATGGCGTGGAGCCTCGAGGACTGCGTGCAGCGCGGCCACAACTTCGCCGTCGTCGACGAGGTGGACTCGATCCTCATCGACGAGGCGCGGACCCCGCTGATCATCTCGGGCCCGGCAGACCAGTCTTCGCGCTGGTACGTCGAGTTCGCGCGGCTGACCCCGCTGATGAAGGTCGACATCCACTACGAAGTCGACATCCGCAAGCGCACCGTCGGTGTCAGCGAAAAGGGTGTCGCCTTCGTCGAAGACCAGCTGGGCATCGAGAACCTCTACGAGGCCGCGAACACGCCGCTGGTCGGCTACCTGAACAACGCGCTGAAGGTCAAGGAGCTCTACAAGCGCGACAAGGACTACATCGTCCGCGACGGCGAAGTCCTCATCGTCGACGAGTTCACCGGCCGCATCCTGCACGGCCGCCGCTACAACGAGGGCATGCACCAGGCGATCGAGGCCAAGGAAGGCGTCGAGATCAAGGCCGAGAACCAGACGCTCGCCACGATCACGCTGCAGAACTACTTCCGGCTCTACGACAAGCTGTCGGGGATGACCGGTACCGCCGAGACCGAGGCGTCCGAGTTCCACCAGACCTACAAGCTGGGTGTGGTGCCGATCCCGACCAACAAGCCGATGGTCCGCGCCGACCAGGCCGACTTGATCTACAAGACCGAGGAAGCCAAGTTCGAGGCCGTCGCCGAGGACATCGCCGAGCGGCACGAGAAGGGCCAGCCGGTGCTGGTCGGCACCACGAGTGTCGAGAAGTCCGAGCACCTGTCGAAGCTGCTGCTCAAGCTGGGTGTCCCGCACGAGGTCCTCAACGCCAAGCACCACGACCGGGAGGCGCTGATCGTCGCCCGCGCGGGGCGCAAGGGCGCGGTCACGGTCGCCACCAACATGGCGGGCCGCGGTACCGACATCGTGCTCGGCGGCAACCCGGACCTCATCGCCGACGAGGAGCTGCGCGAGCGCGGCCTCGACCCGGTGGAGCACTCCGAGGAGTACGAGGCTGCCTGGCCGAAGGTGCTGGAGCAGATCCAGGCGGAGACCAAGGCCGAGGCCGAAGAGGTCCGCGAGGCCGGCGGTCTGTACGTCCTCGGCACCGAGCGGCACGAATCGCGCCGGATCGACAACCAGCTCCGCGGTCGTTCCGGCCGTCAGGGCGACCCGGGCGAGTCCCGGTTCTACCTTTCGCTCGGTGACGAGCTCATGCGCCGCTTCAACGCGACGATGGTCGAGCGGGTCATGACCACCATGCGGCTGCCGGACGACGTGCCGATCGAGCACAAGATGGTCTCCAAGGCGATCAAGAGCGCGCAGACGCAGGTCGAAATGCAGAACATGGAGATCCGCAAGAACGTCCTCAAGTACGACGAGGTGATGAACGAGCAGCGCAAGGTGATCTACGCCGAGCGCCTGCGCGTCCTCGAGGGCGAGGATCTCCGCGAGCAGATCGAGCACATGCTGGTCGACGTCATCAACGCGTACGTCAACGAGGAGACCTCTTCGGGCTACGCCGAGGACTGGGACCACGAGAAGCTGTGGACGGCGCTCAAGACGCTGTACCCGGTGCAGGTCTCCTGGGACGCCCTGACCGGGGACGACGACCTCGACGCCGAAGGGCTGCGCAACGCGCTGCTCGAAGACGCTCACCGCGCGTACGACACTCGCGAGGCCGAGATCGACGCCAAGGTCGGCGAAGGCGCGATGCGCAGCCTGGAGCGCCAGGTGATGCTCACCGTGCTCGACCGCAAGTGGCGTGAGCACCTCTACGAGATGGACTATCTCAAGGAGGGCATCGGCATGCGGGCCCTGGCACAGCGCGACCCGGTCATCGAGTACCAGCGCGAGGGCTACGACATGTTCCGCGCGATGCTGGAGTCGCTGAAGGAGGAGGCCGTCGGCTTCCTGTTCAACCTCCAGGTCGAGCAGGCCGAGCCCACCGCCCCGTCGCCGGAGTCCGCGTCCGCGCTGCCCGCCGGTGTCGGCTCCGGGAACGGCCAGGCCGCCAACGGCGACGGACGGCACGCCCGTCCGACGCCTCCCCAGGGTCCGGCGACCGACACCGAATCCGTGCCGTCCGCGTTGCGGGGCAAGGGTCTCGGCGGCGGTTCGCAGTCCGGGCTGACGATGTCGGGCCCGTCCGAGGACGGCGGTGTCGAGTCGCATTCGGACAGCGCCGACAGCGACAGCGGCGACCAGAGCGGGACCCGCCGGGAGCGTCGTGCCGCGCAGCGCGCCTCCCAGAAGAAGGGCAAGAAGGGCCCTCGCCGCTAAGACGAGCCGAAGGGGGCCTTCACCGCACGCGATGCGGTGAAGGCCCCCTTTGTCATGCTGTGAGGCTGTCATGCTGTGAGACGGAGCGAGGAAACTCGTCGCGGCGGTTTCAACAGGTTGAAGCGTGTGCACACCCAGCCCGACGGCGTCCGCTCGAAGCGCGCGGCCAAGGCGAGGCAGCGATCGTTCTGTTCGACCGTCGCGCAGGCCTCGACGACGCCGTCCGCCGGATGGCACAGGTGGATCGATTTCGGCCGGTAACCGCCAGGTGGACGGCGACGACCGCTGTCGAGCAGCGCGCTGTGGAGCGCCGGGTCGAGGATCGGCCGCACCTGGACCGCCGAGCGCCGCCCGTCGCAGGCTTCGAGGATGGTGGTCAGCAGCCTGCCCACCTGCCGCTTGTCCGGCGTGTCGGGCCGGGGCCGCAGTTCCTCCACGATCTGTTCGCCCGCCAGCGGCAGGTCCAGCACGAGCTGGTTGTCCGGCTGTGCCACCCGGTGCACCAGCCTGCCCGCGACCCGATACGGCGGTTCACACGGTTTCAGACGTCTCAGTACGTACGAAGTCATCAGGCAGTCCCCCTCCGCGGCCCCCTCGGCCACGCCCAGCAACTAAGGGGCCGGGAGCGGGCGGCGGCGCGACACGAACCGCCCGAGAGGATGAACCGGGCGGTGATCGCTTGTGTACGGTGGGCCGGTGCTGAAAGGGCTGGTCATCGACTACGTCGGGGTGCTCACGGACGACGGCGCGGACGAGCTGTACGCCTTCCTGCTCACCGTCAGGGGACGCGGCGTCAAAACGGCCTTGCTCTCGAACGCGCCCGGGGCGTCGGACGAGGCCAAGAGGGCGCTGGACCCGTTCTTCGACGCGCTCGTCTTCTCCGGCGAGGTCGGCGTGGCCAAACCCGAACGCGAGGTCTACCTGCTCACGGCGGGCCTGCTCGACCTGCCTGCCGACAGGTGCGTGTTCGTCGACGACGCCGCGCACAACGTCCGCGCCGCGGTGGCGGCCGGGATGGCGGGCGTGCACCACACTTCGGTCGAGGACACGCTGACCGAGCTCAGCGCCCTGTTCCCGGCGAAGCCCTAGTTCTTCGAAGTCCCAGCGCGGCGGACCAGCTCGAAGGAGAGCACGGCGGCGGCCGCGGAGACGTTGAGCGACTCGACCTCGCCCGGCATCGGGATGGACACCCACTCCGTCACCAGTTCGCCGACCTCGGCGCCGACCCCGTTCGTCTCCCCGCCCAGCACGAAGGCCGCGCGCTGCGGCAGTTCGACGTCGAACACCGAACTGTCGGCCGAAGCGCCCAGCGCGAAGATCCCGTACCCGGCCTCGGTGAGCATTTCGGCGGCCTCGCGCGCGCTGCCGCACCGCAGCACCGGCGCGCGGAACGCGACCCCGGCCGAAGCCTTGACCACCATCGGGTCGAGGGCGGCCACCCCGCGCCGCGGTACCACGACACCTTCCAGCCCGGCCGCGGTCGCCGTGCGCAGGATCATCCCGACGTTCGCCGGGGTGGTGATGCCGTCGAGCAGCAGCACCCGCGACGGCGGCCTGCCGTTGTCCAAGGCCGCGTGCAGCGACCGCATCCGCGGGGCGACGACGTCGGCCAGCACCCCTTGGTCCTGTTTGCCGTTGCCGGCCAGCACCTTGACGCGGTGCGCGCTCGCCCGCTGCACCGGCACCCCGGCGGCCTTGGCGGCGCGCTCGATCTCGGCGGCGTTCTGACCCCGCACGGTATCGGCGAGAATCACCTTGTCCACCTCGAGAGCCGCGTCGTCCAATGCCTCGAGCACCGGTTTCCGGCCGTACACCGTCAGGAACCGGTCCTTCGGCGAGATCGCCGCCTCATCACCCACACCGGCGAGTGTCCCACTATGTAAGGATCGGCCCATGCCCGACCGCCTCTCCGCGCTGGACGCCTCGTTCCTCTACGTGGAAGACCACTCGACCCCGATGCACGTCGGCGGTGTGGCGATCTTCGAACGACCGCGCGACGGCTTCACCTACGAGCAGCTGCTGGACCTGATCGGGCAGCGCCTGGCGTTCCTGCCGCGCTACCGGCAGCGGGTGCTGGAGGTGCCGGGGCACCTCGCCCGGCCGGTGTGGGTCGACGACGTCGACTTCGACCTCAACTACCACGTGCGCCGGTCCGCGCTGCCGCAGCCGGGCTCCGACGGCCAGCTGTTCGACCTCGTGGCGCGGCTGATGTCGAGGCGGCTCGACCCGGGACGGCCGCTCTGGGAGGCGTACTTCGTCGAGGGACTCGCGGGGGACCGCGTCGCGCTGGTGACCAAGACGCACCAATCCGTCGTGGACGGGCTCGGCACCATCGAGCTCGGGCAGCTGATCCTCGACACCGCTCCGCAGGAGCCGGAACCGTTCGACGACAACTGGCATCCGCGCCGGGAACCAAGCCGCACTCAGCTGATCCTCGACGCCGTCGCCGAGACTGTGCAGCGGCCGACGGAACTGGTGGAGAACGTCCGGTCCATCGCCCACGACGCCACCGCGATGGCGGGCAAGGTCGCCGGAACGGTCGGCGACGTCGCGTCGGCGCTGAAGACCGTGGTCAAGCCCGCGCCGTCCGGGCCGCTCAACGTCCGTACCTCCGGCGGCCGCATGTTCGCCGTGGTCCGCACGCGGCTGGAGGACTTCCGCAAGGTCCGCGCCGCGCACGGCGGCACGGTCAACGACGCCGTGCTGGCGGCGATCACCGGCGCGCTGCGGGAATGGCTGCTCTCCCGCGGCTCGAACCTGACCGCGACCACCACCGTGCGCGCGCTGGTGCCGATGGCCGTCCGCGACGCCGAGACGGCCGAGTACTCGACGCCGGCGCTGGTCGGGAACCAGGTCGACGCCTACCTGGTCGACCTCCCGGTCGGCGAGCCGAACGCGGTCCTGCGGCTGCAGCACATCGGCCACGCGATGACGGACCACCTCGACTCGGGTCGTTCGGTCGCCGCGCGCGGGCTGCTGACCGTCGGCGGCTTCGCGCCGGCGACCCTGCATTCGCTGGGCGCGCGGGCGGCCGGATCGATGTCGGGGCGGATCTTCAACGTGCTGATCACGAATTCGCCGGGCCCGCAGGTGCCGCTCTACGCGGGACAGGCGAAGATGGTGGAGATGTTCCCGGTCATGCCGCTGGTGCGCAATCAGGCGCTGGCGATCGGGGTCACCTCGTATCACGGCGGTGTCTACTTCGGACTGAACGGCGACCGCAAGGCCGTGTCCGATGTGGACCTGCTCGCCGGGATGATCGAGGAATCGTTGGAAGAGCTGAAGGGTGCGCACTGGTGAGGGTCTATCTACCCGGGACGATCGCGATGCTGCGCGACCTCGAAACCGCCGGTGAGCTCCGGGCGCGCAGCGGCACGGGCTTCGCGCTGACACCGGCGCTGCGGGAGTCCTACGCCAGCGGGTCCGACGAAGAGCTCGAGTACGCCGCGCTGCTCGACGCCGCCAGGGCGTCGCTCCGGCTGATCGCGGCCGAGGAGAAGCCCGAGCCGCGGCGCGTGGTGATCTCGGCCGACCTCGACGAGGTCACGCTGCGCCCGGATCTCGACGCCGCCGTCGTCAGGCTGTCCGGGCCGGTGAAGATCGCCGACATCGCCGCGATCCACGTCGACGCGGCCGAGGCCGCCGAGTCCGTGCAGGCCGCCGCCGCGGTGATCGACCAGGCCGACCTCGGCGACCCGGACGCGGAGTTCACCCTCGGCGACGCCGAAGACCACGAACTCGCCTGGTACGCGCCCCAGGAGCTCCCCTTCCTGCTGGAACTCCTCTAGAACCCTCGCGTTTCGTCCTCTGGATGCGGTAGTTGCACGCGCAAGGACCGCATTCAGAGGACGAAACGCTAGAACCACGAAGGGCCGGGCACCGGGCGTTCGGGCCGCCAGCCGGTCGCCTCGCTGAGCCGGGTCGAGACGACGCGCTGCGAACGCGCCAGCACCGATATCAACCCCACCCGGTTCGCCAGCCACTTCGGCAGCGCGCGTGGCCGCCGGACCCCGGCCGCGGCGGCCATCGCCTCGCCGAGCTCCTGCTTCCGCATCGGATCCGCGGCCAGGTTGTAGACGCCACTCGGCGCCCGCAGCGCCGCGACCGCGCCTGCCGCGGCGTCGTCCGGATGGATCGCCGCGGTCCAGTCGGTCCGGCGGCCGATGATCAGCGGCGAACCGCGCCGCGCGGCCGTCAGCATCATCGTGGTCATCGGGTCGTCGGACACCAGCAGCCCGATCCGCAGCCGGATCGCGGTGCGTCCCTCGTCCGCCAGTTCCGCGATGTTCGCGTGCGCCACCGTCGAAGACGCGATGTGGCCGTGCGCCGCGAGAGGCGCGTCCTCGTCCAGTTCCTCGTCGCCGCCGTCGGCGTAGACGAACGAAATCCCTTCCTGCACAACGATTCCCAGCTCGCCGACCTGTCGCACGGCGGCCGCGAGTGCCCGGCTGCCGTCGGTCCGCAGGCGGTCGTTCTCCGCCCAGCCCGACGCCGTCATCGCGTGGCGCGCGTCCGGGATCCGGGTCGCGACGTTCACCACCGCGTCGTGCCCGCTCAGCGCCCCGGCCAGGGAATCGACGTCGAACAGCGAACCCGTCACCGGTTTCGCGCCGGTGGCGCGCACGGCCGCGACCCGGTCTTCACCGCGGGCCAGCCCGCTCACCTCGTGGCCCTCGGCCAGCAGACGCCGCACCAGCGGCCGCCCCAGCACCCCGGTCGCCCCGATCACCATCACGCGCATGTTCGTCCCTCCTGTCCGCCTTCACGAGCTGGACGAGACAGATGCGGGGAACGTGACAGGCTCAGCCCGCCGGGATCTCGCCGATCTCCTCCGGCGGCGGCGCCTGGATGTCGGCCTGCGTGCCCCATTCGCGGTAGCGCGTGACGATCTTGGCCATCGCGCTGTCCGGGACGCCCGAAGCGGCGAGCACGGGGGCGAGGTCGAGCACGATCTGCACCGGCTGGCGCGCGTCGTCGAGCCAGACCTCCATCGGGATCTTCCCGAGCTTGCCGTTCAGTTCGCCGACGGCCTCCGCCGACAACCCGGCGGGCAGATCGCCGCCCAGCGCCGCCATGTCGATGTCCAGCCGGTAGTGCTCGGTGGACACGCCGTCGAGTTCGGCGTGCCCGGATTCGGTGAGCGTGCCCGCCCGCCGGACCTGGTCGAGCGCGCGGCCGGGGTCGTTCTGCTTCGCCAGCTGGTCGATACTGCCGCCGGCGACCTGCGAGAACGGGTCCGCGCCGTCGGGGGAGACCTTCACCCACGGCTTCCCGCCGGGAATGTCCTCACGGGCGCTCGCGGGGACCTTGGCGAAGACGATCTTGTCGACCAGCCGGAGTTCGAGCGGCTCGCCGAGGAAGTCCGTGGTCATGGCCAGCGCGGTGCCCGCTCGCGCGACCCGGGCCTGACCCTGGCTCTTCGAGCGCGTCGAGCCCGCCGTGACGTCGGTGGTGAACTTCGTGGCCTTGCCGTCGATGGCGGACGCGGCTCCGTCGGCGAGCGCGCGGGCGTCGGCGAACGAGACTGTTTCGCTGTCACACGCGCCGAGCAGCGCGCCGAGTGCGAGCATGACGGCGGGCAGGGCCGTTCTCCGCATGAGGACCTGCTTTCAAGGGCGGGTGCTCAAGCGAAACACAACCAGGGGCCTCGCCCCGATCGGGGGAACGGCTCAGCGGCTGTCGCCGATCGCCTCGGGCGGCGGCGCGATGATCACCACGTCGGAGGCCCAGCTGTCGTAGTTGACCGTGGTCTTGCCGGTGGTGACCCGCACCGGGCGCTGTTCGGCGTCCAGCCACACCTCGGCCGGGGCTCCGCCGAGGTCGAGGACGTAGTGCGTGGTGGCCGTCCCGTTCAGGTCGGCCTGCTCGGATTTGGTGACCTTGCCGGACTTCGAGATCCGGTCGATCGTGCGCGTCGGATCCATCGTCTCGACGACGTCCGTCATCAGCGCGCCGTTGGCCGCGGAGAGCGCGTCCTTGCCGTCGGCGGTGAGTTTGACCCATTCCTTGTCGGTCTTGAGCTCCTGCACCTGGGCGTCGGAAAGGTGGTAGTAGAGGACACCGTCGGCGAAGATCAGGTCCCGCTTCTCGCCCCCGACCTCGGCGACCATGGAGAACTTGCTGTTCGCTCCCTCGTAGAGCCCGGAGCTGGTCACCACGACCTTGCGGCCGTCCTCGGCGGTGGTCTCCAGCGCGATCTTGGACGACCGGGCCTTCTGCGTGCCCGCGCCCGCGACCGAGGCCAGCTGCGCCGCGTCGGTGGCGGCCGCCGCCGGTTTTTCCTCGCCGGAACAGCCTCCCAGCAGCAGGAGAGCGGTACAGACGGCGGCGAAACCGGTGGCACGCATAGGACTCCCTCGGGTGAATGGTCTGTACCACTACCGTAGCGCCTATCGCGTGAATTTCCACCGTCCGTTGGTCCGGAAACGCGTGAAGGCCTCCTTCCCTCAGCTGAGGGAAGGAGGCCTTCACGCGCGACAGGGGGCTAGATTCCCTGCTTCGCCATTTCGGCGTAGTCGCCCACCTCCGCGGCGGGCGGCGGAACGACCTCCACCGGCGTGCCCCAGTCGCTGTAGGTGTAGGTCGACTTGGCCTCGCCGGTCTCCTTCTGTCCCACCGACTTCAGGAACGCGGTCATGTCCATGGTCATCTTCAGCGGGAGCTGCTCGGCGTTGAGCCACAGCTCGGCCGGGATCCGCAGATCCTTGCCTTCGAGCCGCTTCTCGATCTTCGCCCGCTGGTCCGCGGGGGCGTCGTCGCCGAGGAACAGGTCGAACTGCTTCTTGGCGTCGAATTCGACGAAGTAGTGGTTCACCGGGACGCCGCCCAGCTGGGTCTGCTCAGACCTGAGGATGCGTCCGGTCTTCTCGACCAGCTCCAGCAGCTTCGCCGGGTCGCCCATCTCGAACGACTTCTGAAGAGCCTTCCCCATGGCCTTCGCCTGAGGATCCTGGCTGTTCAGGTCGATCTTTCCCCAGTTCTTGTCCGTCTTGAGCTGCGCCTTCTCGGACGGGGGAAGTTTGATGAACAGGATCCCCTCGACCAGGCGCATGACGCCGGTTTCACCGTCGATGGTCATGTTCGCCTCGAGTTTCGAGGCGGGACCGTCGTAGTACGCGAGCAAGGTGCCCGTGACCTTGGAATCCCCGGCCGCGGCGTCGATGGTCGCCTTTGAGGACTTGGTCTTCCGCGTCCCCTGCTTCGCGGCCTCGACGAGGCCGAGCGCGTCGGTGAACGGGGTGGCCAGCCCGAGCTCGCCACCCTTGTTCTCGGCCGTCGCGTCCGGGCGGGTGCCGCAGCCCGTGACCACGAGGGTCAGGGCCGCGGCCACCGCGGCAAGCTTGAAGGTGACGCGCATTACCGGCCGCCGGCCTTCTTCGCGAGCTCCGCCATGTCGCCGACCTGGTCGGCGGGCGGGACGGTGAGGTCCACGGGAACACCCCAGTCGGTGTACTTGATCGTGGTCTTGGCGACACCGTCACCTGGGGCGCCCATGGCCTTCCCGAACGCGGTCTGGTCCGAGACGACCTGCACCGGCAGCTGGTCGGCGTTGAGCCACAGCTCGGTGAGGATCTTGACGTTCTTGCCTTCGAGCTTCGCCTTGAGCTGGTTCACGGCCTCGGCGGGCAGCGGGATGCCGATGTCGCCCATGATGAGCGCGATGGCCTTCTCGGCTTCGACCTCGATGACGTAGTGGTTGGTCTGCTCGCCGTTCAGCTCGACCTGGTCCGACTTCGTGATCTTGCCGGCCTTCGAGATCTGCTCGAGGGTGCGCGACGGGTCGCTTTCCTTGACGGCCTTCGACATCATCTTGCCGAGCAGCTGCGAGAGCGGGTCCTGGCCGTCGGGCGAGATCTTCACGTACGCCTTGTCGGTCTTCAGCTCGGCCTTGTCCTCGGCGTCGAGCTTGAAGTACAGCGCGTTGTCGATGAACAGCATGTCGAGCTTCTTGCCGTCGCTGTCCATGACCATCGCGAGCTTGCTGTTCTCGCCGTCGTACACGCCCTGGCCGGACGCCGTGTTCTTCTGGGTGCCCGCGATGGCCTCCATCGTCATCTTCGACGACTTGGCCTTCTTGGTGCTCTCGCGGCTCAGGGCCGCGAGCTGGATCGGGTCGCCGAGCGGCGACGAAAGTGAGCTCTTCGCTTCGGAAGGAGCGGGAGCAGCCGCGCCGGACTGCTTCTCGCCACCGCAGGCGGACAGCGCCAGGACGGCGGCTGTGGCGACGGCGGCGAGCATGGTTACGCGCTTCAAGAGGACCCCTCAGAAAAGTTGATCTAATCCGAACGGGTTATCGCGCAAGGCCGGAATTAGTTACCGATCGTCCTCATGTCCGGCTCGGGAGCCCAAAAGGCGGCGCAAAGAGGCCAAACGCTCCGAACTTGCGTCACCCTCTGTCACAACGTCGTCGAGCGCGCAGTCCGGGTCCGACGGTGGCCCGAGGTGCCCGCAGGCGGACGGGCATTCCTCGGCCGCCGCGGCGAACTCCTCGAACGCGAGCACGATGTCGTCGGCAGTCACGTGCGCGAGGCCGAACGAGCGGATACCCGGGGTGTCGACCACCCAGCCGCCGTCGGGCAGCGGGAGCGCGACCGCCGCGACCGACGTGTGCCTGCCCTTGCCGACCGCGCTGACCACACCGGTCGCCAGCCCGGCGTCGGGCACCAGCCGATTGACCAAAGTGGACTTCCCGACCCCCGAATGCCCGACCAGCGCGGTGACCCGGTCCTTGAGCCGTCCGAGAAGTTCGTCCGGGAACTCGTCGTGCCGGGTGACCACGGCGGGGATGTCGAGGCCCGCGTAGCCGGCGAGGAGTTCGTCCGGGCTCGCCAGGTCGGCCTTCGTCAGGCACAGGACCGGTTCGAGGCCGCCCGCGTAGCAGGCGACGAGGCAGCGGTCGATGAAGCCGGTGCGCGGCTGGGGATCGGCCAGCGCGGTCACGATCAGCAGCTGCTCGGCGTTGGCGACGACCACCCGTTCGTAGGGATCGGTGTCGTCCGCTGTCCGGCGGAGCACGCTGGAGCGTTCATCCACCCGGATGATCCGGGCGAGGGTGTCCGGCTTGCCGCTCACATCGCCGACGATGCCGACGGTGTCGCCCACGACCACCGAGACCCGGCCCATTTCCCTGGCGCGCATCGCGGTGACGACGCGCTCCGGATCCGAGTCGATCGCGCAGGTCCAGCGTCCGCGATCCTTGCCGATGACCATCGCCGTGGAGGCGTCGGCGTGCTCGGGACGACGTTTGCTGCGCGGCCTGGTGCCCTTGCCGGGGCGGATCCGCACGTCGGATTCGTCCAGCCTGCGCCAGTCCTTGCCCGTCAAACCGCCTCCTGCTCTTCGAACACCGCGGAACAATGATCCCATGCTGCTCGCCATCGCCTGGCCGGCGTGTAACGATGACTGTCGATTAGGGAGGTTTTCGCATGTGCGGGCGCTATGCCGCCACCAAGGACCCCGCGGCGCTGATCGACGAATTCGCCGCGGTGGACCTGACCGAGGGCCGGATCCGGACCGATCACAACGTGGCGCCGACCAAGGACGTCCCCACCGTGGTGCAGCGCCATCCGCGTGACGCCGACGGCGCGGTGCTCGAAGACGAGCCCGCCGTCCGGTCGCTGCGGATGATGCGCTGGGGGCTGGTCCCGTTCTGGGCGAAGGACCCCGGCGTCGGCTCGAAGATGATCAACACGCGCGCCGAGACGGCGAAGGAGAAGCCGTCCTTCAAGAAGGCTGTCTCCTCGCGGCGGTGCCTTGTCCCGGCCGACGGCTGGTACGAGTGGCGGCGCGACGGCAAGGAGAAGCAGCCCTTCTTCATGACCGGTCCCGGCGAAGGATCGCTCGCGTTCGCCGGGATCTGGGAGACCTGGCGGCCGAAGGACGACAAGGACGCCGACCCGCTGATCACCTTCTCCGTGATCACCACGGACTCGGTGGGCAGGCTCGCCGACGTCCACCACCGCATGCCGCTGCTGATGCCGCGCGAGAAGTGGGACATCTGGCTCGACCCCGACCGGCCCGACGTCACCGAACTGCTCGTCCCGCCCCCGGCGGATCTGGTCGACACGATCGAGCTGCGGCCGGTGTCCAGCCTGGTCAACAGCGTCCGCAACAACGGCCCCGAGCTGCTGGACCGGGTCGAGCCCGCCGCCGAAAGCGCGCTCTTCGACCTGCCGAACTCATGACGACGCTGGAGATCGACACCGCCTACGGCCCCGCGCGGGCCGAGCTGCACTGTGCCGAGGAGGGCGTCGCGGTGCTGATGCTCGGCCACGGCGCGGGCGGCGGGATCGGCGCGAAGGACCTGGTCGCGGTCACGCGGGCGGCGCAGGCGGCCGGTGTGCACGTCGCGCTCGTCGAGCAGCCGTACCGGGTCGCGGGCCGCCGGGCTCCCGCTCCCGCCACGCAACTCGACACCGCCTGGCTCACCGTCGCCGACGAGATCTCCGAGCGTTTCGACGATCTCCCGATCGTGTTCGGCGGCCGGTCTTCCGGGGCCCGCGTCGCCTGCCGGACCGCCGCGGCGGGACAGGCGGTGGCGGTGCTCTGCCTGGCCTTCCCCGAACACCCGCCGGGCAAGCCGGAGAAGACCCGGCAGGGTGAACTCGACGCCGTCGAGGTCCCGACACTGGTCGTGCAGGGCGAACGTGACCCGTTCGGCCTGCCCAAGGCGGGTCCGCATCACGAGATCGTGGTGCTCAAGGGCGACCACAACCTCAGCGCCGACCTCGAAGGCGTGTCACGCGCGGCCGCCGAGTGGCTCGAGCGTGTGCTGCGGCCGCTTGCCTGAGAGCCGTCGCCGGGCGTAGTGCACGGTGACCGCGGCCAGCAGCGGCCCCCAGAGCAGCAGCGGCGCGTAACAGGCGGCCATGACGACGCCGTAGACCGGCGACTCCTCCCAGCTGCCCGGCGACATCGACGAGCCCGCCTGGCTCCAGCCGAACAGTGCCTGGACGCTCAGCACGGTCAAGGCGATCGCGCCCGCGGCCGCAGGGACGATCGCGGCGAGCGGCGGGATCCTCCGGCCGCGGAGCCCCGGGATCCAACGCGGCCACACCTCTCCCCACGGCCGGACGAGCCCGAGGGTGAGGAACGCGAGCGACTCGGCGAGGAGGCTCAGCCCGAAGACGTAGGCCGTCCCCCAGCCGGGGATGCCGAACTCCTCCAGCCCCTGCGCGGTGAACCCGACCGGGATGCCGAGCCCCATCGCGATCCGCCACAGCCCGGACGGCAGGGTCGTCAGCAGTGTCGCGTGGGCGGCGAGGCTCGCCCACCTCGGCACGTCGGGCACGGTTTTGGTCATTCGGCACTCCCCAGAGATCGTCGTTCGCTTGCCGACGACGATTCCCGAGCACGGGTGCGTGATCTTCCCGCTCGGGACCGATCCCGCTCCCTCGCGAGGGTGAACCCGCCCTCCCGCGTTCAGTCCTCTGAATGCGGTGCGGGAGGCGACGGACTTGCGGATCACCACGTTCGCCCCAGGCGCACCTGCAGTCACAGCGGCTGCGCGTGAAGGCCCCCTTGCCTCGGCTGAGCCGAGGGAACTCGACCTTCGCACTTTCCCCAGTACGTGAAGGACCCCTTCATTGCGCTAGGCGCAATGAAGGGGTCCTTCACGTACTTCAAGCGGGCAGGGTGGCGACACCGACCCAAGCTCCAGCCGCCGCGTTCAGCCGACTACTTGCGAGAAGTCCGCGCGGGAACTCAGCCCGCGATGGGAGCCACCACGGCACCGGTGAGCCGCGCCAGGTCGCCAGGCGCGAGCTCGACCTCCAGCCCGCGACGCCCTGCCGAGCAGTGCACGGTCTCGAACCGCTCCGCCGAGACGTCGATCACCACCGGCAGCCTGCTCCGGTGCCCGAGCGGCGAGATCCCGCCGAGCACGTACCCCGTCGCGCGCTGCGCGGCCGCGGGGTCGGCCATCTTCGCCTTCTTCCCGCCCACGGCGGCCGCCAGCGCCTTCAGGTCCAGCTGGCCGGTGACCGGGACCACGCCGACGGTCAGCTTCCCGTCGACCTCGGCGACCAGGGTCTTGAAGACGCGCGCGGGGTCGAGCCCCAGTGCTTCGACGGCTTCGAGGCCGTAGGACTCGGCCCGCGGGTCGTGGTCGTAGGCGTGCAGAACGTGCGCCACTTTCTGCTTCGCCAGCAGCGCCGTCGCCGGGGTTCCCTTGCCTGCCATGGGCGGAGTCTACGAGCGCGCCGGGAATGCCCGGCCGGGCCGCACTGTTGAAAGGCACGTGTCCACCACACTCGAAGCTCCCCGAATCCTGATCCCGCGCACGCCGGGCGGCCAGGTGATCCGTCCGCGCGTAAACTCGACGACGTCTCATGCGCACAAGCGCATCGACGCCGATCGGGAAGGGAACGGTTTGCCGAGCACGCAGAATCCCGCGCCGGACACGGGTACGGACGCCGAAGAGGCGGCCGCGCGGGCCGAGCGCTTCGAGCGGGACGCGATGCCCCTGCTCGACCAGTTGTACTCGGCCGCCATGCGGATGACCCGGAATCCGGCCGACGCCGAGGACCTCGTCCAGGAGACGTACCTGAAGGCGTACGCGGCCTTCGCGTCCTTCAAGGCGGGTACGAACCTCAAGGCGTGGATGTACCGCATCCTCACGAACACCTACATCAACGGCTACCGCAAGC
This sequence comes from Amycolatopsis sp. NPDC102522, assembly GCF_055584485.1. NCBI lineage: Bacteria > Bacillati > Actinomycetota > Actinomycetes > Pseudonocardiales > Pseudonocardiaceae > Amycolatopsis > Amycolatopsis sp. NPDC102522. The sequence continues at coordinate 486,933 of NZ_JBVJLY010000002.1, read as the reverse complement.
GTCAGCGCCAGCCGGTGCAGCAGCCCACCGAGGAGATCACCGACTGGCAGATCGCCAAGGCGGAGAGTCACACCTCCAGCGGGCTGCGCTCGGCCGAGGTCGAGGCGATGGACAACCTGCCCGACGCCGACGTCAAGGAAGCGCTGCAGAAGCTGCCCGAGGAGTTCCGCCTCGCGGTCTACCTCGCCGATGTCGAAGGTTTCGCGTACAAGGAGATCGCCGGGATCATGGACACGCCCATCGGCACCGTGATGTCCCGGCTGCACCGCGGCCGCGCCCAGCTCCGTGACCTGCTCGCCGACGTCGCCCGTGAACGGGGCTTCATCCGCGCCGGCAAACAGCAGGAGGTGGCGGGGCGATGACCGACGACTACTGCTCCGGCGCTGACGACAAGGTCAAGTGCGAGGAAGCTCTCGCCGACATCTACCTGCTGCTCGACAAGGAGTGCGGCGCCGAGCGCGACGCGGCCTTGCGCAAGCACATCGAGGACTGCCCGCCGTGCCTCGAGGAATACGGCATCGACGAGCACATCAAGCAGCTGCTCGCCCGGAAGTGCGGTGGTGACCACGCGCCGGACGACCTGAAGTCCCGGCTGCGGGCCTCGATCCGCCAGACCGTGCAGACCAAGGGCGGGATCACCATCGAGCGCACCGAGGTCAAGATCGAGCAGACCTTCGACTAGCGCGGTCCAGCCCGGCTCAAGACCAGCGAAGGCCCCCGTACCGGATCGGTGCGGGGGCCTTCGCTGTCTGATCGATGATCAGGAGTTGGGCTTCTTGCCGTGGTTCGCGCCGTTCTTCTTACGGTCGCGACGCTTGCGGGCGCGCTTCGACATGTTTCACTCCTCGTCCGAGTGGCCCTCGCGGGGTGATACGACACCGCTGGGCCAGGGTCAACCTCTCCAGTGTGTCATGCGGCCCTCACCCTGCTTGGATGGGGACGTGTCCACCCTTTCCGATCTGCTCGCGGAGAACACCGGCATGTCCGGTGAAGCCGCGGACCATCTCCAGACCGTGGTCGCCGAATGGCAGCTGCTGGCCGATCTGTCCTTCGCCGACTTCCTGCTCTGGGTCGCCGTCTCGGAAGAGCTGCAGCCCGACGGCGGCGACTACGTGTGCGTCGCGCACGCGCGCCCGACGACGGCGCCGACGGCCCATCCGGAGGACGTCGTCGGCTCCCGGTTCACCGAGGGCGAGCACCCTCAGCTGGCCAAGGCGATCCGCGAGGTGCGGATCTGCCGCGAAGAAGACCCGCATTGGTACCGCGACCTCCCGATGCGCCGTGAGGCCATCCCGGTGGTGTTCGGCGGCACTGTGATCGCCGTCCTCAGCCGCGAGACCAACCTGGCGGCCTCGCGGGTGCCGAGCCCGCTCGAAATCGCCTATCTCGGCAGCGCGGGCGACCTGTGCCAGATGATCGTCGACGGCACCTTCCCCAGCCCGGGGAACCAGACGGACACGCACACCAGCCCGCGGGTCGGCGACGGCCTGATCCGCCTCGACCCGACCGGCACCGTGGTCTTCGCCAGCCCGAACGGGTTGTCGGCCTATCACCGGATGGGGCATGAGTCCGACCTCGTCGGTCAGCGACTCGCGCCGCTGACCAGGTCACTCATCCGCGACCCGTTCGACGCGACCGAGGTTTCGCACCGGATCATCGAGGCGCTCGACGGCAAGCCCAGCAGCCGCACGGAGGCGGATTCCCGCCGCGGTGCCGTCGTGCTGTTCCGTGCGCTGCCGCTGCGCCCGGCAGGGCAGGCCGCCGGCGCGCTGGTGCTGGTGCGCGACGTCACCGAGGTGAAGCGCCGTGACCGCGCCCTCCTTTCGAAGGACGCGACCATCCGTGAAATCCACCATCGGGTGAAGAACAACCTGCAGACCGTCGCCGCGTTGTTGCGGCTCCAGTCGCGCCGGACCTCCAGTGAGGAGGCGCGGCTCGCGCTCGGCGAGTCCGTGCGCCGGGTTTCGTCGATCGCGATGGTGCACGAGGCGCTGTCCATCTCGGTGGACGAGCGGGTCGATCTCGACAAGCTGCTCGACAACGTCCTCCCGATGGTCGGTGAGGTCGCGACGGCCGAATCGCAGGTCGGGCTTTCGCGCACGGGCTCGTTCGGCGTCGTCGTCGCCGAGATCGCGACGCCGCTGGTGATGGTGCTGGCCGAACTGGTCCAGAACGCCATCGAGCACGCGTTCCCCGACGGACGGCCGGGCAAGGTCGAACTCGAGGTGGAACGATCCGCCCGCTGGCTCGACGTCGTCATCCGCGACAACGGGCGCGGACTGCCTTCGGGGTTCTCCCTGGAACGCAGCGACGGCCTCGGACTGCAGATCGTGCGGACCTTGGTGGAGTCGGAACTGCGCGGCTCGCTGTCGATCCGCGGTCTGCGCGGGGAGTCCGAGGAATCCGGCGGCCGCCGGGCGGGAACCGAAGCAGCCCTGAGGATCCCGCTGTCTCGCCGTCTTTGAGTTCGAGAGTCCGCAGTGGACTGTCCCTTGTGATCATCCTCAAGGGACAGTCTCATCCGGACACGTTTTAGGGCCGGCGCCCGAAGAGAAGTGGCGCCGGCCCTGTAACGGTTCCGCGGGAGGACTGGGAAAAAGTCCTGGAAGCCATACCCCGCATGGGGGTGTGTCGGCCTCGCTTGTTAAGCTCAAGTCGGGTAGGTATCACCTCGCAACGCAGGGCCATACAGCCACTGCGCCGCGGGATTACCCGAAGCTTGGGGTTCTTGCCGAGTTTTCAGATGTTGCGATGAAGCGTGCTGAGTCTTTGAAAAACTCAGGCGGAGGTACGCGTGCCGATGTGCGTACGACGGCGCTTCAGGGCCCGTCGCTCGTCCTCGCTCATCCCGCCCCACACGCCTGCATCCTGTCCGCTGGCCAATGCCCAGGCCAAGCAGTCGGAAGCGACGGTGCAACGGTGGCACACGGATTTCGCCTGAGTTACCTGCGACAGAGCAGGACCGCTGGTTCCCACGGGGAAGAACAGCTCGGGGTCCTCGTCTCGGCAGGCCGCGTCATGGCGCCAGTCCATGTTTCTGAGCTCCTTCATAACGGCGCGGTACTCCGCGCCATAGTCGTCATGGCGGTCGTTTTTTTGGGTGCTTGTGAATGCTTTCACGAAGCACCCGTTTCGACAAGGGTTTTCTGAAGATCGGTGAGTCAGCTCACCCGGCCGAGCGACGCTTCTGACCTGCGGTTTCGTTCCGAAACAGCCTCCCGAAGGGAAGGCCGATGCGGTGAGCGGAGGTTCTGCGTCGATGAGCGGCAGGTCGTACTTTGCCGCAGGCGATCAGCGGTCCGGTCGTCAGACGATTACCGTCAGTGCTTCCGGGACGCTGAAGAACTCCACTCTTTTCCGCTGGCCGACGAGGTCGCCGTCCACCTGGAAGTTTACCGGTTCAGCAGCGTCGATGCGGATCATCGGCAGGTCATCGTGACGAAGGAGACGTCGTCCGCGTTGGTTGCTCTTCGTGAGCAATGCTTGCCGTACATGCTTGAACACGGTGGGCAATTTCAGACCGCTCAACGCGAAAAGGCCCAATCCGCTGTCGAACGAGCTGCCCGGGTTCAGGTGGACGGGACGGTCCCCCAGGTAACTCCATGGGTCGGTGTTGGACACGAAAGCGGTCAGCACTTCGGTGGGCTCTTCACCCGGGATCCTGACGGTGAGGGGTGGACGGCCGAGCGGAGGACGCAGATGCGACGCCACCGCGGCCCTCACGTAGAGCCCCGTGGTGGTCTGCTTGCCCCGGCGGTTGGCCACGCGGCCGACGACGTCGGCGTCCCAGCCCAGGCCGGCGTTGAAGGTGAACCAGTGGCCGTCGGCGATCCCGAGGCCGACTTTGCGGCTTCGGTCGTTCTCGATGGCGTTGAGGAGCTGATGGGTCGCTTCCACTGGATCGTGCGCGATGCCCAGCGCGCGGGCGAAGACGTTCGCCGAGCCGCCCGGCACGACACCGAGCATGGGGACGCCGCCCACCTTCCCCGGGTCGCCGTCGGCGTCCGCGAGCAGGCCGTTGACCACTTCGTTGACCGTGCCGTCGCCGCCGTGGGCGACCACCAGGTCGATCCCGTCGCGGGCGGCGGACCGCGCCACGGCCATCGCGTGGCCGCGGTAGTCGGTCTCCACCACGTCGAGTTTGACCTGGCTGGCCAGTGCGTGCGCAAGCACGTCACGGCCACCGGCGGTGGTCGAGGTGGCCTGGGGATTCACGACGAGGATGGCACGCACATACCGCAGGGTAAGTGACTACGGCCCGAAGGTGGGAGCTTCACGTGACGCGAAGCTCAGCCGCGCGAGACGTCCTCGAAGCAGCACGCCCTTGAGACAGCACCGTGTGGCCCCTGTGGCGGGCGTCCCTCCTTCACTGCCGGTGAGTGACAGCTCAGTCGTGACAAGTGCACCCGGGCCGACCGCCCGCTCATCGACGACACCTCCATTTTTTCCCTGTCGGCGGCCGGACGAAAACGGCCGACCGGGTGGCATACGATCGAAAGTGCTCACGTACGGTGACCCGCCCTGGTGGAGTGCCGTGTCCGGAAGCCTGGAAGGCTGTTTCGCCGTGTCCATCGCCGACAAACTCTCGCCCGCGCCCCGTGAAGTCCGCCTCGCCGGGGCCATCACCGCGCTGCCGGGGCTCGCCCTGATCGTGTTCGCGGTCCTGCTCCTGGTCAACGGCCAAGCCGGACCGGGGAACCTCCTGGCCGAGGTCACCTATTACCTCGTCCTCGCCGCCGGAACGGTGGCCTGCGCGGCCGGGCTGGTGCTGGGGAAGACCTGGGCGAGGTCGCCCGGCGTGGTCGTCGCGCTGATCCTGGTCGGGGTCGGCTGGTACGGCGCGGGCCCGTCCGGGCAGCCGCTGTGGGGCGTGCCGCTGGGCCTGATCGGCGTCGCCGTCCTCGTGCTGCTGTTCCGCCGCCCGTCGCGCGCGTGGGCACTCGGGCTACGGGAAGGCGAGACCGAGGAAGAGGCCGCCGAACGTGACGGCGCCGCCGGCCGTGCCGCGCGTCGCGAACGCGAGGAACGCGACTCCTGAATCACGCGAGATCCGGCTCCAAGCACGTGAGTTACGTGTCTGATCACGCGAGTTACGCCTTCGTCCCTCGCTAGACCTGGGCGGCCAGCGCCTTCAGGGGTTCGTCGGTGAGCCGGTCCACGGTCCACTCGTCCATCGGCACCGCGCCGAGCGACTTGTAGAAGCCCTGAGCCGGGTTCCAGTTCAGCACCGACCATTCGAGGCGGGCGTAACCGCGCTCGACGCAGACCGCCGCGAGGGTGGCCAGGAGTGCCTTGCCGAGACCGGAGCCGCGCTGTTCGGGGCGGACGTAGAGGTCTTCGAGGTAGATGCCGTGCACGCCGCGCCAGGTTGAGAAGTTGAGGAACCAGAGCGCGTAGCCGACGATCTCGCCGTCGACCTCGGCGACATGCCCGAACAGGCCCGGCGCCTCGCCGAACAGTGCGACGCGCAGCTGCTCGGGTGTGAGGTGGCATTCGTCCGGGGCGCGTTCGAACTCGGCGAGGTCGTAGACGAGCTGGACGACGGCGTCCACGTCTTCTTCGCGGATGCGTCGGATCCGTTCGTCGGCCACTAGTCCTCCGTCGTGGGGAGCAGGTTGAGGTGTTCGATCTGGGGCTCGCCGCGTTCGTCGCCGAGCACCGCGACACCCGCCGGGTCGAGTCCGAAGTGGACGCCCGCCGTCGACGGCAGGCCGACCCAGCGCGCGACCAGGACGCGACTGAAGTGCCCGTGGCCGACCAGGATCACGTCGCCTTTGGCGAGCGGTTCGCGGACGCGGTCGATCAGCTTGTCGGCGCGGGCGTTGACGTCCTCCGTGCTTTCGCCGCCGGGGATCGGATGCGACCAGACCGTCCAGCCGGGAACGGTCTCGCGGATCACCGGGGTGGTGACGCCCTCGTAGTCGCCGTAATCCCATTCGGCCAGTTCTTCGGTGATCTCGTCGACGCGCAGACCGGCCAGTTCGGCCGTCCGCAGCGCGCGGGTGCGAGGGCTGGAAAGGACGAGCGCCGGGTTGCCGCCGAGCACCGCGCGCAGGGTGCCGCCCGCCGCGCGGGCCTGCCCTTCGCCCGCGGTCGTGAGCGGGATGTCGGTGCGTCCGGTGTGCCGTCCGTTGACGGACCATTCGGTCTGGCCGTGCCGGAGGAGGAAGAGCCGATGAGCCACGGTTGCGAATATAGCCTGCGGTCCGGTTATGCTACTGACGAGTAACATGATGAGGAGACCGTGATGGCGCAGAATCCGACCTACGCGATGTGGAACCGGCTGGCCGGGAAGCCGGTCGGCAAACAGCTGTTCTCGGCGGCGATGTGCCTGCGTGTGCCGTACTTCCGGACGGTGCTCCCGGCGGTGCGCGAACTGCGTCCCGGCCGGTGTGAGGTGACGTCCCCGAAGTGGTGGGGTGTTTACAACCACATCAAGACTTTTCACGCGATAGCGGCATGCAACCTCGCCGAGATCGCCATGGGCATGCTCGCCGAGGCGACCGTCCCGACGACGCATCGCTGGCTGCCCAAGGGGATGACGGTCGCCTACGTGGCGAAGGCCGAGACCGGCCTGCGGGCCGTCGCAGAGCTGCCGGAGTTGCCGGAATTCGGCGACGAGAGCTTCGAACTCCCCGTGCCGGTGACGATCACGGACACGAACGGGAAGCCCGTCGTGACCGCGACCATCACCATCTGGGTGACCAAGAAGAAGTAAGCCTGCGGGAGTCAGAGGGGCTTGAACTGGACGTAGGTCACCTGCTTGAAGGTGTTCTCCCCGCTCGGCGACGGCAGGCCGAGCAACTGGTCGGCCTGCCGCGCCAGGGGTCCGCAGCCGGTCGTGCGCGGCACGGCGAGCTGGGCGTCGACGACGCCGAACTTCACCGTCTTCGGGTTCTGCGAGATCACCTCGAGGGGCACCGCGGGGTCGTCCTTGACCACCGAGTGAAGCGGCGTCTCGAGGGTGCCGATCGTGCATCCCTTGGGCAGCAACGGATGCCGCAGGACCGCGTAGAGGTCCAGCTCGCCGCGTCGCTCGTCGTTCGACAGGAAGTCCGAGTAACCGCCGTACTTCAGCCGCAGGCTCGCGCCGAAAGTGCCGGGGACCCGGGCGGGAGCGTGCCGCAGTTCGCCGAAGACCTGCGCGAACTTCCCGTCCACTTTGCCTTCGGAGAACGTCAGCCGCATCTCTCCGATCGGGATCTCGTGGGCGCCGATAGTCAGGACCCCCTGGGAGACAAAGGCTTCGCAGCGCCAGGTGCCGGGGTCGGCGTCGGTGGGCGGGGCGGGGCAGGCGGAGAAGTCGAACTCGGGCACGGGGGACGACGCCGCGGAGGCGTGGCCGGGAAGAGCGACGAGGGCGGCGGCGGAGAGCGCGGCCGCGGCCGCTGCGAGAAGACGTCTCATGACCGGAAAGAGTGGTCTGTGGAGGTCTGGGACACATCGGGGAAGCCACCCAGGGGATCCCTGGAATCACCCCGTTCGAGTGAAATAAACGGTGTTTACCCAGCTGACGCGAATCCATTTCGGATTCGGTCTTGAAGGCGCCTCGAACGGCGGGCGATCATCGGCCCATGTCCCCACTGTCGCGCCGCAAGTTCCTCGGGTTCACCGCGCTCAACTCCGCCGCCGCTCTCGGGCTCACCACGATTTCCGCCGCTCAGGCCGAAGAAACGACCCCGGGCTTCTCGACGGCGGTGGTCGTCGGCACCGGTTACGGCGCCGCGGTCACCGCGCTCCGCCTCGGCGAAGCCGGGATCCCCACCGTCATGCTCGAGATAGGCAAGCTGTGGGCCGACCCCGGCCCGGACGGCAAGGTCTTCTGCGACATGCTCCGGCCCGACCAGCGGGCCGCGTGGTTCAAGGACCGCACGCAGGCACCGCTCGCGTCGTTCCTTTGGCTGGACCTGGCCAACCGGGACATCAAGCGGTACCCCGGGGTGCTCGACAGGGTGAACTACGGCGACATGTCCGTCTACGTCGGCCGGGGCGTCGGCGGCGGTTCGCTGGTCAACGGCGCGATGGCCGTGACGCCGAAGCGCTCGTACTTCGAGGAGATCCTGCCCGACATCGACGCGGACGAGATGTACGGGACGTACTTCCCCCGGGCCAACCGGGCCCTCGGTGTGAACGACATCGACCGGGACTGGTTCGAAACCTGCCGTTCCTATCGCTACGCGCGGGTTTCCCGGAAGGCGGCGGCGCGAGCGGGACTCAAGACCGTGTTCGTGCCCAGCGTCTACGACTTCGAGTACATGAAGCGGGAAGAAGCGGGCACGGTGCCGCGGTCGGCGCTCGCGTCGGAGGTCATCTACGGCAACAACCACGGCAAGCGTTCCCTCGACAAGAGCTATCTCGCGGCCGCGCTGGGCACCGGGAACGTGACCATCAAGACGCTGCACCAGGTCCGCGGGATCACCCGCCAGACCGATGGCACCTACGTCCTCACCGTGCACGAAACCGCCGAGGACGGCGCGGTCGTGGCGAGGAAACAGCTCGGCGCGAAGTACCTGTTCCTCGGCGCCGGCAGCCTCGGTTCGACGGAACTGCTCGTACGGGCCCGCGAGACCGGGACCCTGCCCGAGCTGAACGACGAGGTCGGCCGCGGCTGGGGCACCAACGGCAACGTGATGCTGGGCCGCGCCAACCACGCGTGGGATCTCGGCGGATCACTGCAGTCGGGGATGCCCGCGCTCGGCATCGACGCGTGGGACGACCCGGTGAACCCGGTCTTCGCCGAGGTCGCGCCGGTGCCGGCCGGGATCGAGACGTGGCTGAGCCTGTACCTGGCGATCACGAAGAACCCCGAACGCGGCCACTTCACCTACGACGCCGCGAGCGACTCCGCGCGGCTCCAGTGGCGCGCTTCGCAGGGGAAGCCGTCGATCGACGCGGCGAAGTCGCTGTTCGACAAGGTCAACCGGGCGAATCGCACGATCTACCGGAGCGACCTGTTCGGCGACACGCGGTCGTTCGAGAACCGGTTCACCTATCACCCGCTGGGCGGGTTGGTGCTGGGCAAGGCCACCGACTCGTACGGCCGGGTGAAGGGCTACCGGAATCTCTACGTGACCGACGGATCGCTGATCCCCGGCAGCACCGGGGTGAACCCCTTCGTGACGATCACCGCGCTGGCGGAGCGGAACGTCGAACGCGTGCTGCGGGAGGACGTGCCGCGCTGAGTCAGCCCTCGGCCCGCGACTTCTCGTAGTACTTGACGCATTCGTCGTACCGCGGCAGCAATCCCTGTTCCAAGGCCTCTTTCAGGTGGGGCGCGTCGACGTCCTTTTCGGACACCACGGGTTCGATTTCCTGCGGCCACGGCAGCGCGAGATCGGCGTCCATCGGGTTGACGCCGTGCTCGGCCCCCGGGTTGTACGGCTCGGAGCAGAGGTAGGTCATGACCGTGTCGTCTTCGAGCGCCATGAAAGCGTGGCCGAGGCCTTCGGCGATGTAGACGGCCTTGTATTCGGTGCTGTCGAGCACCACGGACGTCCATTCGCCGAAGGTGGGCGAGCCGACCCGGAGATCGACGATGACGTCCAGGATCGAACCGCTCGGGCAGTACACGTATTTGGCCTGCCCGGGCGGGGTGTCCGCGAAATGCAGGCCGCGGATGGCGCCGCGCCGGGAAACGCTGGTGTTGGTCTGCGCCAGGCGAAGCCGGTGACCGACCGCTTCGACGAAGGCCTCTTCCTGGAACGGCGCCACGAACAGGCCGCGGTGATCGGGGAAAACACGCGGGGTGAACTCGAAACATTCGGGGATGCTGAGGCGCCTGGCTTGCATACCTCAATGCTAACGAGCCTTTCCCAAGCCGGACGGACGTCTTGGGAAACCTCCTCTGAGCTGCGGAAAGCCGGAGCCGTTTGTGACATGAACCGCACCAGAGGGGCACACTGGTCCGCATGCCTGTCACAATGATCTGACCGCTGCGTCCGCGGCCGTCGCCACACCCACGGCACCGATGGCCGATTGGACGCTTCGCCGACAGGCCGGCGCTACCGCGCTGGGCTGCCGTGTCGGAGGACGAGTTACCCCAGGTGGCCGGGCCATGCCCAGTTTTGGCCTGCTCACCGGCCAGTTCCCCCGCTCGCAGTCCCAGGAGAATCCCATGACCTTCGCTCGAATCGAGACTTCGCCGTCCTTAGACGCGGCGGAAGCAATGACGGGAACCACGATGACCACGCCAGTGACGGACACCGAGATCTTCGAAGGACACGAGGGCGGCAAGCTCTCCGTGGCCGCGACGCGCCCGATCTCCTCGCCCCGTGACCTCTCGGTCGCGTACACGCCTGGGGTGGCGAAGGTGAGCCGGGCTATCGCCGAGGACGCGGCCAAGGCGAAGCGGTACACGTGGGCGGACAGGCTGGTCGTGGTGGTCAGCGACGGTACGGCGGTGCTCGGCCTCGGTGACATCGGCGCGAGTGCCTCGCTGCCGGTCATGGAGGGCAAGTCGGTCCTGTTCAAGACCTTCGGCGGGCTCGACTCGATCCCGCTGGTGCTCGACACCACCGACGTCGACGAGATCATCGAGACCCTGGTCCGGCTGCGCCCGTCGTTCGGCGCGGTGAACCTGGAGGACATCTCGGCGCCGCGCTGCTTCGAGCTGGAGGACCGCCTCAAGGAGGCCCTCGACTGCCCGGTCATGCACGACGACCAGCACGGCACGGCGATCGTGACGCTGGCCGCGCTGCGCGGGGCGAACCAGGTCCTCGGCAAGGACATCTCCGGCCAGCGCGTGGTCGTCTCGGGAGCGGGCGCGGCGGGTGTGGCCTGCGCCAGGATCCTGCAGAACGCCGGCGTCGCGGACGTCACCGTGCTCGACTCGCGCGGCATCATCCACTCCGGTCGCGAGGGCCTGAACCCGATCAAGCAGAAGCTCGCCGAGACCACGAACACGGCCGGTCTGCGCGGCGGCCTCGGCGAGGCGCTCAAGGGCGCCGACGTCTTCCTGGGCCTGTCCGGGGCGACCATCGACGAGTCCCTGCTGGCCGGGATGACCGACGACGCGATCGTGTTCGCGCTGTCCAACCCGGACCCGGAGGTCCATCCGGCCGCGGCGTCGCGGTACGCCAAGATCGTGGCGACCGGGCGCAGCGACTTCCCGAACCAGATCAACAACGTGCTGGCGTTCCCCGGCGTCTTCCGCGGCGCGCTGGACTCCGGTGCGCGGGCGATCACGGAGAACATGAAGCTGGCCGCGGCCGAAGCGATCTTCGCTGTCGCGCAGGACGACCTGGGCCCGGACCGCATCGTCCCGAGCCCGCTGGACCCGCGCGTCGCGCCCGAGGTGGCCGCCGCGGTCGCGAAGGCCGCCGAGGCCGACGGCGTCGTCTGAGGGTCCCTTTCACGCTTGCTCAAGTGCTATGAAAGGCCCGTTACTTGCAAATTCTGCAAGTAACGGGCCTTTCATAGCGCGCGGGGGGTTGCGCGCCTCAGCCGAGCAGTTCCGTCAGCCGGTGCCGAGGCAGGTCGAAGAAGTGCCGGAGGGCGTTGCGAAAGCCCGGCCACGCCGCGGGGGGGGGGGGGGGGGGGGGGGGGGGGGGGGCGGGGGGCGGGGGGGGGGGGGGGGGGGGGGCCGCCCCCCCCCCCCCCGCCGCCGGGGGGGGGGGGGGGGCCCTCCCCTCGCTTTCTCTCCCAACACCCCCCCCCCCCCCCGCCCCCCCCCCCCCCACCCCGGAGTCGGCGCACGGACGGAGTGCGTGAACACGCCACCCGGCCGGACCTCAGCCGAGCAGTTCCGTCAGCCGGTGCCGGGGCAGGTCGATCAGCCGTGCGTCCGTCAGGTCCGACGGGACGTCCAGGGAGACGTTCGCCAGCCGCGCGTGCGCCCGGGTCAGCAGTTCCTCCTGGTGCTCGACGGCGTCCGCGACGACGACGGCGTGCCGGTTGTCCGGGGTGCTCCGCAGCAGCCGCAGCCGGTACTTTGCCCCGACCAGCCGGTTGAGCGCGCCCTGCGCCTCGGCGTTCGTCAGGTCGGGATGCGAGTTCGGGACCAGCAGCGCCAGCCGTCGCGCGTTGGTGCCCAGCAGGGTCCGCAGCAGCCACGGGCCGGGGTCGGCCGAAAGGTCCATCGCGACAGCGTCGCCTTCCGGCCCGGAAACGGACCAGTCGACCGGCCGCGACTCCAGCGCCAGCCCGCCCTCGGCGGCGATTTCGTGCAGCTTGTCCAGCAGTGACGGCTTGGCCGCGCCGGCGGACTCCACCGACTGCGGTCCATGCGTGTAGATCGCGGCCTTCCCCTTGCCGCCGCGGTTCTTCTTCGACTTCGCGGTCGGCTGGCAGACGTAGAGGTCCGCCGCGCTCCCGATCGCCTGCGCGCCGAAGTACCGGTTGAAGTCCGGCAGGATCGCCTCGAAGGTCAGCCCGAGCGTCGCGAGCGCCCGCTGCACCTGCGCGCCCAGCGCGGGATGCCGGGGGCTGTAGCCGTAGGCCAGCAGCAGCCGCCCGTCCGAGGGTTCGCTGAGCGCCTGGACCCCGCGCGCCGCGAACAAGCCCATTCCTTCGGGGGTGTAAGGCGGATCACTGAACACGAGGTCCATCCGCCCGGCCACCGACGGCGGCAGCCCGACGCGCAGATCCGTGTGCAGGGTGCGGATGGACCGCTCGCTGAGTTCGTCGATGTAGGCCAGCACACGGTCGTCGAGGTCGACGACGGTGAGATCCGCGTCGGGCCGCAACGCGCGCACGGCCAGCGAAGTGAGGTCGTGGTCACCCAGGAACAGCAGCTTCGCCGTTTCGAGGTCGTACCGCTCGTCCAGCCACAGCGCGCGGTTCAGCACGGTCTCGGGAGTCGCCTGCACGTGGTCGAGCGCGGCCAGCGGCGTGGGCACGTTTTCGACGTAGCTGGTGATGGTCTTCAGCAGGTCGGGATCGGTTTTCCGGTCCCGGGCCCCGAAGCGCGCGTACGTCTCACGGGCGGCCGGGGCCAGCCGGAAACGGGACTCGTCCCGCTCGAGGTCGTCGCCGAGCGCGTTCAGGACGTCTTCGACGCTCCGGCGCGGCGCGGTGCTGATCCGGACCAGCTCGCCGAGGTCACGCCAATCCGTCCGGAGCAGGGAAATCACCTGATGGAGCGGTCGCACGTGGACACCGTGCGCCGCGAGGACGTCATCGACGGAAGGACTCACGGCCCGCAGCCTAGTGAACCGATCCCTGAGACACCGTGCCAACAGGGCCGATGTGGGCTACGGTTTTTCGACCAGACATGGGGAGAGACACGTGACTATCGAGTTCCGTGGCGTGACCAAGCGGTATCCGGACGGGACGGTCGCGGTCGACGACCTGAACCTCACCGTGGACGACGGCACCATCACCGTCTTCGTCGGGCCGTCCGGCTGCGGCAAGACCACGTCGCTGCGGATGATCAACCGCATGGTCGAGCCGACCTCGGGTGCCGTGCTGCTCGACGGCAAGGACGTCAGCGACGGCGACCCGGCGCTGCTGCGCCGTGGCATCGGCTACGTCATCCAGCACGCCGGGCTCTTTCCACACAGGACAGTCCTGGACAACGTCGCCACCGTGCCGCTGCTGACCGGCTGGGACAAGGGCAAGGCGCGCAAACGCGCGGCCGAACTGCTCGAAACCGTCGGACTGCCCGCGGAACTCGGCAAACGTTATCCCGCGCAGCTCTCCGGCGGCCAGCAGCAGCGCGTCGGCGTCGCCAGGGCGCTCGCGGCGGATTCGCCGGTGCTGCTGATGGACGAGCCGTTCTCCGCCGTCGACCCGATCGTCCGCGAGGAACTGCAGGACGAACTGCTGCGCCTGCAGTCCCAGCTGGGGAAGACGATCGTGTTCGTCACCCACGACATCGACGAGGCCGTGCGGCTCGGCGACAAGATCGCCGTGCTCCGTGTCGGTGGTGTGCTCGCGCAGTACGGCACGCCCTCGGACGTGTTGCGCCATCCCGTCGACGACTTCGTCGCGTCGTTCGTGGGCAAGGACCGCGGCTACCGCGGCCTCTCCTTCCTTTCCGCGGAAGGGATCGTCGTCGAAGAGGTCAAGCGGGTCGAGGTCGGCAAGCCCGCCCCCGGACCGTCCGACGAGTGGCTGGTGGCTGTCAACGCCGAAGGGCAGCCGCGCGGCTGGCTGCGTCCTGGGTCCACTGTGGACGGAGAACTCGCGGAGACCGATCTCGTCGCTGGCGGGTCGCTCTACGTCCAGGGGTCGCCGATCCGCGGCGCGCTCGACGCGGCGCTTTCGTCGCCCGCGAGTCTCGGCGTGGTGGTCGACGACGGCCTCAAGGTCCTCGGCGTGGTCAGAGCCAAGCAAGTCCTCGAAGTGATCGAGGCGCTGCCGCTGGGTTCCTGATGGGGGACTTCTTCGCGGAACTCGGACGTTATCTCGGCAGCGCCAACAACCGCTCGCAGTTCTTCGGCGATCTGCTCGACCACATCTATCTCTCACTGGTCCCGCTGGTGCTGGGCCTGGTGATCGCGGTACTCGCGGGCTGGCTCGGACACCGGTTCGCCGCGGCGCGTTCGGTGCTGCTGGTGGTGTCGAACCTGCTGTACACGATCCCGTCACTCGCCTTGTTCGTGGTGATCCCGGGCATCATCGGCTCCAAGATCCTCGACAGTGTCAACGTCATCGTCGCGCTCACCGTCTACACCGCCGCCCTGCTGGTGCGCCCGGTGCTGGACGCGCTCGACGCTGTCCCGCCGCACGTCGTCGCCGCGGCCACGGCTGTCGGCTACAAACCCGCGCGCCGATTCCTCAGCGTGGAGCTGCCGCTTTCGGTGCCGGTGCTCGCGGCGGGCGTCCGGGTGGCGTCGGTCAGCAACATCAGCCTGGTCAGCGTCGGCGCGCTGATCGGCACCGGCGGGCTCGGCGTGCTGTTCACCGACGGCTTCCAGCGTGAGTACTTCTCACCGATCGTCGTCGGGATCGTCGCGACCCTGCTGCTCGCGCTGATCGTCGACCTGGTGCTGGTCCAGCTCCGCAATCTCCTCACACCCTGGGACCGGGTGGCGACCACGGCGGGGGCGAAATGATCGGCGACGTCCTGAACTGGTTCGGCGACCCGGCCCACTGGCAGGGCACGGACGGCATCCCGGCCCGGCTGCTGCAGCATCTCGGGTACACGGTGCTGGCGCTGGTCTTCGCGCTCATCGTCGCGATCCCGCTCGGGCTCTACGTCGGGCACACCGGCCGCGGCGCGGTACTGCTGGTGAGCGGGGGCAACGCGATCCGCGCGCTGCCGACGCTGGGGCTGGTGACCTTCCTGTTCCTGCTCTTCACCGAAAGCGAGATCTCGACGATCATCGGGCTCGTGGTGCTCGCCGTCCCGCCGATCCTCGCCGGGACGTACGCGGGCCTGCAGGCGACCGACCACGGCGTGGTCGACGCGGCTCAGGGCATCGGAATGACCGGCTGGCAACGGTTGTGGAAGGTCGAGGTGCCCATCTCGCTGCCGCTGGTGCTCGGCGGGGTGCGGAACTCGGTGCTGCAACTGGTGGCGACGGCCGCCGTCGCCGCGTACGTCGGGCTTGGCGGCCTTGGCCGGTTCCTGCTCGACGGACTGGCCATTTTGGACTATCCCCAGGTGGTCGCGGGCGCGGTCCTGACGACGTTGCTCGCAGTCGTGCTGGATCTGATCCTGGCCGGTGTCCAGCGTTTGCTGGTGCCCAAGGGAGTTCGGCTGGCGCAGGTCGCGAGCGGGAAGAAGGCCAAGGTATGAAGCGGACGGTGGCGGCGCTGTTCGCCGGGATCGCCTTGCTGGCGGTGCTGTCTGCGGGCTGCGGCAACCCGCTCGCCGGCGGCGCCGAGGGCGGCGCGACCGGCGACATCATCATCGGCGCGTCCGATGTCGGGGAAAGCCTTCTGCTGGCCCAGATCTACGCGGGAGCGTTGCGCAACGCGGGAGCGGAGAACGTGACCGTGCGCCCGCCGGTCGGCAGCCGCGAGGTCGTCGTCAAGGCACTGCAGGACAAGTCGCTTTCGGTGGTGCCGGACTACAGCGGGAACCTGTTGCGCTACTTCGACAAGGAGACGCAGGCCACCACCCCGCAGGACGTCTACACGCAGCTGAAGCAGAAGTTGCCGTCCGGGTTCGAGGTGCTGGAGCAGGCACCCGCCGAGGACAAGGATCTTCTGGTGGTGCGCAAGGAACTCGCCGATTCCGGGATCAGGACCTTCTCCGATCTCGGCAAGCGGTGCAAGGAACTCGTGTTCGGCGGTCCCGGCCAGTGGAGCAGCCGCTGGAAGGAAAAGATCAAGACGCTCTACGGCTGCGAGTTCGCCGAGGTCCGCACGACCGACACCGGCGGCCCGGTCACGGTCGCCGCGCTGAAATCCGGCGACATCCAGGTCGCCGACCTGTTCAGCACGTCGTCGACGATCGCCGCGAACGGCTTCGTGCCGCTGGTGGACGACAAGAACATGTTCCCCGCGCAGAACATCGTGCCGCTCGTCGCGAAGGGGACGCTGTCGCCGAAGGAGGTCGACGCGCTGAACCGGGTCTCGGCGGCGCTCACGACCGATCAGCTGACCGAATTGAACGTCCAGTTCAGCGAGGAGAAGCGCAACCCGCTCGACGTCGCCGAGGAGTTCCTGCGGCGGAACAACCTCCTCGCCCCCGCCTGAGACGTCCTGCGTTTCGTCCGCTGAATGCGGTACTCGCGTGCGCAACCATCGCATTCGGAGGACGAAACGCGGACGGATCTACAGTCGGTCGAAAGCGGGGGAGTAGCGGAAGTCGCCCCGGAGTTCCGGCGTGTACGCGCGCAGGGTGCGGACCTGGAAATGCGGCGCCCATTCCGCGACCGGCGGCGTGATCCCGTACTGATCGGCGAGAACGAAGCCGAAGCGCGAGTAGTAGTTCGGGTCGCCCAGCAGGACCACCGCGCCGTAGCCGAGCGCGTCCGCCGCGCCGAGCACGGCGTGCACGAGCGCGGAGCCGACGCCGGAGGCGTGATACTCGGGCAGGACACCGAGCGGGCCGAGGCCGACCGTCGACTTCTCGTCGGAGCCGAGCCGGGACGGGCTGCAGCAGACGTGCCCGACGACCTTCCCGTCGCGTTCGGCCACGATGGACAGTGCGCCGATCAGATCACCGTCGGCCCTGAGTTCGTCGACGAGTTTCGCCTCGACCACCGGGACACTGTGTTTCGCGAACGCGGCCAGATGGACGGCGTGGATCGGCTCGATGTCGGCCGGGTTTTCCTGTCGGAGCAGCATGCGCCAGAGTGTGCTCCCTCCGAAGGTAGGATGGAAATCGATTTCCGCGCCGGGACGTCGCGACTTTAGTAGGCGGCCATCCGTGTGTACTTCCGTGCCGGTGAAACGATCAGAGGTCCGTAAAACGACCACCGGATGTGCGGATTCCCCATTCTTCGTGGGCCGTACGGGCGCAAAACGCGACTAAAGGCGGGGGCTGAACGGTACCCGAGCTGCGTCGATGTGACGCCCATTACTACCCGGATGTCCGTAATGCAAGGTCTTCCTTGGGGTGAAAAGGCGACTTAGTCTCAGCCTGCGTTCCTCGAGTGAACGCGCTTCACCTTCCGATTCACCCAACGATCCGGCGGACATCTCCTGTCCGCGGGTCGACCCTGCCTGGGAGGAATATCTTGAACAATTCCCTGGGATCCTTGAAGAGACGACTGCCGGTGTTCGGTGTCACGGCGGCTGTCGCCGTGCTGACGGCGCTCGGCGGCACGACTGTCGCGTCGGCGGCGGAAGGCTCGATCGTCAACGCGGGCAGCGCGAAGGCGATCAAGGACAGCTACATCGTCGTGCTGAAGGACGGTTCTTCGGTCGAGGCCACCGCGAAGAGCGTGACGAACCGCCACGGCGGCACGGTCGAGAAGACCTTCGCGTCGTCGGTCCGCGGCTTCTCCGGTGCCCTGACCGAAAAGCAGGCGAAGCGTGTCGCGGCCGATCCCGCTGTCGCCTACGTGGAGCAGAACCAGACCGTCTCGGCCTCGACGGACCAGCTGAACCCACCGTCGTGGGGCCAGGACCGGGTCGACCAGCAGAGCCTCCCGCTGGACCAGAAGTACAGCTACAGCACCACGGCGTCGAACGTCACCGCGTACGTCGTCGACACCGGCATCCTCACCACGCACCCCGACTTCGGCGGACGCGCGACCCACGGTCGTGACACCGTCGACAACGACAACGACGCCACGGACTGCAACGGCCACGGCACCCACGTCGCCGGCACCATCGGCGGTACCGCGCACGGTCTGGCCAAGGGCGTCAAGCTCGTCGCCGTCCGCGTGCTGAACTGCTCCGGTTCCGGGACGACAGCCGGTGTCATCGCCGGTATCGACTGGGTGACCGCGAACGCCGTCAAGCCCGCCGTCGCGAACATGAGCCTCGGTGGCGGCGCCTCGGCGACCCTCGACCAGGCCGTCCAGCGGTCGATCGCGGCCGGCGTCACCTACGGTGTCGCGGCCGGTAACGACTACGGCCAGAACGCGTGCAACACCTCCCCGGCCCGCACGCCCGAGGCGATCACCGTCGGCTCGACCACCAACACCGACGCCAAGTCCGACTTCTCCAACATCGGCACCTGCCTCGACATCTTCGCGCCGGGCAGCGG
Organism: Amycolatopsis sp. NPDC102522; assembly: GCF_055584485.1. Classification (NCBI taxonomy): domain Bacteria; kingdom Bacillati; phylum Actinomycetota; class Actinomycetes; order Pseudonocardiales; family Pseudonocardiaceae; genus Amycolatopsis; species Amycolatopsis sp. NPDC102522. The sequence continues at coordinate 468,383 of NZ_JBVJLY010000002.1, read as the reverse complement.
CATCACGTCGACGTGGCTGAACAACGGCACCAACACCATCAGCGGCACCTCGATGGCGACCCCGCACGTCGTCGGCGCGGCGGCTCTCTACGCCTCCGCCAACCCGACCGCCACGCCCGCCCAGGTCCGTGACGCCCTGGTCAACGCCGGCGTCAAGGACAAGGTGACCAGCCCGGGCACCGGTTCGCCGAACGTGCTGCTCAACACCGGTTCCGGCGGTGGCCCCGGCCCCGAGCCGACGCCGTGTGGCACGCAGACCAACAGCGGCGTCGTCGCCATCCCCGACGCCGGTGCCGCGGTGACCAGCACGGTCACCGTCGCGAACTGCGCCCGCAACGCCTCGGCCACCACCAAGGTCGCGGTGAACATCACGCACACCTACGTCGGTGACCTGGTCATCGACCTGGTCGCGCCGGACGGCACCTCGTACCGCCTGAAGGGTTCGAGCAACGACTCGTCCGACAACATCAACACCACCTACACCGTCAACGCCGCGGCCGAGGCCGCGAACGGCGCCTGGAAGCTCAAGGTGCAGGACGTGTACCGGGTCGACACCGGCTCCCTCAACAGCTGGTCGCTGACCCTCTGATCCACCCCTGGAGTACGTGAAGGCCCCCTTCCTCCTGCTGGGAAGGGGGCCTTTCCGTGCCCGGCGCACGGTTCATTTCCTGACCTGCGTCTTTGTCAAAAACCCGGAACGCCTTGCGGCTACAGGGAATCCTTTGTGTCCTCTGGCGGACGGGTGACGAGGAATCCCGAAAGGCTGACATAGTCGAACCGGTCTGGGCAGGCCCGGCCGCCGAGTGGATACTTCTCGGAGTCGGCGCGCAAAGGGCCTCGGGCATTCACTCATCGCGATTTTCCCCTGGCGGCCGGGAAACGGCGCGATCGACGCGGACGAATTCGCATTCCGTGGCCGAACATGATCGCGGTGTCCGTGGTCGCCTTGGTGCGCCCGCGATCGCCGTGTCGGTGGCACGAGCATGTCCCAGTTTTTCGGAGGTGGCACGAAAGGGGCGGCGAGATGGCCGTGCTGGTGCAGAACCAAGTCGACGGGCCGAACTGCTATTGCGCGGGATATGTGATTCCCGCACAGAATTCCGACTCGGCGAGAGTCGGGGAGATTCACCCGCTGGCGGCTTTGCGGGGCACGTTGAGTGAGGACACCACCCAGACCTTGACGATCGTCGTCGATCACGACGTGCCCTATCTGATGGGCAGCGTGACGACGGACGGCGGTGGCTATCCCGCCGGGGTCAATGTCTCCCTGAAGGATCCCGGTGGCAATACGGTGGGGCCGAGCGAAACCGACAGCCGTTTCGTCGTCTGTTCCGGCAACGATCCGACGATGCTCCAAAGCTGCATGATCAAGACTCCCATGCCGGGCACCTGGACGGTCACGATCACGAACGCGGACACCAGTTCCTACGTGTTCTTTTCCACGATGCCGACGGCGGCGCAGTACACCACGATCTACAACACACTGGCGCCGCTCACCGATATCGAAGCGGTGGGTGCGGGCCCGGAAGCCGCGGCGCCTTGCTGGATCTGCAAGATCACCTGCTGGATCGTCGCCGTCGCGGCCGCCGCGCTCCTCGCGCTCGCCGCCGCGTTGCTCACGGCCGGTGCCGCCCCCGTCATCGCCTGCGCTGTGTTGATGGGATCGGTCGGTCTCGCCATCACGGCCGCGGGCGTCGTGGTCATCCTGCAGACCTTGCTGGCCGGGGCGGGTGCGACGGTCGGGATCATCGTGCTCAACATGTGCTCCTGGGTGAACGCCTGCCCTACCGGGGTCACGGCGACGATCACCAGTCCGGCGACGGGAGAGACGGTCAGGGGGACGACTCTCGCGAACGCCACGGCCACGAACACGACCACGGTGGCGTTCTACGTCGCCCAGAAGACCCTCATCGGCACCGCCAACTCCGGTCCGAACTGGAACATCAACTGGAACACGACCAAGATCTCCAACGGGGAGCATTCGGTATCGGCCCTGGCCACCGGGCCGAACGGGGCCGCTTGGTCGGCACCGGTGAAGGTCACCATCCACAACTAGTGTGACGCGCGCCCATTTGCGGTGTTCGTCCACTAAGGACCGTGGTGGGGCTCTACTCTCTGCGTATGCAGCCCGGACCGCCCTATCAGCAGGGGCCTCAGCAACCGTATCCGCCGCAGGGCTACCCGGGCTACCCGCCGCCCGGGTACGGCCCGCCGCCGCCCAAGAAGTCGAACACCGGGCTCATCGTCGGGCTCGTCGTCGCCGCGGTGGTGGTGCTCGGCGGCGGCGGGGTCGCGGCCGTCCTGCTGCTCTCCGGTGACTCCGGTTCGTCTTCGTCCGCGGCGCCGACCTCGTCGAAGAAGACCGGCCCGCCGGACAAGTACACCGTGCTGCCGACCTGCGACAAGATCGGGCAGGGCGTGCGGAACCTACCACCGCTGGAGAACCCGACAGGGCAGCGGCGCGCGAGCACCTCGGACTCGAGCATCGAGCTCTACGCGTCGGACTGCAGCTGGCGTGAGTACAAGGCGCCTTCCGCGCTGGTCACCATGTACCTCGCGAAGTCGGCGGAACCGGGCACGGGCAACGGAGAGGACACGGCCAAGGCCGGTTACGAGAACGCGTTCGACGACGGCGGCGAAGTGATCCCGAGCCTGGAGAAAGCGACCAAGGCCGCTTACATCACCATGAGTTCCCAAAGCCAGTGCACGATCAGGTTCTACCAGGGCAACGTCGACGCGCAGGTCATCGTGACCGGCCCGGACCCCTCCGGGGTCGTCGACCAGAAGGTCTGCAAGGAGAACGCGCTGAAGGTCGCGAAGGCGACCTCCCGCGCGATCGGCTAGGAGAGCTTCTCGACCTGGACCTGCCCTGTCGGCCCGTCGCCGAATGGGTTCTCCCAGCCGTGCCATTCCGCGGCGAGGACGTAGAGCGAACGCCCGTCCTCGCCGCCGAGAGTGCAGGAGAAGCAGCCTCGGTCGGCCTCGACCTTCTGCAGCACTTCGCCTCCTTCGCGGACGCGGACGCAGTACTTGCCCGCCACGTCCGCGTACCAGACGGCGCCCTCGGCATCGAGGCAGATGCCGTCGGGGTGGTCGCCGCCGAGGTCCGCCCAGACTCGCCTGCCGGACAGCGAACCGTCGTCGCCGATGTCGAACGCGGTGAGCCGGTTGCCGTACGACTCCGCGACGATCAGTGTCTTGTCGTCGGGTGTGATGGCCATGCCGTTGCCGAACAGGATGTCTTCGGCGACCTGGCGTACTTCGCCGTCCGGGGTGACGACGGCGAGAACGCCGGGTGCCTGGAGGTCGTGCGAGCCGTTGACGAAGGCGTTTCCGCGGCCGTCTGTCACGACCTCGTTGCAGAAGGCGGCGACGGGGGCGAGGTCCGCGTAGACGCTCAGGTCGGTGTTGAGCAGGCGGGCTTCGGGGCCCTGGACGATGATCAGGCGGCCGTCGGGAAGCCAGTCGAAGGTGATCGGCATCGTGGTCGGCACGTTCGCGATGACTTCGCTCTCGCCGCCGGGGGTGACCGCGAGGATCTCGCCGCCGCCCCAGTTCGCCAGCCAGAGACGGCCGTCGTGCCAGCGCGCGGATTCGGGGAGCTTGAGGCCGTCGAGCAGGGTGTTCATGGCGTCTCCTTCGTTCGTTTCCCCCTACACGAACGGGACCCGCCGGATTCGACACCCAAGTACGTGAAGGCCCCCTTCACTGCGTCTAGCGCAATGAAGGGGGCCTTCACGTACAGGTCAGGCGATCAGTCGAAGGCCCGCGCGATGAGCGCCTTCTGCTCGACCTCGTGCACCTTGGACGAACCGGCCGACGGCGCCGCCATCGGACGACGCGAAACGACGTCCAGGCTGGAGAACACCTCCGGGAGCTTCCGCGGCAGGTTCAGGCCGAAGAACGGCCACGCACCCTGGTTCTCCGGCTCCTCCTGGACCCAGACCGCGGGAGCGCCGTTGTAGCGCTCGAGCGCCGCCACCAGCTTCTTCTTGGGCAGCGGGTAGTACTGCTCGACACGGACGATCGCGATGTCGTTCGCCTCGCGCTTCGTCCGCTCGGCCACCAGCTCCCAGTAGAGCTTGCCCGACGTCAGCAGGACCTTGCGCACCTTCGACGGGTCGACCACGGCGTCGTCGATGACCGACATGAACTTCGTCTGGCCGGTGAAGTCCTCGACCTGCGAAGTCGCGGCCTTGTTGCGCAGCATCGACTTGGGGGTGAAGACCACCAGCGGGCGGTTGACTCCGTCGAGAGCGTGACGGCGGAGCAGGTGGAAGTAGTTCGCCGGGGTCGACGGCACCGAGACGGTCATCGAGCCTTCGGCGCACAGCGAGAGGAAGCGCTCGATGCGGCCGGAGGTGTGGTCCGGGCCCTGGCCTTCGTGGCCGTGCGGCAGCAGCAGCACGACGTCGGAGAGCTGGCCCCACTTGGCCTCGCCGGAGGAGATGTACTCGTCGATGACGGTCTGCGCGCCGTTGACGAAGTCACCGAACTGCGCTTCCCACATGACCAGCGCTTCGGAGTTGGCCACGGAGTAGCCGTACTCGAAGCCGACGGCCGCGTACTCGGAGAGCGCCGAGTCGTAGATCATCACGCGGCCCTGGCCCTCGGCCAGGCTGGCCAGCGGCGAGTACTCCTGGCCGGTCTTGCGGTCGATCAGCACCGAGTGGCGCTGGGTGAAGGTGCCGCGGCGGGAGTCCTGGCCGGACAGCCGCACGAGACGGCCTTCCATGGCCAGCGAACCGAAGGCGAGCAGTTCGCCGTACGCCCAGTCGATGCCGCCTTCGCGGGACATCTTGTGGCGGCGTTCCATGACCGGCTTGACCCGCGGGTGCGGGGTGAAGCCCTCGGGGACGTTGAGGAACGCGTCGCCGATGTGCTCGATGACCTCGGTGGTGGTCGCCGTGGGCACCTTGGCCGGGACCTGCTGCTCCTCTTCGACCGAGGGGCTGGCCTTCGCCACGTGCTTTTCCAGCTCGCGGACCTCGTTGAACACGTGCTCCAGCTGGCTGGAGAAGTCGCGCAACGCGGCCTCGGCCTCTTCGACGGAGATGTCGCCGCGGCCGATCAGCGATTCGGTGTAGGTCTTCCGGACCGAACGCTTCGTGTCGATGATGTCGTACATCGCCGGCTGGGTCATCGAGGGGTCGTCGCCCTCGTTGTGACCGCGGCGGCGGTAGCAGATCAGGTCGATCACGACGTCCTTGTGGAACGCCTGGCGGTACTCGACGGCCAGCTTGGCCACCCAGTGCGCGGCTTCGGGGTCGTCACCGTTCACGTGGAAGATCGGCGAACCGATCATCTTCGCGACGTCGGTGGCGTACTCGCTCGAACGCGAGTGCTCGGGCGCGGTGGTGAAGCCGACCTGGTTGTTGACGATGACGTGCACGGTGCCGCCGGTGCGGTAGCCGCGCAGCAGCGCCAGGTTCAGGGTCTCGGCCACGACACCCTGGCCCGCGAAGGCCGCGTCGCCGTGCATCAGGACGGGGAGGACGGTGAAGCCCTCGCCACCCTTGTCGAGGATGTCCTGCTTCGCGCGGACGATGCCCTCGAGGACCGGGTCGACGGTCTCCAGGTGCGACGGGTTCGCGGTCAGCGACACCTTCGTCTCGCCGTCGCCGAACATGCGGAAGTACTTGCCCTCGGCGCCGAGGTGGTACTTCACGTCACCGGAGCCGTGCGCCTGGCCCGGGTCGAGGTTGCCCTCGAACTCCTGGAAGATCTGCGCGATCGGCTTGCCGACGATGTTCGCGAGCACGTTCAGGCGGCCGCGGTGCGGCATGCCGATGACGACCTCGTCGAGTTCGTGCTCGGCGGCCTTGTCCAGCAGCGTGTCGAGCAGCGGGATCGCCGTCTCGCCGCCTTCGAGGGAGAACCGCTTCTGACCGACGTACTTGGTCTGAAGGAAGGTCTCGAACGCCTCGGCGGCATTCAGCTTCGAGAGCACGTACTTCTGGACGGCGGGGTCCGGCTTCTCGTGCGGGATCTCGACGCGGTCCTGGATCCAGCGACGCTCTTCGGGGTCGAGGATGTGCGTGTACTCGATGCCGACGGTGCGGCAGTACGAGTTACGCAGGACACCGAGGATGTCACGCAGCTTCATCCGCTCCTGACCGGCGAAACCGCCGACCGGGAACTCGCGGTCCAGGTCCCACAGGGTCAGACCGTGGGAGAGGACATCGAGGTCGGCGTGGCTGCGCTGCCGGTAGTTCAGCGGGTCGGTGTCGGCCATCAGGTGACCGCGCATGCGGAAGGCGTCGATCAGCTCGATCACGCGCGCGGTCTTGTCGACCGGGCCGTCCGGGATGTCGGCGACCCAGCGGATCGGCTCGTACGGCAGGCGCAGGCTGGTGAAGACGTCGTCGTAGAAGCCGTCTTCGCCGAGCAGCAGCTCGTGGATGCGCTTGAGGAACTCGCCCGACTCCGCGCCCTGGACGATGCGGTGGTCATACGTCGAGGTCAGCGTCATGATCTTCGACACGCCGAGGTCGACCAGAGCCTTCTCGCTGGTGCCCTCGAAGTGCGCCGGGTACTGCATGGCGCCGACGCCGATGATCGCGCCTTGGCCCGTCTGCAGCCGCGGCACCGAGTGGTTGGTGCCGATGCCGCCGGGGTTGGTCAGCGAGATCGTGGTGCCGGCGAAGTCGTCGGCGGTCAGCTTGCCGTTGCGGGCCTTCTTGACGATCTCCTCGTAGGCCTGCCAGAACTGCATGAAGGTCATGTTCTCGGTGGCCTTGATGGAGGCCACGACGAGCGTGCGGGAGCCTTCCTTGCCCTTCATGTCGATCGCGAGACCGAAGTTCACGTGCTCCGGCGTGATCGCGAACGGCTTCCCGTCGATCAGCTGGTAGTGCCGGTTCATGTTCGGGAAGTTCTTCAGCGCCCGGACCATCGCGTACCCGATGAGGTGCGTGAAGGAGATCTTGCCGCCGCGCGTGCGCTTGAGGTGGTTGTTGATGACGATGCGGTTGTCGGCCATCAGCTTCGCCGGGACGGCGCGCACACTCGTGGCCGTCGGCACGGACAGCGAGGCGTCCATGTTCTTCGCGATCGCCGCCGCGGCGCCACGGAGCTGCTTCGACTCCGGCTCGGCGGCCTTCTCGGCGGGCTTGGCGGGAGCCTTCTCGACCTTGGGCGCGGCGGCCTTCGGAGCGGGCTTCGCCGCTGCCTTGGGGGCGGCCTCCGCCGGGGCGGTCTGCTTCGCGGTGGACTCGGCGTTGCGGACCGTCTGCGGCGTCGGCTTGGCGGCCTGGCCGTTGGCGCCCGCGCCCTCCTTGGCGGTCTCCGCGGAGGTCTGACGTGCGTCGTCAGCCTTCGTCTGCGCGTCCTGCGTGGGCTTGAAGTCCGCGAAGAAGTCGTGCCAGGCGGCATCGACTGAGGTGGGGTCGGCGAGGAACTGGTCGTACATTTCCTCGACGACCCACTCGTTGGGGCCGAATTGTGACGCAGGGCTGCTGCTGGACACGGCTTGGACTCGCCTCTATCCGTCTCGAGATCTTGAACACCGCTGATGCGCCTACCAGGCTAACCCCCTCGGTGGCGGCCGTGTGATGGAACTGGCCTGTGTGAGGCGTGGCGCACTAGGCGATGGGTCACTGTCTCGATCAAGAGATCGAAACCCGGACACCCCGCCAACCGGCTCGCGACCGTTCGGGGGAGCGGGGGACCTTTGCTGTCGTTTCGCAGTATGTGCAGGTCAGGTCACTGTTTTGTGGTGAAAGATTGACGAGGTGGTCGTGTCGGGACAGCCTGGAGTTCACGTCGGAGGGTTTTGCTCGGTGGAGGATGCGGCCGGTGTCGTGCCGGCCGCCGATCGCCCGCGAGGTGGTGGCAGCCGATGTGGCTGGACGAGTGTCCGTCGTTCTGGGACGAGGGGCGTGTGCGCCCACTGGTCACCGAGTCCGGCAAGGTCGTCCTGATGTGCGACTCGTGCTTCGCGGTGTGGCCGACGCTGGCCGACTTCAAGGAGATGGAGCACGTCGAGCCCGACGAGCCGGACTGGGCGGTGACGGCCGGGGTGCACGTCCGGCCCGGGACCTTCCGGTGGGCTTCGGCCCAGGACGTCGAGGTCGCCGGGATGAGCGGCCTCAAGTGGCGGCCTTAGCCGGTACGGGCGCTCTGGGGGTAGCAGCTAGCAGCGCTTCGGCGTCTTCGATGCGGTTCGCCGCGACCAGGGCGCCGATCTCGCGCATGGCCGCGGGTGATCTATTTGTCGACATGGCGATCGAGGGCGAGCGCGCGCTCTTGGCCGGGCTTCGCGGCCCAGCCGCAGCGGTACGCCATCCAGAGGAAGGCGCGCCGGGGTCTCTTCTTCCCTTTGCCGCTCGGCGTGACAGGTGGGGTGTTCCTGCGCGACCGAAATTCCCTTGCCCGTCGGGGCATGCTGACTCCATGGCATTGTTGCGTAAGGGGTCGCGACGGATCGTGGTCGACGAGGCCGTCTATCGGTGGAACATCCGACGGAAGCCGACCTATGCGCAAGAGGGCGGATATTTCCTTTCGTACGGGGTGGAACTCGAGGACGCGCGGGGTGCGGTGCTGGTGGTCCAGACGGATCATGCGCATCCGTTGAACTACATGGGAGTCCCGTCGAAAGCGGTGCTGCCTTCGGATGTCGAACGGGCGATCCGGCTGGCGCTGGAGCGCGGGTGGGAACCAACGGCTCCGGGGGCTCAGTTCCAGCTGGATCTCGCGACCGCGGGCTCGTGAGCGGTGCCGGCGGTTAGGGCCGAGAGCGGGTGCGGTCCGTGAAGGGCCCCTTGCCTACCCTTCGCACTTTGCCGCAGTACGTGAAGGCCCCCTTCATTGCGCCTAGCGCAATGAAGGGGGCCTTCACGTACTTCAGGTGGGTGAGGCGGCGGTGGCGCGTCGGTCCGAATCGCCACTCACGACCCGCTCAGCCCAGAGACCAAAGGCGCGCGTAATGGCCGCCGGCGGCGACCAGGTCCGTGTGCGTGCCCTGTTCGATGATCCGGCCGTGGTCCAGCACCACGATCCGGTCCGCCTTGGCGGCGGTGGCGAGGCGGTGCGCGACCACGAAAGTCGTGCGGCGGCGCGCGAGTTGTTCCGTCGCGCGCAGGACGGCGGCTTCGGTGGACGGGTCCAGGGCCGCGGTCGCCTCGTCGAGCAGGAGGACGTCCGGGTCCACGAGTTCGGCGCGGGCGAGGGCGACGAGTTGTCGCTGTCCGGCCGAAAGCGACCGTCCGCGTTCACCGACGGGCTGGTGGAAACCGGCGGGGAGCGCGGCGACACCGTCGAGCGCGCCGACGGACCGGACCGCTTCCTCGACCTCCGCGTCCGTCGCGGAAGGCCTGCCGTAGCGCACATTATCCGCGACGGTCCCCGAGAACAGATGCGCTTCCTGTGGCACCACGCCCATCCGGGTGCGCAGGGCGGCGAGGTCGTACTCGCGGATGTCGGTTCCGTCGATCCGGACCACACCGCCTGTCGCGTCGTAGAAGCGTGCGACGAGCTTCACCGCCGTCGACTTCCCGGCGCCTGTCGCCCCGACCAAGGCGACGGTCTCCCCGGGCGCGACCTCCAGTGAAAGCTGCGTCAGGGCAGGCTCGTCCATTGCGGTGTAAGCGAAATCGACGTCCTTGAAGGAGACCTCTCCCCGCAGCCGCTCCGGGACCGCGACCGGTTTCTCCGCCTCCGGGACGGAAGTCGGCGTGCGCAGCAGATCGCCGATGCGCGACAGGCCGACCCGTGCCTGCTGGTAGCCGTCGAACACCGAGGACAGTTGCTGGATCGGCGAGAAGAACTGGCCGAGGTACAACAGGAACGCCACCAGGACACCGGCAGACAGCGTGCCCGCCGCGACCCGGTTCGCGCCGACGATCAGCACGACGACCTCGGCCAGTCCGGAAAGCATTGCCGCGAAAGGGAAGTACGTCGCGACAAGGCGCTGGGCGCGAAGCCTCGAACGCCGGTACTCGTCGCTTCGGGACGCGAACTTCTCCGCCGTGCGCTCCTCGCGCGTGTACGCCTGCGCGACCCGCAGGCCGTTCACGTTCTCCTGCATGTCCGCGTTGACGACGCTGACCCGCTCCCGGGCTTCGGTGTACGCCTTGGACGAAGCCCGGCGGAAGATCACCGTCGCCACGACGAGGATCGGCAGCACCGCGAGCGCGTACGCCGCCAGCCCGAGGTCGGTGACCATCAGCGCCGCCGCGATCCCGACCAGGGTCAGCGCGCTCACCACCGCTTGCGCGACGCCGGTCTGCAGGAACGTCGAGAGCGCGTCGACGTCGGTCGTCATCCGGGTCATGATCTTCCCGGACAGTTCGCGTTCGTAGAAGTCGAGCCCGAGCCGTTGCAGATGGGCGTAACTGCGCACGCGCAGCGAATACAGCACCGTCTCGCCGACGCGCGCGGTCATCTTGGTCTGGAGGTAGATCACCAGCCAGTCCGCGAGGATCACCAGCGCGCCGATCCCGGCGGCCAGCCAGATCACCGCCTCCGCGCCGGCGCGCACCCCGTTGTCGATGCCGTACTGGTACAGCGCGGGCATCGCGATGGTGGCCAGCGCGTCCGCCGCGACCAGGCCGATCACCACGGCGAGCGGGCCGCGCACCGGTTTCAGCAGGCGGCCGAGGCGGAACTTCGGTTCGGGCGCGGTGACGTCGGTACCCGGCAACACCGGGACGTCGTTCGCGGGTGGCAGTTTCCGGACGCCTTCGATGAGTTCCTCGCTCGGCGGCAGGTTGACGTCCCACTCGCCGCCGGTGCCCTTCCGCTCGTCCGCCAGGTCGTCGGCCTTGTCCTGCTCCGGCCACAGGGCGGGGGTGATCCCCGCGGGGCCGCAGTCGAGACCCTCGCAGCGATGCGGTTCCTCGACGTCGTCACCCGGCCCTGCGACGAGTTCGCGGAACAGCGGGCAGCGGGCCAGCAGTTCTTCCTCGGTGCCGACGTCGACGACGTGGCCCTTGTCCAGCACGGCGATCCGGTCGGCGAGGGCGAGGGTGGAGCGGCGGTGCGCGATCAGCAGGGTCGTCCGGCTCGCGGTGACCGAACGCAGCGTGTCGTGGATCGCGGCCTCGGTGACCGTGTCGATGGCGGACGTCGCGTCGTCGAGGACCAGTACGCGCGGGTCGGTCATCAGTGCCCTGGCCAGGCCGAGCCGCTGCCGCTGGCCGCCCGACAACGTGAGGCCGCGCTCGCCGATGAGCGTGTCGTAGCCGTCGGGAAGCCGCTGGATGAACTCGTCCGCCTCCGCCGCCCGCGCGGCCGCGCGGATCTCCTCGTCGCTCGCGTCCGGCCTGCCGTAGGCGATGTTGTCGCGTACCGACGAGGAGAAGAGGAACGCCTCCTCGAAGACCACGCCGATCACGCTGCGCAGGTCGTGCTGCCGCACGTCGCGGACGTCGAGGTCGCCGACCTGGACCGAACCGCTGTGCACGTCGTAGAACCGGGGCAGCAGCAAGGAGATCGTCGACTTGCCTGAACCGGCCGTGCCGACCAGAGCGAGCGTCTCGCCCGGCAGTGCCGCCAGGGTGAGCCCGTCGAGCACGGGATCCGACCGCGTGTAGCCGAAGGAGACGTCCTCCAGCCGGACGCCGAGAGGGCCATCGGGCAGCGGCCGCGCGTCCGGGCTGTCGACGACGTCCGGCTGCGCGTCGATCAGTTCGTTGACCCGCTCCGCGCCCGACCTGGTCAGCTGGGCCTGGACGACGAGGCTCGAGATCATCCGCGCCGGGCCGATCAGGATGGACAGATAGGTCGCGAAGGCGAGGAAGGTGCCGAGGCTGACTTCGCCCTTCAGCGCCAGGACGCCGCCGACCGCCAGTACCGCGACCTGACCGGCCGCGGGCAGTGCCGCTGTCGTCGCCGTGGGCAAAGAGGACAGCCTTGCCGCGCGCATGCGTTCCGCGAAGAGCTTCTTCGCCGTCTTCTCCAGCTTCGCGACTTCGCGCGCTTCCTGACCGAAGCCCTTCACGACGCGTACGCCGGTGACGGTCTCCTCGACCTGCTGCGCGACGTCGGCCGCGCGCTGCTGGGCCGCCCAGGTCGCGGGGAAGAGCCGCTTCCGGCTCACGGCCATGATGATCGCGATCGCCGGGGCGACCACCATCGCGATCAGGGTCAGCGTCGGCGACATCCACAGCATCGCGCCGAGCGACAGGAGCGCGAAGATCACCGACCCCGCCGAGAGCGGCACCTGCATCAGGACCGACGTGACCAGTTGCAGGTCCGAGATCGCGCGGGAGGCGACCTGCCCGGTGCGCAGCGCGTCCTGCTTGCCGCCGTCGAGCCGGGAGACCGCGTTGAACACCTGGCGGCGCAGATCGTGCTGGACGTCGAGGGCCAGCCGTCCGCCGACGTACCGGCGGGCGAAGGCGTTGCCGAAGGTCAGCACCTGCAGCACCGCCATCACGGCGGCGAGGAGGCCGAGGTTGGAGGTGTCGCCCGCGACGGCGCCGTCGAGCGCCTCGCGGATCAGCAGCGGTCCGGCGGCCTGCAGTCCGACGCCGATGATCGCCGCGCCCAGCGACAGTACGACCAGCCACGGATGTTTCCAGCACGAAGCGGCCAGGCGGCGGATCCAGCCTCCGGCGGGTGCGGGGGTGGTCTCACGAGCCGGACTGGCTTGACGCGGACGAGGTGGAGCAGTAGTCACCCCGTCAGCCTAGGCGGCCCCACCGACATGATCGGCCGGTTCGCGGAGGGCCGAACGCCATGAAGGGTCCTTTCCTTGCAAATTTCGCAAGGAAAGGACCCTTCACGTCACACGTGGTGGAGCCGTGCCCCACGCCGAGAGGGAAGGTGACCCACGTCCAGCGAGACGTGATCCATGGAGAGCGGGGCGATAGCCCACGGTCGGCAGAGCGAGTGCCGCACGCCCGGTGGTGAGGTAGCCCACGTCCGCGGACCAAGTGCCGCACGTCCAGCGAAAGGGTGACCTACGTCGACGCCCCAGAACGGTCTCCCCAAGGGCGCCCCGCGCCCGACGGAGACTTCACCCGTCGCGCGCCCTCTTTCGGGCCGAAGGCCCACGTAAACGTGATGAAGGGGCGCCTTCCCACCCAACCCGCAGGTTGAAGCGGTCCGACGCCCCTTCGGCACGTTTACGTCAGCGCGCGATAAATCAGGTGATGTCCTTCTTCTGGTTCACGGCCCAGCCGGCGAGGAAGAAGACCATCGTCCAGCCGAAGAAGATGAGCGCCGAGGCCCACCACGAGAACGCGCCGGGCGCACCCGCCGCGTACTGGAGCGCCCACGCCGTCTCGTCCTGCAGGCCGGGCACCTTCACGCCGGCGGCGCCGAACGCCTCCGCGCCGATGGCGCCCACGATGCCGTTGACCGTGCCGTTCGGCAGGACTCCGCCCAGCCACGTGATGTCCCAGGCGCCGAAGGACACGAACACCAGGACGTTCTCGACCACGAGCATCCAGATGGTCAGCGTGATGATGCTGCCGATCACGCTGCGCCATACGGCGCCGACCCCGATGCCGAACAGGGTCGCCAGGATCGTCGCGAGGACACCGGCGCCGAGCACACCCAGCCACTGGCCCGCCGTGGGCAGGCGCTCGCTGTCGACCGTGATCACGGTGCCGAGGCTCGCCGCGGCCACGATGATCACGCCGTAGATCGCGCCCCACGCGACGTAGGTGATCATTTTCGCGCTCAACGCCGAAACCCGGTTCGGGGCGGTGAGGAACGTCGTGGTGATCGTCTTCTTCGTGTACTCGCCTGCAAGGGCGAAGACACCGAAGATGATCGGGATCATCGTGCCGATGTTGATGCCGTGTCCGAGGGCGAGCAGGCCGACGGGCAGCGCGCCGGTCGAGATGCCGAGCGCTTCGGTCAGCTCACGGGTGTCCGAGCGGCCGAGGAAGTCACTGAAGTCGTTCGTGACCATGCCCCAGAACAGGGCGAACGCGAACGCGAAGACCACCGCGGGGATCATCAGCGCCCACCACGCCTTGAGCGTGAGCGTCTTGCGGAACTCCGCCTTGATCAGGTTGCCCATCAGCCCTGGCCTCCCCAGCCCTCGTTCTGGCCCTGCTGCGGCGCCTGCTGCTGAGGCGGCGCCTGCTGGTACTGCTGCTGTTGCTGCGGCGGCTGACCCTGCTGCTGGTACTGCTGCGGAGGCGCGAAACCGGGCGGCGGCGTGTTCGGTGCAGCGGTGTTCTGGGGCGCGTAGCCGGGAGGCGGACCCTGATATCCGGGCGGCGGGCCCTGATAACCCGGGGGCGGACCCTGGTAGCCCGGCGGCGGGCCCTGCTGCTGGAAACCGGGCTGCGGCGCGGAGTACTGGCCCTGCGTCAGCTGGAAGAACATCCGCTCCAGATCCGCTGTCTCCTCCTGCATGCCGTAGACCGCGATGCTCGCCTTGGCGGAGATGTCACCGATCTGCTGCACCGTCGCACCGGAGACCGCGACCCGGCCGTCCTGCATCGGCGAGACCTGCGTGATGCCCGCCTCCTGCAACGCGGCGACGAGGCCGTTCGCGTCGGCGGACTGCACCAGCACGCGAGACTGGTTGCCCTTGCGCAACTGGTCCAGCGAGCCGTTGTAGCGCGTCATGCCCTGGCTGATGATCACGACCTGGTCGATCGTCTGCTCCACCTCGTTCAGGAGGTGGCTCGAGACCAGCACCGTGCGCCCCTCACGCGCATACGCGCGCAGGAAGTTCCGCAGCCACAGGATGCCTTCGGGGTCGAGACCGTTCGTGGGCTCGTCCAGCACCAGCACCTGCGGGTTCCCCAGCAACGCCGTCGCCAGCGCCAGCCGCTGCCGCATACCGAGCGAGAACCCGCCCGCCTTGCGGTCCGCCGCCGACGAGAGGCCCACCAGGCCCAGCACCTCGTCCACGCGCTGATCCGGCATCCCGATCGCCGCCGCGTACACGCGCAGGTGATTCCGTGCCGTGCGTCCCGGGTGGAAACCCTCGTTCTCCAGCACCGAACCGACGACCCTTGCCGGATTCCCCAGCTGGTCGTGCGGGCGCCCGTTGATGGTCGCCGTGCCGTTCGTGGGCGTCACCAGCCCGAGCAGCATCCGGAGCGTCGTGGTCTTCCCGGCCCCGTTGGGCCCCAGGAAGCCGGTCACCGAACCGGGCTCCACCGTGAAGCTCAGATTCTGGACCGCGTTGACCGCGCCGAACTGCTTGCTCAGGTTCTGCACCGCGATGCGGCCACTGCCGTCGTGCATACCGTCCCCTTTTGTTGACGAAGGCCGATCACGCGACATCCTGCCTCACGGGGTGTGTCCGCACTCGCGGAAGGGGTCAATCCGTCGAAAGCGACGTTCGTCACGTTCGACGCGGTGACGACTCCGTCCCTCAGCGCACCCGGAACTGGGCCGAATGGCCGCTGACTACCGGATATGCGCCGTAGAGCGCGGAAAATCACCGACTGTCGGGGTGGTCTGTGAAGAAGTAATTCCGAAGACATGGCAACCCCATGCAGCGCGGCGGCGACTTATTACCTACGATGTAGGAGGCGGCCCGCTCCCAATGACCCCCAGGTTGGTTGAGCGGGCCGCCCTTATTTCTGGGGCCCGAGCCCCAGACCCCACGGTGCGGTCGGTGGCGGTTCGCGAGGTTTACTCGGTTCCGAGGGGTTGAACGGTGTTTTAGGTCCCGAAAGGCTGAAGGCCCCCCCGTGTGAACGAGGGGCCTTCGTGGTGCTTGGGAGCGAGGGACCTTTGCCCACTGGGGTGGCAAAGGCCCCTCGCGTAGGAGAGTGGCTTGGGGGATCAGGCCAGGACGGCGGCCAGATCGGTGGCGGGCAGGCCGTGCGCGGCCGCGACAGGGGCGTTGGTCAGGGCGCCCGCGTGCGTGTTGAGGCCCTTCGCCAGCGAAGCGTCGGCCTGCAGCGCCTTGTGCCAGCCGTGGTCCGCGAGCTGCACGGCGTACGGCAGCGTCACGTTGGTCAGCCCGTAGGTCGACGTGCGGGGCACCGCGCCCGGCATGTTCGCGACGCAGTAGAACACCGACTCGTGGACCTTGTAGGTCGGCTCGTCGTGCGTGGTCGGCCGCGAGTCGGCGAAGCAGCCGCCCTGGTCGATCGCGATGTCCACCAGCACACTGCCCGGACGCATCCGCGAAACGAGATCGTTCGAGACCAGCTTCGGCGCCTTCGCGCCGGGCACGAGCACCGCGCCGATGACCATGTCGGCCTCCAGCACGGACTGCTCGACCGACAGCGCGTTCGAGGTCACCGTGCGGATGCGGCCGCCGAAGTCGTTGTCGATCTGGCGGAGGCGGTCGACGTTGGTGTCGAGGATCTCGACGTCCGAGCCGAGGCCGAGCGCGACCCGCGCCGCGTTGATGCCGGCGACACCGCCGCCGATCACGACCACGCGCGCCGGGTGGACACCGGGGATGCCGCCGGGCAGCACACCGCGGCCCCCGCTGGGCTTCATCAGGGAGTACGCGCCCACCTGCGGCGCCAGCCGTCCGGCGACCTCGGACATCGGCGCCAGCAGCGGCAGCGCGCGGTTCGGGGTCTGCACGGTCTCGTAGGCGATCGCGGTGGTGCCCGCGGCCAGCAGCGCGTCGGTCAGCGGCCGGTCCGCGGCGATGTGCAGGTAGGTGAACAGCACCTGGTCGGCGCGCAGCCGCGGGTACTCCTCGGCGATCGGCTCCTTGACCTTGAGCACGAGCTCGCCCTCGGACCAGGTCTCCTCCGCCGTCGCGAGGATCTTCGCGCCCGCGGCGAGGTACTCCTCGTCGGTGATGGACGAGCCGAGGCCGGCGCCGGTCTCGACGAAGACGTCGTGGCCGCGCCCGGTCAGTTCGTGCACGCCCGCCGGGGTGAGCGCCACCCGGTACTCGTGCCTCTTGATTTCACGGGGGACGGCGATACGCACGGAGTGCCTCCAGCGGCGGGGTCTACGACAAGTGCTGCCACTCACGGTGATGTACCCGGACGGCGGTGTCATCGTGTGCCCGGGACAATATTGAGAGCCGGTCATGGTTTTCCCGGCACAATCGCTTGACCTCCAGTCAAGTCGAGCTTGCACCTTGGGTCACATGAGAGCGGTGTGGTTGAAAGAGTTCGGCGGGCCCGAAGTGCTCGTCGCGGGCGAGGCTCCCGATCCGGTCCCCGGGGCGGGCCAGGCGCTGGTCGAGGTGGCGTTCGCCAACATCACGTTCGTCGAGACGCAGTTCCGCGCCGGCGGCGGCGGGCCGTTCCGGGCCGAACCGCCGCTGATCCCCGGCAATGGTGTCGGCGGCGTGATCAGCGCTGTCGGCGACGGGGTCGACCTCGACCTGGTCGGGAAGCGCGTCGTGACCTCGACAGGCGGCTCCGGGGCGTACGCGGAACGGGTCGCTGTCGCCGCCGATTCCGTCTTCGAGGTGCCGGACGGCCTGGCCCTCGACGCCGCGGTGGCGATCCTCGCCGACGGCCGCACGGCGACGGCGCTGGTGACGGCGGCGGGCCTCCGGCAGGGGGAGCGCGTGCTGGTCGAGGCCGCGGCGGGCGGTGTCGGCGGGCTGATCGTCCAGCTCGCCAAGGCCGCGGGCGCCGAGGTCGTCGGTGCGGCGGGAGGCCCGGCGAAGGTCGAGCATGTCCGGGAGCACGGCGCCGATCTGGCTGTCGACTACCGCGAGCCGGACTGGGCGGCGAAGGCGGGCGAGGTCGACGTCGTGTTCGACGGGGTCGGGGGCGAGATCGGGACGACGTCGTTCGGGCTGCTGAGGCCCGGCGGCCGGATGCTGATCTACGGGCTGTCGAGTGGTTCGTGGACGGAGGTGCCCGAAGAGGACGCCGCCGCGCGCGGGGTCACGGTGATCCGGGACCTCGGCGGACCGGCCGAGATGCGGGCGTTCACCGGGTCCGCGCTCGCCGAAGCCGCCGCCGGGCGGCTGAAACCCGTGATCGGCCAACGGTTCCCGCTCGCCAGGGCGGCGGACGCGCACGCGGTCATGCAGTCGCGGGGCGCGATCGGCAAGACGGTGCTCGAGATCTGATGTTCGACGTCGACGAATTCCTCGCCGGTCCGCTGACGGCCAGGGTCGCCACGGCCGGGCCGACCGTGCGCCCGACCTGGTATCTCTGGGAGGACCGGGCCTTTTGGATCCTCGCCGGACCGTGGGCGAAGCTGGCCGGTCTCGTCCGCGAAGCACCGTCGATCGCGGTGACCGTCGACGTCTGTGACGTCGGCACCGGCCTGGTGCGGCAGGTGCTCGCGCGAGGTGAAGCGGAGGTGCGGCCGTTCGACGTCCCTCGTGGACGACGGCTGCTGAGCCGGTACCTCGGGTCCGACGAGGACAAATGGGATGCGCGTTTTCTTTCTTACCTGCACGATGATCCCGAGGCCAAAGGGACGGTCTGGCTCCGGATGGTGCCGAAGCGATTCGTCGCCGACGACCTCGGTTATCGGGTATGACGCACGGCCGCGTTCGCTGGGGGTGGACGCGGCCGTGCAACCTGCGAAACGGTAAATGCAGCACGATCGAGTCAAGATGTTGATCTTACTGGCCGGTAAGCTGCCATTCTGTTCCGCATGACAAATCAGGACTGGCGGCGGGAGCGGCGTGTCCGCACCGTCGACACCGAAGGCAATCCGGCTGATGTCGTCGTCGGCCTGGTCGAAACCCCTGGGCACGGCTACGAAGCCGCGCTGCGGGTCGACGGTGGCCCCGGTGTGCTTTTGCCGCTTTACCCCGGTGCCGATCTGCTCGCCGCGGTACGGCAGACCATTGAGGACGGATATCGCGCCAGCGCGCACTAATCTGTCGGATGTCATGAAAGGGTCTTTCAAGACGTTTTTCGTCCTGAAAGACCCTTTCATGACGTCTGCACGCAGTTTCGTCGCGCTACAAAGTGTTCGTCAATGAACAGTTTCTCGTGGAATGCCGATCAGCTCCAGCGCAGGGAAACGAGTTGTGTGATCAGCGCCAGCCGGACGTCGGGATCGTCGAGATCCAGCGGGACGAGGTCGAGCAGCCGCCGCATGCGGTATCGCAAGGTGTTGGGATGGATCCGAAGTTCTTTCGCGGCCGCGCGCGGGTCGCCGGGATGCCTCAGCCATTGGTAGAGCGTGTCGACGTAGCCGCTTTCGTGGGCTTCGTCGTGCGCGCGTAACAGGCCGAGCGGGCCGAGCTCGGCGACCTTCGCCGTACTCGCCGCCGTCGCTCCGCGGTGCAGTGAAAGGGCCGTCCACGCCTCGTCGAAGACCACGACACGGCCGGGAACGAGCTTCGCGCGGAGCAGGCTCAGCGCCTCGTCGGCCTGGACCCGCGATGTCGCGAGCTCGCCGATTTCGCAGGCCGAGCCCGCGGCCGCCCGCGGGGTCCCGCCCTTCCTCGACGACGGCAGGGCTTCGAGCGCGGCCCGGAGTTCGCCCCAGCTGTCGCCGTCCGGGACGACGGCGTAGAGCACGCCACCGAGTTCGGTGGCCACCGGCCGCCTGCCGACACCCTGCGAGATCCGTTCGAGAAGGGCGAGCCGCAGCCCTTCGTCGTCGCGCCCGTCGCCGCCGGAGACCTCGATGACGACGACGCGGTGCGGCTCCTCGGACAGGTCCAGTTCCGCGATCGCCTTGCGCGGGCTGGCTTTCCCTTCGAGTACGGCACGCAGGAGCTCGGCCGAGACCCGGCGCTGGGAATCGGTGTGCGCGCGACGGCGCAGCAGGTGCAGCGCGACGACGGGCGCCGCGTCGGCGAACGCGGCCGCGCGTTCGTCGGAGACCGGGCCCGCGACGACCGCCCACATCGACCCCAGCAGCTCGCCGCCCATCCTGATCGGCACGATGAGCCGGGGCAGGGTGCCGTCGCGCTGGGCGGGCACGAAGATCGTTTGCCGCCCACGGGAAAGCTCGCGGAACACCCCCCGCGACCGGAACCGCGCGAGCACGTCGTCGGGAATGCGGCGGCCCATGATCGTGGACACGCGCGCCGAGTCGGTCAGGTCCTGGCGGGCCGAGTAGGCGAGCACCCGCGAGTTGGTGTCCTCGATCGTCACCGGCGCGTCGACCACCGAAGCGACGGCGTCCGCGAGCCGGAACAGGTCGCCGGAACCGGGGCCGCCGCCGTCCTCCAGGGCGTCCGACTCGTCGGCCAGCGCGTCGAGAACCGTCCTGAGCAGCCAGACGAGCTGGGCCCACGACGTCGCCGACCGCACTTCGATCAACGCGATGTCCGCCGACTTCGCCGCCCGCTTCACCGACGGTTTCGCCGCGAGCGGCGGCTTCAGCAGGACGGCGGCGGCGCCTTTGGCCGCGCTGTGCTTGACGAGTTCCGCGGCGTCCGCGGTTTCGGTGATCGCGACGCCGAGGACGAGGTCGCCCGCGGCGAGGGAGTTGCCGGGTTCGGCGATGACGACGTCGCCGACGGCGGGGGACTCCTCGGGGACCTGAAGGGCGTGCAACAGCGTCGGTCCCACCCGGTCGACGACACTGCGTACGGAAACCATGGTGCGATTGTCCAGCAGGTGGGACCGCCGCACACGTCAGACCTCGCGCGGTGTCCTGGCGTCGATGTCCTCGGGCGTGAACCGCTCACGTTTGGTCGTCAGCGCCCAGCGGTGTCCGTCGGGATCGACGATCCGGCCGTAGCGCTCGCCGAAGAACATCTCCTCGACCGGCGCCTCCACCCGGGCGCCCGCGAACACCGCGGCCGGCGGTGGCGATTCGAGTCGTGCACAAGATCGTCGTCGAGGTGAGCGATCAAGAACGGGCGAAGAAGTTCTGGACCGAGGTCGCCGGATTCGGAGGTCACCACCGACGCGCCCTACGGTGACGACGGGGGCAAGTGGGTCGTGGGGCTGGTGGGCGATGTTCACCGATTCGGAGGGCAATCGGTTCGCCCTTTCGGGGCGGCATCCCACGTCCTGAGAGCGGTTGGGTGCTCCGTTCGGCGGAGCTAACTTCGGTGGCAACAGCCGAAACCCTTGAACCGCTAGGAGAATCGCGATGAGCGCGGACGGATGGTCGTTCGAGACCAAGCAGATCCACGCGGGTGCGGCGCCGGACACCGCCACCGGCGCGCGGGCGACCCCGATCTACCAGACCACCTCGTACGTGTTCCGCGACAGCCAGCACGGCGCCGACCTCTTCAGTCTCGCTGAGCCGGGCAACATCTACACGCGGATCAACAACCCCACGCAGGACGTGCTGGAGCAGCGCCTCGCCGCGCTCGAAGGCGGTGTCGCGGCGCTGGCCTTCGCCTCCGGGAGCGCGGCCACGACGGCGGCCATCCTCAACCTCGCGAACGCGGGTGACCACTTCGTCTCCAGCCCGGCGCTCTACGGCGGCACCTACAACCTTTTCCATTACACGCTGCCGAAACTCGGCATCGAGGTCTCGTTCGTCGAGGACCAGGACGACATCGAGCAGTGGAAGGCCGCGGCCCGGCCCAACACCAAGCTGTTCTTCGCCGAGACCCTGGCCAACCCGGGCAGCAACGTCCTCGACATCCGCAAGGTCGCCGACGCCGCGCACGAGGTCGGGGTCCCGCTGGTCGTGGACAACACCGTGCCGACCCCGTACCTCGTCCGCCCGATCGAGCACGGCGCCGACATCGTGGTCCACTCGGCGACCAAGTACCTCGGCGGCCACGGCACCACGGTCGCCGGTGTGCTGGTCGACGGCGGAACGTTCGACTTCGGCAAGGACCCCGCGCGGTTCCCCGGTTTCAACGAGGCCGACCCGAGCTATCACGGTCTCAAGTACTGGGAGGCGCTCGGCCCCGGCGCGTTCGCCGCCAAGGCCCGCGTCCAGATCCTGCGTGACACCGGTGCCGCGATCGCGCCCCTGAACAGTTTCCTGATCCTGCAAGGGATCGAGACGCTGTCGCTGCGCTTGGAGCGGCACGTGTCCAACGCGCAGGCGCTGGCCGAATGGCTGGAGCAGCGCGACGAGGTCGAGAAGGTGTACTACGCCGGGCTGCCGTCGAGCCCGTTCCACGAGGCCGCGAAGAAATACCTGCCGAAGGGCGCCGGCGCCGTGCTGTCGTTCGACCTGCGCGGCGGTGTCGAGGCCGGACGGGCCTTTGTGGACGGTACGGAACTGCACAGCCAGCTGGTCAACATCGGCGACGTGCGCAGCCTGATCGTGCACCCCGCCTCGACGACGCACAGCCAGCTGACGCCGGAGGAGCAGGCATCCAGCGGTGTCACGCCGGGCCTCGTGCGGCTCGCCGTCGGGCTGGAAGGAGTCGAGGACCTCAAGGCCGACCTCGAGGCCGGATTCCGGGCGGCCAAGGCGGCTCTGTGACCCAGGCTCCCGATCCCCCTCCCGCCACCGGTGCGTGGCGGGAGGGGGACCCGCCCGGCCGTCGCCGGTTCGTCACCGGCGTCCAGCCGCTCGAAACCGGGGGCGAAATCCCGTTCACGCTCGCCTACGAGACCTGGGGGACACTGAATTCGCGCGCCTCCAACGCGATCCTCGTCGAGCACGCGCTCACCGGGGACAGCCACGCCGTCGGACCAGCGGAGGAAGGCCACGTCAGCCCTGGTTGGTGGGACGGCCTGATCGGACCGGGCAAGGCGATCGACACCGACGCTTTCTTCGTCGTGGTCCCGAATGTGCTCGGCGGCTGCCAGGGCTCGACCGGCCCGTCCTCGTCGCATCCGGACGGAAGTCCCTGGGGTGGCAGGTTTCCCGCCGTGACCGTCCGGGACCAAGTGGCCGCCGAGGTCGTCCTGGCCGACGCGCTGGGCATCGGCCGGTGGGCCGCGGTGCTCGGCGGTTCCATGGGCGGGATGCGGGCGCTGGAATGGGCGGTGAGCGAGCCCGGCAGGGTCGCCGCACTGCTCGTCCTCGCGTCGACGGCGCAGGCGTCGGCGGACCAGATCGCCTGGGCCGCGCCGCAACTGCACGCCATCCGCTCCGATCCGGGCTGGCACGGCGGCGACTACTACGACGTCCCCGGCGGCGGCCCTCACGCCGGTCTCGGTGTCGCCCGCCGGATCGCGCACGCGACCTATCGCAGCGAAGCCGAGCTGGAGCAACGCTTCGGCCGCCGCTACCAGGACGAAGAGGACCCGTTGCGTGGTGGCCGGTTCGCCGTCGAGTCCTATTTGGACCACCACGCCGGGAAGCTGTCCCGCCGGTTCGACGCCGGCAGCTACGTGGTGCTCACCGAATCGATGAACACCCACGACGTCGGCCGCGGCCGGGGCGGCGTCGCGAACGCGCTCGGCCGGATCACCGCGCGCACTGTCGCCGCCGGAGTGGACAGTGACCGGCTCTACCCGCTGTACCAGTCGCAGGCGATCGCGGACGGGGTCGCCGGGGCGGAATTCGCCGTCATCGGCTCGCCCTACGGGCACGACTCGTTCCTGATCGAGACCGACCAGATCGCGCGGCTGGTGAAACTCCTGCTCGGCTAGCGACGCCTTCCGGGCTCCGCCAAGTACATGAAGGACCCCTTCCTTGCGCCTAGCGCAAGGAAGGGGTCCTTCATGTACTCGCAAGCGGCCACTGAGCGACCGCCCTAGTCCGCGACAGCGTCCGAAATCCAGGGCGCCACCGGCAGATCCCGGTCCAGGCATTCCGCCGACAGCCGGATCGTCCAGCGCAGCGCCTGCAGCACCAGGCTGTCCACCTCGTCCGGTGCGGCGTTGGCGAGCGCGATCTCGACCTGCTCCTGCGCGGCCTCGCTGTTGCCGTGCACTTCGGCGAGCAGGGTGCGCACGGCCGTCCGCACGGGCGGATCCGCCTGATCGATCGAGACCTCTTCACCGTCCTCGTCGAACACCTGCACCTTGACCGGCGCACTTCCTCCATCACCCAGCGTCGACACCATGGCGCTGCATTCGCCGAAGAGCATCATCACGAGCTCTTTGGTCTCTTCCGAGCGGGCCCGGGGCTCGACGGCGGTCGGAGTGAGCTCGTCGAGCGCCTCGGCGTCCTCCCCGAGGCTGATCGCCACGAGCGCACGCTGCGCCTTTTCGACGAGCCTCCGCTCGTACTCGCTCCTGTCCGGCTCCACGTGCCTATCAAACACCAGAGGACGGAAAAGTGGGGACAGGCCGAAACCCGGACGTGGTCACATCGCGGCGTGCAGTGCACCCAGCGCGAGACGGCAGAGCATCTCGGCCAGTTCGCTGTCACCGAGATGGCGGTTGTACGGCGTCGAGTTGATCAACCCGAAGACCGCGTGCGCCGCCGAGCGCGCCTGCCGCTCGCCGATGCCGGGGACGGCGTCGCTGATCGCGCGCACCCAGACCTCGACGTACTGGCGCTGCATGGCGCGGACCTGCTTGCGGTCACTGTCGGTGAGATTGGCGAGGTTGCGCTCTTGGACGGTGATCAACGCGGGATGCGCGAGCGCGAAGTCCACGTGAAAATTCACCAGTGCTTCGAGAACCTCGCCCGGCTCGTCCCGCTGGCTCGCCCTGGCCGTCCCACCGTCGAGGAGGTAGCGGCTGATCGAGTTCAGCATCTCGCCGAGGATGGCGTCCTTGCTGCGGAAATGCCGGTACAGCGCCGGGCCGGAGATGCCGACGGCCGCGCCGATGTCGTCGATGCCGACGCCGTGGAAGCCGTGGTGGGCGAAGAGCTCCGCGGCGGCGGCCATGATCTGTTCGCGCCTGTTCGCCTTCTCGCCGTTCACGAGTGGGGTGGGGTTCGCCGGCATCTGGCCATATTAGGGCCGTGTGTTAGCGAGCGCTAACACGCAGCCGTACTTCCAGCCTGAGCCAAGCGGGTTACCTGGGGAAATGACCCTTTTGCGTGGGGCTACCACCTGGTAATGCTGTGACTCGTTAACTTGTCACAAAGGAGTGACCATGTCCGTCCCTGCTCGGATCAAAGCACTTTCCTTCACTCGTTTAGGTGCGGCCCTGGGGGTCGCTGTCCTCGCCACGCTCGGTCTCGCGGGCACCGCCCAAGCGGCGACCAACTACGTGGCGCTCGGTGACTCGTACTCGTCCGGCGTCGGTGCCGGCAGCTACGGGAACTCGGGCGACTGCATGCGCAGTACCAATTCCTACCCCCAGCTGTGGGCCAACGCCCACGCTGGGACCACCTTCAAGTTCGTCGCGTGCTCGGGGGCGCGCACCGGCGACGTCCTCAACCAGATCGCGAACGTCACCTCCGGCGCCACGCTGGTGACGGTCTCGGTCGGCGGCAACGACGCCGGGTTCGCCGACGTCATGACCAGCTGCACCACCGGCAGCGACCAGACCTGCGTCAACCGGGTCAACACCGCGAAGACCTACGTGAACAACACGCTTCCCGGGCTGCTGAACAACGTCTACAGCAAGATCAAGTCGAAGGCGCCCAACGCGAAGCTGGTCGTCCTCGGTTACCCGCGCTTCTACACGGTGCCGGGTTCGTGCTCGGTCGGGCTGAGCGACACCAAGCGCTCGGCGATCAACTCGGGTTCCGACGCGCTGGCGTCGGTGCTCTCGGCCCGTGCCTCGGCGAACGGCGCGAAGTTCGTCGACGTGCGGAGTGCCTTCACCGGGCACAACATCTGTTCGTCGGCCGACGACTACCTGCACAGCCTCACCTGGCCGATCGTGAACTCGTACCACCCGACGGCCACCGGCCAGCGTGGTGGCTACTACAACCCGCTGGTCTCCGCGATCGGCTGATTTCTCCTGCGAGGGCTGAAGGGGCCTTTCACCGCATTGCGCGCGGTGAAGGGCCCCTTCGTCGCGTCTGACGCGGGTATGGCGTCCTTCAGCCCCCGGGCCTGGTGGACAAGTGAGGTTAGTGGGCGTTAACCTGACGGCGCGAGTTAACGACGGCTAACTTGGCGACGAGGAGCCATGGACACACCCGTACTGAGCACTTCCGCAGACCCCGGCAGCGACGAATACGCCCGCGGTGTCATCTCCCACGCCGAGCTGGTCGAGGACCTGCGCAAGCGTCTCGCCGCGGCCCGGCTCGGCGGCCCGGAGAAGTCCCGGATCCGCCACGTCGAGCGAGGGAAGCTCCTGCCACGCGACCGGGTCGACACCCTCCTCGACCCGGGTTCACCGTTCCTGGAGCTGTCCCCGCTGGCCGCCACCGGACTGTACGACGACGAGGCGCCGTCGGCCGGGATCATCACCGGGATCGGGCGGGTCTCGGGCCGTGAATGCGTGATCGTCGCCAACGACGCCACGGTCAAGGGCGGCACGTACTACCCGCTGACGGTCAAGAAGCACCTGCGCGTGCAAGAGGTCGCGCTGCACAACAATCTGCCGTGTGTCTACCTGGTGGACTCCGGCGGCGCGTTCCTGCCGAGGCAGGACGAGGTCTTCCCGGATCGTGAGCACTTCGGCCGGATCTTCTACAACCAGGCCACGATGTCCGCGCGCGGTATCCCGCAGATCGCCGCGGTGCTCGGATCCTGCACCGCGGGCGGCGCGTACGTCCCGGCGATGAGCGACGAAGCGGTCATCGTGCGCAATCAGGGCACGATCTTCCTCGGCGGCCCGCCACTGGTGAAGGCCGCGACGGGCGAGGTCGTCACGGCCGAGGAGCTCGGCGGCGGAGACGTCCATTCGCGTCAGTCGGGCGTCACCGACCACTTGGCCGAAGACGACGCGGACGCTCTGCGCATTGTTCGCTCGATCGTGTCTACTTTGGGCCCGCGCGCGCCGCGCCCGTGGGACGTCCTCCCGACGGAGGCGCCCGTCGCCGATCCGAACGAGCTCTACGGCGTCGTCCCGACCGATCCGCGCGTGCCCTACGACGTCCGCGAGGTCATCGCCAGGATCGTCGATGGCAGCCGGTTCGGCGAGTTCAAGAAGGAGTACGGCTCGACGCTGGTCACCGGGTTCGCCCGGATCCACGGCCACCCCGTCGGCATCATCGCGAACAACGGCGTCCTGTTCGCCGAGTCCGCGATGAAGGGCGCGCACTTCATCGAGCTGTGCGACAAACGCTCCATCCCGCTGCTGTTCCTGCAGAACATCACCGGTTTCATGGTCGGCAAGGCCTACGAAGCCGGCGGCATCGCCAAGCACGGCGCGAAGATGGTCACCGCGGTGGCCTGCGCCCGGGTGCCGAAGCTGACAGTCGTCATCGGCGGCTCGTTCGGCGCGGGCAACTACTCGATGTGCGGCCGCGCGTACTCGCCCCGCTTCCTGTGGATGTGGCCGAACGCGCGGATCTCGGTGATGGGCGGCGAGCAGGCGGCTTCGGTGCTGTCGACCGTCCGGCGCGACGCCATCGAGGCCCGCGGCGGCGAGTGGTCCACGGAGGACGAAGAGACCTTCAAGGACCCGATCCGCGAGCAGTACGAGGCGCAGGGCAGCCCGTACTACTCGACGGCGCGGCTGTGGGACGACGGCGTGATCGACCCGGCGGACACCCGCACGGTGCTCGGCCTCGCGCTGTCCGCGACGGCCAACGCGCCACTTTCCGATGTCAACTACGGCGTCTTCAGGATGTGAGCATGTTCGACACGGTTCTGGTCGCCAACCGCGGTGAGATCGCCGTCCGCGTGATCCGTTCGCTGCAGGGGCTCGGCATCCGCTCGGTCGCGGTCTACAGCGACGCGGACGCCGACGCCCGGCACGTCCGCGAGGCGCATACGGCTGTCCGCATCGGCCCCGCCGAAGCGGCGAAAAGCTATCTGTCCATTCCGGCGATCGTCCAGGCGGCGCTCGACACGGGCGCGCAAGCGGTCCACCCGGGCTACGGCTTCCTCGCGGAGAACGCGGAATTCGCCCGTGCCTGCGCCGAGGCCGGGCTGGTCTTCATCGGCCCGCCGGTCGAGGCGATCGACGCCATGGGCGACAAGATCCGCGCCAAGGCGACGGTGTCCAAGGCGGGCGTCCCGGTGGTGCCCGGTGCGTCCGATGTGGACATTCCCGAAGGCGGTTTCGCCGACGCCGCGGAGAAGGTCGGCTTCCCGCTGCTGCTCAAGCCGTCCGCCGGTGGTGGCGGCAAGGGGATGCGGCTCGTCACCGAACTGTCCGAATTGGACCCCGCCATCGAATCCGCCCGCCGGGAGGCCAAGGGTTCCTTCGGTGACGACACGCTGCTCATGGAGCGGTTCGTCACGACACCGCGCCATATCGAGATCCAGGTGCTCGCCGACACCCACGGCAACGTGATCCACCTCGGTGAGCGCGAATGCAGCCTGCAGCGGCGGCACCAGAAGATCATCGAAGAGGCGCCGTCCGTTCTCCTCGACGAAGCCACGCGCGCGAAGATGGGCGCGTCCGCTGTCGAGGCCGCACGCTCGGTGGGCTATGTCGGCGCGGGGACGGTCGAGTTCATCGTGTCGGCCAAGGCGCCGGACGAGTTCTTCTTCATGGAGATGAACACCCGCCTGCAGGTCGAGCATCCGGTGACCGAACTGGTGACCGGCCTCGACCTCGTCGAGTGGCAGGTCAAGATCGCCGCCGGTGACGTGCTCACCGTCGCGCAGGAGGACGTCCGGCTGAACGGTCACGCCGTCGAAGCCCGTGTCTACGCCGAAGATCCCGCTCGCGGATTCATCCCGACGGGCGGGACCGTGCTCGCGGTCCACGAACCGTCCGGCGAGGGTGTCCGCGTCGACTCGTGGATGAGCGAGGGCGCGGTCATCGGGTCGAACTACGACCCGATGCTGGCCAAGGTCATCGCCTGGGGGCCGGACCGCGCGGCCGCGCTGCACCGGCTGGATCTGGCGCTCGCCGACACCGCTTTGCTCGGTCTCGGCACGAACGTCGCCTTCCTGCGCGGGCTTCTCGCCGACAGTGACGTCCGTGACGGCAAGCTCGACACCGGCCTCGTCGACAGGCAACTGTCCACTTTGGTCTCCGAAGAAGTGCCGTCGGAGTTCTTCGTGGCCGCCGCGCTGGACAGGCTGCTTTCCTTGCAGCCGCAAGGATCCGTCGTCGATCCGTGGGACGTTCCCGACGGCTGGCGGCTCGGCGCGTCGGGCGGGATCGATTTCGCCCTGAAGTCGGGAAGTTCCGAGGCCGTCGTGCGCGTGCAGGGCACTCCGGCGAACGCGCTCGTCAGTGTTGACGGCGCCGAGGCCGTGCGGGTTTCCGCGCGGCGCGAGGGTGACCTGCTGGAAGTCCGGCATCCCACCGGTTTCCACCGCTACCGGCACGCGGCCGGCAGCGGGAAGACCGTGTGGCTCGCGCGTGACGGTCACAGCTTCGCGATCGGCGAGCGCGAAAGGCTGCGCTCGGCCGCCGGTGCCGCGGGCGGCGCCGGACCGGTGACCAGCCCGATGCCCGGGACCGTGCTCGTGGTCAAGGTCGCCGCGGGCGACGTCGTGAGCGCCGGGACGCCGCTCGTGGTCGTCGAGGCGATGAAGATGGAGCACACGATCACCGCGCCGATCGACGGCGTGGTCAGTGAACTCCCCGTCCGGGCGGGCCAACAGGTCGCGCTGGACGAAACAGTAGCCGTTGTGACACCCCAAAAGGATGGCCAATGATCGACTTTCGGCTGGATGACGAGTACGAGGCGCTGCGGAAGACGGTCGAGGAATTCGCGCGCTCCGAGGTCGCCCCGGTCATCGGCGACCTGTACGAACGGGAGGAGTTCCCGTACGAAATCGTCGCGAAGATGGCCGACATGGGCCTGTTCGGCCTGCCGTTCCCCGAGGAATACGGCGGCATGGGCGGCGACTACTTCGCGCTCTGCCTGACGCTGGAAGAGCTCGCGCGCGTCGACTCCTCGGTCGCGATCACCGTCGAGGCCGGGGTTTCCCTCGGCGCCATGCCGATCTACCGGTTCGGAACCGAGGAACAGAAGGAGAAGTGGCTCCCGGAGTTGTGTGCCGGAACCGCTCTCGGCGCCTTCGGGCTCACCGAACCCGGCGGCGGCTCGGACGCCGGCGCCACCCGCACGCGCGCGAAACTCGACGGCGACACCTGGGTGATCAACGGCAGCAAATCGTTCATCACCAACTCCGGTACCGACATCACGAAACTGGTCACGGTCACCGCCGTCACCGACGTGAAGGAGAACGGGCGCAAGGAGATCTCGGCGATCATCGTCCCGTCCGGCACCCCGGGCTTCGCCGTGGCGCCGAAGTACTCCAAGGTCGGCTGGAACTGCTCGGACACGCACGAACTTTCGTTCGACGACGTCCGCGTCCCGGCCGAGAACCTGGTCGGCGAACGCGGCCGCGGCTACGCCCAGTTCCTGTCCATTTTGGACGAAGG
The DNA here is from genome assembly GCF_055584485.1 of Amycolatopsis sp. NPDC102522. Classification (NCBI taxonomy): domain Bacteria; kingdom Bacillati; phylum Actinomycetota; class Actinomycetes; order Pseudonocardiales; family Pseudonocardiaceae; genus Amycolatopsis; species Amycolatopsis sp. NPDC102522. Next base: position 438,369 of record NZ_JBVJLY010000002.1, on the reverse strand, counting down.
CCGGGTCGCGATCGCCGCGCTGAGCGTCGGGCTCGCGCAGGGCTGTGTCGACGAATGCCTCAAGTACGTCAAGGAACGCGAGGCCTTCGGGCGCAAGATCGGCGAGTACCAGGCGATCCAGTTCAAGATCGCCGACATGGAGGTGCGCACGCACACCGCGCGGCTCGCGTACTACGCGGCGGCGTCGAAGATGCTGCGCGGCGAACCGTTCAAGAAGGAGGCATCGATCGCGAAGCTCGTGGCGTCGAACGCCGCCATGGACAACTCGCGCGACGCGACGCAGATCTTCGGCGGGTACGGCTTCATGAACGAGTTCCCGGTGAGCCGCTTCTACCGGGACGCGAAGATCCTGGAGATCGGTGAGGGGACCTCGGAGGTGCAGCGGATGCTGATCGCGCGGCACCTCGGCGTCGCCTGACCGTGCTTGAAGCCGTGACTCGTGTGATCGGGGCCGTCACGGCTCTGGTCACGTGAGTCACGGCTCTGGTCACGTGAGTTACGGCTCTGATCACGCGATGTTGTAGAACGGAAGCATGAGCGACTTCATCATCCGCCAGGGTGGTTCCGGGGACTTCCAAACCTTGCTGGACATGTTCGACGAGGCCGTCGCGTGGCTGGCCGGACGGGGCAGCGCGGGCCAGTGGGGGACCGAGCCGTGGTCCACGATCCCGAAGCGGATCGAGCGGGTCCGCGGGATGGCCGACGGGCCGGGGCTGTACATCGGCGAGGTGGGCGGCGAGGCGGCCGGGGCGATCGTCCTCGGCGACCGCTTTCCGCACGTCTCGCCGGTCGACGAGCCGGAGATCTACCTCGGCCTGCTGCTGACCTCGCGCAGGTTCACCGGGCACCGGGTCGGCTCGCGGCTCATCGAGTTCGCGCTGGCCGAGGCGCGGGAACGCGGGATCGGGCTGGTGCGGGTCGACTGCTGGGCCGGCGGCGACGGCGACCTGCAGCGGTACTACGAAAGCCAGGGCTTCAAGCCGACAGAGCAGTTCGACGTCAAGGGCTGGATCGGGCAGGTGTTCGAACAGCGGCCGTAGGGCTGGCGTCCTCGCGGCTACGGGTGCACCATAGTTGACACATCGCCAACAGTGCCCCGGACAGCGAAGTCGCAGAGGAGGCCCCCGTGGCCAAGCGTGAACGTTCCCTGGCAGGCAAGGTCGTCGTGATCACCGGAGCGGCGCAGGGCATCGGCGCCAGTACCGCGACGGCGCTGTCCCGGCTCGGCGCCAAGGTGGTCATCGGCGACCTGGACCAGGTCCTCGCCGAGAAGACCGCGGCCGAACTGGGCGCGGAGGCGCTGCCGCTCGACGTCACCGACACGAAGGGCTTCACCGAGTTCCTCGACGAGGTCGAGCGGCGCGTCGGCCCGATCGACGTGCTGATCAACAACGCGGGCATCATGCCGCTCGCGCCGCTCGAAGAAGAGGAGGACGCGGCGACCCGGCGGCTCCTCGAGATCAACCTGCACGCGGTCATCCACGGCACCAGGCAAGCCGTGAAACGGATGCGCCCGCGTGGCACCGGCCACATCGTCAACATCGCCTCGATGGCGGGCAAGTCCGGCTTCCCCGGCGCCGCCACCTACTGCGCCACCAAGCACGCCGTCGTCGGCCTGTCGGAATCGGTGCATCTGGAACTGCACGGAACGGGCGTGCTGGTGTCCTGCGTGATGCCCGCGGTGGTGCGCACGGAACTGGCCAGCGGGCTCGGCGAGGCGAAGTTCTTCAAGTCGGTGCAGCCCGAAGATGTGGCGCAGGCCATTGTCGATGCGTTGCGCCGTCCCAAGTTCGACGTCTTCGTTCCCGCATCGCTGGACGCCATGGGCAGGATCACACGGCTGCTTCCGCGCCGCCTCGGTGAAGGCCTGCTTCGCGCACTCGGCGGCGACAAGATTTTGTCCTCCGCAACGCATTCCAGCGCTCGCGCCGAGTACGAGTCGCGTGCCGCGCGTAGTGCCCCGGCGGCGGAAAAGAACGCGGATACTTAACTCGGACGGCCTAGCCACTGTCCGAAATGGACGGCCTGTGACGGCCGTGGTGTTGAGTCGTGCGCCCCCAGGCGGCAAGATTACGTCTTACCGCGTTGATTCCTCAGGAGGCACCTCATGGCCACACCCCCGGCACGGCTCGCCGCCGCCGCGTCGAACGTCGTCGGGAAGGTGCTGCACGGTGGTGTCGCCGATCTCCGCCCCGTTCCGCGTGTCCTGATCGACCAGGGTCCCAACCGGTCGGTGTACCGGCTGACGAACGGCAAAGGCCCGGAGTCCGGCCCGCCGGTGCTGCTGGTGCCGCCGCTGGCCGCGCCCGCGCTGTGCTTCGACCTGCGCCGCGGCTGCAGCCTCGCCGAGCACCTGGTCGAAGGCGGCCGCAACACCTACCTGGTCGACTACGGGAACGTCGCCTTCTCGGACCGGCGCCTCGGCATCGAGCACTGGATCGAAGAGGTTCTCCCGCGCGCGATCCGCAAGGTCAGCGAGGACTCCGGCGGCCAGGGCGTGCACGTCATCGCCTGGTGCCTCGGCGGGATCTTCTCCCTGCTCACCTCCGCCGACCAGCCCGATCTGCCGATCGAGTCGATCGCGACCATCGCGTCGCCGTTCGACTTCACCGCGATCCCGCTGATCGCCCCGTTCCGCCCGCTGGTGGACCTCACCGGCGGCCACCTGCTGACCCCGATCTACCGCGTGCTCGGCGGCGCACCGTCCTATTTGGTCAGCCGCGTCTTCCGCGCGACCGGGATCAGCAAGGAGATCACCAAACCCCTCGCGATCCTGAAGAATCTCGATGACCGGGACTACCTGGCGCAGATCGAGGCCGTCGACCACTTCATGGACAACATGATCGCCTACCCCGGGCGGACGTTCGGCCAGATCTACCACCGGTTCTTCCGCGCGAACGACCTCGCGGAGGGCACTGTCGACCTCAACGGCCGCATCATCGCGCTGTCCGGGGTCAAGGTGCCGACCCTGATCATCGCCGGGCAGAACGACACGATCGCCCCGCGCGCGGCCGTCGAACGGCTCACCGACCTGCTGGACAACTCGCCGTCGGTGACCTTCGAGACCGCGCCCGGCGGGCACCTGGGCGTCCTCACCGGCCGGAAGGCGCGCGGGACCACTTGGCGCTACCTCGACCGTTTCCTCGACGATCAGGCCGCCTGAGCCTCAGCCGGCGAGTTCGTCGTCCTCCGGCTCGCGCTGGGTCGTCATCGCGCTGCGCAAGGACTGGCGTGGCTCGATGAGGTCGACCATTTCGGTGATCTGGCGCCAGGCGTCGGTGATTTCGGCGGTCGCGCGGTCGCGTTGCAGGACGATCGTGGACAACGCCAGCGCCGTCAACCCGACAGTGGCGTCGAAGGCCTGTACGTGCAGCATCCGGGCGGCCAGCTCGTAGGTGCCGTAGGGGCCGTGCCCGTGTACGGCGGCGTAGATCGTGAAGGTGCAGACGCACAGGGAGCACAGCATCGCCCCGGCCTGGCGGAAGCGCAAAGCCGCCCAGACGAGCACCGGGAAGACCAAGAACAGCTTCGACGTGGTGGCGGCCGCGAGGATCGCCGTGCCGAGGCCGCAGAACGCGAGCGCCACCGCCTCACCCCAACGGGCGAGGGAAACCTGTGCCGGCAGGCGGAACCTCGGCGCCAGGAGCAGCAGCGGCGTGATCGTCAGGACGCCCATCGCGTCGCCTGTCCACCACACGAGCGCCGTGTCCCAGAAGTCACCCGGGCTCAACGCGCCGTCGAGGACCAGCATGCCGGTGCCCAGTCCGGCACTGACGGCCGTGCCCCCGGCCGCCCCGACCGCCACCAGGAGGACGGCGTCGGGAAGCCTGTCGAGCTGGTTGCGGAAACCCAGCCGCCGCATCACCGCGTAGGCCAGCAGCGGGCCGATCGTGTTCCCCGACGAGATCGCCAGGACCGTGGGCAGCGAGGGCCCGAGGGTGATGTTCGTCAGGAGGGCGCCGAGGAAGATCCCCGGCCAGAACCGCGGCCCCAGCAGCATCGGCACCGCCAGCGCGACCCCGGCCGCCGGCCACAGCGGCGAGATCTGCCCCCGCACGATCGCCCATTGGATGCCGATCTGGCCCGCCGCGAAGTAGCAGGCCGTGATGCCGAGGACGATGAGGCACCAGCGTGCGGCAGGGGACAGCTGTCGAGCGGCGAGCCTCATCGCGACTCCGGCCTTCGCGGGCAGGGAAAGCTACGAGACTACCTCCGTTCGGCCGCGGCGGAGGTTCACTTGATGGTGTTGTCGTACTGGCGGAGTCTGTTGGGAATAAACAAAAAAGGGGCCCGTGCAGCTGCACGGGCCCCTTCATGGCACTTTCGGCGCTACTTGAGCTCGGCCGACGTCTTGCCCAGGATCCGGCGAGCCACGATCAGCTGCTGGATCTGCTGTGTCCCCTCGAAAATATCGAGGATCTTCGCGTCCCGGCTCCACTTCTCCAGCAGCGATTCCTCGGTATAGCCCAGGGTTCCGGCCAGCTCGACACACTTCAGCGTGATCTCGACGACCGACCGGCCCGCCTTCGCCTTGGCCATCGAAGCCTGCAGCGAGTTCGGCTTGCGGTTGTCGGCCATCCACGCCGATTCCATGGTCAGCAGGTACGCCGCCTCGTAGTCGGCTTCCAGCTGCAGGAAGGTCGCGGCGGCCGCGTGCTGGCTGTGGACGGGCTTGTCGTAGTCGATCGTCACGCCGGCGTCGGCGAGGATCTTCCGGGTCTCCTCCAACGCCGCGCGGGCGACGCCGATGGCCATGGCGGCGACCAGCGGACGGGTGTTGTCGAAGGTCTGCATGACCCCGGCGAAACCCTTGGCGGTGTCGATCTCCGGCGTGCCGAGGAGGTTCTCCTTGGGCACGCGGACGTTCTCGAAGCGCAGCACGGCGGTGTCGGAGGCGCGGATGCCGAGTTTGTGCTCGACGCGCACCACCTCGAAGCCGGGCGTGCCCTTCTCGACGACGAACGACTTGATCGCCGCGCGGCCCTTCGTCTTGTCCAGAGTGGCCCAGACGACGACGGCGTCGGCGCGCTCGCCGGCGGTCACGAAGATCTTCTCGCCGTTGATCACGTACTCGTCGCCGTCCAGGCGCGCGGTGGCGGTGATCGCGGCCGAGTCCGAACCGCAGTCCGGTTCGGTGATCGCCATCGCGGCCCACAGCCCGGAGAACTTCTTGAGCTGTTCGTCCGTGGCGACCGAGCCGATGGCGGCGTTGCCGAGCCCCTGGCGCGGCATGGACAGCAGCAAACCGACGTCGCCCCAGCACATCTCGATCGTGCCGAGCACGATGTTGAGGTTGGAACCGTTGCGGTTGCCCGGTTTCTCGTTCTTCTCGGACCGGCGGACGCCCGCCGCGCCCGCGCCGCCCTCGCCGGAGGAGTTCAGCCCGTCCAGCAACGCGGCGAACATGTCGAGTTCGGCCGGATAGGTGTGCTCGGCGCGGTCGTACTTGCGCGAGATCGGCCGGAACACCTCGGCCGCGGCCTGGTACGCCTGGTTGACCAGGGCGCCGGCCTGCTTCGGAACCTCAAGGTTGATCATGATTGCCTTTCGAAAGTCCTAGGTCGTGTCCTGTGAGTCCGTTCGATGGGCTTCGTGATCCAGGTGGTTCCTGGCGGTGCGGGCGGTTCAGCCTCGTACCGGGGTCGTACTCGGCTGGACCGCCCGTGCCGTCAGGGGCCGCATGGGCGCGAAGACCGCGGACATGACTTGCAGGGCACGACCTAAAGAAGGACGGCGCCTTCCATCACGCCGATGGCACGGAGGTCGCGGTACCAGCGTTCGACCGGGTGCTCCTTGACGAACCCGTGCCCGCCGAGCAACTGCACACCGGCGCTGCCGATCTGCATTCCCTTGTCGGTGGCCAGTTTCCGGGCCAGCGCGACCTCGCGGGCGTACGGCTTGCCCTGTTCGGCGCGGGCGGCGGCGCGGAGCGCGACCAGCCGCAGTCCTTCCAGCTCGATGGCGATGTCGGCCACCGAGAACGCGACGGCCTGCCGGTGGCTCACCGGTTCGCCGAACGCCTTGCGCTCGTTGACGTAAGGCACCACGTAGTCGAGGACGGCCTTCGCGGTACCGGCGGCCAGCGCGGCCCAGCCGAGCCGCGAGAGCCGGACGACCTCGGTGAAGACCTCGGCCTTGCCGCCGCCGAGCAGTGCTCCGGCGGGCAGGGCGACCTTCTCCAGGTGCAGCTTCCCGGTCGCCGCGCCGCGCAGGCCCATCGCCGGTTCGGTCTCGATGGTGACGCCGGAGTTCGACGATTCCACGAGGAACAGCGCCGGGCCGCGACCTTCGAGGTCTGCCGAGACGATGAACAGTTCGGCGTCCGCGGCGCGCGGGACCAGCGACTTCACGCCGTCGAGCTGGTAGCCCTTCGGCGTGCGGCGGGCCTTGGTGGCCGGCTTGAACGGATCGAACAACGCCGTGCGTTCCTGCAGCGCGAGCGCCGCGGCCGGGACGTTCTCGCCGACGAACGCGGGCAGGTAGTCCGCCTGCTGCTGCTCGTCGCCGTAGGCCACCAGCGCGGTGCTGACCGCGGACGGCGCGAGCACAGCGACGGCCAGGCCGAGGTCGCCGTGCGCGAGGGCCTCGGCGACCAGCGCGTTCGTGACGACCGACCGCTCGGTGCCGATGCCGCCCAGCTCCTCGGGGATGCCGACGAGCGTGATGCCGAGTTCGGCGGCGCGGCTCAGCAGGCCTTCGGGGGCCTGGAGCTTGGCGTCGGCGTCGGCCGCGGCGGGCCGCAGCTGTTCGGCCGCGAACTCCGTCACGGTCTCGACGATGAGCTGCTGGTCCTCACTCGGGGTGAGGTCGAACAGTCCCGTGTCCTCGGCCGGCGCGAGCCGCGCGGGCTTGCCGAGCTTCTGTGCGGACTTGAACGTCCGTCCCGCCGCGCCCGCGACCCGGAAGCCGTTGCGCGTCCCGGCACTGACCAGGTTCTGCACGGGCTTCCGAAGTCCGGCCCGTTCAATGACCTTGCTCCCGGCCAGCCGGGTGAGCGCGGACAGGCCAAGGCCCATCGCGTCTCGTTTCCTAGGCGCACCCACGGTGAGTCTCCCTGCCTCGCTTACCTACTCGTGAGTAGGTTAACTCCCTCGGGGCCGATGCGCCACCAGGGGGGAGGCGAACGTCACGCTCGTGAGTGATTTGGGTGGTCGTGCAGGTCCGGATTACTCACGACCTTGCGCCTCTCGAACAACACCAGCCCCAGCACCGCCGTCGCCACGATCCCCACGAGCACGACCGCAGGCACCAGTTCGAGCAGCGGCGTCGCCGCCAGCAGGACGATCGCGAGCACCAGCCGTCGCACGTTCCACGCGCCCAGGTTCCGCCGCCGCAGCCCGCTCAACGCGATCAGATAGAGCGCGAGCCCGCCGGTCAGCGCCCAGATCGGCGTCCCGTGCAGGCCGTCGGAGAGGCTGTGGTGCTCGGTGTCGGAGACGTACAGCAGCGACTTCTTCAGGCCCAGGGCCACGAGCACGATCCCGGCGATCAGCGGGAGGTGCAGGAACGTGTAGGTGTCCGTCCCGATCTGCACCCGCTCCACGCCCTCCGCGAGCTTCAGGTTGCGCTCGGAGACGTGCGCGACGACGGCGAAATACATCCACCACATCGCCGACGCCAGCACGAGCCCGAAGACGGCGGCCAGCGTGATCGGCCACGACATCGGATACGAGCTGATCCCGATGCCGATCGCCACGATCGACTCGCCGAGCGCGATGATCACGATCAGCCCGAACCGCTCGGCGAAGTGACCGGGCTGGTGCAGCCGCCAGTCCGAGGACCGGGTCCGGAAGACGTTGACGTAGTCGGCCAGCATCGCGACCGCCCAGATGCCGAGCTGGACCCAGCCGGTGAAGAACGCCGCGGCCGTCAGTAGTGCGACACTCGGCAGCAGGCCGACGAACATCTTCAGGACGACCTTGCGCAGCTCCGGATCGGTCCGGGCGGCGCCGATGTACGCGGTCAGGTGCAGCAGCCGCACGACGAAGTAGCAGCCGACGAACATCAGCGGCGCGTACAGGCCGCCAGGCAGGTCGGTGAACGCCTCGGGAATGGTCAGTGAGACCAGGAACATCGTCCCCATCGCGGCGAACATCACCAGCTGGGTGCTGCCCCGGTCCACGTGGAGGGTGTTGGCCAGCCAGGCGTAGGCGCACCAGCACCACCACAGCACGGCGATCATGGCCACCCCCTGCCCGATGCCGAGCGGGGTGAGGTGATCGGCCATCAGTTGCGTGGTCTGGGTGATGGCGTAGACGAAGACCAAATCGAAGAAGAGCTCCAGCGTGGTGACCTTGTGGTCTTCTTCCTTGGTCACCAGATGCAGGCCGCGTTTCGTGGGCACGCGCATATCGTGCACCGCGGGCCTTTGCGGGACACGCGAGTTTACTGAGAGCTGACTTTCAGGACCGCGTGCATCAGCGCCGTCAGCTCGGCTTCGATGCCGGCCCGGCCGTTGACCCGGCGGGTGCGCGCGAGGTCGTTCGCGATGGTCAGCGCCGCGTGCACGGTGATCTTCACTTCGCGCAGGCTCAGTTCTGGGCGGACGTCCGAAGTCAGCGCGATCCAGCGCGCGACGTAGTCCCGCTGGACCCGGAGCAGGTCCGCCTTGTCGCGTTCCGGCAGCTCCATGGGGCTGCCGGAAAAGGACACCAGCAGCTCGGGCGTGTGCAGCAGGGTGTGGACATAGGACGCTGCCAGCCTGCGCAGCGCGTCGCGTGCGTCTTCGGTCCGCAGCGCGCGTTCCGCCGCGAGCGCCAGCCTGTCGGCCGCTCGATGTCCGATCGCCACCATCAGCGCGGCCTTGCTGGGGAAGTGCCGGTACACGCTGGGCCCGGCGATCCCGGCCGCCGCGCCGATCTCCTCCATGCTCACCGCGCGGAAGCCGCGCTGCCCGAAGAGCTCTGTCGCGGCCGCGAGGATCTGCTCGCGGCGGGACGGCTCGCCGAGCGCGATCGACGGCGTCTCGTCCGCGGGCTCCAGGGGCTCGGGCAGTGTGACATGCAGCACCGACTCCGCCAGCTGCACCAGGATCTGCGCGAAGCGTTTCTTCGCCACGGACGTGTGATGGACGGACACGCTGCCGAAGACGCTCAGCCCCGCCCAGCACAGCAGCTCGGCGTCGTCGGCGGTCAGTTCGGGACGCAGCGCGAGTAGCGCTTTGGACCACGCCGCGAGGACCGCGCTCGACCGGCGGCGGATCTCCCGCCGTCCCTCCCGGGGTAGATGCCTGCCCTCCCAGCGCCACAGCGCGGCGACCTCGCGCCGCTCCACGGCCTGCGCGGCGAGGGTGTCCAACAGGGCCTTGACCTGGGCGGGAACCGGGGTGTCGAGGTCCGAGAGCGTCTCGAGGGTGGCCGTCTCCATGTCGTCGATGCCGGACAGCACGACGTAGGACAGCACCGCCTGTTTGTCCGAGAAATGCCGGTACAGCGCGGGCCCGGTGATGCCCGCCGCCGCGGCGATGTCGTTGATGCCGACGCCGTGGAACCCGCGGGCGCGAAACAGCTCCGCGGCGATGCCGGCCAGCTGGGCCTTGCGGTCGCGCGGTCGGGCTGAACGCTCGGTCGGGTGATCCATAGGTGAACACACGATAGCGTCGGTTGCGTGCATCGCAACCCATTGACACCATGGGGTTATCGCGGTTTATGTTAATGACCATTAGCATGGCTACTGGCCGGTACGATCCGGCTGTGTTCATCCTTGATACAGCGCCGTACGCGGAGGAGTTTTTCTGTGAGTAGCGAGGCCTACATCTACGAGGCGATCCGTACGCCTCGCGGCAAGAACAAGGGCGGTGCCCTCCACGGCACCAAGCCGGTCGATCTCGTGGTCGGCCTCATCGAGGAACTGAAGGTCCGGCACCCGAACCTCGACCCCGCCGTGATCGACGACATCGTCCTCGGCGTGGTGTCCCCGGTCGGCGAGCAGGGCGCCGTGATCGCGCGCACCGCCGCGCTGAACGCGGGCCTTCCCGAAACGGTCGCCGGCGTACAGCTGAACCGCTTCTGCGCCTCCGGCCTCGAAGCCACCAACACCGCCGCGCAGAAGGTGCGCTCCGGCTGGGACCAGCTGATCATCGCCGGTGGCGTCGAGTCGATGTCACGCGTGCCGATGGGCTCCGACGGCGGCGCGCTGTTCATGGACCCCGCCACCGCGTACGACAACTACATCGTCCCGCAGGGCACCGGCGCCGACCTGATCGCGACCATCGAGGGCTTCTCCCGCGAGGACGTCGACGCGTGGGCCGTCCGCTCGCAGGAGAAGGCCGAAGCGGCCTGGTCCGGCGGCTACTTCGCGAAGTCCGTCGTCCCGGTGAAGGACATCAACGGCGTCACGATCCTGGACCACGACGAGCACCGTCGCCCCGGTAGCACCGTCGAAAGCCTCGGCAAGCTCAAGCCCGCCTTCGCCGGCATCGGTGAGCTGGGCGGCTTCGACGCTGTCGCGCTGCAGAAGTACCACTCGGTCGAGCGCATCAACCACATCCACACCGGCGGCAACTCGTCCGGCATCGTGGACGGCGCCGCGGTGGTGCTGGTCGGCAACGAGCAGATCGGCAAGGACTTCGGCCTGACCCCGCGCGCCCGCATCGTGGCCACCGCGACCGTCGGCTCCGAGCCCACGATCATGCTCACCGGCCCGACCCCGGCCACCGAGAAGGTCCTCAAGATCGCCGGCCTCACCCCCGACGACATCGACCTGTGGGAGCTGAACGAGGCCTTCGCCTCGGTCGTCCTCAAGTGGATCAAGGACCTGCACCTCGACGAGGAGAAGGTCAACGTCAACGGCGGCGCCATCGCCATGGGGCACCCGCTGGGCGCCACCGGCGCGATGCTGGTCGGCACCGTCGTCGACGAGCTGGAGCGTCGTCAGGCGCGCCGCGCCCTGGTCACCCTGTGCATCGGCGGCGGCATGGGCGTCGCGACCATCATCGAGCGGGTCTGAGGAAGAGACAATGACTGAAGCGAAGACCATCCGCTGGGAGCAGGACGCCGACGGCATCGTCGTGCTGACCCTGGACGACCCGAAGCAGTCCGCCAACACGATGAACGCCGACTTCCGCGAGTCGCTCGGCGTGGTCGTGGACCGCCTGGAGGCGGAGAAGGACAGCATCACCGGTGTCGTCCTCACCTCGGCCAAGAAGACCTTCTTCGCCGGTGGCGACCTCAACGACCTGATCAAGGCCAAGCCCGAGAACGCGGCCGAGATCACCGAGAGCAGTGGCCTGATGAAGGGCCAGATGCGCCGGCTCGAGCAGCTGGGCAAGCCGGTCGTGGCCGCCATCAACGGCGCCGCGCTCGGCGGCGGCCTCGAAATCGCGCTCGCGACGCATTACCGCATCGCGGCCGACGTCAAGGGCAGCCAGATCGGTCTCCCCGAGGTCACCCTCGGCCTGCTCCCCGGCGGCGGTGGCGTGGTCCGCACCGTACGCCTGCTGGGCATCCAGAGCGCGCTGCTGAACGTGCTGCTCCAGGGCCAGCGGCATCGCCCGGCCAAGGCCAAGGAACTCGGCCTCGTGCACGAGCTCGTCGGCACCGTCGAGGAACTGGTCCCGGCCGCGAAGGCGTGGATCAAGGCCAACCCCGAGGGCGGCGTGCAGCCGTGGGACGTCAAGGGCTACAAGATCCCGGGCGGCACCCCGTCGAACCCGAGCTTCGCGGCGAACCTGCCCGCGTTCCCGGCGAACCTGCGCAAGCAGATCAAGGGCGCGAACATGCCCGCCCCGCGCGCGATCCTGGCCGCGGCCATCGAGGGTTCGACCGTCGACTTCGACACCGCGATCACCGTCGAGACCCGCTACTTCATCAGCCTCGCGACCGGCCAGGTCTCGAAGAACATGACGAAGGCGTTCTTCTTCGACCTGCAGAGCATCAACTCCGGCGGTTCGCGGCCGGACGGCTTCGAGAAGTACACGGCCAAGAAGGTCGGCGTCGTCGGCGCGGGCATGATGGGCGCCGCGATCGCGTACGTCTCGGCGAAGGCCGGTATCGACGTCGTGCTCAAGGACGTCACGCTCGAAGGCGCCGAAAAGGGCAAGGGCTACGCGGTCAAGCTGGAGGAGAAGGCTCTCTCCCGCGGCAAGACCACGCAGGAGCGCTCCGACGCGCTGCTCGCCAAGATCAAGCCGACCGACAAGGCGGAGGACTTCGCCGGCGTCGACTTCGTGATCGAGGCCGTCTTCGAGAGCGTCGAGCTGAAGCACAAGGTGTTCAAGGAGATCGAGGGCTTCGTCAACCCCGACGCGGTGCTCGGTTCCAACACCTCGACCCTGCCGATCACCTCGCTGGCCGAGGGCGTGCAGCGGACCGAGGACTTCATCGGGATCCACTTCTTCTCGCCGGTGGACAAGATGCCGCTGGTCGAGATCATCTGCGGTGAGAAGACCTCGCCCGCCACGCTGGCGAAGGTCTTCGACTACACCCTGCAGATCAAGAAGACCCCGATCGTCGTCAACGACAGCCGCGGCTTCTTCACCTCGCGCGTCATCGGCACCTTCATCAACGAGGCCGTCGCCGCGCTGGGCGAGGGTGTCGAGCCGGCGTCGATCGAGCAGGCCGGTGCGCAGGCCGGGTACCCGGCCCCGCCGCTGCAGCTGATGGACGAGCTGACCCTGACGCTGCCGCGCAAGATCCGCAAGGAGACCCGCGAAGCGATCGAGGCGGCCGGCGGCACCTGGACGCCGCACGCGTCCGAGGCCGTCATCGACAAGATGCTCGACGAGCACGACCGCAAGGGCCGCTCCACGGGCTCGGGCTTCTACGACTACGACGAGGCGGGCAAGCGGACCGGTCTGTGGCCGGGCCTGCGCGACGCGTTCAAGTCGGGCAGCGCCGATGTCCCGTTCGAGGACCTCAAGGAGCGGATGCTGTTCGCCGAGGCGCTCGAGACCGTGAAGTGCTTCGACGAGGGTGTGCTCACCACCATCGCCGACGCCAACATCGGCTCGATCTTCGGCATCGGCTTCCCGGCGTGGACCGGTGGTGTCATCCAGTACATCAACCAGTACGAGGGTGGCCTGCAGGGCTTCGTCGACCGCTCGCGTCAGCTGGCCGAGCGCTACGGCGACCACTTCACCCCGCCCGCTTCGCTGGTCGAGAAGGCCGCGAAGGGCGAGATCTACGAGTAAGCCGCTTCGCCCGCTTTAGCGTGCTATGAAAGGTCCTTTCCTTGCGAAATTTGCAAGGAAAGGACCTTTCATAGCGTTCGGGGGTCTAGCGGGACGACGGTTCCAGGGCCACGTGCGGCAGCCGTCGGTCCAGCCATCGCGGCAGCCACCAAGCGCGTTCCCCGAGCAGCCGCATCACCGCGGGCACCACGAGACAGCGGATCACGAACGCGTCCACCAGCACAGCCACCGCCAGCCCGAGACCGAACTGCGCCAGCATCCGATCGGGGTTGAGCAGGAACGCGCCGAACACCAGGATCATGATCACCGCCGCGGCCGTGATCACCCCGCCGGTGGAGGCGAGCCCCTCGCGGACGGCGTGGCGCGCGTCGCCGGTGCGCCGCCATTCCTCGTGCATCCGGGACACCAGGAACACCTCGTAGTCCATGGAAAGCCCGAACACGATCGCGAAGATCAGCACCGGCACGAACGCCTCGATCGGTCCCGGCTGCGCCCCGAACAGGCCGTCGCCGAACACCGCCGTCATCACGCCGAGCGCGGCGCCGATGCTCAGCAGGTTCAGCGCGGCCGCCTTCAGCGGGATCAGGATCGAGCGGAACACGACCATCAGCAGCAACGCCGACAACCCGACGACCACCAGCACGAACAGCGGCAGCCGGTCGCCGACGGCGTCCGCGAAGTCCACCGCGGCCGCGACACTCCCGCCGACCAGGTACTTGCCGGGCAGAGTCGGCAACACCTCTGTCCTGAGCCGTTCCACCAGATCGGCGGTCGCTTCGTCCTGCGGCGACGACGTCGGGAAGGCGAGGACGGTCGTGACACCCTGCCCCATCGGCGGCGTCACCTCGGCGATGCCGGGGGTGGCTTCGAGTTTCCCTCGCAGGGCGGCGCCGTCGCCGTTTTCGGCGACCACGATCAGCGGCTCGCTGAACCCGGGGCCGAAGCCTTCGGTCATCAGGTCGTAGGCCTGGCGGGTGGTCGAGGTCCCGGGGTCCGTGCCGGCGTCGGCGAATCCGAGACGCATGCCGAGAGCGGGCAGGGAGAGTCCGATGAGGACGAGCAATCCGATCGCCAGCGGCACCATCGGTCGTCGCTGGACCGCGTCCCCGAGCTTGCCCCAGGTCCTGCCGTGTTCCCGTTTCGTGGCGTGCTTGCGAATGCCCTTTTCCAGGCGGCGGCCGAAAAGGGAGAGCAGCGCGGGCAGCAGGGTGACCGACGCGAGCATCGTCACGAGAACGGTCAACGCCACCGCGAGAGCGACACCGCGCAGCGAACCGAGGCCGAGCGCGAGCAGGCCGAGCAGCGCGATGATCACCGTGCCACCGGCGAACAGCACCGATCGCCCTGCGGTGTCGAGTGCCCGCCGCACCGCCCGTTCCCGGTCGAGACCGCCCAGGATTTCGCTGCGATACCGGGAAAAGATGAGCAGCGCGTAGTCCACGCCGACACCGAATCCGACCAGCATCATCAGCGGCACCGTGTAACTCGCGATGTCGACGAACCTGCTGACCAGCACGATCACGCCGAGCGTGCTGCCGACGGCGAAGATCGCCGCGATCACCGGGAGCCCCGCGGCGAGGATCGAACGGAACAGGAAGACGAGGACCACCAGCGCGGCCAGCAACCCGGCACCTTCCGACGGGCCACCGCCCCCGCTGGTCCGCTTGATCGGCTCGCCACCGAGTTCGACCTGAAGCCCGGCAGACTCCGCCTTCTTCGCGGTGTCGACGACGCGCACGATGTCGTCGTACGGCAGATCCTTCGACTCCAGGTCGAAAGCGATCGCGGCGTACCCGATCGTGCCCTCGCGGGAGACCGCGGACGGGTTGTCGAAGGGGCTCGTCACCGCCTTCACATGGGGATGGGTACGGACTTCGGCGAGCATCGAGTCGATCGGCCCGCGTGCGGTCGCGAGGCCGCTGGCGGTCTTGAAGACGATCTCGGCGGTCGCACCGGTCTGCGTGGGCGCCTGTGTCTTGAACAGGTCCATGATCTGCTGGGATTCGGTGCCCGGCAACGAATGGTCGTCGTGGTAGGCGCTTCCGGCCAGCTGTGAACCCAGCGTGACGCCGATGAGGGTGAGCAGCCAAAGCGAAACGGCGAGCCAGCGGTGGCGCTGCGACCAGCCCGCCAGCTTCGAGAGGCCGCCCCCAGGCTGCCCCTCTGGCCGGCTCCCGGGCCGGCTCTCGGAAGGTGTGATGGTGTCCATGCCGGAAAGCATCGGCGTTCCGGGGCCGCGGATCGTCGGGCTGCGGCGGGCACTCCGGCCACAACTTCTGGATACCCCTAAGGCGTTTCCCGTACTACTGGGGTTGTGGTCACGGGGTCAACCAGCGAGGGGTGACCATGCCCGATTCGTAGGCGAGTACGACGAGTTGCGCGCGATCGCGGACGTCCACTTTGGTCATGATGCGGCTGACGTGCGTCTTCGCCGTCGCTGGGCTGAGCACGAGTTCCTTCGCGATTTCGTCGTTGGACAGACCGGCCGCGACGAGGCTCATCACCTCACGTTCGCGTTCGGTGAGCCGGTTCAGGGTGGGCGAGGGCGCGGGCCGCGCCACCCGGCCCGCGAATTCGGAGATCAGGCGGCGGGTGATCGACGGCGCGAGCAGCGCGTCGCCCCGGGCGACCACCCGGACACCGTGGATCAGTTCCTCCGGTTCGGTGTCCTTGACCAGGAACCCGCTGGCGCCCGCGCGCAACGCGCCGTAAACGTCCTCGTCGAGGTCGAAGGTGGTGAGGATGACGACCTTGATCCCGGTCAGCGCCGGATCTTCGAGCAGATGCCGGGTCGCGGTGAGCCCGTCCATCACCGGCATCCGGATGTCCATCAGGACGACGTCGGGTTTGTGTTCGTGCGCGGCTTCGAGGGATTCACGCCCATTCGCCGCCTCGGCGACCACGGTGATGTCGTGCTCACCGTCCAAGATGGACTTGAACCCGGCGCGGACCAGCCGCTGGTCGTCGACGAGCAGGACCCGGATCATTTCTTCACCCGCAAGGGAAGCCGGGCGTGCACGCGAAAGCCGCCGTCTTCGCGGGCGGCCGCGGTGAGTTCGCCACCGAGTGCCTCGGCCCGTTCGGTCATCCCGCGGATCCCGTTGCCGGGCTCCGCCGTGCCTCCCCGGCCGTTGTCGTCGATCTGCACGGACACATCATGGTGCGTGTAGCCGATCCGCACCACGACGGTGCTCGCGGCGGCGTGGCGCGCGACGTTGGTCAGCGCCTCCTGGACGACGCGGAAGGCGGCGTGCTCGACGTCGGGCGGCAGATCCTTGGCCGTGCCATCGATCTCTGTCCGGACGGTCAGCCCGTGCGCGCCCGCCGACTCGGCGAGTTCGGCGACCCTCGCCAGGCTCGGCGTATCCGCCTGCCGCAACATTCCCAGTGTGGCGCGGAGTTCACGCAACGCCTCCTTGCTGGTCTGTTTGATCGTGGCCAGGGCTTCCTCGGATTTCGCCGGATCCTTGCCGTGCAGCGCCGCACCCGCCTGGACGTTGATGAGCGCGAGGTGGTGGCCGAGGGCGTCGTGCAGTTCGCGCGCGATCCGGAGCCGTTCGTCCGAGGCCCTTCGCTGTGCCTCGGCCTCCTTGGTGCGCTCGGCTTCGCGGCGGTAGTACGTCACGGCTCCGACCGCGACCAGCGCGATGAACCAGCCCGCCATCAGCAGGAAGGCGAAGTTGTCCACCTGCCGTGTGGCGCCGGCCTGTGACTCGCCGATCGCGACACCGCCCAGCGAAGCCGCCGCGACGACCGCCGCGCTGCGGATCCGCCCTGTCGAGGCGTTGTTGTACAGCGCGAAGGCGAACGCGAGCAGGACGAACCCGTCCGGATCGGTCTGCGGGTAGTAGATCGCGCAGCAGACCGCGGTGAAGATCGTGACGGGGAGCGGATACCGGCGGCGCAGGAACAACGCGGCACAAGCGAGTACCACGCAGACCCAGCCGACGGCCGCGTTGCGCGGCGCCTCGGCGCTGTCGCCGAGTGAAGCCGCGACAGAGCCCGCGATCACCGCCACGGTGACCGCGATGTCCGCCGCGTACCGCCGCAGGATCGCCACACGACGAGAGTAGCGCGATCCGGCTCGATTGACAAAATGGATTTTTACGTTCAAACTCATTTTTGTGATCGAGGATGTGGCGCCGTGAAGGATGTGGAGTACCTGGAGCGGCTCGAGCAGGCAGAGGCGTTGCTGAAGCCTCAGAGGGTGGACGTTCTGCGGCAACTGGCGGAGCCGCGATCCTGCACCGAGGTGGCGGCGGTGCTGGACCAGACGCCGCAGCGGGTCTATTACCACGTGAAACGCCTGGTGGAAGCCGGGCTCGTGAAGCAGGTGTCCGAGCGGAAGGTGCGCGCCGTCAGTGAGGGCGTGTATCAGGCGAGCGCGCGTTCGTACTGGCTGTCGCCCGGGCTGGTGGGCCGGATCGGCCCGCGGGCGGCGCGGGACGAACTGAGCCTCGGCTATCTGATCGACCTCATGGAAGAGGTTCAGTCGGACGTGGCCGCGCTCGACAGGGCCGCACCGGAACTGCCGTCGATCGGCGTCTCCGGCGAGATCCGGGTGGAGCCGGAGCGCCGCCAGGAGTTCCTCGACGAACTGAAGACGACTTTGCAGGATCTGTTCACCCGCTACGGCGGAGCGGAAGGTGACGCCTTCAAGCTCGCCGTGGCCTGTTACCCGAAGGGAGAGGCACGTGACTGAACCGACGAGATTCCGAGTGAGCGTGCGCGCGCCGATCGACGAGGTCTGGCACGCGCTGCTCGATCCCGCGGCACTGCGGACGTGGCTTTCCGAGCACGCGGAAGTCGACTTGCCGTCCCGGTACGAGTTCTGGGGCCGCTACACACCGGACGGGGACGTTCCGCGTCAGCGCTTGCTGGCGGCCGAGAATCACGTCCTGCGGTTCGGTTGGACCGTCGGCGGGACGGAGACCGTCGTCGAGATCGCGCTGACGGAAGAGGGGGACGAGACCTCCTTGTCGCTCAGTCAGACCGGTCTGCCGGACTATGACGCGATGCTCGCCGACCCGGACTCGCCGCCCGGAATGCTGTACACGTTCTGGGCGCTGTCCGTCGCGAACCTCGTCGATCACGTCGAGGGACGCCCGCTCACCGCCCGCTGCGACCTCACTTCCCCGCTGATGAGCGAAGAAGTGCGGATCGACGCGCCGCGCGGCGAGGTCTACGCCTCGATCGCCGACCCCGCCGTGTTCACCCGCTGGTTCGGCGCCCGGATAGAGGCGGAGCCTCATGTCGGCGGCCGGTGGGCGATGGGCTCGCTTGAACAGGATCCGGATCCGGCGAAGATCGTCGACCTGGTGCCCGGTTCCAGGATGTCGCTCGCGTACCAAGACGGCGTCGTGGCCTCCTGGGAACTCGAGGACTCCGATGGTGGCACGAAGCTGACTTTCGTCCAAAGTGGATTCTCCGACGAGAAGCCGCCCTACGGTGCCTGGATGGGCTGGCTCAGCGGTTTGGCGGAACTGCGCCGGTTCCACGAGATCGACAGCTGGCTCCCGCTGTGGGCCGATGTCCACTTGGAAGGAATGCCCGAAGGACTCATCACGCTGGACGGGAAATAAGGAGGATCAGATGTTGCTCGAAGGCAGGAACGCGATCATCTACGGGGCGGCGGGCGGAATCGGGAGCGCGGTGGCTCGCGGATTCGCCAGGGAGGGCGCGACAGTCCACCTCGTCGGCCGCACGTTGAAGAAGCTCGACGCGCTGGCCGACGAAATCCGGTCGGCGGGCGGGAAAGTCGAAACGGCGGAGTTCGACGCGCTCGACGAAGCGGCCATCGACGAGCACGCCGCTTCGGTGGCTTCTTCGGCGGGCAGCGTCGACATCTCGATGAACGTGATCACGCACAACGACGTCCAGGGCACCCCACTGGTCGAAATGTCGTTGGCGGACTTCGAAAGCCCGGTCCGCACGGCGGTTCAGACGAACTTCCTGACCGCGCGGGCGGCCGCCCGGCACATGATCGGGCAGGGGTCCGGGGTGATCCTGATGTTCGGCGGCGACGGCGATCCGTTGCCTGGCTACCACCTCGGCGGGTTGCAAGTCGCGTTCAGCGCGATGGAAGCGTTGCGGCGAGGGTTGGCGTGCGAGCTCGGACCGCACGGCATCCGTGTCGTGACCCTGCGTACCGGCGGTATTCCGGAGACGATCCCGGCGGGCGCCGGACTCGACGAGGCGATCCGTGACATGGTCGACGCGACGATGCTCAAGCGGACGGCGTCACTGGAAGACGTCGCCCGTGTGGCCGCCTTCGCCGCGTCGGACCATGCACGCAGCATGACGGCGACAGCGCTGAATATCAGTTGCGGCACGATGGTCGACTGACCCTCCAGCCGGAAGTAACACCGGCGAACGATCTCCCGACTACGCGGCACTACCAAGTGCTGGGGAGGCCGTTATGCCGAAGAGAGCAACGAAGCTGGGCATGGCACTGGCGATCGGACTTCTGGTCGCCGGAGGCTGCGGTGTGGAGACCGTGCCCGCCGGGCGGGTCACGACGCAGAGCAGTTCGGCGTCGACAACGACGACGGCGTCAACGTCGTCAACATCACCGACGCCGACCACTAGCTGGGCAGCACCGACGACCACGGACACGCCGGCACCGCAGCAGTTCGTGCCGCCGACCACGACCACGACCACGACCGCGGTCGCGGTGCCGAAGCAGGCCGATCCGACACCGTCGCAAGCACGGCCGAAGACGACACCCACGGCGAAGGCGCCGAATCCGGCGGCGTGCGGAAGCGACTACTACCGCAACACCGATGGTGTCTGTGTCCATCGGCCGGCGACAGGGCCCGGAGCCGCCGACGGCGCGACAGCCCTCTGCAAAGACGGTTCCTATAGCTACAGCCAGAATCGCCGCGGTACTTGTTCCGGACATGGTGGGGTTCGCACCTGGTTGTGATCCCGTCGGTGAAGCGTTCACTCAGGAGGGTGGTGCTGTGTAAGGTCGGATCATGGGATGCGCACGGTGAAACCGGTCGGACGGGCACCTTCGCCCCGGGTCTTCGTCGTCGTGCTCGCCACCTGCGGTTTGGTGGCCTCGTTCATGCAGACGCTCGTCGTCCCGCTCATTCCAGCGTTTCCCCGGCTGCTCAACGCGACCCCGTCTGACGCGTCGTGGGTGGTGACGGTGACCCTGGTCGCCGGAGCCGTGGTGATGCCGGTGAGCGGCAGGCTCGGCGATCTCTACGGTAAACGCCGGTTGCTGCTGATCAGCCTGGGTTTCCTGGTCGCCGGTTCGGTGGTGTCCGCGCTGACCAGCTCGCTCGCGCTGATGGTCGTCGGCCGGGGGCTGCAGGGCTGCGCGATGGGCGCGATCCCGCTGGGGATCAGCATCATGCGCGACGAACTCGCGCCGGAACGGGTCGGTGCCGCGATCTCGGTGATGAGTTCGACGCTCGGCGTCGGCGGCGCCATCGGACTTCCGGTGTCGGCGCTGGTCGCGCAGAACGCCGACTGGCACGTCCTCTTCTGGGCGTCGGCGGGGCTCGGGCTCGTCTGTGGCCTGCTGATCCTGTTCGTGGTGCCGGAGTCGCCGGTGAAGACACCGGCGCCGTTCGACTACCTCGGAGCCGTGGGGCTGACAGCCGGGCTCGTCTGCCTGCTGCTGCCGATCGTCAAGGGCGGCGAATGGGGCTGGGGCAGCGGCCGCACCCTCGGCTTCGCCGGGATCGCGGTGCTGATCCTGCTGGTCTGGGGTGTCTACCAGCTGCGGCGCCGCGATCCGCTCGTGGACCTGCGGGTCTCCGCGCGGCGCCCGGTGCTGTTCACCAACCTCGCGTCGATCATGATCGGGTTCGCGCTGTACTCGATGGCGTTGTCGTTCCCGCAGTTGCTGCAGGCGCCCGGGTCGACCGGTTACGGCCTCGGCTTGACGATGGTGCAGGCCGGGCTCTGCCTGGCGCCGAACGGTGTCGTCATGTTCCTGCTGTCGCCGGTTTCGGCCCGGCTCATCGAGCGCTACGGCCCGCGTACGACGCTGATGGTCGGTGCCACCACCATCGCGACCGGGTACGTCTTCGCGACCGTTTTGATGGACAACGCCTTCGAGCTGATCACGGCGTCGATCATCATCGGTGGCGGTGTCGGCATCGCCTACGCGGCCATGCCCGCGCTGATCATGGGCTCGGTCCCGGTCACCGAGACCGCGTCCGCGAACGGGTTGAACTCGCTGATGCGTTCCGTCGGCACGTCGACGTCCAGCGCGGTGATGGCGACCATGCTCGCGTCGCTGGCGATCACCGTCGGCGGGGTTTCCGTCCCGTCCGCGGACGGGTTCCGGCTGAGTTTCGTGGTCGCCGCCGGTGCGGCACTCCTGGGGCTCGTCCTGACCGCTTTCGTGCCGAAGCAGCGCCAGCCCGAACCGCTGGTCGCGGCGGTCCGGTAGCTCCCTATGTGCGATGAAGAGACTTCATCGCACATAGGGCGCTCCGCTCAGAACAGCGTCGGAACGATCGCGTCGATCAGGTGCGGTCCCGGCTCGGCGAGCGCGCGCTGGAACTGCTCGGCCAGCTCCTCCGCGGTCGTCGCCCGGGTCGCCGGCACGCCCATCCCCTCGGCGATCTTGGCGAAGTCCATGTCGGGCCGGGAGAGGTCGAGCAGCTCGTTCGCCTTCGGGCCGCTGGCGTCCGCGCCGACGCGCTGCAACTCCAGCCGCAGGATCGCGTACGCGCGGTTGTTCAGCAGGACCGTGGTGACGTTGAGGTTTTCCCGTGCCTGCGTCCACAACGCCGAAATCGTGTACAGGGCGCTGCCGTCGGACTGCAGGTTGATCACCGGCCGGTCCGGCGCGGCGACGGCCGCCCCGGTCGCGACGGGCATGCCGTAACCGATCGCGCCACCGGTCAGCGTCAGCACGTCGTGCCGCGGCGCACCCGCGGTCGCGGCGGGCAGCAGCAGACCGGACGTGTTCGCCTCGTCGGCGATGATCGCGCGTTCCGGAAGCAGCGCGCCGATCACCTCGACCCAGTTCTGCGGCGTCAGCGGGCCGGACGGCAGCGCGGGCCGCGAGGCCTCTTGCAGCACCGGCTGCGTCTCGGCGGCGACCAGGTCCGCGACGTCGTTCAGGGCCCGCGGGACGTCTTGCCCGACTTCGGCCAGCACATGGACCTGCGCGCCTTCGGGCACCAGGTTGCTCGCCTTGCCGGGGTAGGCGAAGAACGACACAGGCGCCTTCGTCCCGGCGACGATCACGTGCTTGACCCCGTCGAGCTGGTACGCGACCTGCTCGGCGAGGTAGCCCAGCCGCTCGATCGTCGGCAGGCCCTCGCCGCGTTCGAGCCGGGCGGGGAAGGTCTCGACGAACGCCTTCACTCCCGTCGCGGCGGCGATTCGGCTGGTCGCGAGCAGTCCGGCTTCGCGGCAGCCGTTGCCGCCGACGAGCAGCGCGACCGATTCACCACTGGCCAGTACCTCGGCGATCTTCTTCACCGTCGTCGCGTCGACGGCCTGCGGGATCCGCGGCGGGATGGGCGCGCAGGTCTCGCCGCCTTCGCCCCAGGACGCGTCGGCGGGGAGGATCAGCGTCGCCACCTGCCCGGGGGAGTCCTGGGAGGCCGCGACCGCCGCGGCGGCGTCGGCACCGACGTCCTTCGTGTGCTCCGAGCGGCGGACCCAGCCCTCGAGCGACCCGGCGACGGCTTCGATGTCCGATTCGAGCGGGGCGTCGTACTGCTTGTGGTAGGTCGCGTGATCGCCGATCACGTTGACGATCGGGGTGTGCGCCCGGCGTGCGTTGTGCAGGTTCGCCAGCCCGTTCCCGAGGCCGGGGCCCAGGTGCAGCAGCGTGGCGGCCGGCTTGTCGGCGATACGCGCGTACCCGTCCGCGGCGCCGGTGACGACGCCTTCGAACAGGCCGAGCACGCCGCGCATCTCGGGCACGGCGTCGAGCGCGGCCACGAAGTGCATCTCCGAGGTGCCCGGATTCGAAAAGCACACGTCGACACCACTGTCGACGAGCGTGCGGATCAGGGACTGGGCGCCGTTCATGTCACTCACTTTCAAGCCCTCTCAGCGAAAAGAACGCCGGGGTTGAGGATCCCGGCCGGGTCGAAGCTCTCCTTGATCCGGCGCATCAGCGCGATCTTCGCCGGGTCCTCCAGATCGAGGAAGTAGCCGGCCTTGGCCTTCCCGAGGCCGTGCTCGCCGGAGATCGCGCCGCCGAGTTCCATACCGAGCGCGAAGATGTCGGTCAGCAGCTTCTTCCGCTTTTCCGGGTCCTTGCAGAAGATGGCGAGGTGGACGTTGCCGTCGCCGGCGTGCCCGCAGCCGAGTGCGCCCGCCTCGCGCGAGAGCGCCATTTCCCTGCTCCGGCGCATGAACTCCGGCATCGCGGACCTCGGCACCACCACGTCGATGACGTCGTCGGCACCGGCGGCCTTCGCCGTCCAGAACGCCTTCTCGCGGGCCTCGATGAGCTTGCGTGCCGAACTGCCTTCGAGCACGTACACGTCCATCGCGCCGACATCGCCCAGCATGCCGCCGAGTTCCTCGATATCGGCGTGCAACCGGTCGTTGTCCCGGTTTTCCAGCGCCACCACCAGATAAGCCTGCGCGGTGTCGCGGATGGCGTCCGGGACACCGAGGCTGAGCTTCTCGTTGTAGCTGATCGCGGCGAGCGTCAGGTTGTCGATGTACTCGAGGATGTGCGGCGAGAGCCCGCTGGAGACGATCTTCGGGACGACGGTCATCACCTCGTCGAACGTCTCGAACGGGGCGAACACCGTGGCGCCGTGCGGCAGGCGCGGGTGCAGCTTCACGATGACCTCGGTCGCGATCGCGAGGGTGCCCTCGGAGCCGATGATCAGCTGCGTCAGGTCATACCCTGTCGACACCTTCGAGGTCTTGCCGCCGGTCCGGATGATCTCGCCGGTCGGCAGTACCGCCTGCAGGCCCACGACGTTGTGCCGCGTGACGCCGTACTTGACCGCGCGCATGCCGCCCGCGTTCGTTCCGACGTTGCCGCCGACGCTCGCGCTCAGTTCCCCGGGATGGACGGTGTAGCCGAGTCCGGCAGCCGTGGTCTTTTCGTCCAATTCGGACAGTGTGACGCCCGGCTGGACGACGGCGACGTGGTTTTCGGTGTCGATCTCCAGCACCGCGTTCATGCGTTCGAAAGAGATCACCAGGCCGTCTTCGCGGGGCTGCGCACCACCCGAAAGCCCGGTTCCCGACCCTCTGGCGGTCACCGGCACACCGTGTTCACTCGCGGTCTTGAGCAGCTCCGCGATCTCTTCCGCGCTCCCAGGTTTCGCCAGGTAGGCGGGCTGTTGTGGGCTGATGGTCAAAGCCTCGTCGTGTGCGTAGTCCTCGGGGATCGCTTCGCCTGTCAGCAAATTCGTGTCCCCGACGATCTCGGCGAACCGTGCCGCAACATCGCCCATCGACTGCCCTTCCTCACGCGTCTTTGCCTGGTTACCGAAGCGTAGTACGTCCTGGGCGGGGATGGCCATGAATCATTTTCATGTTTACTTCCCGGTGGTCACAACCTCGCGACAACCGCACTCGGTTACCCATGTCGCAGCGGGCCGCGGCGGCCCGCCGGAAGGGGTGGGACGCTCGATGGGACCAAGGATGAGACGGATCGCGACGCTGGGGGCGGCGCTCGCGATCACGTGCGGGCTCACGGTACCGGTGGCCGAAGGCGGGGAAGCGGGCTGCACGGCGCCCGTGGCGAACGTCAGCGGCGTCAGCCGGGCCGAGGGGACAAGCGCCGGGTACACCACCTTTCTCTTCACCGTTTCCCTCGACGACGGCGGTTGCGCGCCGCAGGGCTCGGTCGAGTACCGGACGATCGAGGGCAACGGCTCGCCGGTCGATCCGGCGTTCACCGCCAAGGAAGGGGTCGACTACCTGCCCGCCGCGGGCACGCTGACCTGGTCCGGGGGATCGGGAACGCAGACCGTCGCGGTCAAGGTCCGCGCCGATTCCCTCGTGGAGAACGACGAGATGTTCTCCCTGCTTCTCTACGGCGAGAAGGGGGTGCGGATCGGCCACAGTGTCGGCGTGGCGTGGGTGGCCGACGACGACGCGACGAAGACCTCCCCGCTCGCCACCACACAGGACGGAGAGATCTGCTGGCTCGTTCCGCCCAACTTCGCGCAGGGCACGAGCTGCAAGGTGCCCGTCGTGCTCTCCCGGCCGTGGCCGGGACCGCTCACGATCCGCTATCGCACCGAAGGCTCCGGCCATGTGCCGGTGAAGGACGGTGTCGTCACCTTCCAGCGCGGTGAGACCAGGGGATACGCCGAAATCACCCCCTTGCCAGGGCAAGCGGGGAAGGCGCGGGTCGAGTTCTTCGAGCCGTCGCAGGGCAAGCTCGTGTACGCGACCTCGACCGTGGTGATCAACCCCGCCCGGTGACGAGGTCGGCGTCGGCCGTCGCGTTCGCCCGCCGGTACAGCTCGATCGCTCGAGCCCAGTGGGCGGCCGCGGCGGCCGTGTCGCCGCATCGTGCCTCGAGATCACCGAGGTCGCGGTGCAGATGAGCCTCCTCGTACGGATCCGGGACGCCTTCCCGGACCGCGAGGCCGCGTTCGAGGTTTTCGCGCGCCGCGGCCAGGTCGCCGAGGCCGAGGTGGGCACGGCCGAGCCTGTCGAGCGCGGCCGCCTCGCTGTGCCGGTTCCCGACGTCCCGGCTGATCAGCAGCGCCTGGTCGAAATCGTCCCGCGCGGCCCGGAAGTCGCGGCGGGCGAGGTGGACCTGGCCGGCGTGCAGCAGCGACTCCCACTCCTGCCACCGGTCGCCGATCGCCCGGGACGCGGCCAGCGCCTTGCCGAGATGCTCCAGCGCGACGTCGTGATCGCCGAGTTCCTCGTAGGCCTCGCCGAGCGTGTCCAGCGTGGCGGCTTCCAGCCGGGCGTTGCCGAGTTCCCGGAACGTCTCCAGCGCGGCCGTCAGCGGGCTGAGGCCGTCCATCGGCTGGCCGCGGCGGATGTAGGCGTGACCGAGGTTGCGCTGGGACAGCGCGCGCCCGAGCCGGTTGCCCGCCGAGGTGCAGCGCTCCACCGCGAGCCGGTACGCGGTGATCGCCTCGTCGAAGCGGCGCAGCGCGGCGTAGGCGTTCGCGGTGTTGTTGTAGATGTGCCCTTCGCCTTCGAGATCGCCCGCCGCGCGGGCGGCCTTCAACGCGCGGGCGTTGGTTTCGAGCGCGTCCGTCAGCCGGCGGGTCATGAAGTAGGCCGCGCCCAGCGCGCGCAGCATTTCCGCCTCCGCCAAGGGATCGTCGAGGTCAGCGGCCGCCGCGGCCCCCTCGCGGCACAGTCCGATCCGCTCGTTCCAGCCACCTGTGGTGTCGTAGAAACTGGTGAGCAGGTAGGTGAGCTGCCAGGCGGCGGTGTTGCGGCCGTGTTCGCGCGCGAACCGCACCACGGGCAGCAGGTTCGCGCGCTCGGCGCTCAGGAACGCCAGCGCCGCACGCCTTTCCGCCGGGAACGGCCGCTCCGGCGGAGGGTGGCGCAGCGCCGGGGTGACCAGATCACGGTTCGGGTCGATGATCCGGTTCGCCTCGGCGGCGACATGCAGGTACCAGTCGATCAGCCGGTCCGCGGCCTCGGCGCGGCTCGACGTCGTTTCGTCGGCGCGGGCGCACGCGACGGCGAACTCGCGGATCAGATCGTGGAGGCGATGGCGATCCTGGCCCGCCGGGGTGATCAGGTGCGCGGCGGACAGCGCGGCGATCGCCGTCCGGCCCGCTTCGGCGGGCACCCCGCACAGCGCGCTGCCGAGGGCCGAGCTGAACGAGGTCCCCGGGATCAACCCGGACAGCCGGAACAGTTGCGCCGGAGCGTGCTCCAACGGCAGGTAGGCGCTCGCGAGGACGGTTTTGACCGTCCGGGAATCTCCTTGTACCGCAAGGGTTTCCAGTCGGCCGACGCCGGTCAGCTCACGGGTGAGTTCCGCGATCGGACGCCCAGGTTCGCCGCTCAGGCGCGCGGCGGCGATCCGCAGCGCCAGCGGCATCCCGTCGCACAGCCTGGCCAGCCGCGCGGCCTGCGCGGGTTCGCGGGCGACCCGGTCGGCGCCCAGCACCCGGGTGAGCAGGGTCATCGATTCCGGATCGGCCAGCGCGTCGAGGGCGAACACCCGGACCGCGTGCCTGCTGCCGAGCGCGGCCAAGGTCTGCCTGCTGGTCACGATCAGCAGTGCTTTCGCCGTCCCGGGGACCAGCGGAAGGATCTGGTCGACGCCGCCCGCGTTGTCGGCGACGATCACGCACCGCCTCCCGTGCAGCAGCGAGCGGTAGAGGGCCGCGCGTTCGGCCGTCGCGTCGGGCAGCCGATCGTCGGGGAGACCGAGCCCGCGCGACAGATGCGCGAGCGCGTCGCCCGGCGAGACCGCTTCGTGCGGATCGTGCCCGGCGAGGTCGAGGAAGAGCTGGCCGTCGGGAAAGCGGTCCGCGATGCGGTGCGCCCACTGCACGGCGAGCGCGGATTTGCCCATCCCAGCCGCGCCGGAGATGACCACGACCGGCGGCTCCGGTTCGTCGAGGAGCCTGTCGAGCGAAGCGAGCTCCTGCAGTCGCCCGGTGAAATGCCCGACACGGGCGGGGAGCTGCGCGGGAGCGGTTCCCCGCACGGGGGCGTCGAGTTCGGGCGCACGGCGCAGGATCGCCGTATGCAGCTCGATCAGGTCCGGGCCGGGATCGACACCGAACTCGTCGGCCAGCCCCCGGCGCACGGCCTGGAACGTCTCCAGCGCCTCGGGGTGCCTTCCGCAGCGATGCAGGGCGAGCATGTGGAGCGCGGCGAGCCGTTCGCGATACGGCTGCTCGGCCCGAAGCCGCGGAAGTTCCCTGAGGACCTCCTCGTGTTCGCCGAGCCTGAGTTCGGCGTCCCAGAGTTCTTCCCAGGCGGACAGCCGCAGTTCCTGGAGCCGTTCGACCTCGTGTAGCCCCCAACCGTCCAGTTCGGCGTCCGCGAACGCTTCGCCGTGCCAGAGCCGCAAAGCCTCACGCAACACCGTCACCGCTTGGCCGGGATTGCTCCGCTTGGCGGCACGGAGTTCTTCTTCGAAGCGGAGAGCGTCGACTGAGGACGATGCGACCGTCAGGACGTAGCCGGGTTTGCGCGTGAGCAGGACCGGCGGGAACCCGCAGTCCTCCAGCGCCTGCCGGATCCTGGCGACGTGGCTGTGCAGGGTCTTCACCGCGGTGCGGGGCGGATCCTCGCCCCAGAGGACGTCGACCAGCCGGGGGATCGGGACGACCGAACCCGCGTGCAGGGCGAGAACGCCGAGCACGGCTCGCTGGCGGGCGCCATGCAACTCCGCCCGCCCGGTGGGGCCGATCGCTTCGACCGGGCCCAGCACCCGTAATTCCCCTGGCCCGGGCACCCTGCTCCCTCCGGCATGTGACCTCGGTGAGCGTATCCGGGCGAAGACTCACCGAAATCGGCCAATTAGGGCACACGATCTCTACAACCCCGCCACAACCGGCTTGATCGACGGTCAGAAGGTCGAATGTTTCGCCCAAGGAGGGAAACATGATCAGCACGAACCCGCGGCGCCGTCGAACGCTGCTCGCCTCGGCCGTCTTGGCCGTCGCGACGCTGTTCGCCGGTGTCGCACCGGCGGCGCAGGCCGCACCGGGAACCCGCAGCGACGTCTTCATCCGGGACAACGGATCCGACTACGGGTACGAGGACTCGTCCGGCTCGCTCTACTCCAGCCCCGACATCCGGGTGTGTTTCTCGGCGACGGTCCTGTGCGCCGCCGACGACCCGATCGTCCAGGGCGGTAACGCCTTCATCCACGTCACACTCAACCGTCCCGGCCCCTACGGTGACGCGTACGAGAAGGGGAACCTGCAGGTCTGGTACACCAAGCAGGGCACCGTGGCCCAGTGGCCGAACCAGTGGAACTACATCGGTTCGAAGCTCGACGTGGACGTGCCCTACGGCACCAAGACGGTCGTCATCCCGTGGAAGGTCCCGATCGGCTCGCACTTCTGCCTGCTGGCCAGGTGGCTCTCTCCGACCGACCTGCCGACGGAAGGCATCAGTACCTCCGTCAACACGCGGAAGAACAACAACATCGCGTGGCACAACGTGAACGCGGTCCCGTTCAAGATCAAGGTCCCGGTGATCCGGCCGATCGTGTTCGGCTGGCACGGTCCTGACCCCACGGCGGTCGGCGACATCGTCTTCACCCAGCCGGGCAAGCCGTTCACCGGTCCGGGACGGATCACCATCGACCTCGGTCCCGACCTCGCCGCACGCTGGCGGGCAGGCGGCGCGAAGGGTGAGGGCATCGAACGGGTCGGCGAGACCGAGCTGGCCATCGTGAACCCGCAGCGGGCCAGGATCAGCGGTCTGGCGTTCAAGGCGGGCGAACAGATCGACGCCAAGCTGAGCTTCACCGCCGGAGCCGAGGCAGCCGGTGGGCAGTACACCGTCCACGTGACCCAGGTCGACCAGCGCGGCGAAGAGGTCGGTGGCGTCGAGTACCGGCTCGCGGGCGAACGACAGTAAGCCAGGGAGGGGTGCCGGCCCGTGGGCGGCGAGGGAAGGGGAACCTTCGCCGCCCACGGGCTTTTCACGCGCGTGCGAACGAAAGCGTTTCGCCCTCGACACCTCGCAGCCAGAGGTCCTGCGCGGCTTCCGCCATTTCGGCCAGTCCCTCCTCGATCGTCGCGAACACGTTGCCGGGCACCCAGCCCGCGTCGCCGTTGATCAGCAGGTTGTTGCGGCCGTAGAAGATCGCGAGGTCGGTCGCGCCCTGGTCGCTGTGCGCCTCACTGTCCTGGTCGTAGCCGTACGCCGGATTGCCGATCTCCCAGGCTTCGAACCCGAAGTACACGACATCACCCGGAATCGGGGTGATCGTGGGGTTTTCCCGGCCCGGTTTCGGTTCGGCGAAGGGCGGCACGAGGGCGTAGACCTCGTTGCGCGCGTACTTCGCGTGGTAGGCCGAGCCGCTTTGCGGCAACGCGTCCCAAACGGCGCGGCAGGTTCGCGGGGCTTCGGCGTCGAGCAGCCGGGCCCGGCAGGACACCCCGCGCTTGTCGAGGGTGATCGTGATGTAGCGGGCCATCACTCGACCCCCGCCACGACGTCGCCCCAGATCCGCAGCGCCTCGTCGACCTGCTCGGTGTCGACGATCAGCGGCGGCACCATCCGGACGACGTTCATGTACGCCCCGCACGTCAGCAGCAGCAACCCGTTGGCGGACGCGGCTTTCTGGGCGGCCTGGGCCTTCGCGGTGTCCGGCTCGCCGTCCGGTGTGGTGAACTCGGAACCGACGAGCAGCCCCAGCCCCCGGACGTCGCCGATCGACGGCGACTTGTCCGCGATCACCCGGACCCCTTCGAGCAGCTGGCGTCCGCGTTCGGCGGCGTTCTCGACCAGCCCTTCCCGCTGGATCACCTCGAGCGTGGCGATCGCCGCCGCGCAGGCCACCGCGTTGCCGCCGTAGGTCCCGCCCTGGGAACCGGGGAGCGCCTTCGTCATCAGCTCCTCCGAAGCGGCGATACCCGAGATCGGGAATCCGCTCGCCAGTCCTTTCGCGATGAGCACGACGTCCGGGCGCACCCCGAAGTGCTCGTGCCCCCAGAACCGGCCCGTCCGGCCGAAGCCGGTCTGGATCTCGTCCATCACCAGCAGGATCCCGTGCTTGTCGGCACGCTCCCGGAGCCCGGCAAGGAACTCGGGGTTCGCCGGGACGTACCCGCCCTCGCCGAGCACCGGCTCGATGAAGAACGCGGCCGTCTCGTTCGGCGCGCAGACCGTCGCGAACAGGTAGTCGAGCTCGCGCAGGGCGAACTTCGTCGCGGTCTCTTCGTCCCAGCCGTAGTGGAAGGCGTACGGGAAGGGCGCGACGTGCACACCGGACATGAGCGGCGAGATCCCTGCGCTGAACCGGGTGCCCGACGTCGTCATCGTCGCCGCCGCGACCGTCCGGCCGTGGAACCCGCCCTGGAAGACGATGACGTTGGGCCGCTTGGTCGCCTGCCGCGACAGCCGGAGCGCCGCCTCGACAGCCTCGCTGCCCGAGTTCGCGTAGAAGAGTGAATTCAGGCCTTCGGGCAGGACTCCGCCCAGCTTCTCGGTCAGCTCCAGCATCGGCTTGTGCATGACCGTCGTGTACTGCCCGTGGATGAGCTTGCCGACCTGTTCCTGAGCGGCGCTCACCACGTGCGGGTGGCAGTGGCCGGTGCTGGTCACGCCGATCCCGGCGGTGAAATCCAGGTGACGTTTGCCGTCGGTGTCGTAGAGGTACACCCCTGCACCGTGGTCGACCACGACCGGCGTTGCCTGCTTGAGCAGCGGTGATAGCTGGGCCATGGGCTGCGCTCCTAGGTCGGCTGAGCTGTTGTCGATTGTTGACAATATCCATAGCATGGCGTTCGGGACAACATGGAGGAGCGTTGGGATGAGCTCGATCAGTGAGGCCGGAGTAGTCGCGGCGGTCGACAAGGAACTGTTCATCGGCGGCAAGTGGGTGCCCGCCACGGGTGGGAAGACCTTCCCCGTTCTCGACCCCTCGACAGGTGAAGCCCTGTGCGAGGTGGCCGACGCGTCACCGGCGGACGGTGTCGGCGCACTCGACGCCGCCGTCGCCGCGCAGGCCGACTGGGCGAACGTCGCCCCGCGCGAACGCGGCGAGATCCTGCGCCGCGCCTACGAACTGCTCGTCAAGCGCGCCGACGAGCTCGCGCTGCTGATGACCCTCGAGATGGGCAAGCCGCTCGCGGAGTCGAAGGGCGAGATCACCTACGCGGCCGAGTTCTTCCGCTGGTTCGCGGAGGAGGCCGTGCGGATCGACGGTGGCTACGCCGTCGCGCCCAACGGGACCGGCCGGTTCCTGGTGACGAAGCAGCCCGTCGGGCCGTGCCTGCTGATCACGCCGTGGAACTTCCCCATGGCGATGGGCACCCGCAAGATCGGGCCCGCGGTCGCGGCCGGCTGCACGATGATCATCAAGCCTGCTGCTCAGACCCCCCTTTCGATGTTGGCCCTCGCGGCGATCCTCGCCGAAGCGGGATTGCCGGAAGGTGTGCTGAACGTGCTCACGACGTCGGACTCCGGCGGCGTGATGGAGCCACTGATCCGAGACGGCCGTGCCCGGAAGCTGTCCTTCACCGGTTCGACCGGCGTCGGGCGGAAGCTGCTGGAACAGTGCGCGGACAAGGTGCTCCGCACGTCGATGGAACTCGGCGGCAACGCTCCCTTCCTCGTCTTCGAAGACGCGGACCTCGACGCGGCGATCGATGGCGCGATGACCGCGAAGATGCGCAACATCGGCGAGGCCTGCACGGCCGCGAACCGCTTCTACGTCCAGCGAGGCATCGTCGACGAGTTCTCCCGGCGCCTCACCGAGCGCATGGAGGCCCTGCCGATGGGGCGCGGCACCGAGGAAGGCGTCGTCGTCGGCCCCCTCATCGACAAAGCCGCGGTCGAGAAGGTCGGTGGCCTGGTCTCCGACGCCACCGAGCGAGGAGCGCGCGTCCTCACCGGCGGGTCTGCTGTGGACGGTCCGGGCAACTTCTATCAGGCCACTGTGCTCACCGACGTACCCAAGGACGCCAAGCTCGCTTCGGAAGAGATCTTCGGCCCTGTCGCTCCGATCACTGCGTTCGACAGCGAGGACGAGGCCATCGCGGCGGCGAACGATACCGAATTCGGTCTCGTGTCCTATGTGTACACCTCCGATCTCAAACGGGCACTGCGGGTTTCGGAACGGCTGGAAGCCGGCATGATCGGCCTCAACCAAGGACTGGTCTCGAACCCGGCGGCACCGTTCGGCGGGATCAAGCAGTCGGGGCTCGGCCGTGAAGGCGGCACCGTCGGCATCGACGAGTTCCTCGAGACCAAGTACATCGCGGTGGCTTTGTGACTTCTCAAGCAGGGACTTCCTCTTATCGGATCGCCAGCATTCCCGGTGACGGGATCGGTGTCGACGTGACGGTCGAGGCCCGCAAGGTCCTCGACCGCGCGGCGGCATCGCATGGTTTCTCCTTGTCGTGGCAGGAGTTCGACTGGAGTTGTGAGCGGTACACCAAGACCGGTGCGATGATGCCGGACGACGGTATCGAGCAGCTTTCCCGGTTCGACGGGATCTTTCTCGGCGCCGTCGGCTTTCCCGGCGTGCCGGACCATGTGTCGCTGTGGGGCCTTCTCATTCCGGTGCGGCGCGCGTTCACCCAGTACGTCAATCTCCGGCCGGTCCGCCTGCTGCCGGGGACGACTTCGGCGTTGGCGGGTCGCACCGCCGAAGAGCTGGAGATGGTGATCGTCCGGGAGAACTCCGAGGGCGAGTACTCGGAGATCGGCGGCAGGCACAATCGCGGCCAGGGAAACGAGTTCGTCTTACAGGAATCCGTGTTCACGCGGGTCGGGGTGGAGCGGATCATCCGCTATGCCTTCGAACTGGCGAAGACGCGGACGGGACGGGTCTGCTCGGCGACCAAGTCCAACGGGCTCATTCACTCGATGCCGTTCTGGGACGAGATCTTCGCTGAAGTTTCTTCGGAATATCCGGACGTGCAAGCCGAACAGTGCCATGTCGACGCGCTCGCCGCCCGGATGGTACAGGCGCCGGACCGGCTCGACGTCGTGGTCGGTTCCAATCTCTTCGGCGACATCCTGAGCGACCTGGCGGCGGCCGTGACGGGCGGGCTCGGAATGGCGCCTTCGGGCAATATCAATCCGACAGGTGAGTTCCCTTCCATGTTCGAAGCCGTGCACGGCAGCGCTCCCGATATCGCCGGGCAGGGCATCGCGAATCCGGTGGCGCAGATCCTGGCGGGTGCGATGATG
Organism: Amycolatopsis sp. NPDC102522; assembly: GCF_055584485.1. Lineage (NCBI taxonomy): Bacteria > Bacillati > Actinomycetota > Actinomycetes > Pseudonocardiales > Pseudonocardiaceae > Amycolatopsis > Amycolatopsis sp. NPDC102522. Next base: position 404,462 of record NZ_JBVJLY010000002.1, on the reverse strand, counting down.
CTCGACCATCTCGGAGAAACCGTTGCGGCACAAAATATTCACGCGGCGGTGGAGAAGGTTCTCGAGGAGGGGACCGTGCAGACCCCTGACCTCGGCGGGAAGTCCACCACCGCCGAACTCGGGTCCGCGGTGGTCGCCGCTCTATCTTGAACCATCCGCATAGTGGCTTGTCAAGTCCCTGGTGTCGTGAGTGTTTGGGGTAAGGTAAATGTGTCGGGTTTGGTGAAGGGGACTTTCGTTGCATTGCGTGCGGCGAAAGTCCCCTTCGCGTCACTCTGCTGGGTTCCGGTGCCCCAGCCCGCGCTACGTCACTGTCCTCAAGGAGTCCTTCAGGGAAACTTCGGAGCCTTAAGCGCAAAGGGGTGAGTAGCGAGTGGGTCGGGGTGGGGGGGGGGGGGGGGGTTTTTTTTTTTTTTTAAAAAAAAAAAAAAAAAAAAACACACCCACAACCGACCACCCCCCCCCCCCCCCACCACAAAAACTGTAAA
>NZ_JBVJLY010000002.1:280201-403966 GCF_055584485.1 Amycolatopsis sp. NPDC102522 | reverse complement strand
GTCGTGAGTGGTAAGTGTCGTTCTAACGACACTTACCACTCACGACCACCTGTACCGACACGTCGCCGCCGCCTCACCCACCTGAAGTACGTGAAGGACCCCTTCATTGCGCCTAGCGCAATGAAGGGGTCCTTCACGTACTTCGGCAAGGTGCGCAAACGTGGCGATTGCCCAGTCTGCGAAGGCCTTCTGAGAGACTCTCGGTCCTTTAAGGCGACCTTCGCGGAACAGAATCCATTTGGTACCCAAGGCGCCTTCGGAGCTGACCCGAATCGCTACTCTCCCGGTGGAGTGACGAACGGCGCTTTTATCGCGAAATTCGCGATAAAAAGACCAGTCATCGCACCCGTGTCGTCCCGGGCCGTGAGTTTTTGTCGGTGCTCCGGTGCACAGTGTCGATCATCGGATTCGACGACTGGAGGAGCGCCGATGTGCTGGCATTGCGACAACCCCGGGAAGACCCGCGACGACTACCTCATCGAGGAGGTCCGTCCGCTGATCCGGAAGTACGGCTGGATGGTGCAGACGGTCGAGCGCGGGATCGGCCAACCCGGCTTCGCTTACACGGTCGGGCTCACCGACGCCGGGCTGCCGGAGCTCGTCGTCACCGGCCTGAGAGAGCGAAGATCCGGTCAGCTCCTGAACTATTTCGCGCAGCAGGTGGTCCGGTCGGGGCCGCCGGAATCGGGTGAGGTGCTGCCCGCCGCGGTGGGCTGGCCCGCGTTCGAGGTCGTTCCGCTCAGTTCGCCGTCGGCGCACCTGATCACCGCCGTCCTCCTATACGGTGACGAATTCCATGCCCTGCAACTGGTCTACGAGGACGAGTGCGGCAATTGGCCGTGGGACAGGGAGTTCCGCGGCGGGACGGGCGGGCAGCCGGTGCTGGGGGCGCGGCGCCGTGGTCACTGAATCCCTAAGGCACCGCGGGAGCTTCGCCCTCCCGCAGGCTGGTTCCCGGGGCCAGCCGCTGGACGGCGTCCTCCATATGGGCTTCCAACAGCGACAGCGCGGTCTCTTCGTCGCCCGCCCGCAGGGCTTCGATGATCCTGGTGTGCTCGGTGACCCGTTCTTCGACCCGCTGATAAGTCCCCTGCAGCGCGGTAAGGCACATCCGGGTCTCGATCAGCAGGGTCCGGGCCATGCGCACGAGCCGTTTGCTGCCGGAAGCCGCGATCAGCGCTTCGTGGAAGCGCAGATCCGCCCAGGAGAGCGCGGTCGGGTCGTCGTCGTCCGCGGCGGCGGCCATGGCGCCCACGGCCTGTTCGAGTTCGGTGGCGACCCGTTCCCGGTCGCCGCGCAGGGCTCGCAGCATCGCGGCGCGTTCGATGGCCGAGCGCGCCGAGTAGATGTCGTAGACGTCGCCGGGTTCGAGGTCGATCACGAACAGGCCGCGGTGGCGTTCGCTGCGCAGGAGTCCTTCGGAAACGAGGTGCTGCATCGCCTCTCGCAGCGGGCCCCGCGAAACCTGGAACCGGGAGGCCAGGTCCGTTTCACCGAGCTGGGTGCCGGGAGGAAGAGCGCCGGTCATGATCGCGTCCCGCAGCTGGCGCGCGATGATCCCGGCGGTCGATTCCCGGCTGACCGGCTCGATATCCGGCAAGGACATGGTTCAGTTGCCCCTCTGCCCGAACAGTGCGCCCAGCGTGCGGACGAGCGGGGACCGCCCGGTGAGCCGCAAGCCCTCCCAGACGGTGACCTGGTTGGCTGTCAGCACCGGCTTGCCGAGCCTGGTCTCGATCGTGTTGATCTCGCCGAGCGTCCGCATGGCTGTGTCGGGGACCAGGAGCGCGTCGGCGGCCGGGTGATCGCCGCGCACTGCGAGCTCGACGACGGCTTCCGGGGCGAGCTCGCCGACCTCGGCGGCGGTGTCGATGTCCGCGCTGCCCATCGAGACCACTTCGATCCCGCCCGCGCCGAGGAACTCGACGAACAGCCGGGCGATGTCGTCCGGGTAGCTGGCGGCGACCGCGACCCGCCGGACGCGGAGGGCGTGAGCGGCGTGGACGAAGGCGAAGGAGGTGCTCGACGCCGGGACGCCGGCGACGGCGGCCAGCCGGTCGGCCTGGTCTCGGGCGCCTTCCCAGCCGTAGACGAAGCTGCCGCTGGTGCACGCCCACACGACCGCGTCCGGTTCGTGTTTGGCCAGCAGCGCGGCGCCGTCGGCGAGACGGCTTTCGCTGCCGAGGTCCAGAAGCTCGGGTACGGCGTGCAGGTCAGTCCCGTAGATGTGCTCGACAGGCAGCTTGATCCCGGCCATGTCCCCGCCGAGGAGCTGTTCCGCGAGCGGGTAGTCGTCTTCGGCCGCGTGATCGGGGTAGATGAACCCGATCGTGGTCGTGTCGGACGGCGGCTCAGGTGGGCTGAACGGGGTGTTGGGCACGGGACCTCCGGAGGACAGATTGTCGACAATCGTAAGGGAAGAGGTCAGTCGACCTCCCGGAGCCACTTGCCGGGGCCGACGATCGGCAGGTTCATCCGTCGGAGGCAGGCCCACATCGTGAGCTGGTTCGCGGTGAGGACGGGTTTGCCGAGCGCGCTTTCGAGTGGCTCGATCAGATCGTAGGTGGGGAGGTTGGTGCAACTGACGAAGATGGCGTCGGCGTCGGCGTGGTCGGCGGCGAGGATGCGTTCGGCGATGGTCCGGTAGCTGACCTTCCAGATGCCGCCGCCCAGGCCGAGGTGGTCGCTCGACACGGTGCGCACGCCGAGTTCGGCCAGGAAGTCGTGCAGCTTCCCGGTCAGGTCGCCGTCGTAGGGCGTCAGCACCGAGACCCGGTGCAGGTCGAGCTGGTGCAGGACCTCGGCCAGCGCGCCGGAGGTGGTGACTGCGTCCGGCGCGCCCGCGTCGCAGATCGCCTTGGTCAGAGAGCGTTCGTAGTCGACCCCGTTGACGAAACTGCCGGAGGTGCACAGATAGGCGACGACTTCGGGCTCCACGTGGAGCACGTCTCTCGTGGCGGTGGCGAGATGCCTGCTGTCGCTGACGAGCTGGGCCATCTCCATGCTGACGGGCACGGGCTCGTACGGCGTCCGGGCCAGATGGAGGGAGACCTCCATGGGCACCCAGCGCCAAAGCTCGCGTTCCAGGGCAAGGTCGAAGGGAGCGATCACGCCGATACCGCGCTGCGCCAGTGGGCCTTCGAACTCCAGTAAGTCGAAATCCAAGTCTCAGCCTCCGGAAAACTACTGCTGTCACAGGTCCGGTGCTCCGGGGTCGTTCCTCGGATTGTTGACAATCATACGAGCCACTTTTACGGTGTCAATCGTGATCGCCTCGGAGACCCCTGTGGTGGCGGTGCTCTGCGGAGACACACGCCCACCGGACATGCGCGCTATCGAAGCCGAAGCGGTGGTTCGTTACACCGACGAGGCGGGCTTGGCCGACGCGTTATCCGGAGCCGACGCGTTCTTCGTCTACGACTTCCTCTCGACCGCTGTCCCGGGCGCCTGGCACGCGGCCGACAAGCTGCGTTGGCTGCACATCGCCAGCGCGGGAGTCGATCCTGTGCTCTTCACGGGGCTGCAGGAGAGCGACGTCGTGCTCACGAACTCGCGCGGCGTGTTCGACGGGGCGATAGCCGAGTACGTCCTCGGGGTCGTCCTCACGTTCGCCAAGGATTTCGTCCGTTCGTGGGACCTGCAGAGACAGCGGCAGTGGAAGCACCGGGAGAGTGAACGGATCTCCGGCCGCCGGGTGCTCGTGGTCGGCACCGGGCCGATCGGCCGGTCGATCGCGCGGATGCTGCGGGGGGCCGGGATGTCGGTGGCGGGCGTCGGGCGCCGCTCCCGGGAGGACGATCCCGACTTCGAAGACGTGTACGCCTCTTCGGACCTGGCTCGCCATCTTCCCGAGGCGGACTACGTCGTCGCGGTCGCGCCACTGACCGAGCAGACGAAGGGCATGTTCGACGCCAGTGCTTTCGCCGCGATGAAACCCGGCGCACGGTTCGTCAACGTCGGCCGCGGTGAACTGGTCGTCACGTCGGACCTGGTCGGCGCGCTGCGGGACGGACCGCTCGGCGGCGCGGCGCTCGACGTCTTCGACACCGAGCCGCTGCCCTCCGAGAGTCCTTTGTGGACCATGGAGAACGTGCTGATCTCGCCGCATATGTCGGGCGACTTCGTCGGCTGGCGCTCTACTCTGGTAGAGGTGTTCGCGGACAACTTCCGTCGCTGGCGCGCGGGGGAGCCACTGCGCAACGTGGTGGACAAGCAGCTCGGATACGTGCCGTCGGAGACGCTTCGCCAAGGTTAGGGGCCGGATGAACGACACCAAGTTGACCGCGAGTGAGCTGGTCGCCGCGTATGCCACCGGAGAGCTGTCGCCGGTCGAGGCCACCCAGAACGCGCTGCGTGTCATCGAGGAACGAGACGGCGAGGTCAACGCCTACTGCCTTGTCGACGCCGACGGCGCGCTCGAACAGGCGAAGGCGTCCGAGATCCGCTGGCGGGACGGCAACCCGATCGGCTGGCTCGACGGTGTCCCGGCCTCGATCAAGGACATGTTCCTGACGCAGGGCTGGCCGACCTTGCGCGGTTCACGGTGCATCGACCCCGACCAGCCGTGGGACGTCGACAGCCCGGTCACCGCGCGACTGCGCGAGAACGGCTTGGTACTGCTGGGAAAGACCACGACACCGGAACTGGCCTGGAAGGGCGTCACGGACAACACGCTGACCGGGATCACCCGTAACCCGCACGACCTTGCGACGACGGCGGGCGGGTCCAGCGGGGGGAGCGCGGCGGCGGTCGCGGCGGGGATGGGTGAGCTTTCCGTCGGCACCGACGGCGGCGGCTCGATCCGGATCCCGGCTTCGTTCTGCGGAATCGTCGGCCTCAAGCCGACGCACGGCCGGATCCCGCTGTTCCCGGCGAGCCCGTTCGGGCCGCTCTCGCACGCCGGTCCGATGGCGCGTTCGGTGGACGACACGGCGCTGCTCCTCGACGTCCTCGCGCTGCCCGACCACCGCGACCCGGCGGCCCTCGCCCCGCCCGTCTCGACCTTCCGTGAAGCCGTCCGCCGGGACGTGCGCGGGCTGAACGCCGCCTACTCGCCGACGCTCGGCTTTGTCGACGTCGACCCGGAGGTCGCGGCGATCGTCGAGGCGGCTGTCCAGGCGCTGGGCGACGCGGGCCTGCACATCGAAGAGACCGATCCCGGCTTCGCCGACCCCAAGCCCGCTTTCGACATCCTCTGGTCGACGGGGGCGGCCAAGTGGCTGGACACCTTCCCCGCCGGTTCGGCCGAGATGGTCGATCCCGGGCTGCGGAAGGTGTGGGAATTCGGCAAGACCTTCTCGGCGAGCGACTACCTCGGCGCCAACGCCGAGCGTGCCGCGCTGGGCATCCTGATGGGCGAGTTCCACACGCGCCACGACGTGCTGATCACGCCGACCCTCCCGATCGCCGCCTTCGAAGCCGGGCACGAGGTGCCGCCGGGCAGCGGGCTGAGCGGCTGGCCGGACTGGACCCCGTTCACCTACCCGTTCAACATGACCCAGCAGCCCGCCATCAGCGTCCCGGCGGGCCGCACCTCCGGTGGGCTCCCGGTCGGCCTCCAGATCGTCGGCCCGCGGCACTCCGACGACCTGGTTCTCGCGGTCGCGAAGCTCCTCGAAGAGGTCCGTCCCTGGCCGTGACCAGCGGAAAGGGAGCAAGGGACCTTTGCTATCGCTCCTGGGCGAGGGGCTAGGGCCGGACGGCGTGGGTCTTCCGGACGAGGCCACGCACCTGGCCGCTGCACAGCGCGAGACACGTGGCGGCCACGACCAGGGCGGCGCAGGCGAGCAGGGTCTTGCTGACCCCGAAGTGCTGCGCGGCCGGGCCGGCCGCCATCTGCCCGAGGGGCAGGGCGATGAAGGAACCGAGCATGTCGTAGGAGTAGACGCGCGCGAGTTTCTCCTCGGGCACGTTCTCCTGCAGGGAGACGTCCCAGGCGACCACGAACTGCTCGATCGCCATGCCGGAGACGAACATGGCCGTCAGCAGCAGCGGCAGCCACGGCGCCTGGCCGAGGAGGATCAGCGGCGGCGCCTCGAAGAAGATCACCGCGACTCCGATGAACAGTGCGCGCCGCGGCTGCCAGCGGGCCACGAGGATCCCGCCGACGAGGGAGCCGATCGTCTGCGCGGCGAGGGCGAATCCCCAGCCGGTGCGCCCGAAACTGCTGTCGGCGACGAGGGGACCGAGCACCCCGATCCCGCCGGCGATGACGGCGTTCACCACCATGAACTGCACGACCACGACCCACACCCAGGTCCGTGACCGGAACTCGCGCCAGCCTTCGGCGAGTTCCGCCAGCGGACGGCTGCCGGGGACCCGTTCCCGGCGGTTGAGGCGGATACGCCGGTAGGACAGGGCCGATCCGAGGAACAGCAGCGCGTTCCCGGCGAGCGCCCAGCCAGGGCCGACCGCGGTGACCAGGAGACCGCCGAGCCCGGCGCCCGCGATCCGGCCGGAGTTCGAGAGCAGCCTGGCCAGGGCGTTGGCCTGCGCCAGCATGGCGGCGGGCACCGTCAACGGGGTGAGCGACGCGGAGGCGGGCGCCGAGATCGCGGCCACCGCGCCGTTGACCACGCTCAGGCCGACCAGCAGCGGGATCGACGCGAATCCACAAAGGACGCTCGCCGCGATGAGCGCCTGGGTCACTGTGGCGGCGACTTCGGTGCCCTGCAGGATCACCGAGCGCGGCAACCTGTCCGCCAGTACCCCGCCGAACAGCAGCAGGACCACGCTCGCCACCGACCGCGCGCCGACGACGATGCCGATGTCGACCGCCGAACCGGTCAGGTCGATCACCGCGAACGCCAGTGCCAGCGGAGCGACGGCGTTGCCGAACTCCCCGAACGTGCGGCCACCGATCAGCCAGCGGAAGTTGTGATGGCGCAGGGGTTCGCGCAACGATGTCACGATCGGCTCATTTCGAACATCGAGATCGTCGCGCTGACCGGGATCGTGCCCCGCGAGCGAGGTGGCCGCGCGGCCGAGTGCAGAAGCTCGCCCAGTTCGCGAGCTTGCCGGAGCGCCTTCTCCCAGGTCTCGCGGTCGAGCCATACCTCCGCGTCGGTCCTCGATCCGCTTTCGCCGACGACGCGGAACTCGCTGCGGCGCTTGAGCTCTTCGGCCATCGCCGTGATGAGCAGCTGTTCCTCATCCGGATTCGTCGACGTGAACCGCGCTCCGGACTCCGGATCGTGCCGGTAGCGTTTCGCCAGCCCGCCCCGGATCCGGACCTCCTCGACGACGTCGAGCAGCCCGGCCTCGTGCAGCCGCCGCAGGTGATAGCTGACATTCGCTTGTGTCTCACCGAGTTCGCGCGCGGCCTCGGCCGCACTCATCGCGGCACCGGTCAAAAGCGACAGAATACGCAGCCGGACGGGGTGGGCGAGGACGCGCAACCCGTCGAGGCCGGGGGACTCGGGCATGCGGCCGAGTATCGACTGCCGGGACGCCGACCGTCAAACAGTTATTTGGGGGTTTCGTTGGCCGGGAGATCCGGTGCAATGATCCGATGTCTGTGCTCTGCTGGAGGGTATGCGTACGACGACATTGGGCAGGAGCGGTCTCGAGGTGTCGAGGATCGCCTTCGGCACCTGGCAGCTCGGCGGGGACTGGGGATCGTTCGACGAGGACGCGGCGATCGCCGCCATCCACCACGCCCGCGAACTCGGGGTCACCTTCTTCGACACCGCTCAGGCCTACGGTTTCGGGAAATCCGAAGCGATGCTCGGGAAGGCGTTGCGCGAGGAACTCAAGCGCGACCGCGACAACCTCGTCATAGCCACGAAAGGCGGCATCAAGCCGCGTTCCGAACGCCCGCGCGACTCCCGCCGCGAGTGGCTGACGCAGGGGATCGAGGACAGCCTCCGCTTCCTCGACGTCGACCACATCGACCTCTACCAGATCCACTGGCCCGATTCCGACGCTCCGGCCGAGGAGACCGCGGGGATCCTCCAGGAGTTCGTCGACGCCGGGAAGATCCGACATATCGGCGTCTCGAACTACGACACCGCGGGGCTGGCGGACTTCGACAAGACCCGCCCGGTGGAAACCCTGCAGCCGCCGTATCACCTGTTCCGTCGCCACAGCGAAATCGATCCGCTGCCGTACGCGCGGGAGAACGACATCGGCGTGCTCGTGTACAGCCCGCTGGGCAGCGGCCTGCTGACCGGATCCTTCACGCCGGAGACGAAGTTCGAGAAGACCGACTGGCGTTCGCGTTCGTCGGCGTTCACCGGGGAGACCTTCCGGCGCAACCTCGCCATCGTCGAAAGGCTCAAGGAATTCGCCGCGGACAAAGGGATCTCGGTCAGCCAGCTCGCCATCGCGTGGACGCTGGCCCAGCCGGGTGTGCACGTGGCGATCGTGGGCGCGCGCAAGGCGGCCAACATCGAAGCCAGTCTCGCTGCGGCCGACGTCGACCTGACCGCGGACGAACTCGCGGAGATCGACAGCCTCACCGCCGACGCCGTTCCCGTTTCGGGCGCCAGCCCCGAAGGCGTCGCCTAGAGCTTGAATTCGGTACCGTCCAGGGGAAGCGAGGCGCCGCCGTCCAGTACGGCGGCGTGCTCCGGCGAGGACGGGTCGATCACCGGGTTCGTGTTGTTCAGATGTGTGTACGCCCAACGCGGTCCGGGCCGGAGCTTCGCGAGACTGCCGGTGATCGGCAGGTGTCCCATCGCCAGCTGGGCGCCGTCGCCGACCTCGGCCGCGGTGGCACCCGACATTTCGTCCGGCGCGTAGAAAGTCCCGTCCAGCAACACCAGACCGGCGTCGCGGGTGAAGGAGTCGAATCCGTCCGGCCAGCTCTTCAAACAAGGCGCGTACACGAAGACACCGCCGGTCTCGACGTCTTCGATCCGATACGCGACCACCCACGGGCCGTCCTCAGTGGACGAACGCGCGTACTTCGGCCGCTTGTCGCTCACGGGAAGCGTACTTACCCGGAGCCCGTCGATGGAGACCTCCGATGACGGCAGCCAATCCCAGCCACCGTAACCGTCGATGATCGACCGCGCGGGGAACTGTGCGGACAGCGCGCCCAAAACGGCGTCAGGTGCCCAGACCGGCAGCCCACCCGCTTCCCGCAACAGAAGCAGGCCGAGCGAATGGTCGAGTTCGGCATCGGTGAGCAGCACCCCGCGCAACGGGATCTCCCGCGGGCCCGGCCCGGCTCGCAGCGCCGGCGTGGCGAGAATCTGGGCGCGGATGTCCGGTGACGCGTTGAGCAGGTACCAGCCCTCGCCGTCCGCGCTCACCGCGACACAGTCCTGCGTCCGCGGCGGCGCGTCCGAAACGCACAGCGCGCAGGCGCAGTTCCACTGCGGGAAACCGCCGCCCGCCGCGGTGCCGAGCAGGATCACCCTCATCGCGGCCCCCGCATCACGAGTTCGTCCGTTTTCGGGGGTGTGGCGAGGATGAGGTCGACGACGTCGCGCTGCGGCGAACGAGAGCACACCGGGTCCGTCGCCGAGGCGTCACCGGTGAGCTGGAACGCCTGGCACCGGCAGCCGCCGAAGTCGATCGCGCGCCGATCGCAGGTGCCGCAGGTGTCCGGCATCCAGTCCTCACCGCGGTAGGCGTTGAAGGAACTGGATTCGTACCAGATCCGTGCCAGCGGAACGTCCCGCACATTGTCGAACTTCAGCGTCTTGATCGCTGTCGACGCGGGGCACGGCAGCACGCTCCCGTCGGGCGCCACGGTCAGTTGCCGCGCGCCCCAGCCGTACATGCAGGGCTTCGGGTATTTCTCGTAGTAGTCGGCGACGACGTAGATGATCTCCATCCGATCGCGCAGCCGCTCGGTGGCCGCGCGCACGATCGGCTCGGCCTCGTCGAGCTGGCGCCGGGTCGGCATCAGGGCGTCGCGGTTCCGCAGCGCCCAGCCGTAGTACTGCGTGTTGGCCAGTTCGAGCCTGTCCGCGCCCATTTCCTCGGCCAGGTCGATGATCCCGGCGAGCTGGTCGTGGTTCTGCCGGTGCAGCACGACGTTCACCGAAAGCGGCAACCCGGCCTTCTTGATCAGCTCGGCGACGACCAGTTTCCGGTCGTGGGCCCGGGCGCCGGCGAGCCGGTCCGCGCGTTCGGCGGTCGCGCCCTGGACGGACAGCTGGATGTGCGCGATGCCGCGTTCGACGAGATCGTCCAATCGGGACTCCGTCAGCCCGAGTCCGGACGTCACGAGGTTGACGTAGCAGCCCAGTTTCGTGGCGTGCTCGACCAGGATGGGCAGGTCCGGCCTGGCGAGTGGTTCGCCGCCGGACATGTGCACCTGGAGCACGCCGAGTTCCCGTGCCTGCGTGAGCACGGACAACCATTCCTCTGTGGACAGTTCGCCGTCACGAGCGACCATCTCGACGGGATTCGAGCAGTACGGACAGTGCAGCGGACAGCGATGGGTCACTTCGGCCAGCATGCCCAGCGGCGGTGCCGCGGTGGAGGTGTTCAGGTCCATTCGACGATCCGCCGATCTCCCAGCCGGGAAAGGACTTCCAGGATCTCTTCCTCGCGGACACCGGCGTAGCGCTTGCGTAAGGCCGATGCGATCGCCGTGACATCTTCGACGCCGTCGCAGAGTGAGAGCACGGCCGCGGCGGTCGGATTCGGGACGAGCACACCTTCGGGGAACAGGAGGACGTGCGTTTCCCTGGTCTGGTCGTAGCTCAGCCGGACCCCGCGCCGCAGCCGCGGCACCGAGCCCATTTCGAGGGTGGTCATCGCTACTCCTTGGCCGCGGCGCGCTCGATGGCGTCGAGCAGGGACCAGAGCACGTCGGTCTTGAACGACAGCGCGGCGATCGCCTTCTCCTGCTGTTCGCGGGTGACGGCGTGCCGCACGACGATGTCGAGCGTCCCCTTGCCCTCGCCGGAGACCTTGTCGATGCGATTGGTGAAATAGGCGAGGTCGTCCGGCGCGATCCACGGGTAGTTCGCCAGCATGTCGGCGACGCGCCGCTGCATGAGATGGCCGGCGAACATTTCGGTGAGCCCCGAAGCGACCGCTTCGAGCCAAGGTTTCGTGCGCGCGAAATTCACGTAGGCGTCAACGGCGAAGCGTGTGCCGGGGGCGACGTGCCGCTGATCGAGAACCTCTTCGCGGTCGAGCCCGACCGCGGTGCACAAGCGGAGCCACCGCTCGGTTCCGCCGTCTCCGGCTTCCGTCCCGTCGTGATAGACGATGCGGTCGAGCCATTCCCGGCGTACTTCCGGTACCGGGCAGTTGCTGATGATCGCCGCGTCCTTCTGCGGGAGCACACACTGGTAGTACCAGCGGTTCGCGGCCCAGATCTTCAGTTCGTACTCGGACAGTTCGCCGTCGTGCATCCGCCGATGGAACGGGTGAGTACCCCAATAGCGGTGGGAAAGTCCACGCAGGGCCGCGATGAATTCCGACGGCGACATCGGCGCGGCGGAAAGGGAAAGAGACACGGTGCTGCCTCCAGCGGCTCGCTGATCGGGACGGCGGCGCGGTGGTGGGGGACGGCCCCCACCACCGGATGGGAATTCAGTCCTCCATGCGGGCCGCGTATGCGGTGACCTCCATGGGAGTTTCGTACTCGACGAAGTCCGGCGTGGTCCATACCTCGATGGTCTCGATCATTTCCTGCTCCTAACGTCCACATGGGATCGAACGGGGACGAGCCCCGTCACCCTAGAAGCGGGCCGCCGATTCTGACCAGACGCAAGGTCCAAGTTCTCGAGCCATTTCGTAAAGTTTCCTACCTATGGCCGATCGAGCTGACCCGATCGTCACGCTCGGCGCATACGCCGGTTAACCTCCCGCGGCTGTGATAGCCCGTCCAGTGGTGTCCGTTTCATTCCGTGGTGTGTTTCTATCCAACGCGACGGGTGAACCCCGACCACTCGTCGTCCGCCGCCATCCGAGCTCCAGGGGTGTAGCTGAAGGAGGCGTCCCATGTCCTTACGTCGTACTCTCGCCATCACGTTCGCCGCCGCGACGGCCGCGTCGATCGCGGCCGTTCCCGCCGCGGCCACCGAAACGCCGTCCGTCCAGGCGATCAAGCAGATCGCGAGCGGCCTCAACCAGGCCTGGTCGATCGACTTCCTGCCCGACGGCACCGGTCTCTTCACGCAGAAGGACGCCAAGACGATCAGCAAGATCGACAAGGCGGGCAAGGTCACCACGGTCCAGACCATTCCCGGGGTGAGCGTCACCCAGGAGGCGGGCCTGCTCGGCATCGCCGTCTCGCCGAAATACGCCACCGACCAGACGGTCTTCATCTACTACACGACCAGCTCCGACAACAGGATCGCCAAGCTGAAGCTGGGCCAGACGCCGACGCCGATCGTCACCGGCATTCCGCGTGGCGCGAGCTTCCACCACGGCGGGCGGATCAGGTTCGGCCCCGACGGCTACCTCTACGCCGGCACCGGCGACGGCCAGAACGGCGCCAACGCGCAGAACAAGAACTCCCTCGGCGGCAAGGTCCTGCGCGTCACCACCGACGGCGCCGCCGCGCCCGGCAACCCGTTCAACAGCCGCGTCTACTCCTACGGCCACCGCAACGTCCAGGGCCTGACCTGGGCGAACGGACAGCTGTACGTCTCCGACATCGGTGCGAACAAGCTCGACGAACTGAACAAGATCGAGCCCGGCAAGAACTACGGCTGGCCGACCTGCGAAGGCCCGTGCGACACGGCGGGGATGACCAACCCGGTCAAGGCGTGGCCGACGTCTGCGGCGACGCCGAGCGGGCTGGCGGCCTACAAGGGCTCGCTGTACATGGCCTCGCTCAAGGGCGGCACGTTCAAGCTGGACCTGAACGGCAACGGCGGCAAGCTCTGGACCAACCTCGGCCGCACGCGTGACGCGACCGCCGGTCCCGACGGGCAGCTGTACACGATCACCCCGGGCGCCATCTACGTCTCCGACGGCAGCTAACCCACGAGAACATTTCGCAGGGCGCCTGCACGAGAACGTGACGTTCAAGTGTCCCGGCGCCCTGCGGAATGTTCTCGTCAGCTGCGCCCGACAGACACGGTGTGTTCGAGTTCGGCGAGCGCGGTGTCCAGGTGGGTCAGGATGCGCTGCAGATGCGGAACGCTGCGTCGGCAACCGGTGATGCCGAAGTCCAGGTTGTCCCCGTTGCTGGTCAGCGTGATGTTCAGCGCCTGCCCGTCGAGCAGCACCGACGCCGGGTAGATGCCGTCGAGCGCCGCGCCGTTCCAGTACATCTGCTTGCGCGGCCCCGGCACGTTGGAGATCACCAGGTTGAACGGCGGTTTCGTGTTGTTCACGAAGCCCGGGAGCGGCGACACGCCGAGCTGGGCGACGTTGATCCCGGACAGCAGCAGCGTCTGCAGTGGGCTCAGCTCCGAGAACAGCTTCTTGCCGTTCCGCATGGACGCGCTGATCGTCGCGAGCCGGGCGGCCGGATCGGTCAGGTGGGTGGCGAGGTTGCACAGCAGCGCGCCGATGTTGTTCCCCGCCGCGTCGCCACTGTCCTTGCGCCGCAAGGAGACCGGCACCATCGCGGTCAGCGGCGCGTCCGGCAGCGCGTTCTGCTCCATGAGGTAGTCCCGCAGCGCGCCCGAGCACATCGCGAGGACGACGTCGTTGCGCGACACCCCGGCGGCGGTCGCCACCTTGCGCACCCGGTCCAGCGACCACGACTGCGCGGCGAACCGGCGGGCCCCGCCGATCGGCACGTTCAGCATCGTCTTCGGCGCCTGTGACGGCAGCGTGAGCGTGTGTTCCTGGAACGCCTCCCGCGCCACCTTCATCGCGGCGGGCGCGATACCGGCCAGCTGGTTGACCGTCTTGCCGAAGGTGCTGAGCGCCGAGGGTGCCGCCTTGCCGTTGCGGCCGGCGTCCGGCTTGGGCCGACGGCCCCACGGCGGCGGGCAGTCGAGGTCGGCCGGGTCGTCGGACAGCGTGCCCTGCAGATGCCGCAGCGCCGAGACACCGTCCATCAGCGCGTGGTGGATCTTGCTGTAGATCGCGAACCGGCCGTCCTGCAGGCCCTCGACCAGGTGGATCTCCCACAGCGGGCGGTGCCTGTCGAGCAGGGTGCCGTGCCACCGCCCGGTCAGTTCCAGCAGCTCGCGGATCCGGCCGGGCTGGGGCAGCGCCGAATGCCGGAAGTGGTAGTCCAGCTCGAGGTCGTTGTCCGTCGCCCAGGCGACGTGACCGGCGGTGTTGACCGGCCGGGCGGGACGACGGCGGAACACGTCGCGCATGTTGTCGGAATCGAGCAGTTTCCGGCGAAGGTCCCGCAAGTAGTCCGGCCCGGCGTCCTCGGGTTTCTTGAACAGTTGCAGTCCGCCGACGTGCATCGGATGTTCGCGCGTTTCCACGAGGAGGAACATCGAGTCGGTGACGGGCATGAACGGCATCGTGGGGACCACCTTCCGCGCGGCGGCGTGCGAGCACGCCGGGTGCCAGAGTCTACGCACACCGAAACCACCTTCTCACGCTTTAGGGTGGCTCACATGACGATCCCGACCGATCCGCAGACCGGTGAGTTCCGTCGGTCCGCCAACCATTTCGACGCGCGCGTCACCGCGGACGGCCGCGACGGCTGGCCGGTGGAGGCGGGAAGGTACCGGCTGGTGGTCAGCCGGGCCTGTCCCTGGGCGAGCCGGGGCCTGGTCGTCCGGCGGCTGCTCGGTCTCGAGTCCGCGCTGAGCGTGGCCGTCGCCGACCCGATCCAGGACGACAAGAGCTGGCGGTTCACCCTCGATCCCGGTGACCGGGACCCGGTGCTGGGCATCAAATACCTGGCCGAGGCCTATCACGCGGCCGATCCGCACTACATGGGCGGGATCAGTGTTCCGGCCATTGTGGACATTCCGAGCAGGCGGCTGGTGAGCAACGACTATCCGCGGATCACGCTCGATTTTTCCACCGAATGGACCAGCCTCCACCGGCCCGGCGCGCCCGACCTCTATCCCGAGCGGCTGCGCGGCGAGATCGACGACGTCAACGTGGGCGTCTTCGCCGATGTGAACGCCGCTGTCTACCAAGCGGGTTTCGCGACCAAGCAGGCAGCGTACGACGACGCGTATCACCGGATCTTCGCCATGCTGGACGCGCTTTCCGACCGGCTCGAAAGGCAGCGCTACCTCGTCGGCGACACGATCACCGAAGCGGACATCCGGTTGTTCACCACGCTGGTCCGCTTCGACTCGGTGTACCACGGGCACTTCAAATGCAACCGGAACAAACTGACCGAACAGCCGGTGCTGTGGGCCTATGCCCGTGACCTCTTCCAAACGCCGGGTTTCGGTGACACCGTCGATTTCGACCACATCAAGCGGCACTACCACGCGGTGCACGAGCAGGTGAACCCGACGCGGATCGTCCCTTTGGGACCGGACCTGTCCGGCTGGACGACGCCGCACCACCGGGAGCAGCTGGGCGGGCGCCCGTTCGGCGACGGCACGCCGCCGGGACCGCCGCCCGAAAGCGAACGGATCGGGGACACGGATGGAGCCATTTCCTGAACGCACCGACGTCGTCGTGATCGGCGGCGGCATCATCGGGGTCAGCTGCGCGTACCGGCTCGCCGCCGCCGGGGTCTCGGTGCTGCTGCTCGAACGCGACAGCCTGGGCGCGGGCTCGACGGCGAAGGCGGCGGGCGGGATCCGGTCGTCGTTCACCACGCACGTCAACATCGAGATCGGGCTGCGGGGGCTGGCCGAGTACGCCGCCTTCGCCGAGACGTACGGGACCGAGATCGACTTCCGCCGCGACGGCTACCTGTACCTGGTCACCGACCCCGCGGACCTGCCCGAGTTCGAGCGCTGCGCCGAACTGCAGAACTCCTACGGCGTCCGCAGCCGGCTCGTCGAGCCCGCCGAAGCGCGGCGGTTCTCCCCGCTCATCGACACCGAAGGCGTGGTCGCGGCGCTGTGGTCGCCGGACGACGCCAAGGCCACCCCGGACTCCGCTGTCCAGGGTTACGCGCGGGCGGCCTGCGGACACGGCGCGGTGCTGAAGACCGGGGTCGAGGTCGTCGGGATCGAACGCGACGGCGACGAGATCACCGGCGTCCGGACCCGCGACGGTTTCGTCCGGACGGACGCGGTGGTCTGCGCGGCGGGTGCGTGGTCGGCGCGGATCGGCGAGTTCGCCGGCGTCGATCTCCCGGTGCGGCCGTACCGGCGGCAGGTCGTGTTCACCGGCCCGGTCGCGGACCTGCCCGAGTCCGTGCCGTTGACCATCGAGATGCCGTCGGCCTTCTACTTCCACCGCGAGGGTCTCGGCCTGGCGATGTCCTTCTGCGACGGTGACGGCGACCCCGGCTTCGACACCCGGTACGAGCCCGGCGACTGGCTGCCGAAGCTCGCCGAGATCGCCGCGCGACGGGTGCCCGCCGTGCTCGACGCGGGGATCCGCGGCGGCTGGGCCGGGCTGTACGAGGTCACGCCCGACCGTAACCAGATCGTGGGGGAAAGTGTCCACCTGTCGAGGTTCTTCTACGCGACCGGGTTTTCGGGACACGGGTTCCAGATGGGCCCGGCGGTGGGGGAGCTCGTGCGGGACCTCTACCTGGGGCGGGTCCCGGCCATCGACATCACCGGGCTCGACGTCCGCCGGTTCGCCGGCGACCGGGCCGTGACGAGGGAGCACAACATTGTCTGAGGACTTCGTCGAGGTCACCACCGAAGCCGAGCTGCGCGAGATCCTGCCGCCGCCGCTGGAGCGGACCGCGAACAAGGCCCGGCCGAAGCTGCACGACCTGGACCGTCAGTGGCTCGCGGAGTCGCCGTTCGTGCTGATCGCGACGTCGGCGGCGGACGGCACCTGCGACGTCTCGCCGAAGGGCGACCCCGCCGGGTTCACGCTGGTCCTGGACGACACGCGGATCGCGATCCCGGAGCGTCCCGGCAACCGGCGCGCCGACGGCTTCCACAACGTGCTGTCGAATCCGCACGTCGGGCTGATCTACCTGATCCCGGGCCGCGGCGACACGCTGCGGATCAACGGCCGCGCGCGGCTCGTGCGGGAGGCGCCGTTCTTCGACGACATGATCGTGAAGGGCAGCAGGCCGAAGCTCGCGCTGGTGGTCGACATCGACGAGGTCTTCCACCACTGCCAGAAGGCGTTCATGCGGTCGAAGCTCTGGTCGCCCGAGAGCTGGACGCCGGACGTGATGCCGTCCCGCGCGGCGATCGCGAAGACCTTCGAACGGCCGGAGGAGAGCATGGCCGACCTTGAGGCGTACTACGAGCCGGGGCGGTACGCGGCGGGCCTGTACTGACCTCGTGAGTGGTTAGGATGGTTCTAACCGTCCTTGCCACTCACGAGGCACTGGGCCGGATGGTTGCTGGATCGTTGAACGATCTGGCACTATCGGCGGGGTGCCTGCACCCACCGGAGCCCAGCATCTCGCCGACGCGCTGACCGCTCTGGGGACCGAGGTGGTCTTCGGTCTCCCTGGGGTGCACAACCTGCCGTTATGGGAGGCGCTGGCCGATACGGACATCCGGCTCGTCGGGGTCCGGCACGAGCAGACGGCCGGGTACGCGGCCGACGGGTACGCCCGCGCGACGGGGAAGCTCGGCGTCGCGCTCGTGACCACGGGGCCAGGTGCCGCGAACACCCTCGCCGCCGTCGGTGAGGCCATGGCCTCGGCCGCGCCCGTGCTGATCATCGCGACCGACATCCCGTCGACGCTGCGGCGGCCCGGCGTGGTTCGCGGCGTGCTGCACGAGACGTCGGATCAGCAGGCGATGTTCGCGCCGGTCACCAAGGCAGGGTTCACCGTCCCGAGCGCCGACCAGGTAGCCGCCACCTTGCACCGCGCGGCCCGGCTCGCGCTCCAGCCGCAGAGCGGGCCGGTCTACCTCGGCATCCCCACCGACTTCCTCTCGGAGCGGACGCCCGCCCGCCGTCCGCCGAGGTCGCACGCCCGCCCGTCCGAGATCCCGGATCTCACCGAGGCCGAGGCGTTGCTGGCCACCGCCGACAGGCCGCTGATCTGGGCGGGTGGCGGCGCGTTGCGGGCCGAGGCGGGCGAGGCGATCGGGAAACTCGCCGAACGGCTGGCCGCTCCGGTGCTCACCACGTTCGGCGCCCGCGGGCTCCTTTCGGTCGACCATCCCTGTCTCGCCCCGAACCCGGTGCACGCGCCCGAGGTCGGCGCGCTGTGGGACGAGGCCGACGTCGTCCTCGCCATCGGCACCGACTTCGACGGGCTGATGACGCAGAACTGGCTGATGCCGAAGCCGAAGAAACTCATCGCGATCAACGTCGACCCGGACGACGCGGCGAAGAACTACCAGCCGGACATCACGCTGGTCGGTGACGCCCGCGTGCTCACCGAGGCGCTGAAAGTCGAGGAACGGTCCGGGATCGCGGCGCTCGTCGGCAGGCTCGCCAAGGTCTCCGCCCGGGTCCGGCAGCGGATCAAGGAAGAGGAACCGCAGGCCGCGGATCTGCTGTCCACTTTGGACGAGGTGCTGCCCGCCGACGCCGTCGTGGTCGCGGACATGTGCGTGGCCGGGTACTGGATCGGCGGGTTCCATCGCGTCCGCGCCCCGCGCAAGCTCGCTTATCCGATGGGCTGGGGCACGCTCGGCTACGGTTTCCCCGCCGCGCTCGGCGTCGGTGCCGCGGGGACCGGCCGCGCGATCTGCGTCAGCGGCGACGGCGGTTTCCTGTTCGGCTGCGGTGATCTCGCCACGCTGGCGCAGGAACAGTTGCCGGTCACGGTGATCATCGTCGACGACGGCGGATACGGGATGCTCCGCTACGACCAGGATCGCGCCGGCCTGCCGCGCCGGGGTGTCGACTGGGACAGTCCCGATTTCGTCGGGCTGGCGAGGTCCTTCGGGGTGCACGCGGACCGCGTCTCCGGATTCGGGCGCGCGTTCCGCCGGTTGCTCGGCGAGTTCGTCGAATCCGACGAGCCGAATGTGCTGGTCGTCCGCGCGAAGATGGCGCCGCCGCTCAACACTTCGCCGCGTTGGTACCGAAAGGGTTCTTCGTGACCGGCCTCCGTGTCGGCGTGGACATCGGCGGGACCTTCACCGATCTCTGCGTGCTCGGCGAGAGGGGTGTCGTCGCCGTCGGCAAGGTGCTGACGACGCACGACGAACCCGCTCGCGCTGTCGAGGAGGGTCTCAAGAGGACGCTCGCCGAAGCCGGGCTGGACGCGGCCGACGTCGAGCAGTTCGTGCACGGCACGACGTTGGTCACGAACGCGCTGATCGAACGCAAGGGGTCGCGCACCGCGCTGCTGGCGACCGCCGGTTTCCGTGACGTGCTGGAGATGCGGCGCGAACACCGGTACGAACTGTACGACCTGCTCATCGAACTCCCCGAACCGCTCGTCCCGCGCCATCTGCGGTTCGACGTCCCCGAGCGGATCCTCGCGGACGGGACAGTCCACACAGGACTGGACGAGGAGTACGTCGCGCGCCTCGGCCGCGAGCTCGACGCCCGCGGGATCGACGCGGTGGCGATCTGTTTCCTGCACGCCTTCACGAATCCCGCGCACGAACGGCGGGCCGCTGAAGTGCTCCAAGAGGCCGCGCCGCGGCTGCGGATCGCGCTGTCGGGCGAGGTCGTACCCGAGATCCGCGAATTCGAACGCGCGTCGACGACGGTCGCGAACGTCTACGTCCAAGACCTCACCGAACGTTATCTGCGTGATTTGGAACGGCGCCTGCACGAGGCCGGGGTGCGGCCGTCGCCGCACATCATGCTGTCCAACGGCGGGATCGCGACCGTCGACACGGCCGCGCGGTACCCGATCCGCATCCTCGAATCCGGTCCGGCGGGCGGGGCACTCGCCGCGTCCGCGATCGGATCTGCAGCCGGTGTCGAGGACCTGCTGGCCTTCGACATGGGCGGCACGACGGCGAAACTGTGCATGATCTCCGGTGGCACGCCGTTGGTGACGCACGAGTTCGAAGTGGACCGGAAGTACCGGCTGCTGCCGGGATCCGGGCTGCCGGTCAAGGTCCCGGTCACGGACATGATCGAGATCGGTGTCGGTGGCGGCTCGATCGCCCGCATCGACGCGCTCGGCCTGCTCACCGTCGGCCCGGATTCGGCGGGGTCCGAGCCCGGACCGGTCTGCTACGGGCGTGGCGGCACCGAGCCGACCGTGACCGACGCCGACCTCGTGCTCGGCTATCTGGATCCCGGGTACTTCCTCGGTGGCGGAATGACTTTGGACGCCGAGGGCGCGCGCGAGGCGATCCGCTCGAAGATCGCCGAGCCGCTGGGCGTCAGTGTCGAAGAGGCCGCCTGGGGTATCCACACGAGTGTCAACGAGGACATGGCCAACGCCGCGCGTGTCCACGCCGTCGAGCGGGGCAAGGATCCGGCGAAGCTGCCGATGTTCACTTTCGGCGGCGCGGGGCCGGTGCACGGCGTCGGCGTGGCGCGGGCACTCGGCGCCCCCGAGGTGGTTGCCCCGCCGGCGGCGGGAGTGCTGAGCGCGGCGGGCTTCCTCACCGCGCCGCTGGCCTTCGACTTCGTGCGTTCGGCTCGCTCGGCGGTCCACGATCTCTCGGGAGACCAGGTCGACGCGCTGTTCGCCGAGATGGAGGCCGAGGGCAGAGAACTGCTGGAGAAGTCCGGTGTGGACGGTGCGAAGGTGACGCACCGCCGGATCGCCGAGATGCGCTACTCGGGGCAGGGCTACGAGATCCGCGTGCCTGTCGAGCAGGGGGAGTGGCCGGAGTCGCTGATCGACGCGTTCACCGAGACCTATCGGACGCTGTACCGGAGGACCGGGCCGGACGTCGGGGTCGAGGTGCTCAACTGGCGGGTCGTCTCCAGTGGCCCGGTACCCGGAGTCACGCTGAAACTCGCGGCCGCCGAGGCCGAAGGTGACGCGCGCAAGGGGAGTCGTCCGGCGTACTTTCCCGCCGTGGGTGGTTTCGTGGACACGGCGGTGTTCGACCGGTACCGGCTCAAGCCCGGCGATCGCGTCGAGGGCCCGGCTATCGTCGAGGAACGAGAGTCCACTGTGGTCATTCCGCCGGGCGCTCAGTGCGTGGTCGGCGCGGACGCCAGTCTGATGGTGACGGTGTGAGCGTGGACCCGATCCTGGTCGGTGTGCTGGGAAACCGGCTGCACTCGATTCTGGCCGAGCAGCAGAACGCGCTCGTCAACACGGCTTTCTCATCCGTGGTGCGGGAATCGCTCGACCTCGCCTGCGCGGTGTTCGACTCGCGTGGCGAGATGATCGGCCAGTCCGTCGGCGGGACTCCCGGTCACATCAACGCGATGGCGACCGGGATGCACCACTTCGTCGCGGCTTATCCGCCGGAGACCTTGGAACCCGGCGACGTCCTGCTCACCAACGATCCTTGGCAGACAGCCGGGCAGATCAACGACATCACCGTGGCCACTCCGGTGTTCCTGCGGGGACGGCTGGTCGCGTGGTTCGCTTCCTGTTGCCACGCCCCGGACATCGGCGGGCGGCTGGTCTCGGCCGAGGCCGCCGAGGTCTTCGAAGAGGGCCTGCGCCTGCCGATCATGAAGTTCCTCCGCGCGGGCGAGGTCAACGCGGATCTCGAACTGCTGATCCGCGCGAACGTCCGCACCCCGGAGGAGACCATCGGCGATCTGTACGCCCAGGTCACCGGGAACGAGGTCGGTGCCGCCAGCCTGGTGCGGCTGCTGGAGGAATTCGCTCTCGAGTCGCTGGACGACGTCGCCGCGGAGATCATGAACCGGTCCGAGCGCGCGCTGCGGGACGCGCTGGCGAAGCTGCCGGACGGCACCTACACCAGCGAACTGATGACCGATGGTTTCGACGACGAGGAGGTCGTCCTCAAAGTCGCCGTGACCGTCGACGGCGAGGAGATCCACCTCGATTTCGCCGGGTCGTCGCCGCAGAGCCGCCGCGGGATCAACGTCGTCCTGAACTACACCAGGGCGTACGCCTCGTTCGCGGTCAAGGCGGCCATTTCCCCGGAAGTGCCGCACAACGCGGGTTCGTTCCGGCCGGTGCACGTCACCGCGCCGGAGGGATCGGTGCTCAACTGCACGCCGCCCGCGCCGGTCGCGTCCCGGCATCTGATCGGGCACTTCCTGCCCTCGCTGCTGATCACCGCCTTGCGTGAAGCGTTGCCCGGCAACGCGTTGGCGCACAGCGCGGACGCGTTGTGGATGACGATCTGGCGCGGTACCGACGCCGGGGGTGGCGAGTTCATGCTCAACGTCTTCCAGACCGGTGGGATCGGCGCGCGGTCCACAAAGGATGGTCTCAGCACCACCGGATTCCCGAGCGGGCTGCGGTCCACCCCGACCGAGGTGATCGAGACGATGGCGCCGCTGGTCCAGCGCGAACGCGTGCTGCGCACGGACTCCGGCGGTGCCGGGCGGCGGCGAGGCGGCCTCGGCCAGCGTACGTCGATGTCGGCGCGCGGCGAGATTTCCTGGAGTGTCAACGGGAACATCGATCGAGTGCTTCGTCCTGCGTCCGGTGTGGACTCGGGGCATGATGGCGCGGTCGGCCGGTTCGGGCTCTCCAGTGGCACGGATCTGCCGTCGAAGAGCCGGGTGACCCTGCGGCCGGGCGACGTGGTGGACGTGGTCCTGCCCGGCGGCGGCGGATACGGCGACCCGCGCGAACGGGAGCCGGAAGCCGTGCTCGCCGACGTCGTCGACGGCTACGTCTCGGTGGAAGCGGCGCGCGAACTGTACGGCGTCGAGGTCACCTACCACGGAGAACCCGGGGCACTGGTGCGCCTTCCGGAGGACTACACAGCGATTTCGTCGAGAGGTAAGAGATGAGCATGGGTCGGCTGGCAGACAAGGTCGCGGTGGTCTTCGGCGGTGCCAGGGGCATCGGCCTTGCCACCGTGAGGGAGTTCGCCGCCGAAGGCGCGACCGTGTTCTCCAGCGACATCCGCGAACTCGCGGAACCCGTCGAAGGAGTCGCACACTCCCTTGTGGACGCCACCGACGAGGGACAGGTCGACGAGTTCGTGCGCGGCGTGCTCGCCGAAACCGGCAGGATCGACGTGCTGTTCAACAACGTCGGCATCCACCTCGGGAAACCGTTGGCCGACACCACACTGGCGGAATTCGACAACATCTTCGCGCTGAACGTGCGGGCGGCCTTCCTCGGCACGCGTGCGGTGCTGCCGCACATGATCGCGAACAGGGCGGGCAGCATCATCACGACGTCGTCCAACGGCGGCGTGATGGGCCGCCCCGCCGACCCGGTGTACAACGCCACCAAGCACGCGCTGGTCGGGCTGACGAAGTCGATCGCCGTCGCGCACGCGCACCAGGGGATCCGCGCGAACACGATCAACCCGGGCGCCATCGACACCGACATGCTGCGCGGCACACTCGCGTCGCCGGAGGACTTCGAGGCCAGGCAACACCAACTGACCGCGAGCACGCCCGCCGGCCGGGTCGGCGAGGCTTGGGAGGTCGCGAAAGCCGTCGTCTTCCTGGCGAGCGACGAATCCAGGTTCATCAGCGGGGTCGCGCTCCCGATCGACGGTGCCAAGGCCGCCGGTGCCATGCCGGGCAATCGGTACAGTCTCGACTTCGAACTCGGTGTCAGGTAACGCCATGTCCACTCCTGCCGCCGAGGAGACACTGGCCCGCGACAGACCTTTGCTCGAACGGAGCGGGACCGCGGAACGGGTCGCGGAGATCCTGCGACAGCGCATCACGGAAGGCGTTTTCCCGCCCGGGTCGAGGCTTTCCGAACCGTCGATCAGCGCCGCGCTGGGTGTTTCGCGCAACACGTTGCGCGAGTCCTTCCAGCTGCTGGCGCACGAACGGCTGGCGGTGCACGAACTCAACCGCGGCGTCTTCGTGCGGGAGCTGACCGCGCAGGACATCTCGGATATCTACGTCATGCGGCGGGTCACCGAATGCGGTGCGCTGCGCCGCGCGTCCGAACTGTCCACTGTGGATCTTTCGGCTCTCGAAGCCGCGATGCGGGCGGGCCGCGCCGCGGCCGACGAGGGTGACTGGCAGGCCGTCGGAACCGCCAGTATCGCTTTCCACCAAGCGGTGGGCGACCTGGCGGACAGCGAGCGGGTCAGCACGACGATGCGCCAGGTGCTGGCGGAGACGCGGCTGTTCTTCGTGCTGGCGGAGAACACACGCGCGTTCTTCGAGCCGTTCCTGGAGCGGCACGAGCGGATCCTGCGGGATCTGGAGCGAGGGCGGTTCGGGCCCGCGGAGACGGCGCTGGAGAAGTACCTGCGGGATGCTGAGAAGCAGCTTCTGGCCGCTTACGAGCGCCGGGGTTGAGCCTCGCGACGTGCTATGAAAGGCCCGTTACTGGCAAAATTTGCGAGTAACGGGCCTTTCATAGCACGCGCGTCAGCAGCTCAGAGCGGCACCGGCCCAGTCCGCGTGGTCGGAATCGACACCATCACCGCCGTCCGTGACGACCAGATCGAGCACCTGAACCCCGCTCAGCGGCACGGAAAGCTTCTGGGCGGCCTGACCGCGCTTGAGCACGCCGGTGTTCGCCAGCCGCTTGCCGTCACCGACGACCTCGAAGGCCACGCTGCCACCGGCCTTCTCGTCGTCGACCCCGACGGACGAAGTGAACGACGCGCATCCGCCGCCGAGATACAGCCGGACCTTCGACGGCGCGTGGACGCCCAGCCCGTCTTCGTAGGTCGCCCCGCCGATGCTCATCTTGTGGCCGTCACCGGCCCCCGATTCACCGTTGCTGGTCCCGCGTTCCACCGGGCCGTAGCCGTTTTCCGTCGTCATGAACGCCGCCTTCGACAGCGCGCTCGTCCCGGTGGCCGGCGCTTTCACGAGCGGAGCGCTCCCGTTCGCGGTCAACGATCGCGCGCCCCAGGACGTCCGGTAGTCGATCCGCCCGGAGACCTCGACGCGATCACCGCCAGGGGACGACGGGCGCACCGTCCAGGACTGCTCCCACGACTTCCCCGGCGCGACGGCGGGAATCCGCACTTCGGTCCGGCCGTCCGGCTTCCAGCCCGCTCCGACCGTCAGTTTCACCGTGCCCGATCGTACCGGCGTCCGGCCGTCGTTGAACACCTTGAGCGTCGTGGTGAACGGCTTGTCGGCGGCGGCGTATTCGGGCGACCGCAAGGAAAGTGTCGTATGCGGCGCGGCCTGCGGCTGGGTGGACGGCCACACGCGGAACGTCGCCGATCCGTGGCTCGGCAACCCGGCCCTCAGGGTTCCGGCGGACTCGGTCTCGGCGCCGGTCCACAGGTCCCGGACCCGGTAGCCGGAGGAAGCCGGGGCGCCGATCTCGGCGGCGGTGGCGGACACTGTCGCCGGGGCGCCGCCGCGATTGAACAGCACGACGACGTCCGAGCCGTCGGACATCGGCTTGGCCCAGACCTCGGTGTCACCGTCGTCGCGGACCTTGTGGCCCTGCTTGCCGCCCCAATCCTGGTTGACCGCGAGAACATCCTTGTTCAGCAGGATCTTCTTGGTCGCGTCGGACATCGAGCGCAGGTCGTTGCCCGCCAGCATCGGGGCGTTGAGCAGTGACCAGAGCGCGAAGTGGGACCGGTATTCCGTGTCGGTCATGCCGCCGTTGCCGACCTCGAGCATGTCCGGATCGTTCCAGCCGCCCGGCCCGGCGTAGCCCTCCAGACCGACCTGCTGGTCGAGGAGGTTCGTCATGCTCCCCCAGCTGTCGCTGATGTCTCCGGTGGTGCGCCACAGCTGCGCGCCCGCACCCTTGCCCCATTCCCAGGGCTTGTTCTCGCCCCATTCACAGAGCGCGTAGACGATCGGGCGGCCGGTCCTCTTCAGCGCCTCGCCCATTTTCGTGTACCGCTCCAGCGCGGGGCGGCCCTGGTTGTGGCAGTTGTCGTACTTGAGGTAGTCGACTCCCCAGTCCGCGAACGTCTGCGCGTCGACCTCTTCGTGGTCGAGCGAACCGGGCATGGTCCGCGCGCAGGTCTCCGTGCCGGCGCTGGTGTAGATGCCGAGCTTCAGGCCCTTGCCGTGCACGTAGTCGGCCAGTGCCTTGATACCGCTGGGGAAACGGGTCCGGTTCGGCTCGTACTTCCCGTCGGGGGTGCGGTTCTTTTCGGCCCAGCAGTCGTCGACGTTGACGTACTGGTAGCCCGCGGCCTTCATCCCGGACGACACCATGGCGTCGGCGGTTTCCCGGATCAGCTGTTCGGTGATGTCGCAGCCGAACTTGTTCCAGCTGTTCCAGCCCATCGGCGGGGTCGAGACAGGTGGTGATTGTGGACTCTCGGCGGCTGCGGCCGGAACGGCGCAGAGGGCGGTGAGCGTGCAGACAGCGACGAGCGCGCCAGCGAGACGACGCATAAGTTCCTCCCAGAATGCTCAACTCTGAACAAACTCACTCATCAAACAACAGGATCGACCGGTGCTGGTCAAGGGCCGTTGGGATGGTGTCGGAAATTCACCGTCGGTTGCGCGGACAGACCGGCGAGGTCCGTCGGGCGAACTGTGCACGATGGAGTGTTCGCGTCGCGGCCGGATCCGGGTGAGGATGGGGGCACGAGCACGAGGAGGAAGATCATGGTTTCGTCGGCGTCCGCGCGCAATCCGCTGTGGCACCCCTTCGCGGACATGGGAGCGGTCGACGGCGACCGGCTCGTCATCACCCGCGGTGAGGGTTCTTACGTCTGGGACGACGAGGGTAAGCGGTATTTCGACGCGACCGCGTCGCTCTGGTACGCGAACTTCGGGCACGGGCGCGAGGAGATCGCGCAGGCCGTCGCGGACCAGTTGCGGACGCTCGATTCGTACAACCTGTTCGGCTACAACGCCAACGAGCCCGCGCTGAAACTCGCCGAACGGGTCTCCGCGCTGGCGCCGGAGCCGGGTTCGAAGGTGTTCTTCGGTTCGGGCGGCGGTGACGTCGTCGACACCGCGGTCAAGATCGCCCGCTCGTACTTCGCGCACACCGGACGCCCGGAGAAGGTGCACGTCATCGGGCGGGTGCAGGGCTACCACGGCACGCACGGGTTCGGCACGGCCGTCGGCGGCATCGCGGCCAACGCCGCGGGGTTCGGGCCGCTGCCGGGCGACATCTCGCACGTGCCGTACGACAGCACCGAAGCGCTCGAAGCGGAGATCCTGCGGGTCGGGTCGGAGCAGGTCGCGGCGTTCTTCTGCGAACCGGTGATCGGCGCGGGCGGGGTCCTGCTGCCGCCGGACGGGTACATCGAGACGGTCGCCGAGATCTGCCGCAAGTACGACGTGCTGTTCGTCGCGGACTGCGTGATCGCCGCGTTCGGGCGGCTGGGCACCTGGTTCGGGATCGACCGGTGGGCTGTGAAACCGGACATGATCACGACCGCGAAGGGCATCACCGGCGGCACGATCCCGCTGGGTGCGCTGATCGTCGCGCCGAGGGTGGCCAAGCCGTTCTTCACCGGCGAGCCGGGCGCGCCGGTGCTGCGGCACGGCGCGACTTACGCGGGACATCCGGTCGCCTGCGCGGCGGGCAACGCGACGCTGGACATCTACGAGCGCGACGGGCTCATCCCGCGCGGGCGGGAGCTGGAGAAGCCGCTGGCGGACGCGCTTTCCGGACTGGTTTCGCATCCGCTGGTCGCGGAAGTCCGCGCCGGGCTGGGATTCCTCGCCGCGGTGGAACTGAAGGCCGAGTTCCTCGCGTCCGACGCCGGTGCGCCGAACCGGCTGCAGCGGATGGCGCGGGAGGAAGGCGTCCTCGTGCGAAACCTGGCCAAGGGCATCGCGGTCTCGCCGCCGTTGATCGCCGGGGAAGCCGAACTGGACCTGCTCGCTTCGGCCCTGCCACGCGCGCTGGACAGGCTGGTCTAGCCGGCTTCGGCCGTGGCTCCGCTCTCGCCCGTGCCGAGGAAACCGGCGACCTGTTCGAGGGCGTCCGCGGCTTCGGGCAGGAATGACCAGAACAGGTGGAACACGTGCGTGCCGACCGGGTACAGGTCGAAGCGCACGTCGAGTCCTTGCTCGCGGGCCTGGTCGACGAAGCGGCGTGTCTCGGGCAGCGTCACGTCCTCGGTACCGGACTGGACGAGCAGCGGCGGCAACCCGGACAGATCGGCCTCGAAGATGTTCAGCAGGGGATCCGACGACGGGTGCTCGCGGACGTAGTGCGAGAACCATCGCGTGACCGGGGTGCCGCCGTCCGGCGGATCCACCACGTCCACCACCGGACACAGCAGCACCGCTTTCCCAGGCTGGGGCAGACCCTGCTGTTTCAGTTCGAGCAGCAGCGAGACGGCCAGCCCACCGCCCACCGAGTCGCCGCTGATGGTGAGCCGCGACGGATCGGTGCCCTGGTCGAGCAGCCACCGGTACGCCCGGAACGCGTCGTCAAGCGCGGCGGGGAAGGGGTGCTCCGGCGCGAGCCGGTAGTCCGGCAGCAGGATGGCGGCACCGCTGGCCGCCGCCAGCGCACCGGCCAGCGGGCGGTAACCGAAGGCCGAGCCCGCGATGTACCCGCCGCCGTGCAGGTGCAGCACGCCCGGCCGGTGCTCCGGCCCGGGGGCGACCACGAGTGAGGACACGCCGTCCGCCTGGACCGGCCTCACTACCGTGCCTTCCGGGATGGGCATTTGCGCGTTGAGCGCTTCGAAGGCTTCGCGCATCTCCGCGAGACCGCTTCCGCCGTCCTCGACGACCGAATTCCACAGCTGCGTGACCCGGGCGTTCACCTCGCCGCCGACCGACCGGGTGAGGGCGATCGCGTCGTCCATATCGGACAGCAGCGGGAGCGTGGCACCGAGCAGCGCCTCGCCGGCGAGGGTCAGCTCGACGCGGTGGGTCGAGCGGCGCAGCAGCTGACAGCCGATCAGCTGCTCCAACGCCTTGATCTGGCGGCTGAGGGCGGGCTGGGAGACGAACAGCCGGTTCGCCGCCCGGCTGAAGTTGAGTTCGCCGGCGACCGCGACGAACGCCCGCAGATGTTTGAACTCGATCGCGTCGGCGGCCGAAGGCGTGCCCAGCAGCCGCGGCCCGGCGGGACGTTCGGACATGGCGTCGAGTATCCCCGCCCGAACCCGGCCGTGGTGATGCGTTTCGCGCAAGAAGGTGATGCGGGATCGGTCTTTCCCTTCCCCGCCCCGCTCGTGACAGGGTTGGTCATGGCCGAAACAGCAGGTCAGCGCGTTGCCAAGCTGCGGATGCGGGGCGGCGTCGCGCGGGTGCACTGGCCTTCCGGGCTGCGTGCCACGGCCCCGTTGGTGCTTTGGTTCGCCCCGGACGGGGCAGGCGCCGAACGGGTCGCGGGCTGCGGGGCGGTGGTGATCGCCGCCGGACTGCCCGCGTTCCCGGCGGCGCGGGCGTTACTGGAGTGGGCGGCGGCGCACCCCCGGAGCCTGGGGGCCGATCCGGGCCCGGTGCTGATCGCGGGGGAAGGAGCGGGGGCCGAACTGGCCGCGCGCGTCGCGAAGTACGCGAGGGAGCAGGGCTGGCCGCCGGTCCGCGAGGTGGACGGCGGTCCTGGGGGTATCGCCGCCCACCTCGGGAAATCGAAACGAATCGTGGAGGAATGACATGAGCAAGGTCTTCACCGGCCTCGCCGTCTCGGTGGACGGCTTCATCAGCGGAAAGCTGCCCGAGGGCGCCGAAGAGTTCGGAAGTGGGCTCGGCGACGCGCCGACGCTGTTCGACTGGTACTTCGACGGCGACACCCCGAGCGAGGTGTTCGACGGATTCAAGCTGAGCGAACCGAGCGCGCGGTTCTTCGACACCATCGCGAGCCGGATCGGCGCGATCGTCGTCGGGCGCACCACCTACGAGCATTCCAGCCGTTTCGGCGGCGGGAGCCCGCACCCGACGGCGCCGATGGTCCTCGTCAGCCACTGTCAGGTGCCCGAAGCCGGTGCCGAGCAGACCGTGATCACCACCGGCGTCGAGGACGCCATCACCGCGGCACGCGAGATCGCCGGGAACAAGGACGTCGGCCTGATGGGCGGCGGGCTGGTCACCTCCGCGCTGGCCGCGGGGCTGGTCGACGAGGTGATTCTCCACCAGGTGCCCCTCCTGCTCGGCCGGGGCAGGAGGTTCTTCAACGAACTCCCGGAACACGTGGAACTCCGTCTGCTGCAAGCGATCCCGGCTCCGGGCGTGACTCACCTGCACTACGGGGTTGAACGAGGGGGCGTCGGCCGATGATCCTCGTCACTGGCGGACTGGGCATGATCGGCGCCCACACCGCCCGCGCGCTCACCGACCTCGGCCACGACGTCGTGGTCACGGCCCATCGACGCACCGAGGTCCCGTCGTTCCTCGAAGGCCGGGTGACCGTCGAACCCCTCGACGTCACCGATCGGGAGGCCTTCCTGGCGCTCGCCGATCGCCACGACATCGGCGACATCGTCCACCTCGCCGGAACGATCCCCGGCGAGGACCCGGTCGGCTTCTTCCGCGCGGACACCACCGCCCTGCTCAACGCGCTGGACGCCGCGCGCACCTGGGGCGTCCGCAGATTCGCCGTCGCCGGCAGCCTCGGTGTCTACATCGGACAGACGGTTTCCCCCTGGCACGAGGAGCTCGCCCTGCCCTCCGTGGCGCTACCGCATCCGATCATCGCTTTCAAGAAGGTCGTGGAGGCGGTCACCACGCACGCTCTCGCGGGCAGCGAGGTCCAGCCGGTCGTGCTCCGGATCGGGAGTATCTGGGGGCCGTTGATGGATCCGGAATCGCCGTTCAACCCCATTCCGCCGTACATCAGCGCCGTCCTTCGCGGTGAGCGGCCGTCGCCACTGCTCGCCGACGACGGTGGTGACAGCTGTTACGCGCCTGACGCGGGCCGCGCGATCGCCTTGCTCGCGACCGCGGACACCCTGCGGCACAACACTTACAACGTGTCCCGCGGACGGCCGCTGCTCAACCGGGAACTCGCGGGCGCGCTGGAGGCGATCACCCCTGGACTTCGGCTCGACCTCCGGACGGGAGGAGAGACTGGACCGCACCTCGACATCACCCGGCTCGTCGAAGACACCGGCTTCGAACCGGTTTTCGACGTCGCGGCGGCCGTCGCCGACTATGTCGCGTGGCGGGGGAGCAACCCCAAGTGACAGTTCGGGAACCCGGACACGCAGACGGTGGGCAGGGTGGGGCGTGAGTGGCGATTCGGGTTCTATTGGGGGTAAGGCAGCCGTGTCGTGAAGGTCCCCTTCATTGCGCCTGGCGCAGTGAAGGGGACCTTCATGTACTTGGGGGAGGTAGGGAAGGAGGCCTTCACGGCTACGGCCTGGGATCAGGCCTTAGCCGAAATCCAGTAGGTACTCAAGACCTGCCAGCCCTGACCCGAATCGTCACTCGCGACCCACCCGGACTGACCGCTCACTCCGCCTCCTGCCCCACGGCAGACGCGACGAAGGGGCCTTTCATGGCAGATGCCATGAAAGGCCCCTTCCAGGTCACACCCCGCGATTCGGTGCCGAATCGCCGGGCCTGACGTGCACGAGGGCCTCGCGCTCGGTCATGAAGGGCACAGCCGACGGGACCAGGTCCCTTCATGACACCCCCAGTGCGACGGGCCCACGCGGGCCCGCCTCAGTGGAGGCGGAGTTCTTCGCCCTCGAAGTCCGCGGTGGTGATCCACGCGGACGGTCTCGGTGTCACCTCGAAGTCATACGCCATACCGGCACATTAACCACCCGCCCCGACAATTCCGGGAGCTCATGCCCCCTGACCACGGTGAACCGCCACTTGTCGACCCCGCCGCCCATGATCTCGGCGTAGCGCCGGGCGCCGTCCGCGTTGGCGAAGCGCACCTGCTGGCCATTGGTGAGATGGGTGATCTTGACCGCCATCCGTGCCTCCTGAGTCCGGTGCCGGCCCGCGGAGCTTCCCCCTCCGGGGCCGGCGCGGACAGTAGAACACACGTTCGACAGGTGTCGCCAATCCGACCCCCCGCGCGGGTCATCGCCGCATGGTCACCCGCGGCCACACGTCCAGCCCACGGGCGATTTCGTGGGCCCGGACGGCTCGCAGGCCCTCGGTGAGAGCCTCCTCGTCGAGCGTCGCGAAGCCGAGCCGGGCGTAGTACGGCGCGTTCCACGGCACCTCGGCGTACGTCGTCAGCGTCAGTCCCGCGAGTCCTTCGCTCGCGGCCCACGCCGCGGCGTGCTCGATCAGCCGCCGCCCGAGGCCTTGCCGCGCGTGATCCGGACGGACGGACACCTGCTCGATGTGGCCGTGGCCGTCGACGACCTCGGCGATCAGGTACGCCACCGGGCCGTCGCCGGTGTCGTGCACCCAGGCCCGGCCCGCGCGCTGGTAGCTCGCGAGCTCCTCGATCGACGGCGGGTCGTCGTCGGCGATCGCGGCCATGCCGAGCGCGCGGAACGGTTCGCCCGCGGCGCGCTCGATGTCCTGGAGCGCGGGCAGGTCTTCGGGTACGGCGAGTCGGATCACGAGTCGAGTTCTACTCCGTCGCGACGAGCGGACGCGCGCGAATTAGAGCGAGAACGACGACACGGCCCGGTGGATCCTGCTCGCGTACGACTGGAGCGCGACGATGGCGGCCCGTTTCGCGTCGTCGCTGATCCGGGTCGCGGGGGCGGCCAGGGTCAGCACCGCGGGCCGGTGCCCGGTGCTCGGGATCGGTACCGAGCACGACCAGACGCCGTCGTCCAGTTCGCCCCAGCTGACCGAATACCGGTTCGCCCCGGCGCGTTTGACCTCTTCCCGCACGCTCGGGCCGCGCCGTTGGACGATCGCGGAAAGCCGCCTTTCGCGTTCGCCTTCCGGCAGCATGGCGAGCAGCATCTTGCCCGACGCGCCGGCGCCGAGCGGGACGGAATGGCCCGGCTGGAAGGTGAAGCGCATCGCGCGCTCGCATTCGACCCGGTCCGCGCAGACCGCGGAATCGCCGAAATGCTGGAACAGCAGGACTGTCTCGCCGAGGTCGCGTGCGGCCTCTTCCATCGCCGGGCGCGCCAGCCTGGCGAGATCGTTGGCCAGCTGCGCCGCTCGCGCGAGCGGCATCACCTGGCTCGTCACGTGGTAGCGCCCTGTCTTGCCCTCCTCCAGGAGTTGGAGTTCCTTCAGCAGCGCGACATAGCGATATGTCGTGGCGACCGGAGTGCCGATCCTCGCGGCGAGTTCGGCGACGCTCGCGTCCCACCGGCGTTCGGAAAAGGAGAGCAGCAGCTGCAGTACTTTGCGCGAGCTGCTGGCGCCGGGGGTGCGTTTCGGTGGAGCGGTGGTGTCCAGGGATCGTGCGGCAGGTGTCATCTTGACCTCTCGCCGGGGCAATCACAAAGAGTCAAGAACGTAGCACATTGTGTGAAATGCGGACCAGGGACTTTGGTCCACTAACAAGCGGACTTCTTGCTAGGTTCGGACGATGGAAAAGCCATTGGCGGGCAAGATCGCGTTGGTCGCCGGGGCGACTCGCGGGGCCGGGCGGGGAATAGCGGTCCGGCTGGGGGCCGCCGGCGCGACCGTTTACGTGACCGGCCGCAGTACCGGTTCCCGGAGATCGGAAATGAATCGCCCGGAGACGATCGAGGAGACCGCGGCCCTCGTCGACGAAGCGGGCGGGCACGGGATCGCGATCCGGGTCGACCATTTGGAGGCCGACCAGGTCCGCGAACTGGTGGAACGGATCGACGCCGAACAGGGCGCGCTGCACGTGCTGGTCAACGACATCTACGGCGCGCCCATCGAATGGGACAAGACCGTCTGGGAGTCCACTTTGGACACCGGATTGCGGACGTTGCGGCTCGCCGTCGACACCCATGCCATCACCAGTCATTTCGCGCTCCCGCTCATGATCAGGACGCCGGGCGCGCTGGTCGTCGAGGTCAACGACGGGACCACCGAGTACAACTCGGAGAACTACCGCGTTTCCTTCTTCTACGACCTTGCCAAGACCGCGGTGAACCGGATGGCGTTCGCGCTCGCCCACGAATTGGAACCGCACGGCGGTACCGCGGTGGCGGTCACGCCGGGCTGGTTGCGTTCCGAGGCGATGCTCGACGCTTATCAGGTCACCGAAGAGAATTGGCGGGACGCGACGAAGGTGCAGCCCCATTTCGCGATTTCTGAAAGCCCGGCGTTCGTCGGCCGGGCGGTCGCGGCGCTGGCCGGCGACCCGGAAGTCGCCCGCTGGAACGGGAAATCGGTGTCCAGTGGTGAATTGGCGAAGGAATACGGATTCACCGACCTCGACGGGAGTCGCCCCGACGCCTGGCTCTATCTCGTCGAGGTCCAGGACGCCGGAAAACCGGCGGACGTCACCGGCTACCGCTGAGCCTCCCGTCGCAGGAAAGGAGTGAGCAGGCCGGGCGCGGCCTGCTCCGCCATCGCCAGCCCGGCTGATTCGCCGACGTCGACGACCTGATAGCCGCCCCTGCCCGCCGCGATCGGGGCGGTCACGGTGATCAGCCCGGCGCGGCGCTGGAAGAACGAGCGGCTGACGACGATCCCGGTGAGCCCTTCGCGCCGGATCGCCACCGTCGCGCGCGCCAGCGAACCGGAGCGGCTGACCAGATACCGCCCGACGATCGCGTGGCCGAGATTGCGGTAGCCGTCCCAGCCCACGAGCGCGGCGAACGGCACCAGGCCGAGCGCGACCTGCCACATCCACGACGGCAGGAAGTCGATCCAGGACAAGCCGAACAGCACCGCCGCCAGGATCAGCACGCCGCCGATCGACCGGGTGAGCCGCCGGGTCAGCGCCCGTCGCGGATGCCTGTCCAGCGACACGGTGGCCGGGTCGAAGTTCTCCCGAAGCACCTCGGCCGCGACCTCGTGGACCCGGCCGACCGGCGCGGGCGGCAGCAGGAGCCCGCCGCCCTTGTCCGCGCCCTTGCCCTCGCGCAGCCCGCCCGCGATCGCGGTGAGCCGCGCTCCGCCCGCGATCCGCAGCGGCAGCGTTTCCTTCACCTCGACGCCGCGAAGCCGTTCTTCTTCGATGGACACCGAACGCGTGGTGATCAGCCCGCGCCGGATGTGCAGGGTGCCCTCGGATTCCCTGGTGAGCTTGAAGTTCCAGAACGAGAGCACGTAGCCGCCGACGGAAAGCAGCGAGACGACCACCAGCAGGACGACCGCCGCGACGACCACGATCAGCCACACCGCCGTGTTCGCCAGGCCGTCCATGAGGTCCCGCAGCGGCCCGACGTTCTCCGGGTCGATGTTCAGCTGGTGCGCGAAATGCCAGACCGCGGCGAACACCGCGCCCACCACGGCGAGCCCGGACAGCGTGAACGGCGCGTACCGCACCCACTTCCGGTCGACCTCCGCCACGACCTGCTCCGGCGGCGGTGGCGCGGCCTCGGCTTCCGAGGAGATCCCCGCGGCTTCCTTGCGGTGCAGGAGAACCGTGCGCAACCGGTGCGCCTCGGTCTCGCTGACGGCGTCGAGCACCAGCTGGTCGTTGCTCGAGCCCTGTCCGATCGAATGCCGTCCGGTGCCGATGCGCACCGCGCTGAGGGAGAACAGGCGGTGCTTCGGCTCCGAGGTGACGTCGACGGTGCGGATCCGGTCCAGCGGGATCGCGCGCTGCTTGCGCAGCAACAGTCCCGTGGTCCATTCCACCTGGCCGCTGGTGATGCGGTAGCGCGAAGTGAGCACGTGCGAGATGCCGACGAACACGGTCAGCGCGGTGACTCCCAGCCCGATCCACTCCCAGCCGTTGCCCCGGCCGAGGACCACCGTCCCGATCAGCACCGGCAGTGATTTGACGATGTCGAGCACCGGCCGGATCAGCAGCATCCGGCGGTCGAGGCGGTGCCACTGGTCGACGGCGGCTTCCGGCAGCGCTTCGGTGCTCATGTCGCGTCACCGGCGGTGGCCTGGGTGGTCTTCGTCAGTTCCGCGGCCAGCGCCAGCGCGTCGGCGTGGTCGAGACCGGAGATCTTCACCGGGCCCGCGGCCGACGCCGTCGTCACGGTGAGTTTCGCCAGCCGGAACAGCTGCTCGACCGGGTCACGTTCGATGTCGACGGTCTGGATCCGCGAGATCGGCGCGATCCGCCAGTCCTGCTTGAGCCAGCCTTCCTGGGTGTACACGGCCTCGCCGGTGACTTCCCAGCGGTGGATCCGGTAGCGCCACTGCGGCATGACCAGCAGATGCAGCGGCGCGAGCACGCAGGAGATCGTCAAGGCGACCGTGAGCCACGTCGGGGCGTCGTCGCTGGTGAAGACGAACACGGCCTGTACGCCGACGAGGATCACCCAGCCGACCGCGGCCCACACCGTCCAGTAGCCGATGGCACGACGGCTGACCCGGTTGGCGGGCGGGCGCAGGGTGAACCGTTCCGCCGTTGCTGTCTCTTCTGTCACCCCTTCAGCCTGCACCACCTGGGCGCGGGCCGCCCACGACAAGTGTCACCCCCCGATAGGATCCGGGCCACGTTCGGCGGAATGGATGCCCCCTATCGGGGCGTTGCCACCCGTAGAAGGTTGTACGCACGAAATCTGGAGGATCTGGTGGCGCTGGACCCGGAAGACCTGTACGAGGTGGACTCGGACGTCCCTGACCTCGGCGGGGCCGTGCTCCTGCACTACTTCGAAGGGTTCATGGACGCGGGTTCGGCGGGCAAGCTCGTCGCCGAGCACCTTCTGAACTCCTCCGAGCACCGCGTGATCGCGCGCTTCGACGTCGACCGCCTCATCGACTACCGCTCGCGCCGCCCGACGATGACCTACGCCATCGACCACTGGGAGGCCTACGACGCCCCCGAACTGGTCGTCCACCTGCTGAACGACGCCGACGGCGTGCCGTTCCTGCTGCTCACCGGGCCGGAGCCGGACCACGACTGGGAGCGGTTCTGCGCGGCCGTGCGCGGGCTGGTCGAACGCTGGGACGTCCGGCTCACCACCGGTTTCCACGGCATCCCGATGGGCGCGCCGCACACCCGCCCGCTCGGCGTGACAGCGCACGCGACGCGGGACGAACTGGTCGGCGAGCACCGGCCGCTGCCCAACCGGATGCAGGTCCCGGGCAGCGTCGCCGCGCTGCTGGAGTTCCGCTTCGGCGAGTGGGGGCACGACGCCGCCGGTTTCGCCGCGCACGTGCCGCACTACCTGGCGGAGTCGTCGTACCCGAGCTCGGCGCTGCACCTGCTCGAGGCTGTCGCCAGGGTGACCGGGCTGAACCTGCCGGACGAGGATCTGCGGGAGGCCTCGCGCGAGGCGGACGCCGAGATCGACCGTCAGGTCGCCGAGTCGGAGAAGGTCGCCGACGTCGTGCGCGCGCTGGAGCGGCAGTACGACACGTTCATGGAGGCGTCCGGCAAGGAAAGCCTGCTCGCGGAGTCGGTCGAGCACATGCCGACCGCCGAGGAGCTGGGCACCCAGTTCGAGCGCTACCTCGCCGATCCTGAGGGCTACGGGAACACCCCCGAGCGCTGAGGTTCCCTTGAGCTCAAGTTCGTGAAGGCCTCCTTCCCTACCCTCAAGGTAGGCAAGGAGGCCTTCACGGACTGTCACACGCGGCAGGGTCAGCGCAGGCCGGACGAGGCGATCACGCCCCAGGTGCTCTGCAGCCCGCCCGAACTGCCGAGACCGGCGGCCAGCACGCCCGTGGTCCCGGGAACGGCGGCGAAGCCGAGGATCGAACTGCCCTCGGCCGTCTTGGCCACCTCCGGCGGAAGCGCGTCCTTCCGCCATTCGGTCCCGTTCCACGTGTTCATCAGGATGTGGCCGTCACCGGGCAGCCAGCCCGCGGTCCACAGCTTCCCGGAGCCGTCGAGCGCGGCGGCGTTGATCTCGTCGAACGGACCGGACGGCAGGGGACTCCACTTCTGTCCGTCCCAGCGCGTGACGAACGCCGGGATGCCGGTCGCGTTCCATTCGTTCACCCGGCCGACGACGTAGGCCGAGCCGCGGCCGTCGGGTACGACGTGGTTGACCAGCCAGCCGGTGCTGTGCTCCGACGGCACGGGAACCTCGGTCTGCCGCCAGCTCTTGCCGTTCCAGTGCAGCAGGAACGGCGTCTCCTTCCCGTCCGCGGCCGCGGCGGACGCGGCGACCCACAGGTCGTCGTCGCCGGTGCCGCTGACGCGCGACGGCTGGAGCGGGCGGGCGCCGGTCTGCGGGATCTCGACCGGCTCCCACGCCTTTCCTGTCCAGTGTTCGAGATGGCTCGCCGACTTGCCCGTCTTCGGGTCGAAGTCGGAGGAGACCAGCCAGACCGAACTCGGTGAGAACGCGGTGATGTCCGCCGCGAAACCGTCCATGCCCGCCGGTGGTTTCGGGCGTTCGATGTCGGTCCACATCTTGCCGTCCCACCGCTGGACCACGGTGGACGTCGACTCGGCGGCCCGCGGACCCGCCGCGGAAGGCAGGCGTGCGGGCCGCCGTGTGCCCACTTCGGTGGTGCGGTCGCCGGCGGCCCACACGTTGTCCGGTGCCGAGGCGGAGACGTCGGTGAGCCGGGCACCGGCGCCGCCGACCGGGGCCAGGGTGGTGTCGGCCCATTTCGTGCCGTCCCACCGGAGGGCGACCGGGACCTCGGCGCTGCCGGTCCAGGTGCTGCCGACGGTCCAGGCGTCGTTCGCGCCGGTGGCCGTGACACCGAAATAGATCCGGTTCGCCGTACTGTCCAGTGGCTGTTCCAGCTGCCAACCCTCGCTCGCCGAGGCCGTGCTCGTGAGCAGGCCGGACAAGCCGAGGACCAGGCCGGACACGGTCAGCGTGGATCGTCTTGCTACGCCTCGCATCTGGGACCCTTCCAGTTGTCGCAGGGGTATGTGTGAACTCTTTACGAACTGCCCTGCCGGAAGGTTGCCCCGTCAGTGGTCGATGGCGATCATTTCCCTCGAATGCTTCGGCCGTTCGATCTCGTCGACCAGCGCGACGGCGAGATCCGCGTACGAGAACGGCCCCGCGTCCTCCGCGCGCGGCAGCACCCGGTGGTCCCCGGTGCGGTATTCGCCCGTGCGGTCGGCGTGTTCGTCGATCATCGCGGGCGGCGGCGCGACGACTACCCAGTCGAGCCCGCCGTCGGACGCACGGAAGACCTCCAGTTCCGCCGTGTGCCCGAGCGAGAACTCACGGTGCGCCGACGGCCAGCCCGGCTGGGCGTGGAACGCCACACCCGGTGAGATCTCCAGCGCCGATCCGACGCCGACGACGACCAGTCTCGGCACGCCGGCCCGGCCGAGACCGTCGATCAACGCGTGCGCGGCGGCCGGGTAGT
The DNA here is from genome assembly GCF_055584485.1 of Amycolatopsis sp. NPDC102522. Lineage (NCBI taxonomy): Bacteria > Bacillati > Actinomycetota > Actinomycetes > Pseudonocardiales > Pseudonocardiaceae > Amycolatopsis > Amycolatopsis sp. NPDC102522. Next base: position 364,936 of record NZ_JBVJLY010000002.1, on the reverse strand, counting down.
ACTCCCGCGACGGGAGATCCGCGCGGTAGATGGAACTGATCGCGGCGTCGTGCCCGGCGGCCGCCTTCGCGACGTCGCCGGTGACAGTGACGTCGGCGGCGGTCAAGGTGACGTTGTCCCCGGCGAGATCCGCGTGCCGCCGGGGATCCCGGACGGCGGCGGTGACCTGATGCCCGCGGCTCACGGCCTCGGCGACGGCCCGGCGTCCTCCGCGTCCGCCGGCCCCGAAGATGACGATCCTGCTCATCGTGCTCCCTTTTTCCTTGCCGGTAACCGATCACCGGCGCCGGACGCGATGGTAGGAGCGGACCCCTCGGTTACCGCAACGAAACCGACCCCCGGACCTTCTGGGCCCGTTCACCCGAATGGTGCTGGTGTATCGTCCCGGAATGCGTCACCTGGTACCCCATTCAGCCCTGAAGACCTTGGGCCGATCGGCCCGCGGCACCGTCGGCCGGGGCCTGCACCGGCTCGCCCGGCGATTCCATGATCCTTATCCGGAACAGCTGGAACGGGTCGCCGCGGAACTGCGCGAGGAGATCGTCCGGCAAGGGGATCGCTGTTTCGATCGCGTCATCGAGTTCGAAATCCGGAGCCGCCGCGACATCATCTACGCCGGCGATCAGGACGCGGCGCGGGACAGCAACCGGTTCGCTCGTGAGCACCTGACCGGGACAAAGCACTTCGCGCGTCCACAAGAGACACTCGCGTACGCGCTTTCCCTTGCCCCGTCGGGGGGAATGGCCCTCGAATTCGGCGTCGCGAGCGGGAACACGCTGCGGGTGATCGCCAAGGCACGCGGCGGTGTCGAGACCTACGGGTTCGACTGGTTCCAGGGCCTGCCGGAGAACTGGCTCAACGGGATGCCCGCCGGTTCGTTCGCGCGGGACGATCTGCCGGACGTCCCCGGCGCCGAACTCGTCGTCGGCCTCTTCGCCGACACGCTTCCCGGCTTTCTGGAGCAGCACGAAGGCGTCGTCGATTTCCTTCACGTGGACGGCGATCTGTACAGCTCGGCGAAAACGGTACTGGACCTGGCAGGCCCGCGCCTGCGGCCGGGCAGCATCGTGCACTTCGACGAATTCTTCAATTACCCCGGCTGGCAGCACCACGAGCACAAGGCGTGGCTGGAATACGTCGAGCGCACCGGCGTCGAATTCGAATACGTGGCCTATACCTACGCCGACAACCAGGTCACCGCGCGGATCACGGCATGAACGGGTAACGCGTCCTAGTCCGTGAGCCCGTTTTCGTAGGCTCGCAACGTATCGATGAACAGCCGTCGTTCGGCCGGTGTGAGGGGTTCGAGCGCCTTCTGCCAGGCGCGGGCGCCCTGGGCGAGCCAGCCGTCGATCGCGGGCCGCATCCGGGCGGTGATGGCGACGATCCGCCGCCGCCGGTCCGCCTCGTCCTCACGCCGGTCGAGCACGTCCTTCTTGGTCAGTTCCCCGACCATCAGGCTCACCGTGGTCGGGGCGACCTCGAGCCGTTCGGCCAGTTCGTTCACCGTCATCGGCCCGTCGAAGAGCAGGTACGACAGCAGAGACAAGTGACGCGGAGCCAGCGACAGCGACTGGAGTTCTTCGGGGATCTTGATCCGCTTCGCGCGGCCGACCATCCGTGGCATGAGCAGCAGCAAGGCCCGGACGGCGTCGTCGACTTCCATGTCCTCGGTTGACACCGGGCACCCTCCTGGATACCTTTGCAAGCAAAGAAGCTTTGCTTGCAAAGCAAAATGGCTTTCAGGACGATGTTACCTGGGGAGTACCGTTGCTGATGACCACCGCGGACGCCGGGACAGGGCGTCCCCGTCGTACCCATGTCGACTGCCGCCGGTCCGGGAGCGGGTACCTGGCGTACGCGCCGGACGTCGATTCGCCTTGGTACGAAGACCTTCTCGTCAGTCCACAAGCGACACTCGAAATCGACGGGATGCCGCACGCCGCGCGTGCCGTGCCGCTCGAAGGCGGGGAGCGGGGTGTCGCGCTGTACCTGCTGGAAATCGACGCCGCGCGGGGCTGGGCGATCGCCGATCAGTTGCTCGTCCACCACGGCGAACTCCGCAAGGCGCTGGCGGCCGCTCGGGCCGAACTCGACGGCGTGCCGATCGCGGGCCCGCCCGGGTTGCGACGCGAACTGCTCGGCCATTGCGTGACTTTCTGCAACGGCCTGCGCATGCACCACCTCCGTGAGGACGGCGCGTTCACCGCGATCGAGAAGGCCCATCCCGGACTCGCGCCGACAGTGAACCGGCTGCGCGAAGAGCATGAAACCGTATCCCGCGCGCTGCTCGACCTCGACGATCTGCTGCAGGGCAAGGGGGAACTCGAAAGCGCCGCACTGCGTGAGGAGTTCGAGCGGGTCGCGAATGGACTCGAAGAGCATTTCGCCTACGAGGAGGCGAATCTTCTCCCGGCGCTTCGCGGCGACGGCGAACAGTCGCCCTGAGCGGCCGCTTTTGTCACAGCTTGGGAACGAGCCTTGATCGAACTGCTGACCGAAGACGGGCGCTGCGCACTCGGAACGCGCGTACGGTTACTCCGAGCGGGTGAGAGCGGCGGGCCACCCGGCGGGAAAAGCCGGTAACGAATATCCGATCCGGGGCGACTGATCGTTGTCCGCACCGATCGGCGCGACGCCCCCGACCGGAATAGTGAGAACCGATGAAGCTTCGAAGAGCCTCACTTCTGTCTCTGGTGGCCGCAGTGGCCACGATCATGCTCGTCGCGCCGGCGTCCGCCGTCGCGGCTCCGCCGACCAGTGCGGTGGAGGTATCCCCGACCACTGTCCAACGTGGACAGACGTTCACCGTCAAGCAGACGGTGTACAACGCCGACGCGACCTCCACCATCGAAGGTGGCAAGGCGACGCTCTACGGCAAGGAATCCTCGATGCCGGGGATCGTCGACCTGGTGTCCTGTCCCGGCGCGTTCGCCTGTGACATGCTCGGCGGCAGCATCCGCGGCGGGGTCGGTTCCGTGACCCCCGGCCAGAGCAAGACCGTGCTGTTCACCTTCCGGGTCAAGGACGACGCACCGCTGGGCAGCGTCACCCTGCAGCACCAGTTCGTCGGCGAAAACTACAGCTTCGAGATCCTCGAAGGCCCGGTGCTGACCGTCACCGGCACGCCGAGCGCCGCCGACCTCGGTGTCACGCTCACCGCGTCCCCGCGCGGGATCCTGACGTCGTCGATCGACTACACGGTCAAGGTCACGAACGCGGGCCCGGCCGCGGCGTCCGGGATCCGGGTGGCGTCGACCCTCGGCAACGGACTGGGCTTCACCGGTTCCTCCGCCTGTTCGAACCCGAGCGGCACGAAGGTCGTGAACTGCGACTTCCCGTCACTCGCGTCCGGAGCCAGCGTCACGGCCAAGTTCACGGCGGCCGCCGGACTGCTGACCCTCGGGCCGGTCAAGACGACCGCGACGATCACGCAGAGTTCCGTCGCCGACCCGAACGCGGCCAACAACACCGCGTCGTCGACCTGCACCGCGATCACCGGTCTGCTGCTTACCTGCTAGCGCCGCAGGACTCGTGAGTGGTAAGTCGCGTTAGAACGACACTTGCCACTCACGACCCGCCGCAACGACCCTCACCGCCACGTCTATGTCGCGAAAGCCACTTTCGCGACATCAGACGTCCCGAAAGCCACTTTCGCGACACCAGGGTGGCGGTGAGGTGTCGGTCCGGGTGGTCGTGAGTGGCGTTTCGGGTTCTGTTGAGGGGTAAGGCAGAGGTGTCGGGTCGACGAGGGCGCGAGTTGTCACTCAGGGTGAGGGGTGTGTGGAAATAGGGACGCTCAACGTCCCTATTTCCACACGCCCCCTGTTCGACTGTCGTGACCGGTCTGGTCACGACAGGACTGTGTGGATTTCTGGTCATCCAACGCACCAAAATCCACACAGTCGAGGTCAACGACCCGGTGTCGCGCAGAGTCACCGACACCGTCCACAAACACGCCAGGTTTGCCTTACCCCTCAATAAGCCGAAGCGCCACTCACGACCACCTCGGCCCACCCACCAACAAGACACCTTCGCCCACCCCTCAGGAACCCGAACCACTCACGAGCGTAAGCGGGTAGCGCGCGAGTGCAGATAGCGTTGGTGCGGCAGGCTCGTCGCGCGGCGCGCGGCCTCCACATAGGACTCGACGGCCTCGGCGGTCTCGCCGGCCATCTCCAGCAGATGCGCGCGGGCGGCGTGGAACCGGTGGTCGCCCGAGATCCGGTCGCCGAGCTTTTCCAACGCCACCAACCCTTCTCGCGGTCCGCGGGCCATCCCGGTGGCGACGGCGTGGTTCAGCGCCACCACGGGATTGTCGGAGAGCCGCAGCAGAAGTTCGTACAGTGCCTCGATCTGCGGCCAGTCGGTCTCTTCCGCAGTCGGCGCCTCGTCGTGCAGCGCGGCGATCGCCGCCTGGATCTGGAACTGCCCGGTCGGCCCCTGCGGCAGCGCTTCGGACAGCAGCGCGATGCCCTCGGCGACGTACTCGCTGTTCCAGCGGCTCCGGTCCTGTTCCGACATCGGTACCGGCGCGCCGTCCGGCCCCGTCCTCGCCGGACGGCGCGCGTCGGTGAGCAGCATCAGCGCGAGCAGCCCGGTGACCTCGCTGTCGTCCGGCAGCAGCCGATGGACGATCCTGGTCAGCCGGATGGCTTCGGCGGAAAGCTCGGCCCGCACCAGTTCGGGGCCGGACGTGCTCGCGTAGCCCTCGTTGAAGATCAGGTACAGCACGTGGAGCACCGCGGCGAGCCGTTCGGCCTCCGCCGGCATGCCGAACGGGACGCCGCTGGTCTTGATACCGGTCTTCGCGCGGCTGATCCGCCGCGTCATCGTCGCTTCGGGGACCAGGAACGCGCGCGCGATCTCCGCCGTGGTGAGCCCGCCGACAGCCCGCAGTGTCAGCGCGATCTGCGACGCGGGTGACAGGGACGGGTGACAGCACAGGAAGAGCAGGATGAGCGTGTCGTCGGAGTCGGCGGCCCGCCGGTCCGCCGCGGGCGCGAGGTGCTCCTCCGGCAGCGTCCACTGGACGACGGTGTCCTCACGACGTCGCCGCGACTGCTCGGCGCGAAGCAGATCCGTCAGCCGACGTGAGGCGACCGTGATGAGCCAAGCGCGCGGATTGTCCGGGCGCCCCTCGGCGGGCCAGTGCGTCGCGGCCGCGAGCAGCGCCTCCTGCGTCGCGTCCTCCGCCAAGTCGAAGTGGCCGTACCGGCGGACGACGGCGCCGAGGACCTGCGGCGAAAGCTCGCGCAGCAGGTCTTCGACGCCGCTGTCCGGCACCTAGAGCTCCAGCTCTTCGAAGCTGTCGGCGCACGGCCGGATGTCGACGTACCACTCGCGGCCGAGGTCGCTGCCCGCCGGATACGGGGTGTTCGCCAGCTTGGCCGCGATCTCGGTCGCGCGGTCGTAGCTCGCGCAGTCGACGATCGTGTACCCCACCAGGACCTCCTGCGTCTCGGCGTAGGGGCCGTCGGTCACCACGGGGGCACCGTCGCGCAGGGAGATGCGGCGCGCGTGCGCCGGCTGGGAGAGACCCTGCGCGTCGACGAACTCACCGGTCTCGACCAGGTCGTTGTTCCATTTGCCCATGAACTCGTGCAGCGCCGTGACCTCGTCGGCGCTCCAGTTGCCACCGATGCTTTCGAGATCCTTCTGCGACCCCATCATCATGATCATGTACTTCACGGTTCTCTCCTCTCGGCGGGCACCGTTTCGGCGCCTTCTGCCGGAGACGTCGGAGCCGCCGGACAGGACCGGACATCGTTCGCCGGGAATTCTCCCTCAGCCGCGGTCGGCGGCGGTGTTCATCGCGTCGGCCGGTTCGAGGGTCCGTCCGCCGGTGATCTTCGCGTAGAGATGCGCACCGCCGAGGACCGGCGGATACTTCGGCGGGTTTTCGGGAGATTGGCAGGTCGGGAGGCATGCGAAACGGGCGTCGTGGTCGCCGTCGAAGAAGAACGCCACACTCCGCCGCCGCGACGGCCCCGGCCCGGACGGCGGTACGACCCGGTGCAGGGTGGAGCGCCAGCGGTCGTTGGTCCATTGCGCGGTGAGGTCGCCGAGGTTCACCACCAGTGCGCCCTCGGCGGGGATGACGTCGTGCCAGGCGCCGTCGGGACCGTGGATCTGCAGGCCGGGGACGGGATCGGCGTAGAGGACGGTGACGATGCCGTAGTCGGTGTGCGCGCCGAGCCGCATCTGGCCCGGCAGCGGTTCGGGCGCTCCGGCGCGGCGCTCGAAGTGGTTGACCCGAAGGTTGCGCGTCGGATGGCGGGTGTAGGCGCCGAGATAGCCGTCAGGGAGCCCTAGCGCCTTCTCGAAGATCTCCAGCAGCACTCGCGCGACGCGGTGCGCTTCGGCCTCGTACCCGGTGAGCGCGGGCCGCAGGCGCTCCGGCGGGCCGGGCCAGATGTTGGGGGCGAAGAAGCCGTACGGATCCTCGCCTGGGGGATGCCGTGCCCGACGACCTGCAGGAACCCGACGCGCGTCAAGGCCTCGTCGACGTCGTGCGCGAGCTTCGCGCGGTCTCCGCCGTCCCACGTGCTCAGGTCGACCGTCGGTACGAGAGTCATCCTGCGACGGTAGCCAGGCCGGCGCCGGTGATCACCGGGTCGCGGTCATCCGATCGGGCGATCTGTGCTGCCCGATCGGCCGTCGCCGGGTCGCTCGCATGCCTGCTGTGCACAGCAGGCCGAGGACCAGCACGCCGACAGGAAGCAGGAAGGCGGCCTTGACCGCGTCCGTGAGCGCCGCGCCGGTGACCTGCGCGGCCAGTTCCCGCGCGTGCCCGGCGACCTCCGGCGGCAGACCTGACGGAAGCGCGGGGGTGCCGCCGAACTCGGTCGCGGCGGCCGCCGACCCGGCCTCGCCGGTGAAGCCGCTGACGAACTGTCGCCGGAATTCGGCGGGCAACGCGGCCGCGGCCTCGGTCGCCCTCGCCGCCAGTGAGGCGCTGGTCTGTGCTTGCAGCAGGACGCCGACAGCCGCGCTGCCGAGCACCCCGCCGACCTGACGCGCCGTGTTGAAGATGCCCGACGCGCTGCCGACCAGTGAACGCTCGACCGAGTTGAGGGTCACGTTGTTCATCGGGGAGAAGGTGAACCCGACCCCGAGACCGCACAGCAGCAGACCGGGAACGAGGGCCTGCGGCGAACTCGCCGGGATGATCACCAGCGAAACGACGCCGAGGCCGCCGCCCAGCGAGACCAATCCGAACATCAGCAGGTACCGGGGGCTCACCCGGTCCGACAAGCGGCCGGCGAACGGCGCGACGGTGCCGGACACGACGGCGAGCGGCGCGATGAGCAGACCGGCGTCGGCGGGGGACAGGCCGAGTACCGACTGGACGTAGATGACGAGCAGCAGGAGCATGCTTGTCATCGCGAAGCCGACCATCACCGCGGACGCGGTGCCCAGCGAGAAGTCACGGTGGCGGAAGATCCGCAACGGCAGCAGCGGCTCACGGCGGTTGGCCCGTTGCCACAGGACGAAACCGCCCAGCAGCAGCACACCCGCCCCGATGACGGGGAAGATCCCGATTCCCGCGCCGACCGTTCCCCAGTCGTAGGTCTGTCCATTTTGGATTCCGAAGACGACGCAGACGAGACCGGCGCCGAAGAGCAGGATCCCGGGAACGTCGAAGCGGTGCGAGTTCCCCGGTCGCCAGTCGGGGACGAGGACGAGCGTGAGCACCAGCGCGATCAGCCCGACAGGGACGTTCGCGAAGAAGATCCACTCCCAGCCGAGATGGTCGACGAGCACACCGCCCAGCACCGGACCGGCGATCATGGCGAGGCCCGCGACACCGCCCCAGGCACCCATCGCCGGGCCGCGTTCGTCCGGCGGGAAGAGATACGTGATGAAGGCCGTGGTCTGCGGGGTCATCAGCGCGGCGCCGAAACCCTGCACCGCGCGGGCGACGATCAGCGTCTCCACTTCGCCGGAAAGCCCGCACCACAGCGACGCTCCGGTGAACACCAGGAGCCCGGCCACGAAGACGCGCTTCGGCCCGAACCGGTCACCCAGCCTGCTCGCGGGCAGGATCGGGACGGCGTAGGCGAGCAGGTACACGCTGGTCACCCAGATCACCGCGGTCAGTTCGGTGCCGAGTTCGCGCACCATCGACGGCACCGCGATGTTCACGATGCTGATGTCCAGCATGACCATGAAGAAACCCAGGCACAGCGCGAAAAGCGCGTGCCAGGATTTGGTTCGCTTCGTCATCGGTCCTCCCGTTCCCGGCACCGGAAGGGGGACGACGAGCAGGGCCACTCGTCGTCCACCCCGGGGTCAACCCGCTTGGCCGACCATGTCGGCGGTGCGCGACAGGGGAGTCCTGACGCTGTCCGGACGGCCGATGCCCTGGTACGAAAGCCCCGTCCGCGCCACGGTGAGCGGATCGAGGAGGTTCCGGGTGTCGATGACGGAACGGCCGTCGAGCCGGTCGGCGATCCGCGCCCAATCGAGGGCGCGGAACTCCGGCCATTCGGTCAGCAGCACGATCGCCGCCGCGCCGTTCGCCGCGTGATAGGCGGTTCCGGTGATCCGCACGTCGTCGGTCACGCCCGCCACCGGCGCGTGGACGCTGGGGTCGTAGCCGACCAGTTCCGCGCCTTCGGCCGCGAGCCGCTGGGCGACAGCCAGCGCCGGGGAATCCCGCAGATCGTCCGTCCCGGCCTTGAAAGTCAAGCCCAGCAGGCCGATCCGAGTGCCGGCCAGTTCGCCGCCGACGGCCTTGCGCACCTTGTCGACCACCAGCTCCTGCTGCTTCAGGTTGGTCTCGATGGCCGCTCGCAGCAAGGCGAAATCGCTGCCTGCCGATTCCGCGATGCGCAGCAGGGCGAAGGTGTCCTTCGGCAGGCAGGAGCCGCCCCAGCCCGGTCCGGGGCGCAGGAACGACTTGCCGATCCGTTCGTCGTACCCCATTCCCGCCGTCACGTCGTCGATACTCGCGTCGAGGTACTCGCACAGTTCGGCGACGGTGTTCACAAAGGACAGACGCGTCGCCAGGTAGCAGTTGGACGCGTACTTGATCATCTCCGCGCTCGCGGAATCGGTCACCAGCACGGCGGTGTCGAGCTTCTCGTACAGTTCGGCGACCCGGCGGGCGGAAACCGGATCACGATCGGCCGAGCCGACCACGATCCGGTCGGGATTCAGGAAGTCGTGGACAGCGAATCCTTCGCGCAGGAATTCGGGATTGGACACGACCGCCACGTCGGCGCGATCGATCAGCCCCGCGACACGGGCCGCCGTGCCGACGGGAACCGTCGACTTGTTCACCACGACGCAGCCGGGCTTCAGCAGATCCCGCACCTCGGTCACGACGGATTCCAGCGTGCGCAGGTCGGCGGCGCCGGTCGCGCCCATCGGTGTCGGCACGCAGAGGATCACGATGTCCGCATCGGCGGCGGCCGTGCTCGCGCCGAGGACGAATCCCAGCCGCCCGGACGCCAAACCGTCCACCACCAGTTCGCAGATCCCCGGCTCCCGGAAGGTCGCCTCACCACGCCGCAGCGCGTCGACCTTTTCCCGGTCGACGTCCGCGCAGACGACCTGGTGTCCCAACGACGACAGGCACGCGGCCGTGGTCAGCCCGACGTAGCCCGCGCCGATCACGGCGACCTTGGCCACCGACGATGCGTCCATTTCCCTCACCCTCCAGTTTTCGACGCCGTCGGGCAGGACGGGGCCGCCCCGCCCGATGGCATCGCGAAATACGGATTTCAGCCGAACAAGCCGTGCGTCACTTGGCGTGCGGAATCGCGCGGATCCCCGGGTACGGGGTCTCCTTGCCGAGGTAGTCCACCGTTTCGAACAGGCCGATCGCGCCCATCGGATAGCGGGCGCCCGCTTCCGCCGCGAAAACGCACGGAAGGATCTGCTTCCGCTCCGAGGCGGCGGCCTGGTTGCTCTTGCGGATGTGTTTGTGGGTGTGGATCAGGATCGGCATGTAGCCGCCGCCGAGGAACGACCCCGCCTGCAGGACGGCCCCGCCGACGCAGTCGATCACGCAGCCCTTGCCGAGGATCGCGTCGCGGCCCTGGTAGTAGTACGAGGGCGTGGCGAGCGTGCCGTGCTCCACATGGAACACACCGGCCGCGAGGCCGATGATCGAGCGGCCGCAGGTCCGCAGCACCGATCGGTAGAAGTCGACCAGGATCGGCCGGACGGTCGTGTCCGGTAGCGCGTATTCCCCGCACATCAGCGTGATGCGCATCAATTCCGCGAGCGTGAGGTTGCTGCCGTTCTCGCCGGGGAACTCCTGGTCCCACGGCACCAGGTAGTCCGAAGGCGCCACCATGGTCGTGCCGACGTCTTCGAGGATCAGCCGTTCCGCCTCTCCCACGGATTCCGCCTGCCGGACACCGCCTCCGATGATCCGCTGCGCGAGCAGGTGCCTGCTCTCCAGCGTCTTCGCCCGGCTGGCCGCGATCAGGATGTTGAGCCTGCCGGTCACCGTTTCCGGGATGTCGAAAAGGTGGTCGATGCCGTCGGTGGGAACGGCGATCTTCGCCTGCAGGCCGCGAACGGGCAGCGGTTCGTACGAGTCGACGACCTCCTTGAGGGCGTCGGCGAACCGGCCCGTCCCGATCCGGACGAGCCTTTCCGCGGCCAGCGCCCGGTAGTCGTAGGGGATGGAGGTCGACGTCGACAGCACGACATCGGCGAGCAGGGCGCGATACCGGTCGTCGTCCAGGGAGTCCGCGGCCAGTTCCAAGGACAGGTAAGGGGATTCGTCGCCGGGACCGTGGATCCAGCTCGCGGTGAAGGGAGCCTCGAATCGGCACGCCTTTCCGAACAGCGCGCGGGCGTCGTCGTCGTTCTTGATCTGGCCGGTGACCTCGGCGAGTGCCACCTCCCGGTCCGAGACTTCGGCCAGCATGTCCTTGGCCGGTCGCAACAGCGTCGAAAGGTCCTCAATGCTTCGAGTCATGCTTCGCTCCCAATTCGGGTGAGTGTTTTCTCCGGAAAGGTTCCGGTGACCATGGCCGAACCCAGCGCGGCGAGGAACCGGTGCTCGGCGGGCCGGGTCACCGAGGTGCCCTCGTCGATGTGCAGCAAGAGGTTCAGCTGCGCCAGAAGCGCCTCCTCGAAATGGTTGACGGCGATCAGGAAGTGGTGCGCCCGCGCCGTGTTCCGGATGTGCACGGCGTGGATGTTCTTGTGGTCGGGATCCGCGCCGAAGAACGGTTCGAAGACCAAGGTGACGTTTTTGCCCGAGCGCAGTTCCACGTCCGCGAAGCGGTACCGGAACTCGGAGCCGTAGGGGATGACCGAGGGTGCGATGAAGTCCCTCGAAACGTCTTCGGGGAAGGCGAATCCGGCCAGGTCGGGGAAGGCGATGGCACCGGTCGACGACGTGTAGAGCTCGACCTCCGGCAGGCCGGGCGCCGACGTGCGCACCCGCAGTTCCGCCGTCACCGACGTCGGCACCGTGCGCAGATACCTCCGGTACTGATCGGCCGGAAGGACCGAGCGAAGAATGCTCAGCATGTGAAAACCCTCGTAGCCGGCCTCGCCGTACTGGGTGTCGACGAACCTGCCGTTCGCGACGTCGAGTTCCCGGTTCTTGGTGAATTCGACGGTGATCTTCCGGATCGGATCGAACTCGCCGAATTCCCGGACTGACGCGGCGAATCGCCGCACGGCCTCGCTGTGCGAATAGACGTCGTTGACGATGATCCGGGCGCGGGGATGACGCTGGATCGTCCGGCGGAGACCGGCGAGTTCGTCCGGGTAGCAGGCCGGTTTTTCGAGCAGGACACGGGCATCGGGCCGAAGCCGCAGGATCTCGTCGACCACGGAGAGATGGGTGGCCGTCGGGGTGGCGACCACCCAGGCATCGACCCCCGCGGGATCCGGCACCCGGTCCACCCGGCCCCAGTCGGCGCCGTTCCCGGTGTCCACGGTGCCGATCCGGTGCCCCGCCTGCCCGTAGCACGCGGCGTACAGCGACCCGATCTTGCCGAAGCCGACGATCACGATCCTCTTCTCAGTCGGCGACGGTGCCGGCATGGGCCTTCCCTCCTCGTGACCGGATGGCGTGGCGGGCGGCGGACGTGCCCGCGGCCCGGCCGAGGACGGCGCCCGCCATCAGTCCGGTGCCGCCCGGGTAGCCCTGGTCGTAAAGGCCGCCGACGATCACGCCCGCCGCGTAGAGGCCGCTGATCGGTTCGCCGCCGCCGCGCACCTCGGCGTCGGGCGTCACGGACAGCCCGCCGTAGGTGAAGGTCAGGCCGCAGACCACCGGGACGAACAGGAACGGCGGCGTGTCGAGCCGTTTCGCCTCACCCGAGGCGTTCAGCCGCTGGATTTCGGCGGTCAGGTTCGCGGCGTCGATGCCGAGCCGCCGGGCGCCTTCCTCGATCGAGGAGACGCTCACCGACGCAGGGTCGCCGAGGTAGCCGTTCGGGAGCGAGCCCGCCGCGACGACCTTGTCGTCGAAGATCTGGAAGGCGATCCGGCCCGGCTGCTCCTGGATCTGCTGTCCCAGCGTGACGTAGGTGAGGTTGCTGTAGCCGGATTCGTCGAAGAAACGGCGTCCTTTCCGGTTGACGACGACGCCCAGCGGAAAGGCGTACCGGGCGAGGCCGTGGGATTTGTGCATCTGCCCCGGCAGCATGTGGTCGGGCAGCGCGGTGCCCTGCGGCGTGGTGTGGCACTTTTCCCAGTTGCCCGCGGTGTCGGCGCCGATCTCGACGGCGGCGGCGAGCGGAGCGCCTTCGTTGAACGGCACGCCCCGCAGCTTCACGTCCCGCCACCGCGCGCCGAGGTGGCGCTCACGCAGCCGGGTGTTCGCCTCGAACCCGGCCGATGCCAGCACCAGCGCGCCGGCGATCACCGGGAACGCGGGCCCGGAACCGTGGAGCAGGTACCGGCCGTCGGCGGTCTTCTCGAAGCCGGTGACCGCGCTGTCGTAGAAGACCGTTCCGCCGAGCCGTTCGAACCGGTCGAAGTTCCGGTCCTGCAGGCTCTGGCCACCGCCGTCGAGAACGATCGGCACGTCGCCGGGCAGCGGGGTCGGCCTCGGGGCCCAGCGCTGGCCGAAGTCGCGCATCCAGGTGATCGTGTCCGTCGAACGGCGGATGATCGATTCGATGAGGGCGACGTCCACCTGGTCCCCGGACACCCGCAACCAGTCGTCGAGGTACTGCTCGTCCCGGTATCCGGACCGGCCTGCCAGTATCTCTTCGACCCGGTCCTTGTCCGCCTCCCGCAACAGAGAGGCGATGAAGGGGCTTCCCTGCCAGGAGAACCGCATGGTCCTGGTCAAAGAACTGTTCCCGCCGCGCAGTTCCTTCGGCGCGGCTTCGAGGACGGCGACGGAGGTCGCGCCCGCCTGCAGTGCGGCTATCCCCGCGCAGAGACCGGCATTACCCGCGCCGACGACCACGACCTGCCTTTCGGCCGCATCACTTTGCCCGCTGTACATCAGCAACGCTCCAGATAATCGGATGTTCGCCATTTGTGGTCGACCGATTCCGCTGCTGAAAACGCAGCGTTATTTCCTCGCCTATGCTGGAATTGTCGGCATGCGAGAGTATTTCTTCGGAATCGGTGGATCAGCCGCCCAGTCCGGGTGACGGCAAGCGTCACCCGGTGTTCAAAGCAGAGATTTCAGTGGATGCCTTCCGAGGTGAACCAGGTGTTTCCGCCGGGTTCACCGTCGCCCTTGACGATGGACTCACGGATTCTTCTCGTTTGCTCACGTTCGGAGCCCGGAATTCCCGAGCCTCCCCCGGTGTGGCCGGCGTGGTGCCGACTGAGGTCAGCCTGACTTCCTGACCAGCGCGTGGGCAACCTTCGAGTAGTTCGGCCTTGTTCGAAACTGTTCGAGTGGCCCGAACAGCAGATTCCGACACCGCTGAACGGCGGTATCGCGGCTCAGATCGGCTCCGTCAATCTAGAACGATGATCGTTGATGAGGGGGGCGACGACGGGGAGTCGCCGGCGTCAGTTCAACCACCGGACTCAGGGGCTTCACCGGCTGAGTTCACGGCGGCACTGCGCGTATTGAGAACGTGGTCCGGCTTGACTTATCGGCAGCTGGCCGGACGGGCGAAAGAGCTCGGGGGCACACTTCCGGCGAGTACGGTCGCGACCACGCTCGGCCGTACCACGCTGCCCCGTGAATCGTTCGTCGAGACGTTCACGCGCGCGTGCGGGCTCGACGACGAACAGGTGCGGCGCTGGCTCGACGTCCGGACGCGGATCGCGATGGGGGTTCCGCTGCGGATCGTCGACGACGTGCCGGTGACCGCCGTCCCGTCGCCGGAACCCGAACCGGAACCGGTGCCGGGGCCCGCATCGGGACCGCCTCGCCGTCGGCGCCGGCGCTTGCCGACCATCGTGATCGCGATCGTGAGCGTCGTCTTCGTCTGCACCCTGGGATATCTGACCCGGTCCTTCGTCGCGTCCCCCAAGAACAAGGCCCCCGTGGCCGCGGTGCCGGGGCTGGACGTGCGGGAAGTGGGCAGCTGGGCACAGATCCGGCCCGCCCGCTCTCCCGAATTCTGCCTGGCCGAGGGGACGGACCGGACCCAGCTCTACTCCGGCACGATCGTCGCCCAGCAGCCTTGCGGTGGCGAAACGTCGCCACGGGTGTTCATCGACCCCGTCGGGGACGAGAACGCCGTGCAGATCCAGTGGCACCATCCGGAGACCGGGGTCGGCTGCCTCACGGTCGTGAACGAAGGACTGGGGCACGACCTGGTCGAACCCCGCGACGACTGTGACGACGATGGTATGGACCAGCTGTTCACCATCGCCTCGGCCGGGCCGGCGGAGGTCGGGCGCTTCGTCATCCGCCCTGTCGGCACCAGTCAATGCCTCGGCCTGCGTGATCTGGACACCGTCGCGGGTACCGAGGTCGTCCGCGAACGCTGCTCCGACGCGCCTGATCAGACGTTCTTCATCGACCTGATCCCGCCTCCGTGACCGCGGTCGCGTGATCACTCCACGAGAAAGGTCGGCACACCGGGAACCGAAGACGACTCTCCGACGACTTGTGGGGCTGAATCCTGCGGCGTGGCGAGCGGAGAGAGATGCACTGGTACGAGGACGACGACCTGTGGGTCGGCTTCGCGGACGTCATGTTCCCGCCCAGCCGGGCCGAGGAGGCCGAACGCCTGACGGCCACGTCACCGCTGTTCGAGTTCGCAGATGGCGCGAAGGTGCTCGACCTGGCGTGCGGCCCGGCGATCCACGTCGTACCGCTGGCCAGGAAGGGCGCCGACGTGACCGGCGTCGACCTCAGCCCGGCCATGCTCGAACGGGCGCGCGAGGCCTGTGAAAGCGCGGGAGTCGCCGCGAAGCTGATCCAGGCCGACATGCTCGAATACGTCGAGCCCGGCGCGTACGACCTGATCGTCAACATGTACACCTCGTTCGGCTACTTCACCGAGCCCGGCGACAACCTCACCGTGCTGCGAAACGCCTACGCCAGCCTCGCGCCCAGCGGCAGGCTGCTGATCGACGTGCTCGGCAAGGAAGTGCTGGCCGGCTGGGTCGGTCGCCCGAAGGCGGTCGACGTCGAGGGCGGGACGGTGTTCATGCGCGACACCATCCTCGACGACTGGACCCGGCTCGAGACCGAGTGGACCCTGGTCCGCGACGGCGCGGCGAGGCAGGCGTCGATCCTGTCCTTTCTCTACAGCGCCGCGGAACTGAAGGCACTGTTCGAAACGGTGGGCTTCACCGGTGTCGAGTGCTTCGGCGACTTCGACGGATCGCCTTACGACAACCACGCGCGCCGCCTGATCGTGCGCGGTGAACGTGCCGGCTGAACCGCTCCGCCTGTTCGCGGAACCGGACGACGACAGAGCCGCTCGTCCGCTCCGGCTCACCGGCCCGGTGCTCCTGCTTTCGGCGGCGCTCGTGCTCTCACTGATCGCGGGCATCGCGCTCGGCCCGACCACCGTCGCCCTCCCGGATGTTTTGCGCTACCTGGGAAAGGCGATCACCGGCGGCGTCATCACCGGCGACGAGGTCACCGGGTACTCGATCGTCTGGCAGGTCCGCACCCCTCGGGTGCTGCTGGCGGCCGTGGTCGGCGCGGGGCTCGCGGTGGTCGGGGTCGCCGTGCAGGCCCTGGTCCGCAACGCCCTCGCCGATCCGTTCGTGCTCGGGATCTCCTCGGGTGCCTCGGTCGGTGCCGCCGCCGTCGTGGTATTCGGCCTGTTCGCGGGGCTCGGCGTGCTGGCGTTGTCGACGGCCGCCTTCCTCGGCGCGCTGGCCGCGACGGCGCTGGTCTACCTCGCCGCCCGCAGCCGATTCGGCCTGACGCCGTTGCGTCTCGTGCTCACCGGGGTCGCGCTCACCTACGCCTTCCAGGCCGTGATGAGCGTGCTCGTCTACCTCTCGCCGAACGGCCAGGCCGCGCAGACCGTGCTGTTCTGGCTGCTCGGCAGCCTCGGGTCGGCGACCTGGGCGTCCCTGCCGCTGGCCGCGCTCGGCGTGGCCGTCGCGATCGTGGTCCTGCTGCGCTACGGCACCGCGCTCGACGTCCTGTCCATGGGCGACGAGACCGCGATGAGCCTCGGCACCGACGCGGCCGCGTTACGCCGCTGGCTCTTCCTGCTCACCGCTGTCGTCACCGGGCTGCTGGTCGCCGTGAGCGGCTCGATCGGGTTCGTCGGACTGGTCCTGCCTCATGTGGTGCGGATGGTCGCCGGTTCGGGACACCGCCGGGTGCTGGCGCTCGCGCCGCTGGTGGGCGCGGTCTTCCTGGTGTGGGTCGACCTGCTCGCCCGTACCCTCGTCGCGCCCGAAGAGCTTCCGCTCGGCGTGATCACCGCGCTGATCGGCGTCCCGGTGTTCCTCGTCGTGATGCGGCGCCGCGGCTACGCGTTCGGAGGTCGCTGATGCTGTCCCTGAACGAACTTTCCGTCGAGGTGGCCGGATCGACGCTGATCCGCGAGCTGCACCTGGACGTCGGCGCGGGCGAGGTCGTCGGCCTCCTCGGACCCAACGGCAGCGGCAAGTCGACGGCGTTGCGCTGCGTCTACCGGGCGCTGACACCGTCCGGCGGCGCTGTCCTGCTCGACGGCACCGATCTCGCGGAGCAGGGCTTGCGTGACACCGCCCGCCGGATCGCCGCGCTCACCCAGGACAGCCGGGCGGATCTGGACTTCACCGTCGAGGAGGTCGTCGCGCTCGGCCGGTCGCCGCATCAGCGCGGCAACCTCCGGCTTTCGGCCCGCGAACGCGCGCTGTGCCGGGAAGCGTTGCGGCGCTTGGACATCACCCACCTCGCCCAGCGCAGCGTGCTGACGCTTTCGGGCGGCGAACGACAGCGGGTCCTGGTGGCCAGGGCGCTCGTGCAGGAACCCGAAGTGCTGGTCCTCGACGAGCCGACCAACCACCTCGACGTCCGGCACCAGGTGGAACTGCTGAAGTTCCTGCGCGACTGCGGCCTCACCGTGCTCGTCGCCCTGCACGACCTCAACCTCGCCGCCGCCGTCTGTCACCGGATCGCGTTGCTGCGCGGTGGAACGCTCGCCGCCTGCGGCACCCCGGCCGAAGTGCTCACGCCCGAAACGGTCCGCACGGTCTTCGGCGTCGAGGTCACCCAGGTGACCCATCCCGTGACCGGCGCGCTCCAGTTGCTTTACGACCTTCCCGCCGATGAAACCGAGGGGATCTCACGATGAAGCCGTCCAGGGTGATCGCGCTCTTCGCCGCGGCACTGCTCCTGAGTGCCTGCGGCGCCCAGGTCGAGGCCGGACCGGCCGCGCCGGCACAGGCCACGGTGACCAACTGCGGCGCGCAGGTCAGCTTCCCGGCGCCGCAGCGTCCGGTGGCCTACGACGTTTCCGGTGCCGAGAAGATGTTCGCGCTCGGGCTCGCCGGCCGGATGCGCGGCTACGTCATGAACTCGCTCGGCGATCCGTCGATCGCGGGCTCGCCATGGAAGGACGACTACGCCAAAGTCGAACGGCTCGGCACCTCGCGGGTCACCCGCGAGATCCTGGTCAACGCCAAGGCGGACTGGGTGATCGCGGGCTGGAACTCCGGGTTCAGCGAGGAACGCGGAATCACTCCGAAACTGCTGGAGCAGGTCGGTATCCGCAGCTATCTGCACACCGAGACCTGTTGGGAGTACCCGACCGCGAAGTCGGAGGTGACGCCGTTGGAGGCGCTCTACACCGACCTGCGCAACCTCGGCGACATCTTCGGTGTCCGCCAGCGGGCCGACGAACTGGTCTCGGAACTCAAGGGACGCTTCGACAAGGTCCGCGCCGGAGCGCCGAAGACCCCGCCCGCCAAGGTGTTCGTCTACGACTCCGGCACCGACCAGCCCTACACCGCCGGGAAACACGCCGCTCCCAACGACATCATCGACGCCGCGGGCGGAAGCAACGTCTTCCGCGACCTCCAGGACGGCTGGGGCAGCGTCGGCTGGGAAGCGGTAGTGAAGGCCGAACCCGAGGTGATCGTCGTGGTGGACTACGCCGACCAGCCCGCGACGGACAAGATCGCGTTCATCAAAGCCGCGCCGCAACTGAAGAACACGCCCGCCGTGCGCGACAACCGGTTCCACGTCGTCTCCTACGGGGACCTCGTGAGCGGTCCGCGCAACGCGGCGGGCGCCGAGTCACTGGCCGCGTACCTGCGCTCGATCGGCCGGTGACCGCGATGACCGCGCCGGTCCACGAACACGTCACCGACGCCATCAAGACACCGGCGTTGATCCGGCTCACCTCGAACGTCGTGCTGATCCGCTTCGAAACCCTGAAGGTCTACGCGGCGCTCGGCGCCGTCCGGTCGCTGCTCGCCGACGGTACCGTCCGAAAAGGACAGACGCTGATCGACAGCTCCAGCGGGATCTACGCGCTCGCGCTGGCGATGGCCTGCCACCGCTACGACCTGCGCTGCCACATCGTGGCGTCCACCACCGTCGATCTCACCATGCGCTCGCAGCTGGAGATCCTGGGCGCGACGGTGGACCAGATGCCGCCGTCCGAGGATCTCCGCCTCGACCAGCGGCGCCGGGTCGCGCGCGTGCACGAACTCCTGGAACGGCATCCGGACATGCACTGGATGCGGCAGTACCACGATCCCGTGCACTACCTGGGGTACGGCGAGGTCGCGGACCTCGTCGCCCGCGCGCTGCCGTCCGGCCCGCTGACCGTCGTCGGCAGTGTGGGCACCGGCGCGTCCACCGGCGGGATCGCGCGGTCGCTGCGCGAACGCGATCCGGACGTCCGCCTGACCGGGGTCCAGCCGTTCGGCAGTGTCACCTTCGGCAGCGAGCGGTTCACCGATCCGGACGCGATCATCGCGGGGATCGGTTCCGCCATCCCGTTCGGCAACGTCGATCACGAACTGTACGACCGGATCCACTGGCTGGACTTCGTGCACGCCATGGCCGCGACCATCGGCCTGATGCGCGATCACGCCATCTTCGCCGGGCTTTCCACCGGTGCCGCGTACCTCGTCGCGGGCTGGGAGGCGGCGCTGAACCCGGAGCGGACGCACGTCGTGATCGGTGCGGACACCGGACACCGTTACACGGCAAGGGTCTTCGCCCGGCATCGGGAGGCTGTCGACCCGGCGGGGCTCGCGCCGCGCGAGATCGCCTCGCTGGACGACCTCGCCCTGCCGTGGGCGGCGATGGAGTGGCGGCGCCGCCGATTCGGGATACCCGCGCAGCAGTTGTACCGGAAGGAACGGGTCTCGTGACCATCGTCTTGTTGGAAGCGCTCACCTTCGGGCTGGGCAGGCTGGCCGACGCCGCGGCGGAAGCCGGGCGGAAACTGGTGCTGTTCACCGGAAACCGCGAGATCTACCGCTACGAACTCGGCATCCTCGCGCCGGGCAGGGTCGAGGTCGTCGACATCGACACCACCGACATCGCGGCCTGCGAAACCGCGTTGCGCGCGATCCCGGATCTCGCCGGGATCATCAACTCGACCGACACCTGGGCGCTGCCGGGTGCCGAGCTCACCGCCCGGCTCGGCCTGCCCGGCCCGGACGCGGCGGCCGTCCGCGTGCTGCGGGACAAGGGCGCGGTGCGCGATCTGCTGTACGAACACGGGCTCACCCGCGGCAGGCCGGTACCCGTCGAGGCTGCCGAAGAACTCGGCTTTCCTTTGGTGGTCAAGGATTCTTCGGGAACGTCGTCACGTGGCGTGTGGCTCGTCCGCGACGCGGCCGAACTCGACCGGGCCCGGCAGGAGGCGAAGGACACGCCGCTCAAGGGGCACCTGATCGCCGAACCGTATTTCGCCGGGCCGCTCTACAGCGCGGAAACCGTCACCTGGCAAGGAATGACCCGGCTGCTCGGCGTCCTCTCGCGTCAGCTGTCGCCCGAACCCGTGCGACGCGAGGAGGCCGCCGCGTTCCCGGTGGTCTTCCCCGAGGCCGAAAACGCCGAACTGGCCGACTGGATCGGCCGGGTGCTCAAGGCTGCCGGACACGATCAGGGCTTCGCGCACACCGAGTTCGTGCTCACCGCGGACGGGCCGGAGGTCGTCGAGATCAACATCCGGATCGGCGGGGCGATGCTCGGCGAGGCGCTGTGCCGGTCGCTGGGCACCAACGTCTATTCCGCGATGATCTCGATGGCGCTGGGCGAGGAGCCCGCTCTGCTCACCCAGGAGATCGGCGGGGGACCGGGGATCGGGTTCGTCCTGGCGTACCCGGCCGGGGAAGGCGTGCTCAAGGGCTGGTCCGGGCTCGACAGGCTGCCCGGCCTGCCCGGTGCGCCGGAGTGGTATCCGACGGCGAGTCCCGGTGACGAGATCCGGCACCTCGCGGATCAGCGGTCCTGCACCGGGATCGTGCTGGCCGAAGGGCCGACGGCGGAACTCGCGCTGCATCGAGCACTCGCCGCGGCGGGCGGGATCACGCCGGAGATCGGTTCTTGAGAGTTCTCTCAGATAGATAGTTCTACTTTCTGTTTTGGAAAGTGAGACTATCCATCTGGGAGGAACCTGTGGGCAAGGCAGTGGGCAGGCGCGCGGTACTCGGGGGCGCGGCGGCGGCCGGTGTCGCGATGCTGGCCGCGAACCCCGCCGCGGCGGGGGAAGACCGGCGGCGGTTCGCGGGCAAGGTCGTGATCGTCACGGGAGCGACGTCGGGGATCGGCCGGGCGACGGCCATCGCCTTCGCCGCGGCCGGTGCCAAAGTCGGTTTCTGTGGCAGGCGGGAAGAGCTCGGCCGCGAGGTCGAACGGGAGATCCGTCACGCGGGCGGAGAGGCGACCTACTTCCGGGCCGACGTCCGGGTTCCCGAGCAGGTACAGGCCTTTGTGGACGGTGTCGCCCGCCGGTACGGCAGGCTTGACATCGCGTTCAACAACGCCGGGATCCACATCGGCAAGCCGTTGCACGAGATCTCCCTCGACGAATGGGAAGACGTGCAGCGCACCAACGCGCGCGGGGTTTTCCTCTCGATCAAACACGAGGTGCCGCATCTGCTGAAGGCGGGCGGCGGGGCGATCATCTGCACCGCTTCGGCGCAGGCCGACCAGACCAGGCCGGGACACGCCGCCTACACCTCCAGCAAACGCGCCGTGCAAGGTCTGGTGCGCGCGGCCGCGCTGGACTACGGCGCGAAGGGGATCCGGGTACTGTCGATCGACCCCGGAACGATCGACACCCGCCTGGTGCGTCCGCCGGGTATCCCGGACGACCTGTGGGCACAGTTCAAGAAGGCTTGGGGGCCGCTGAACGTCCACGGTCTGCCGAGGATGGGCGAGGCGTCGGAGATCGCTTCGGCCGTACTCGCGTTGGCGTCGCCGGATTTCGGCTATCTGACCGGGACTTCGGTGCTCGTCGACGGCGGCTTGAACACCGGACGGCCGATGGTCATGCCGCCGGGGTTCACCCCTCCTTCCTGAGCGCTGGAGGCACCGGTGAGTGTCGCGAAAGCCACTTTCGCGACATCAGACGTCCCGAAAGTGGCTTTCGCGACACGAGAAGCGGCGATGAGGCGTCGGCGGGGACGGGCTTCGCGCGGGTACGCACTCGGCGTGTTGCGAAAGCCACTTTCGCAACACGCCCCGGAGCGTGGGCCGCGGCAGGCGTCGGCCAAGTGCCTCGTGAGCGATAAGGACGGTTGGAACCAAAGGCGTCTTAGGTACCTGCTCCTGATCCCAGGCCGTGTCCGTGAAGGCCTCCTTCCCTCGGCTCAGCCGAAGAAACTCGACCTTCACCCCTTCTCCAAGTACGTGAAGGACCCCTTCACTGCGCTAGGCGCAATGAAGGGGTCCTTCACGTACCTCAAGCGGGTCAGGGAGTGGGCACGCACTTCTTCGCGGCGGCCATGGCGGCCAGCATTTCCGGCGTGTCCATTTTGACCGCCGCGAACGGATCGGTGGTCTCCGTGAGCGGTTTCTGCGCCGCCTCCAGGGCTTTGAGGCCGGCGTCCAGCGCGGTCTGGCTCTTGGAGGCGTCCAGCTTCCGCTTTCCTTCCGCCGCCGCGTCCCTCGCCGTCGTGTAACTGTCCACAAGGGACTTCTTGGCCGTGTCCCCATCGGGAATCGGGGACGCGGGCAGGGCATTCAGCCCATCGACGACCTTGCCCGCCAATTCGGCCCGGACCCCGAGGCTGTCGCTCAGCCAGGGTCGCGTCACCTCGACGCCGGAGCCCTGCTTGCTCGCGTGGTCGTTGCTGGCCTTCACGTAACCGAAGATCGCGCCGCACATCCCGTCCAGCCAGGCCACCGTCTTGGTGTCCGGCTGGGGTGTGGTGGACGTCGGGGTGACGGTGACTGTCGGCGGTGGGGGAGCCGCCTCGCCCGAGCAGGCCGTCACCGCGAACAGCGCTCCTGTGAGGAACACGAGCAGAGTTTTCGTTTTCATGGGGACTCCGGTCAGCGAGGGGACGCGCAGTTCTTGGCCGTGGCCGCGGCGGCCATCAGCTCCGGCGTCTCGAGTTTGAGTGAGGGCAGGAGATCGGGAGTGTCCGTGACCGGCTTCTGGGTTTCGTCCATCGCCTTGATCGCCGCGTCCATGGCCGCTCCGTTCCCGGACTTCTCCAGGCGCTGCTTCCCGGCGTTCGCCGCGTCCCTGGCCGCGGTGTACCGGTCCACAAGGGACTTCTTCACCGCGTCGCCGCCGGGAATCGGCGACGGGGGCAGCGCTGTCAGGTCGTCGACGACCTTGCCCGCGAATCCCGCGCGGATCCCGAGTTCTTCCTTCAGCGCGCCGCGGGTCACTTCCGTTCCCGACCGCTGCTTGCGCGAGTACTCGTCATGGGCCTTCATGTAGCCGTACACCGTGCCGCACACCCCGTCGAGCCACTCGACCGTCTTGGCGTCCGGCCCGGCAGGCGCAATAGGCGCTGTGGACGACGGAGTGGCTGTGACGGTCACGGGCGCCGGTGGTGGCTCCCCGGAACAAGCCGTCGTCGCGAAAAGGGCCCCCAGCAGGGCAACGAGCAGAAATTTCGTCTTCATCGGACCTTCCCTCCGAGGTGAACACGTTCCGGAGGAGGTCTGGGTTGCCCGCGGGTTTCAGCCGCAGCCGCCCATGACCCGGGCCAGCTCGCCGGGCAGCATCGGCGGTTCCGGCAACGGGTTCGCGGCGGGCGCACGCATCCCGTCGAACAGCAGGGCGAGATGGCGGCGCCAGACCTCCGGCCGGACGTCCGCCGTCGCCTCCACGGTGCGCGCGATCCCCCAGGTCACGAAGGCCATGTCTTCGAGGGTGAAGTCGGCGCGCAGAGCCCCGCTCTCCTTGGCGCGTTCGACGATCCGGTTCATGAGTTCGTACCCGCGTTCGAGGTCCTCGGTCTGTGGCGGCCGTGTCGAGGCGAGTTCGTTGTAGCCGCGATCGGCGGCCTGGAGTTCGCAGACCCGTTCGACGAAGGACGTCAATCCGGCCCAGCCGTCGTCGAGGGACAGCGCGTGCTCGGCCAGCTTCGCGACGGTCTCGGTCCGGTCGGCGAAGACGGCGCTCACCAGATCCGCGCGCTGGGGGAAGTGGTTGTACAGCGTGCCGATGCTGACGCCGGCGGCCCTGGCGATCTCTTCGAGCGCGACGTCGAGGCCGCGGACCGCGTAGAGCCCCCTGGCGGCCTCGACCAGCAGGTCGCGGTTGCGCTGGGCGTCCTTCCTCATGACCACATCCTAGTCAAGTTGAAGGTGGCCTCAAGTTGCGTGTACGTTCGAAGAAGTTGAGGGCATCCTCAACTTAGTGATTCCGGGAGGACGAAATGACCAAGACGCTCGCGATCTTCGGCGCCGGACCGGTGTTGGGGCTGTCTCTCGCCCGCCGCTTCGGCCGCGAGGGCTTCCGTATCGCCCTCGTCGCGCGCACCACCGAGAACCTCGACGCGCTCGTCGCCGAACTCGACGGCGACGGCATCGAGGCGAAGGGGTACGTCGCCGACGTCTACGAGCCGGCGCGGATCGAGTCCGCCGTCGCCGCCATCGGCCGGATCGACGCGGTCGCCTTCAACCCCGGCGGCGGGGATATGGGGGAGGGCATCGCGCCGGTGCTCGACGTCGATCCGGAGAACCTGCGGCTCATCTTGGACCGGTTCCTGGTGTCCGCGGTGGCGCTGGTCCGCGCCGTGCTGCCGGACATGACCGAGCGCGGCGACGGCGCGATCCTGTTCACCGCGGGCCAGTCCGGTCTGTATCCGTCGCCGTTCCTCGGCAACATCGGCATGGCGCAGGCCGCGTTGCGGAACTACTTCCACAACCTGAACGCCGTGCTCGCCGAGAAGGGCGTCTACGCCGGAGCCGTCAACGTCGGCGCGCTGATCGAGGGCAGCGTTCCGCATCGGGTGCTCACCTCGAGCCCGCTGGACTTCGAGCCCGAAGTGATCCACCCGGATGTCTTCGCCGACGCCTTCTGGAAGCTCTACGAGACTCGTGAGGCTCCCGAAGCGCTGGTCGGGTCGTTCGGGAAGTAGTTACTTCTCGATGGCGTACGCCTCGATCTCGACCTTCATCTTCGGGTCGAGCAATGCCGAGACCTCGACCATGGTGGCCGCGGGCAGCACGTCGCCGAAGGCTTCGCGGTGCGCCCGCGCCACCAGGTCGGCGTCCTTGATGTCGGTCACGTAGGTGACCGTGCGCACCACCGCGGCCAAGCTCGAATCAGCTTCCCGCAAAGCGGTTTCGATGATCGAAAGCACGGCCGAGGCCTGTTCGTACGCGTCCCCCGAACGGAACGGTTCACGCGCCGTCGTCCCGGAAACATGGATGTGGTCGCCGACGCGCACCGCGCGGCTGTAGCCGAAAATCTGCTCGAAGTCCCCACCGGAGGAGATGTTCACCCGCTCAGTCATGCCCGAACGAAAGCACAGCGGCTGCTTGAGCGGAACCGATTTCGTCTCACCCATGATCGAACACGTTCAGGTGGCGCCTCGGCTTTCGAGTTGAGGCTCGTGGTGCGGCTTGTAGCGTCGGGCTGAGTTCGCTCGCCACCGGGAGGCTCTTCATGGTCGTCGCACAACGTCGGCGCCGTGTACCGAAACCGTTGTCACGCCGGGTTTTGGCGTTCGGCACGGTGCTGGCTGTCCTTTTCGGAACCCTCGTCACGACGGGGACGGCGCAGGCGGCGACCTGGCCGGTGCAGGGCGAGAACGACCCGTCGACGTTCGACTGCGACCACCTCTACTACAGCAACTTCCGGTCCGGCATGCAGTTCCGCGCCGGCGCCGCGGGGGACGCGGAGATCCAGAACACGGTGATCAGCAAGCGGGCGGGCGCGGGCCTGCCGGACTACTGGTCGACGAACATGGCGCTGGGCAAGGATCCGGACACCGGCCGGGTCGCCGCCTTCTACTCCAGCTACACCACCGGGAATCTCACGCTCTACAAGCACGTGTCGGGGACGAACACCGTCACCGACGAGATCGCCGGGGGCGAGCCCCGCAAGCTCCCCGCCGGGACCAACTGGGGAGGACTCGGCGCCGATCCCGCCACCGGGATGCTCTACGGCGCGCAGAACGGCGGGGCGCCGGTGCTGTTCGCGATGAATCTGGCCAGCGGCGCGACGAAGACCTTCTCCCGCGGCTCCACGCTGAAGCCCGTCCCGGCGAACGACCCCGTGTTCGCCGGGGGATCGCTCGTTCCCGACCTGTTCGTCGACTCCTCCGGTGGCGTGTACTACGGGATCGTCTACGGCGGACAGAGCTACATCTACCGGTTCGATCCGGGCACCGGCGAGACCACCCAGGCGGTGAAGGTCACCGGCCCCGGCTCGTCCAACGGCTTCGACAACTACGGCATGGCCTTCCTGAACGGCTCGATCTACCTCGGTTACCACGGCGGCGCGCTGTACAAGGTCGATCCGCGCACGGGCGTTTCCCGGCAGGTGCCCGGCGGCAACGCGCACACCAACCAGGTCGGCCGGATCATCTCCGAATCCGGCGGGACCTGGCCCATCACCGACCTGGCCAGCTGCTCTATCGCCCCGGATCTGACGAAACGGCTCGTCGTCGCCAAGAAGGCGGACAAGACCGAGGCGAAACCGGGTGACAAGGTCACCTACACCGTCACGGTCGCCAACGAGGGTACGGCGACGGCGCCCGGGGCGGTCGTCACCGACGACCTGTCCGGAGTGGTGGACGACGCCGCCTACAACGACGACGCGAAGGCCCTGTCGAACGGCGCCGAGCTGGGGAAACCCCAGTACGACGCCGCGGGGAAACGGCTGACCTGGACCGGCGACCTCGGCCCCGGTGCGTCCGTGACGATCACCTATTCGGTGACGATCGGTTCGCCACCGGGCGGCGACAAGAAGCTCGACAACGTCGTGACCGTGCCGGACAGCAACTGCGCCGAGGGCGGGAAGGACCCGGACTGCGCCGCGCGGGTCGACGTGGCGACGTTGAAGATCGCCAAGAGCAGCGCGCCGAAGAAGCCCATGCCCGGCCAGAAGGTCACCTACACGGTCAAGCTCACCAACGACGGCACGGCCGACTGGGCGGACGCCACCGCCGTCGACGATCTGTCCGATGTGGTCGATGACGCGGCGTACGACGGCGACGCCACCGCGACCACCGGCGTCGTGACCTACTCCGGGGCTGACAAGACTCTGCGTTGGGCCGGTGCCGTCGGGAAGGGCAGCACGGTCACGATCACCTATTCGGTGACAGTCGCGAACCCGCCGGGCGGGAACAAGCGGCTGACCAACGTCGTCGTCGGCCCGGACGGCTCCACCTGCCCCGAAGGCAGTGCGGATCCGGCCTGCGGCACCGACGAGCCGATCAACGGGCTCGTGATCACGAAGTCGGCCGCTCCGGAAACAGCCAAACCCGGCGACGTCGTGACCTACACCCTGACAGCCCGCACCCTCGACGGTTCGGCCGCGACAGGAGTGACCCTCAGCGACGATCTGTCCGGCGTCCTCGACGACGCCACCTACAACGGTGACGCCGTCGCCGCCGCAGACGGGACGCCCACTCCGGCACAACCCGCCTACGACAGTCCGACGTTGACGTGGACCGGCGACATCCCTGCCGGGAAGACCGTCACCATCACCTATTCGGTGAAGGTCGGCACGCCGCCGGCCGGGGACAAGGTGCTGCGTAACGCGGTCACCGGTCCGGACGGCTCGACGTGCCCGCCGGGAAGTACCGACCCGGCCTGCGGCACTGAGACCCCGATCGGCGCCCTGGAGATCAAGAAGACGGCGAGCCCGGCCTCGGCCATGCCCGGGGACAAGGTCACCTACACGGTGAAGGTGCGCAACGTCGGCCCGGCGGCCTACCCGGGGGCTTCGTTCAGCGATGACCTGACCGGTGTCCTCGACGACGCCACCTACAACGGCGATGCCTCCGCCACCTCGGGCGCCACCACCTTCGACGAGCCGGGCCGGAAACTCACCTGGACCGGTGATGTCCCCGCGGGAAGCACGGTGACGGTCACCTATTCGGTCACCGTCGGCAAACCGCCCGCCGGGGATCGGCGGCTGACCAACGTCGTCGTCGGCCCGGACGGCTCCACCTGCCCGGAAAATGGTTCGGATCCCGACTGCGCGACCGAAACCCCGATCGGGGTACTGGTGCTGGCCAAGACCGCGGCACCGGCGAGCGCGAAGCCGGGCCAGGTCGTCACCTACACCGTGACAGCGAGCAATCCCGGGAGCGGCGTCTACCGCGATGCCCGGTTCACCGACGACCTGAGCGGCGCCCTGGACGACGCGACCTACAACCGGGACGCGCGGGCCACCGCGGGCACCGTCGCGTATGCGGAGCCGAAGCTGACCTGGACGGCGGACCTCCCGGCGGGCGCCACGGTGACCATCACCTACTCGGTGACCGTGAACAAGCCGCCCACCGGGGACCGGACGCTGCGCAACGCCGTGACCGGCACCGACGACTCGACCTGCCCGCCCGGCTCCACGGACCCGGACTGCTCCGCCGTCACCCCGGTCGCGGCCCTGCGGATCGCCAAGACCGCCACACCGGCCGCTCCCCGGCCGGGCGAGCGGCTCACCTACACGGTGCGCGTCCAGAACACCGGAACCGCGGCGTACCCGGGAGCGCGGATCACCGATGACCTGACCGGTGTCCTCGACGACGCGACCTACAACGACGACGCCACGGCGACCGGCGGCACCACCGGCTACGAGGCCCCGGTGGTGAGCTGGACCGGCGACGTCGCGGCCGGTGCCACCGTCACCATCACCTATTCCGTCACCGTGAACCGCCCGCCCGGCGGCGACAAGAAGCTGTCCAACGCCGTCGTCGGCACCCCGGACGGCAACTGCCCGCCGGATTCGGCCGATCCGGACTGCGGGACGGTCACGCCGGTGCCGTCGCTGAAGATCCGCAAGACGGCCACCCCCGACGAGGTCAAGACCGGCGACACCATCACGTACACCGTCACCGTCGAAAACGTCGGCGCGGCAACGGATCCCGCCGCGTCGTTCACCGACGACCTTTCCGGGGTGCTGGACGACGCCACCTACAACGGTGACGCCAAAGCGGATTCCGGCACGGTGACGGTCGCCGTCGGCCCGCCGACCTTGACCTGGACCGGTTCCCTCGCCCCCGGCGACAAGGCCACCGTCACCTACTCGGTCGTCGTGACCAACAAGGGCGACAAACGCCTGGTCAACGTGGTCACCGGCGCGGGGTCCAACTGTGAAGAGGGCTCCGAAGACCCGGACTGCCGCAACGAGCTGCCCACCCCGGCGTTGCGCATCACGAAGTCGGCCACCCCGGCGGTGGCCGCACCGGGCGGCAAGGTCACGTACACGGTGGTCGTGCGCAACACCGGTCAGGCGCCGTATCCGGGTGCTTCGTTCGCGGACGACCTGACCAAGGTCCTCGACGACGCGACCTACAACGACGACGCGGGGGCCACCGCGGGCACCGTGGCGTACACGGCGCCGAAGCTGACCTGGACGGGCACGGTTGCCGCCGGTGCGTCGGCGACCATCACCTATTCGGTCACCGTGGCGAAACCCGTTCGAGGGGACCACTTCCTGGACAACGCCGTTTCGAGCGACGAGGGGACCAACTGCCCGCCGTCAGGGCAGCGGGATCCCGCCTGTTCCACCCGCACCCCGGTGCTCTCGATGGTCATCGCCAAGACGGCGTCGCCGTCGAGCGGAGTCGCTCCCGGAGACAAGGTCACCTACACGCTGTCCATCACCAGTACCGGCACCGGTGTTTATGAAGACGCCGTCGTGACCGACGACTTGGCCAGTGTCCTCAATGGAGCAACGTACAACGGCGACGCGAAGGCCACGAGCGGATCCGTGGCACTGAGCGGAAAGCTGCTTCGCTGGCACGGAAAGCTCGCTGTCGGGCAGAAAGTCGTCGTGACATATTCGGTCACCGCCGGATCCGGGGAAGGGAAGTTGCGCAACGCGGTCACCTCCACCACTCCCGGCGCGAACTGCCTCACCCCGGACGAACCGGGCTGCTCGACCGAAACTCCGGTCACGCCCGGCGAGCCGCCGGTCGATCCTCCTGACGATCCGACGCCGCCGGTAGGCCCGACGCACCCTGGTCCCGGGCCGTTGGCTTCGACCGGTTCGCACACCAGCGACCTGCTGGCGCTGGCCTTCGCCGCGTTGCTGGCAGGGGCCTGGATGCTGTGGTCCGCGCGCCGCCGGATTCGCCGCTGAGCGGCAACGCGGTGTGACTTTGAAAAGCCCGGTGCGGATGTCCTGTGTGGACACCCGCACCGGGCTCAATTCGTTCTACTCCGGATCAGGGAGCGTTGTTCCCGCGTGACTCGTCGGAGAAGCCTCCTCCGGCCGCTACGCCGGGGAGCACCGCTCCGCGGATCATGTCGATCGTGCCCTTCGTGATCAGCGCATAACCGTTGTGGTTCGGATCGGTGATGTGCTTGATGACGTCGACGACTTTGGTGAACTCCTTGTTGTCGGCCCACCCCGCCGGCCCGTCCATGACCTTCAGGATCTCGTTCATCTTCTTGTCGAAGGCATCGAGTTGGTACTGGTTGATCGAGCCCGGGTGCTCGTTGGCGTACTTCTTCGCGCCGTCCATGAACAGGTCGTGCGTCTTTTCCTTGCTGTTGAACAGCCAGGACTTGTCGTCCTTGGGGGGAGCGCCGGTTCCGCCGTTGCCGTCAGCGTTGTTGGTTCCGCCCGATCCGGAGCCGGAACCGTCGGCACTGTTGCTGCCAGAGCCGGAACCGCTGCCGCTGTCAGTACCGGAGCCGGAGCCGGAGCCGGAGCCGGAGCCGCTGTCAGTACCGGAACCGGACCCGCTGCCAGAGCCGCTGCCGGAGTCGGTACCTGAACCACTGCCGGAGCCGGAACCACTGCCGGAGCCGTCGGGGCTGTTGCTGCCGGACCCGCTGCCACTGCCGGAGCCAGAGCCTGAACCGGAACCACTACCGGAGCCGGAGCCGCTGCCGCTGTCAGTACCGGAGCCGGAGCCGCTGCCGCTGTCAGTACCGGAGCCGGACCCGCTGCCGGAGCCGGTACCTGAACCACTGCCGGAGCCGTCGGGGCTGTTGCTGCCGGACCCGCTGCCACTGCCGGAGCCAGAGCCTGAACCGGAACCACTACCAGAGCCGGAACCGCTGCCGCTGTCAGTACCGGAGCCGGACCCGCTGCCGCTGCCAGAACCGGAACCGGACCCGCTGCCGGAGCCGGTACCTGAACCACTGCCGGAGCCGTCGGGGCTGTTGCTGCCGGACCCGCTGCCACTGCCGGAGCCAGAACCACTGCCAGAGCCTGAACCGCTACCGGAGCCGCTACCAGCGCCGTTGTCGGCCTTGGGGTCTGTCCAGGGGTTGTAGGTGGGGTCGCCGTTGTCGCGGTATGGGCCGCCGGAGCCACCAGTGCCGCCGCTGTCCGTCCCGCCGGTGCCACCGTTGCCGTCAGCGTTGTTGGTTCCACCGCTGCCGCTGCCGGAACCTGATCCCGAGCCGTTACCAGAGCCTGAGCCACTGCCAGAGCCGGAACCGCTACCGGCGCCGTTGTCGGCCTTGGGGTCTGTCCAGGGGTTGTAGGTGGGATCGCCGTTGTCACGGTATGGGCCGCCAGGGCCACCGCTGCCGGAGCCGTCGGCGCTGTTGCTGCCCGAGCCCGAGCCGCTGCCGGAGCCGGACCCGCTGCCCGAGCCGGAGCCGTCAGGGCTGTTGCCACCGCTGCCCGAGCCCGAGCCACTGCCGGAACCGGAACCACTACCGGAACCGGAGCCGTCGGCGCTGTTGCTGCCGCTGCCCGAGCCGCTTCCATTTCCGGACTCGCTACCACTACCGGACCCGCTACCGCTGCCCGATCCGGTGCCACTACCCGAGCCGCTACCGGAACCGGACCCACTGCCCGAGCCGGATCCGCTTCCGGATCCAGAGCCGGATCCACCACCGGAGCCGCTACCGCTCCCGGAGCCACCGCCACTGCCAGAGCCGCGTCCGCCACCACCAGGCGCGGGCACGACGTCGTCCACCGCCTTGGCGGCGTCGTCGGCCAAACCCTTGGTGCTCTTCGAGAGGTTCTTGATGGACTTCGCCGCTGAGGTGATCGCCTTGGTCAGCTTCGTGATCTGGATACCGATCTTGGACAGCGCCACGGCGACCGTCGCGAAGACGGTGCCGAGGAAGATGCCGATCGAGGTGCCGAACGTGAACGGCATGGCCGCGATCGCGGCGATCGCGCCCGCGAGGATGCCGCCGAGCACGCCGGAGACGAGGTCGCGGATGATCCCTCGGACGGCACCGATGACGGCGCCGCAGATCGACACGGTCTTCTTCGCGGACTCAAGGGACGTGCCCAGCGCGTCCACGCCCGCGGCGAGGTCCTCGGTGGCCTTTTTGAAGGCGTCGGCGGCGTTGCCCTTCCATGAGTCGACGAGTTTGCCGACTTCGTCCTTCAGGGTTTGGGCCAGCCCCTCGATCTTTTCCTTTTCCTTGCCGAGGGCGGCGGCCGCTGTCGAGATGCCCTCGGGGTCACCCAGGAGCATGTCGAGCGGAATCCTGAACGGGGTGATGTGCTCGATGAGCCAGCCGATTCCCGCGGCGAGGACACTGCCGAGCGGGTCGATCACCAGGCCGAGGGTCTCGAGCACGAGACCCGCACCCGCGATCCCCTGCATCACCTTGTCGTTGTCCTTGACGGCGAATTGCAGCTGGTCGATCGTGTTGATGATTCCCGCGCCGTTGGTGCGGGTGTCATCGGAAGTGATCAGGTCCTTCGGATTGTGCCAGAAATCGTTGGGCTTGTAATCGACATTGTCTTCGTATTTGTTCTTGTCACCGAGTTTTCCGGTGTCCGCGCCGCTCATTGGTCGACCTTCGAGATCTGCTCTTTCGCGTGGTCTTCGTTGGCTTGGTATTCCTTGTAAGCCTTGTCGAGTTTCTCCTTGTGCTTCTGGAGAGACTCGCCGTACTTGTTGAAGGCGTCCCGCGTCTCGGCGCAGTAGGCGGAAGCTGCCGCGCCGATGATCTGACCCATGAGGACTCCGTACAGACCCGGATCGGCGACCATGTGGCCGACGAGGTCACCGGTTTGGCGCACGTCGTCCGCGTGCCCGGCCAGCTTCTTGCCGAAGGTGTCGAAAGCTTCGGCAGCCGGGATGTCTTGTCCGCCGCTCACCAGGGGTTCCCTTCGTCCTCGTCCATGTCGTCACGGGCCGGACGACGTCGTGGTGGGGGAGGTGCCGGCCTCGTCGGCGGCTGTTGCTGCTGCGGTGGTGGCGGCGGCGTGAAGGGCCGCGGCGGCGGGGGAGCTTCGTCCGGCTCGGGGGTCTCGGCGAACTTGTTCACCTGGTCGATGTAGGCGTCGACAGCCGGTTCCGGCGGGAGGAAGCTCTTCATCATCTCGACGGCTTCACCGTCACCGACGATGGTCTCCACCGCGCTTGTCACGGCACGCGCGGTCTTGCTCTGCGCCTCGCGCACGGTCGCCATGATCGTCGCCGTCAGCCGGGGCTCGCCCAGCGCGCACGCCCGCCTGCCGAGCTGGATGTTGCTCAGCGCGCCGTTCGGCGCCAGCGTCACCGTGACGGAACCGTCCGGCGAAGTCACCGTGGCGCCGGCGGTGGAGAAGGCTTCCTCCAGCTGGGTCGCCTTCTCCTGCATTTCACGGGCTTGTCGTTCGAGGTAGTACTGGAGGTCTTCGCCTGGCTTCAGATCCGGCTCCACACCTTGCTCCCTGTAACGGCTGATTCGTTGTGGGCACGCCGCCTCACGCGATCTCCAAGGTGAAGCCGTTCCCCGCTGGCATCGAGCCAAGTCCGATGAAAAGGCGGCCGTGCCATGATCCGCACCGTATCGTTACCACCAAGTAGGTATTCGGACAACCCCGGCGGCCAAGGAATGCCCGAAAGGTCCGGTCGGGGTGGCAGATCAGGCCATCGTGTGGCGAAAGGACGGTGCGATGGGAACCGGACCGGTGGTGCGGAACGCCGAACGGGACGACGTCATGGCCATCTGCGGCTTCGGAGAGGAGCACGTCCGAGCTCATTACGCGCCGTTGATCGGCGAAGAAGCCGCGGCCAAGCAGGTCCGGATGTGGTGGCACGAGACGAACATCGCCGGTGCCGTGGCTCGCGGTGCGGTGGTGGTCGCCGACGACGGCGGGCACCTCGTCGGCGTCGGACAGCGCGGCCGCGACGGCGAAGACCACGTGATCTACAAGCTGTACGCGCATCCACGTCATCGTGGGAGCGGCTTGGGCCGTCGGCTGCTCGACGCCCTCATCGGACAGTTGCCAGAGGACGCCGGGCGGCTCTACATCGAGCATTTCGCGGCCAATGAACGCGCGGGCGCGTTCTACGAGCGCGAAGGGTTCACAGTGGACAGGATCGAACCGAGTTCCAGCGGAGCCGTGGTGTGGCGCGTCCGCGATCTTCGCTAGCGGAGGTTCCGGGCGAGGGCCCCGTCGAGCCAGCGGTCGACCTGACGCTGGCCACGCAGGCGGACGATGACGAGGTCCGGGTGGCGGTTCTGCTCGATGACCTTGTGTACCCGGGCTCGAATCATCGGGTGGTAGCGCCAGGCGAGCCTGATGATGTGCCCGGGATCGGTGAAGAACGTGTACAGCGGACCTTCGACGTTGCCACCGGCGATCTTCGAGCCGCGCCCGACGCGACGCTTCAGCGTCCGGACCACAGTGCGGGTCATCGTCATGACACGTGGGTGATCGAGCCAGACCAGCACGTCCAGCCGTTCGGTCATCCGCTCCCGGACCTCTTCGCCCTGCCACTCGATGGCCCACTCGTCGCCGTCGAGGAACTCCAGGACGTCGGCCTGCCAGGTCTCGCGCACCGTCCAACCCGGAGCGTGGAAGAAGGACTCGAACTCGACGAACGGCAGCCCCATGCGCTCGCACAGGGTTCGCGCCAGCGTCGACTTCCCGGATCCGGCGGGACCCGCCACCGCGGCCCGCCGGACGCGCCGTCCGGGAAGGGCGTCGTCCGGCCCGATGATCTCCATGCCGGGAGCATAGGGAGAGGCCGGGGCTCGGCCCTACCGGTTTTCGGCGGCCTTCTTGAGATCTTTCAACCAGATTTCGAGGCCCTGGCCGAGCATCTCGGTGGAGCCCGGCACGTCCTTGTCCACCTGCGGGCCGGTGTGGCTTTCCTCGGTGCGGACGATGACGCCGCCGCGCACCTTGACGAAGTTCCAGACGTGGACGCCGTCGATGTGCATGCCCCCGGGGCCGTCCAGGGGGCCTGTCCAGCGGAGGCACTTGCCGGGCTGGAGCTGCCGGACGGTGGAAACGATGGTGACGTCGCCGGGAGGGTAGGGCATGCCGGGCGGGACGGGAATCGTCCACTGGAACCGCGAACGCTCGCGCAGCGGGCCTGGGTCCAGGCGTTTCATGGTGACGGGGATGGCGGGATTCTGCCAGGACGGCCAGGCCTCCACGTCGGTCTGCAGGTCCCAGATGGTGCGCAGCGGCGCCTTGACGAAGGTCTCGGTCCGGTAGCGCACCTTGGCGGCGCGGTCGATGCCTCTTCCTTGGCAGGTAAGTGAAGTCGGCTTGGCGTCGGGAACGGCGGCCTGGGCGGGCGCGATGGCGCCGAGGACGCCCGCGATCGCCAGCGGGACGGTGAGCAGGGCGGTGCGAAGACCGAACATGAGGGTTCTCCTTGGGTCGCGTTAGTGGCTATCGCTATAGTTAGAGGTTATAGCGATAGTTGGGCGCGCGTCAAGGAGGAGAGGTGTCCCCAATGTGGCGTTGGGGACGTTGAGCGTCCCCAACGCCACATTGGGGACATTCCGGGGCCGCGTGGGACTCCGTGTCGTGACGTGAAGGCGGCCTTCAAGGAGGCTTACGAGCGCCGCGTCTCTGTGGCTGGACTGGTCGGTCGAGGGGGTCGTGAGTGGTAAGTGTCGTTAGAACGACCCAAAACACTCACGAGACCCGGCCCAGGAACGCCAGGAACCGCGTCCGCTGATCGGCGCCCGGCGCCGGTTTCACCTTGGGCCCGAAGGTGCCCGGCGTGCGGCTGATGATCAGCCGGGCGAGGGAGAACGACGGCGCGACGATGTCGGGCTCCATGGGCACGTCCACGCCGAGCGCGGAGCCGACGTCCCAGGTGTGGACCAGGGTGTCGAAGGTCAGCAAGGCCAGGTAGTCCGTGACGGTCGCGTCAGGACGGTTGGCCACGTACCAGGCAGGGGCGGGCCGGACGAGGACGTCATCGGTGATGAGGGCGGCCGTCGCTTCGCGGGTCTCGCGCCACCCGGCCAGCGGATCCTCACCGGCCAGCTCGCCGGGATTTTCGGAGCCCGCAGGTCCGTTCCGCACCGTGTACTCCTGGCCCGTCAGGTGGTGGCGCAGCACCTCCAGCCCCCAGGTGACGTGACCCGCCACGTCGCGCACCGTCCAGTGTTCGCACGCCGACGCCGCGTTCCACTGTTCCGGCGACACTTTGGTGAGCACGGCGTCGAAGGCGTCTTGTGTCCGCTGGTAGCGGTCCAAGGTCTCGTTGGCTTCCATGGTTCCCTACTTCAACGTCGCTTCGATGGCGTCCGTCAGCTGGCCGGCTCCCGGCACCAGGGCCGTGTCGAGCGCGAGCGCGTACGGGATGACGGTTCCGTCCGGACGGCAAACCCGCTTCGGCGGCGCCACCAGGTCGAACTCTTCGGCCGCCGTCGCGACGATCTCCGCCCCCAACCCGCACATGCGGTTCGAGTCGTCGATCACGACCAGGCGCCCGGTCTTGTTCACCGATTTGCGGAGGCAGTCCCAATCGAAGGGGTAGACCGTTCTCGGGTCGATGACCTCGATGTCCGCCCGGTCGCTGAAACTCTCGGCGACTTCGAGCGCCGTGCCGACGTGCTGGCCCACCGCCACCACCGTCAGGTCGCCGCCCTCGCGGACGACCTTCGCCTCCCCCAGCGGCACGATCTCGTCTTCGCCCCCGTAGGCCGGATCCGTCGCCCCCAGCAGCGGAGAAGGAGCGAACACCGCCACCGGGTCAGGATCCTGGATCGCCGCCCGCAGCAGCCCGTACGCGTCCGCCGGTAGTCCGGGGACGACCGTCTTGATCCCGGCGTGGGCGAGCAGGCTGTAGGGGTTGTCCGAATGCTGACCCGCCCAGCCGAACCTCGACCCCGACCCCGAAACGAGGTACGTGACAGGGATCCGCACCTGCCCGCCGGTCATCAAGGAGAACTTGTGGGCCTGGTTCACGATCTGCTCGAACACCAGGTAGATCAGCGAAGAGATCTGGAACTCGATCACGGGCTTCTTGCCCGCCATCGCCGCGCCGGTCCCGAAACTGGTGAAGGCCTGTTCCGAAAGGGGCGTGTCCAGCACTCGTTCCGGGCCGAACCGGGGCAGCAGCCCCGAGGTCACCCCGCTCGCGCCGACGCCGACGTCCTCGCCGAGTAGGAAAACGTCCTCGTCGGCCGCCATTTCGGCGTGCAGGGCGAGGTTCATCGCGTGCATGTAGCCGAAGTTCTCCGGAGAAGGCAGCTCGCTCACAGGATCACGCCCGGCCGGACAGCGGCAGTTCCCGCGTAGAGGTACATCAGTGCGTCCTTCGGATCGGGCGACGGGGCGTTCCTCGCGAACTCGACGGCCTCGTCGATCTGGTTTTTGACGGCTTCATCGATCTCGGCGACGACGTCGTCGCCCAACTTCCCGCCCAGCAAGGGAATCGGATCTCGTTCGCGCCACTGGGCCACTTCGTCGCGGTCGCGGAATTCGACGCCCAGCAGTTCGAGGACGGAATGATGGCCGAAGAACCGGTAGGTCCGGCATTCCAGGAACGCAGGGCCCTGGCCCGCGCGGCATCCTTCGACCAGTTCCGCCGCGACATCCGCCACCGCTTCGACGTCCATGCCGTCGACAGTGCGCGAGACCATCCCGAAGCCTTCGGCACGACGCGCCGCGCTGCCCGCGAGCCCCGTTTCGAGCTTGAGGCTTGTCGCGTACCCGTTGTTCTCGCAGACGAACAAGACCGGCAGGGACCAGATCGAGGCCAGGTTGAAGGCCTCCAGCAGGACACCCTGGCTCATCGCGCCGTCGCCGAAGAAGCTGACGACGACTTCCGAGTTCCCCCGGGCCTTGGCCGCCCAAGCGGCGCCCGAGGCGATCGCCCCGCCGGCACCGACGATCCCGTTGGCGCCCAGGATGCCCAGCTTCATGTCCGCGGCGTGCATCGATCCGCCGCGTCCCTTGTTGAACCCTTCGAGGGTACCGAGGAGTTCGGCGAGCAGGCGGCGCGGATCCGCGCCCTTCGCCAGCACATGCCCGTGCCCTCGGTGCGTGCTGGTGATGAAGTCCTGGTCCGTCAGGTTCGCGCTGATGCCCACGGCCACGGCTTCCTGCCCGATGTACGGGTGGATCCCGCCGTTGATCTCACCGGCGATCGCCATCGCCAGGCAGCGTTCTTCGAACTCCCGGATCAGTTTCATGGACCGGTAAAGGGCCCTCTGACGTTCACGAGTCATTTCCGCGACAGCCCTTCGTGTTCGGTGGTGGGACGGGACCGGACGAGCATCCTGTCGATGTACCGGAGCAGCGCGCCGTCATCGGGACTCGGCACGACGATCGAGGTGAAGTCGCCGCTAGGCCTGCCCTCGTCGCTGGTGTCCGAAGTGGACTCGAAGAGCAGCTTCAGGATGGCGTGTTCCTCGGGGGAGCGGGCCTCGAGCACCGAGAGCCAGTCGGCCACCGGCAGCGTGCCGATCTCCGTTCCGGCGCTCCGCACGAGATCCACCAGGTACGTGAGCCGGACAGGCCGCCTGCTCGCCAGCACGAACCGGCTGCCGTCCCGCGGCTGCTCGATGCCGAGCCGGGCGAGCGCGCCCGCGGTCTCGTCCACCGCGATCCAGGGTTCCTCGATCTCGGTGTCGGGCGCGGAGCCGAGTTCGAGAATGACCCGCAGCACCCGCAGCATGATGTCCCGCGTGTTCCCCTGCCCGGTGCGCGAATCCCCGACGATCCGGGGCAGCCGGTAGATCGCCGCCGGCAGCCCGCGTTCGTACGCGGTGGTGATCAGCTGTTCCGCGTGCGACTTGGTCTCCGCGTACCCGCTGCGGGAACCGTTCTCCGCACCGGCGGAAATGGTCGACACGAACTGCACCTGCTTGAGCCGGGTGGTGGCCGCCAGCCGGATCAGCTCGCGGGTGCCGCCCACGTTGGCGTCCACCAGCTGGTCGTAGCCGGCCAGCGCGTCGACCCAGGCGCCGTTGTGACAGACCAGGTCGATCTCGCCCGCGAGCCGCTCGAAGGCCGCGCCGGTGAGGCCGAGGCCGGGCGCCGCGAGATCGCCGGGAACGACCGTGATCCGCTCGTGGTCGACTTCGGGGGAAAGGCCGTAGCGGTCGAGATTTTCGCGCAGTCGCCGCCATCCCGCGCTTTCGTCCGCCGCCCGGACGAGACAGTGCACGCGCACGTTCTTCCGGGTCAGCAGCTCGCGGACCAGATATGCCCCGACGAAGCCGGTCGCTCCGGTGAGCAGGATGTCCGAGATCTCGCCGGGCCCACGAGGCGGCAGCCGGTCGGGGAGGACGCCGT
The DNA here is from genome assembly GCF_055584485.1 of Amycolatopsis sp. NPDC102522. Lineage (NCBI taxonomy): Bacteria > Bacillati > Actinomycetota > Actinomycetes > Pseudonocardiales > Pseudonocardiaceae > Amycolatopsis > Amycolatopsis sp. NPDC102522. The sequence goes on along the minus strand of NZ_JBVJLY010000002.1, from coordinate 325,556 downwards.
GCAGCATGGCCACGGGGTCGAAGGCGCGGGCACCGGTCGTCCGCCGCCCGCCGTTGATCTCTTCGGCCAGCTTGGCGATCGTGGGCCGCTCGAACAGCGTCCGCAACGGCAGCTCGATCTGCAGTGTCTCCCCGATCCGGACGGCGAGTTGCGCGGCCTTCAAGGAGTGCCCGCCGACGTCGAAGAAGCTTTCGTCCCGGCCGACGGTTTCGCGGTCGAGGACCTGGGCCCAGATCGCCGCCAGGGTCTCCTCGGTCGGGTTCCGCGGCGGAGCGAACGGCGTGGCCTTGTCCGGTCCGATGCCACCGTTGATCTCCGGGAGGGCCTTGGTGTCGAGCTTTCCGTTGATGGTCAAGGGAAGCTCGGGAAGCGCCACGAACGCCGCGGGCACCATGTACTCCGGCAGTACGCCGCGCAGTCGGTTGCGCAGAGCGGTCTCATCGAAAACGCCCGACACCTTCAGATAGGCGACGAGACTCTTCTGCCCGGACGAGTCCTCGCGCACGACGACAGCGGCCTGTGTGATGTCCTCATTGGACAGAAGTGCCGTTTCGACCTCCCGGGGTTCGATGCGGAAGCCCCGGATCTTGACCTGGTCGTCGACGCGGCCGAGGTACTCGATGTCGCCGTCGGCGTTGTGGCGGACGATGTCCCCGGTCCGGTAGAGCCGGTCGCTGGTGGTGTCGAAGCGATTGGGGACGAACTGCTCCTCGGTGAGGCCCGGTTGTCCTCGATACCCGCGCGCGACACCGGGCCCGGCCACGTGGAGTTCCCCCGGCACGCCTGTCGGCGCGACCCGGCCGTGCTCGTCGAGGACGTACACGCGGGTGTTGCCGAGCGGGCGGCCGATGGGGATGCCGGTGAGTCCGGCGGGAACCGGCGTCGCGATGGGGTGGCAGGTGGCGAACGTCGTGCATTCGGTGGGCCCGTAGCCGTTGAAGAACCGCGTGCCGGGCAGCGCGGCGGCGGCGCGGCGGACATGGGTGACGGACAGCGCTTCGCCACCGACGAGCAGCTGACGGAGCCCGGTGAGCGCGGCGGTGTTCTCGTCGACGATGTGGTTGAACAACGACGAGGTCAGCCAGGCCGTGCTGATCCGGTGCCGGGTGATCGCGTCGGCGAGCGGCCGGGCGGTGAGGACCCGTTCGGTGGAGATGACGCAGGTGGCACCGGACAGGAGCGCGCCCCAGATCTCGAAAGTGGCGGCGTCGAAGGAGATCGCCGACGCGTGCAGCACCACTTCGTCCGGGCCGAGGATGCCTTCCGGCAGCCCGGTGACGAGACGGATGATCGACCGGTGCTCGATTTCGACGCCTTTGGGGCGTCCGGTCGAGCCGGAGGTGTAGATGACGTAGGCCAGATCCCGCGGTCCCACGCCGGATTCGAGCGCTGTCGACGGTTCCTCGGCGAGCGTCGGATCGCCGGTCGGGTCGGTGGTGACGACCAGTTCGGCGCCGCCGTCGGAGAGCAGGAGCCGTTGGCGTTCCTCGGGATACGCGGGGTCGATCGGCAGGTACGCGGCGCCGGTCTTGAGGATCGCGAGCAGGGCGGTGATCAGCCCGATGGAGCGGGGCAGGCAGACGCCGATGAGTGTGCCGGGTCCGGCGCCCAGCGTCCGCAACCGGTGCGCGAGCCGGTTGGACCGGACGTCGAGCTCGGCGTAGGTCAGGGAATCTTCGCCGCAGATCAGGGCTGTCGCTTGTGGACGCTGCCGGACCTGTCCGTCGAACACCGCGGGCACGGTCGCCAGGGTGGGCGACGTCGTGGCCGTGTCGTTCCAGCCTTCCGTCAGCCGATGGATTTCCGGATCGCTCATCATCGGCAAGGCGGACAGCGGCCGCTCCGCGTCGGCGACGACGGACGCGAGCAGCTGCCGGAAGTGCTCGCTGAAGCGCTCGATCGTGACCTTGTCGAACAGCTCGGCGTTGTAGTCGATCCGCGCTTCCAGCACGCCGTTCCGGTCGGACACCTGGCATGCGAGATCGAACGGTTCCGGCGACGGCACGTCCACCAGCCGGAAGGCGACCTGGGTGAGCGGGTTGCGGCTGAAGTCCCGCCGGGGCACCAGTTCCTCGACGAGACGTTCGAAGGGGACATCCGGGTTCGCTTCCGCGCCGAGCGTGGCCTCCCGCACCCTGCCCAGCAGTTCCGGGAAGGTGGGATCGCCGGACAGGTCGGTGCGCAGCACCAGCGTCTCGGCGTCGGCCGAGGGGGTTCCGACCAGCACGTCGGTGGTGCGGGCGTAACGGGACAGGACGACGTCGAAGGTCGCCAGGAGCGTCGTGAACAGGGTGACGTCGTGGCGGCCGCTCAAGCCTCGAAGTCCCTCGGCGACACCGGGGTCCACGGCGAAGGAGAGCGAGTCGCCGCGGTAGGCCGCCACCGGCGGGCGGGCGCGATCCGTCGGCAGTTCCAGCACCGTGGGCGCGCCGTCGAGCTGCTTCCGCCAGTAGTCGAGTTGTCCGCGCAGTGCCCCGAAAAGCGGCTCGTCGGGGTTCCGCAGCGCGTGTTCGACAAGCCGAACGAGTCGGTTGACGAGCCGTGTAGCGGTAGAGCGTTCGAAAAGGCTGGACCGGAACACCAGCGAGCCGTGCAGCTTGCCGTCCTGCAGGTGCGTGACCAGCTCCAGATCGAACCGGGTCGCCACGCCCGCCCACGGCACGCTGGAGATCTCGCCTTCGCCGGACAGGGGGATTTCCCCGTTGTGCACGACCACGACGTCGAAGATCGCGTTGCGCCCCGCGTCGCGTTCGGGCCGGACCTCCGCGACCACCTGGTCGAACGGCGCCTGCTGATGCGCGTAGGCGTCGACCATCTTGGTACGGGCCACCTTGAGCAGCTCGCGGAACGTCATCGAGGGGGTGAGATGGGTCCGCAGCACCACGGTGTTCACGAAGAAGCCGAGGACGTCGGCGAACCGGCGGTCGTCGCGACCGGCCAGCACCGTTCCGATCGTGATGTCCTCCTGTCCGGAATGGAGGGACAACAGCGCCTGGAACACGGCGGCCACGGCGCTGGAGAGCGCGCACCGATTCCGCAGGGCGAAAGCGGAAAAGGCCTTGGTGAGCTCGGCGGGAAGCTCGAAGTCGACGTGGTCGCCGGCGAATCCGGGGTTACCCGAACGCGGCCTGTCCGTCGGCAGCCGCAGCGGCTGGAACCCGTCGAGCTCCCGCCGCCAGTAGTCGAGGTGGTCCGCCACCGAGCCGGTGCCGGCGCGCTGCGCCGCGACGAACTCCTCGTAGGTCACGTCGAGCGGGGCGGGGGTCTCCGACCGATAGAGGGCGACGAGATCCTCGGTCACGATCTGGATGGACCGGCCGTCGGTGATCATGTGGTGCATCACCACGCACACCATGGCCGAGCCGTCGGCGCATTCGACGACCATCACCCGCACCGGCGGTGCCGCCGCGAGGTCGAACGGTTCGGAGACCAGGTCGGCCGTATGCGCCTGCCAGGCGTTCTCGCCTGCCCCGGCGGTCCGCCGCGCCACCGGGATACGGAAGCCCGGCATCGTGGTGGCGACCGGCGTCCCCGATCCGTCCACGACGAAAGCCCAGCGGAGCACCGGATGACGTTCGACGAGCGCGCCGAGCGCCCTGCCGAGTGCCTCGAAATCGACGCCGTCGCGGAACCGCAGGACGATCGGGATGTTGTACGCGGCACTGGTGCGGTCGAGTTGCTGCACCAGCCACAGCCGCTCCTGCCCGAGCGACAACCTCATCGATTCCTCCTTCGTCCGGGTGTCAGGGCTGTCGAGCGACGAGGACATCGCGGTCTCCACTTCTCGCGGATACCGGCGGCATCGCGGATTCGATCAGTGCTTTTTCGTCGACTTTCCCGTTACGGGTCAACGGGATCTCGTCGACCACGGCCCACAGTGCGGGCAGCGCGTAGCTCTGGAGCTGGGTGGACAGGAACGTGCGCAGCGAAGCGGGATCCGCGTCGGCACCGGGGTGCACGACGACGGCCGCCACGAGCCGGTGGCTTCGGCCCGGTTGCCGGTCGACGACGATCACGGCGTCGCGGACACCGGGGTGCCGCGCGAGGAGGGCGCCGATCTCGTCGGTCTCGATGCGATGGCCGTCGAGTTTGAGCTGCTTGTCCGCACGGCCGAGGAAGAGCACGTCGCCGTTCGGGTCGAGCCGGACGAGATCGCCCGTGCGGTACAGGCGTTCCCCGGTATCCGGCGAGAAGAAGCCGAACCGCTTGTCCGTTTCGGTCTCGTCGCCGAGATAACCGTCGGCCAGCCCCGATCCTGCCGTGTACAGCTCGCCCACCCCGCCTGGCGGGACGAGACGGGCGTTCCGGTCGAGGACGAAGATCCGGGTACCGGCGATCGGCCTCCCGATGGGAAGAGGGCCGGTGATCTCCGCGCTCGTCCGCACGGTGTGCGTGGTGGTGAAAGTGGTGTTCTCGGTGGGCCCGTAGCCGTTCGTGAGCACCATTCCGGGGTACGACCGGAGCACCTGCGCCGCCGCGTCGTGCGGTACGACCTCGCCTCCGCTCAGGAGCCAGCGGAGTCCGGCGAGCGCCTGCGGCCGGGACTTGACGACCAGCCGGAACAGGCTGGCGGTCAGCCAGGCGACCGACACTTCCCGCTCGGTGAAGAACTTTTCGAGCCCCCTCGCCGACGGAAGCCGCCCGGCGAAGACCTCCAGTGTCGCGCCGTTGAGCAGGGTCACCCAGATCTCGTACGTCGACGCGTCGAACGCCAGCGGCGCCATCCGCAGCACGCGGTCACCGGGGCGGGTCCGGAGTGCGGTCGTCCGTGCGAGGCGCGTGACCGCGCGATGCGGGACGACGACGCCTTTCGGTTCGCCGGTGGATCCCGAGGTGAACGCGATGTACGCCGTCCGCCGTGGATCGTCGATGCCGGGAGCGGGCGGCTCGGGGTCCGCGTCGATTTCCGCGTCGGGAAGCCAGGAATCGACGCGGGTGAGCGCACGCAGGACGGGGTGGCCTGCTGTGGCGGCGTCGACCACCGCGGCCGAGGGCGCCAGTTTGCCGATGATCCTCGCCAACCGGGCGTCCGGCGCGTCGTCGTCGAATCCCGCGTAGGCGGCGCCGACCCGGATGATCGCGAGCAGTGCCACGATCTCGCCGACGGACCTCCTGGTCGCGACGAGCACCGTGTCGCCGGGCCGGACCCCGGCACGCCGCAAGACACCGGCGTACTGATCAGCGGCCCACGCGAGCTGCCCGTAGGTCAGCTCGGTGTTCGCGCGCCGGACCGCGATCTCCCTCGGCCGGAGCCGGACCTGTTCCAGGAACAGGGTTTCGATGCCGGACGGCGGAGTGTCTTCGCCGGCCAGCTCGTCGAGGAGCCGGCGGCGTTCCGGCGCGATGCAGCGCACGTCCTCAAGGCGGCTGTCGAAGGAGGCCAGCTCGTACAGCGCGGTGGCGACGTCGGCGACAAACCCGTGCGCGGCGTCCGGCACCTCGGTGACGAAGCGGATCTCGCCGGATCGCAGATCCTCGTGCAGGGAGGCGATCACGAGATCCACAGGCCCGTCTTCGACGACTCCGATCGGATGGACCGACTCCAGGAAGTCACCGACGAGCGCCTGGTCGTCGACCCGGACCCGGATCACCCGTCCCGCGACCGAGATCGCGGGCTCGCTCGCCGCCGTCCACCGGCAGAAGGTCACCGCGAACGCGGCCAGCACCAGCTTCGCGCGGTGGTACTCGGAGGTCTCGGCCGCGAGCTCGGCCGTCAGATCGTAGGGAGCGGCGAGCACATCAGGCATCGGCCTCGCTGCTTCCCGCGCGTTTGCGCTCCAGCCGGACGTGGAGGTGGTCGGGCCGCCGGAAGATGTGGCCCCGCTCCCGCAGCCGCCAGAAACCCTGACGGATGCCGTCGAGCGAACCGCCGAGCCGGACGCCGCCGAACCGGTGCGACAACCGCTCGAACAGCGTGTCGAACTCCGCCAAGGCCAGCTGGATGCCCAGGCAGGTGTGCGGTCCCGCCGAAAACGCCAGCAGCCGCTGGTCCGTGCGGTCCGGGCGCCAGCTGTCCGGGTCTTCGAACGCGTTCTCGTCGCGGCTGGCGCTGCCCAGCGACAGCAGCAGCGCGGACCGGCGCGGGATGTCCACCCCGTGGAGGGTCAGGTCCCTGGTCGCGTACCTGAGGATGGTGTGGCTCGGCGGTTCCCACCGCAGCGTCTCGCGGACCACCTGGGTCCGGTACTCCTGGTCCGCCAAGGTCGACAAGTCGACATCGTGTGCCAAGACGGCGTACATGATCTTGCCGATGGTGGCGACACTCGTCTCGGTGCCGGCCAGCAGGAACAGCGTGGCCGTCCCCAGCATCGACTCGTCGACAGGTTCGCCAGGCGGGAAGACCAGATCCAGGAACGGCATCCGGCCGCCGTCGGCGCGATCGGCGAGCTTGTCCTTCAGGTACTCGATCAGCTCCGCCTTGGCCGTGAGCGCCGAGTCCAGCGAGGTCGCCGGGAACTCGATCGCGCCCGCCAGCGGCAGGACCCGGGGCCGCAGCCAGGCCGCGTCCTCCGGCGGCAACCCGAACAGCCGGGTGACCATCGCGTAGGGCACCCCGACAGCGACCCGCTCCATGAACTCGACGTCGACCTCGTCCTTGGCCCCCATTTCGGCCTCGATCGAGTCGAGGACCTGGTCCACCGCGGGAACGAGGATCTCGGTGCGCAGCCGCTTCACCGAGCCGCCCGCGAACAGCGGCATGAACAGCTTGCGCAGATCGCGGTGCCGCGGCCCGTCGGTGTCCAGCAGCGTGCGGCCGAACAGACGGCGGCTGCTGCGCATCGGGAACCCGCTGCCGACCTGCCGGTCCGACAGCAGTTCCTGCACGTCCTCGAACCGGGTGACCAGGAAGGCGTTGAAGGCCGCCGACCAGTGCACCGGGTCCGATCGCCGGAGTTCCTTGTAGATGTTCCAGGGGTCGGCGAGGAATTCGTCCGAACTGAAGTCGAGACTTACCTTCGTGGGACTCATTTGTCGCCTCCGTTGCCGACCAGTTCGGTGCGGGACTTCAGCTGGCGCGCGGCCTCTTCCGACGTGAGCCGGATGGACTCCGCGGTGCCCTCGTACCCGCCGACGAGGGTGGGTACGATCTCGTGCGCGATCGCCGTCAGCTGATCGAGCGTCGCCCGGTGCGAAACCCACCGGGGGACGAAGAAGTTCAGCGACACCGGGTCGCCGATCCGGTCGATCAGATCGCGGATCCGCTCGGCGCAGGTCGCGGCGTCGCCGACGATGAACCCGCCCGTGTCGACGAGGTTCTGCAACGTCTTGCGGTGCGCGACGGGGGAGTCCGGGATGGGCATGCCCAGGGTGTTCCGGTACAAACCGCGGCGCAGCGCGGAAAAGCCCTCAAGCAGCTCTTCGATCCCCGCAGCGGGGGAGTCGGCGACGTGGACGAAGACGTTGCACCGGATCCGGGTGCTGCCCGCGGACTTGTTCCGGTAGGACTCGACGCGCTCGATCAGCGCGCCGACCGGATCCGGGTCCATGCCGGGCCGGATGGAGCCCCAGGGCGGCGCCACGTGCACGGTCGGGGTCGTCGCGGTGTCGGTCAGGAGCTCGATCCCGGCCGGGCTCAGCGAAGACGCGACGACGGTCTCGATGGCGCCGGGACCCCTCAGCGGCTGGAGCTGAAGCACGGCCTTCTTCACGGTGAACCACGGTGTCGTGGTGTTGACCGTCTCGCCGTTGATGAGCGCCTGCACCGTCCCCAGCGCGGCCCGGAAGTGATCGCGGACGGAGGCCGGATCCACGCCGATCATTTCCATGTCGTGGACGTAGGTCCCGGTCCCGACGCCCAGGATCGCCCGGCCCGCGGTGAGGTGATCGAGCAGCACGATCCGTTCCGCGACATGCAGCGGATGGTGATAGGGAAGCGGGATCACGCCGGTGGCGAACCGGATGCGGCGCGTCTCACGGGCCAGCGCCGCCATCAGCATTTCGGGGGAGCTGAGGGTGCTCCAGCCGCTGGAGTGGTGCTCGCCGAGCCAGAGCTCGTCGAAACCCAGGTCGTCGGCGAGGCCGCACAGTTCGATATCGCGCCGCAGCGACGCGTGGGGGCTGACCGCGGGGTCGTGGAACGGGGGCAGGAAACAGCCGAATGCCTTTGTGCTCATGATGCCGAGAACCCCTTAATCTTTTGTCTGTGGAGGTGATCGCGGTTCGGCCTCAGGCCGTCGGAACCTGTTCCAGCAGGTAGTCGCAGAACTTGTCCACAGTGGTCAGATCTTCGTTCTCTTCGAGGTCGATGAACACGTCGAGCTTCGTTTCGATCTTCTCGATGAGCGCCAGGTATTCGATGGAGCTCATGCCTGTTTCGGGAAACTCGGTGTCCGCCTCGATGGTCTGGTTTTCCAGAACGCCGCCCGCGACCTCGGTCAGGAGCGAAAAGATCTGCTGGCGCAGTTCAGCCCGCGCGTCTACCGCGTTCATGTGTCCCCTTTTGTTTGACCTGCACGGACGATCGCGTGCAGACGAGTTCGGAATGGTGTCTTCGCTTTGAATGTGGCCGTCGGAAAAGTGGATCAGCGGTTTCGGGTGATCCACGCCGGCCGAGCCCCAGGTGCCCGTCAGTGCGGGCGAGTTCGCACTATTCTCACCCGATCCGTCGGCGGTCCGCAACAGTGCGCGTCGCCGGTCTTCCTGATTATTTCGTCGTCGCAGGACGAGAACTTGTTGCACAGCAAGGAAAAAGGGGCTTCCCCCGCGTCACGCGCGAGGAAAGCCCCTTCGGTTCAGGCCCGCCGCTTCCGTACGGCGTCACCTGGTGGTTCAGCGTTTGCGCTTCTGCAGCAGTTCCACGAACTGCCGCCAGTCTTCCGCGCGCGCCCTGGCGAGCTCGGAGATCAGTTCCAGCCGATGCTCGGGGATGTTCCTGGCGACCTGATCCCATTGGTCGCGGTCGTTCAGATGCCCGTCCAGCAAGCGGACCAGGGTCCGCCCGGACTCGGTGTACCGGATGGTGGGATCCGACCGGAGCCGCTCCACCGCCGCCTGGTTGTCGGCGACCTGCGCTGCGCCGAGGTCGCCCGCGTCGGCCTGTCGAGCGCGTGGTCTCGTCGAGGTGCGCGCCGGGCTCCCGCTCCGTGCCGCCGCGGGTGCTGGCGCCTCGCTGTGGCGGTGCCGATGACGCACATCGTGCGCGGTCGCGACGGAAACGCCCGCATTGCGCGCGATTTCACGAATCGAAGCGGTGGGGTTGCTCGTGATCAGCTCGTGCGCGCGACGGCGGCCCTGGGCCGGATCCAGTGCGCGGACGCGGCCGTCCCGGCCGACGTGGGCGTTCGACTGGGGAACTTCCCCAGTCGAACACCGGCGCACCTTGCCGACCGTCTTGTGGGAAAGGCCCGTGACCGCCGCGATGGCGCGATCGGACCACTGCGGGCGGACTTCGAGAATCCGGCGGGCGGCGGTCTTGCGGTCGGCCAGCGAGAGCGGCAGCCCGTGCGCGATGTTCGACTTCACGGCGAGAATAAAGGCGCTCTGCTCGTCCCCGTCGAAGAACTGCGCGGTGATCGCGGTGGCTTTCCTGATCTTGGCCGCCTGCAGCCGATGTAGCCCGTCTATCACCCGCATCGTGGGGCGGTGCACGAGAATGGGTGGCAGCGGGGCGTCTGTTTCGGCGAGCACCAGGACATAGGCGGGATCCACGCCCGCCACCCTCGGCGATTCTTCCGCGGACAGCGCGTCGAGCGCCACCTCGACGACCTCGCCGAGCGGTGGATCCGAGCCGGCCGCGGACCAGTCGCTTTCCCGTCTGGCCACGGGGATCTGGGCGCTATCCGCCTGTTTTTCCTTGTGCCAGTTCAACATCTTCTAGCCCCCAGAGCACTTGGTTCATGTCAAACCTTTTCCAATATTCGATCTAGTGTGTGAACTTGTCAAGGGCCGTGAGTCGTAATCGGGTGTTCCCGCTCGCTGGGGTGTTCGACCGCAGACTCGATGAACTCGAATGCCTCTCCGGCCCGGTCACAGCGGTGTCCAAGGGCTCTTCTTGACGGGAGTGCGCCTTCCGGGCAGCCTGGTCGAAGAGGTGTCGCACACAAGGGATCGCAGACTGGGGGACGAATCGTGCAACGGATCGGCCGGTGAACGACGACAATGTCCATCCTCGGTAAAAGAGTGGTAAAAGAGCGTCGAGTGAAAGTGGCGTGAAGTCACGATCGGAACCGGCGGTTATTCGACATCGCTGCATGCAATTATTCGCACTCGAAAAGAGTTGACAAAAAGCCGTCGCGGCGACGCCCGTCCTTCGCATCCTCCCGCCCGCGCGACCGGCGACGTGAGGGCCGTCACCACCCTGGGAAGCGGTGGTACCGGTCGAAGTGGTCGCACAGGCAAGTGTGGTTGTGCGAATGGGCAAGCCCGGAGCAACCCTTGTAGCTGACTGTCACCGTCGCGATACCTTCGATTCAGCTGTCCGTGTGCTCGGTCAGCTGTGTCGAAGGGGGATCCGGTGAGTAATCCGCTGGTCGCGCCAGTGAAGGATTCGACGACGGCGGTGTCGGGTGTGCCGTTGCTGGAGGGTGCTCTCGACCTGAAGTCGGCGATCGAGAGCGGCGACTGGGCGTCGGTCGCGATGGGCGCGGTCGGGACCGCGCTGGACGCGCTGACAGCGGTGATGGACCCGTTCGGGACGGTGTTCGCGGCCGGTGTGGGCTGGTTGATCGAGCATGTCGGTCCTCTGAAGGAAGCGCTCAACGCGCTGACCGGGAACGCGGACGAGATCGCCGCACAGGCGGAGACCTGGACCAATATCGCCAAGGAGCTCGGGGAAGTCTCGGTCGAGCTGGTGGACCTGGTCGAGAAGGACCTCGGTAGCTGGACAGGCGACGCGGCCGACGCGTACCGGAAGCAGGCGAAGAACACCTCGACACTGATCCAGAGCGCGCAGAAGGGCAGCGAAGGCGCGGGCAGCGGGGTGAAGACCGCGGGAGAGGTCGTCGCCGCGGTCCGGACGCTGGTCCGGGACATCATCGCCGAACTCATCGGACACCTGATCTCCTGGGCGTTGCAGGTGGTGTTCACACTCGGGATCGGGCTGACATGGGTGGTGCCGCAGGTCGTGGCGGCGGTGGCCAAGACCGCGTCGAAGATCGCCGGTCTGACCACGAAGCTGGTGAAGGCGCTCAAGGCGCTGATGCCGTTGCTGAAGAAGGTGGACAATCTGTTCGGCGACGCCTCGAAGGCGTTGAAGAACCTCAAGGGCGGGACGGTCAAACCCTCCGGCAAGCCCAAGGACATCGACACCAAGCCGAGGGGTGGCGACAACACCAGGGGCAATCCGGAGGGCGATGGCTCCACCCACAGCTCCGGCGCCGGTAATGACCACCGCGGCGGTGGCGGCGGAGGCGGGGGCAACAACCACTCCTCCGGCGACAACAACCATCGCGGCGGCGATGGCAACCAGGGTGGCGAAGGCGGCCCCGGCGGCGGATCCCGGGGCGGCCGGGGCCCCGACGAAGGCACCTCGTCCTCGTCGTCGAACAAGCCGGACAATCCCCGTGATCGTTCGGCCGGCCCGGAAAACCGGAACTACCGATCCGATCCGGTGGACGTCGCGACCGGTGAAGTTGTGCTGACCCAGGTCGACCTGGAACTGCCGGGCCCGCTGAAACTGCTGTTCGAACGGACGCATGTCTCCTCGTATCGCGCGGGCCGCCGGTTCGGCCGGACCTGGTCGTCCTTTGTGGACCAACGCCTCGAAGTGGACGACGAACATGTCTGCTACTTCTCGCCGGACGGCAGGATCCTGGTCTACCCGCTGCCCGCCGACGCCCGCCCGGTGCTGCCGGTGGAGGGGCCGCGGTGGCCGCTGTCGCTCGGTCCGGACGGCACCGCCACCGTGACCGATCATCGCCGGGGGCAGATCCTGCGGTTCGCCGCCCGGCGCGGGGCAGTGCTGCCGCTGCGCGCGATCGAAGGCGACGGCCACCGCGTCGACGTCGAGTACGACGAATCCGGTTCTCCCACCGTTCTCCGGCATTCCGCGGGGGTGGCGGTCGGGCTGCGCACCGAACGCGGCAGGGTCACCGAACTGCGTGTCCTCGGCGATCAGGCGGACGCCGACGTCGTGGTGATGAGCTACCGGTACAACGCGTCCGGGCACCTGACCGGGATCGTCAACTCGTCGGGTATCCCCCTCCTGCTCGACTACGACACCGACGGCCGCCTCGCCGGCTGGCAGGATCGCAACGGGGTCTGGTACCGCCACGTCTACGACCGGCACGGTCGCTGCGTGCGCGCCGTCGGCACGGACGGTTTTCTCGACGGCACCTTCGACTACGACCGTGCCCGCCTGGTCACCACGTATACGGATTCCTTGGGGCACCGCACCGTCTTCCAGCTCAACGAGGCGAATCAGACGGTGGCGGAGACCGACCCGCTCGGGCACACCACGACCTTCGAGTGGAACCGGTACGACAGCCTTCTTTCCCGCACCGACGCACTCGGCCACACCACCCGGTACGGCTACGACGACGAGGGCAGGGTCACGAGCGTGACCCGTCCGGACGGCAGCGTCGCGCTGCTCGAACACGACGGCGAAGTGCTGTATTCGATCACGGTGCACGAGGGCGACAGGTCGTTCCGGCGGTTCTACGACGAGTCGGCGCCGGACCCGCTGCGGGAACCCGTCGGTGTCGCCACCCCGATCCGGCTCGACCCGGGCGTGGAACCCGGCGCGACGCGGGACTCCGACGATCGGGATCAGTTCGGCCGCCCGCGCTCGGTCCCCGACGGCACCGGCGTGCGGACTCAGCTCGGCTGGACGGTGAGCGGCCTGCCTGCCCTGCGGATCCGCGCCGGGCGAGACCGCGCGACCTGGCGCTATGACGGTGAAGGCAACGAGATCGAGCACGTCGACGAGCTCGGCCGGGCGGTCCGGAGCGAATACGGGCCGTTCGACCGGCTGACCGCCACGATCGATCCCGCGGGCGGACGCACCACTTACCGCTACGACACCGAACTGCGGCCGGTGTCGGTCACCAATCCGAACGGGCTGACCTGGACCTATCGTTACGACCCGAGGGGCCTGCTGATCGAGCAGACCGACTTCGACGGCCGGACAGGCCGCTACGACTATGACGCGGCAGGCCGGCTGACGCACTCGGTGGATCTTCACGGCCGTAGCACCGAATACCGCTACGACGTCCTCGGCAACCTGATCGAGGTGCACGCTCCCGCCGGGAGCACGTGGTACGCCTACGACCCGGTCGGCGAAGCGGTGCGCGTCGCCTCGGCGGATTCGGTCGTGGAGTTCGAGCGGGACGCCTACGGCCGTGTCGTTCGCGAGACGATCGACGGCCGCGCGGTCACCTTCGGCTACGACGCTGAGCGCAACTCGCTGCGGCGCCGGACCCCTTCCGGCGCCGAGAGCGAATGGTTCTTCGACGTCGAAGACCGGCCGATCTCCCTGCTCGGCGCCGGGCACACCGTCCGGTACGCCTACGACGACGCCGGGCAACCGGCCGGCCGGACGATCGACGACGCGTACCTGTTCCAAGAGACCTTCGGGCCGGATGACCGGCTCGCCACACAGACGCTCTTCACGAACGACGGACCGGGCCGGGCGCGCACGTTCGACTACACCCCGGACGGCCGCCTCGCCGCCACCTCGGACCCGATCGCCGGCCGGACGACCTTCGGCCGTGACGCGCTGGGCCGCCTCACCACGGTGGCCTCCAACGGATTCCGGGAGGACTTCGGCTACGACGCGGCGAGCAACCTGACAGTCGGGACGGTCACCGGTGCGTGGGCTGCCGAGGCGGAGGCGGGGCCTCGGTTCTACGAACGCAATACGATCAAGGCGGCGGGCGCGGTCACCTACGAACACGATCCGCTGGGGCGCCGGGTGCTGCGCCGGGAAGCACACCCGTCCGGCGAACGGATCTGGCGCTACGTCTGGGACGCGGCCGACCGGCTGATCGGTGTCGCGACACCCGACGGCGGCCGCTGGCGATACCGCTACGACCCGCTCGGCCGCCGGATCGCCAAACACCGGCTCGGTCAGGACGGCGGCGTCGCCGAGTCGGTGGAGTTCGCCTGGGACGGCGACATCCTGATCGAGCAGGTGCGCACCGCCCCCGACGGCACTCGCCACGTCATCACGTGGGATCGCCATCCGGACAGCGGTGAACCGGTGACCCAGCGGGAACGCGGGCCAGGCGGGGAAAGTTTCCATTCGGTGGTGAACGACGCCGTCGGCACCCCGCTCGAACTGCTCGACGCCGACGGGGAAATGGCGTGGTACGGGCGAAGGACCGTGTGGGGCAGGCATCTGCCGTCCGCGGGCGAGAAGACGCGTACCCCGCTCCGGTTCCCCGGGCAGTACGCCGACGACGAGACCGGCCTGCACTACAACGTGCACCGCTACTACGACCCGGCGACCGCGCGGTACCTCAGCCAGGATCCGCTCGGCCTGGAAGCGGGGCCGAACCCGGTCGCCTACCCGGGGGATCCCTACGCGACGTCGGATCCGCTCGGGCTGATGGACTGCGGCGGCACCGGCTCGGGCGGGGCACCGGGAAAACCCGGCGGTGGCCACAACGCGGGGAACACCGGCGGCAGCGCCAAGAAGCCGAAGCCCCCGGTGCCGGATCGCACCAAGAAGCCGAACTATCAGCCGCAGCCCAAACCCGAACCGAAGCCCGAACCGAAACCGAAGCCCCCGGTCCCGGACCGCACCAAGAAACCGAACTACCCGCCGCAGCCGAAGCCTCAGCCGAACAACAAGATGCCGACCAAGGACGACTTCGTCGCGCCGCCGACACCGGAGAAGTACCGGCGCTTCAACGTTCAGGGCAAATACACCTTCACGCCGGACCCGCAGAAGATCCCGGGAAGCGGGTACAACGACATCCTTCCGATGCAGAACAAGGTCAGTACGTCGATCGTCAACGAGAAGATCAACGTCTGGAAGACCAACGGCGAGATGAACACGCCGGTCAAGGTTCCCGTCTACTACCCGCCGAACAACCCGAACCAGCTGTCGCTCATCGGCGACAGACACCACACCCTCGTCGCCGCCATGCAAAGCGGGCGGCCCATCGAACTGAACCTCGTCAAACCACCCGGCGGGGTCGGCATGGCCAACCCGCGCAAGAACTGGAACGACACCGTTTGGGACGATTTCAAACAGGGCGAGGCATGGCGGCTGTGAGCCGGCCGCCCGCCCCGGTGTAACGGCTCGGGCACCACCGTCGACTTGTCACCAGGATCGACGGTGGTGGGGAGGGCGTGTGGCCGGCAGGAAACCCGCGAGACGTCGTAAGAAGGCATCGAAGTCGCGGCAACCCGGCCGCCTGAGCAAGGCCATGAAAAGCCCGCTGGCCGCCGTCACGAGTTTGGCGGTCGCCGGCGCGAGTCTGGCCGTGGCGGTGACCGGACCGGCTCCCGAGCTCTTCAAGAGCGAGACCAAACCCGCCAGTCTCACCATGGAGCCGATCAACAAACGGGGTGTCACCGAGTACGTTCTTCCGCTGGACGCGCGCCTCGAGGAGATGCCGGCCGGAGTCAACGGCTACTGCTCCGAGGCGGTGACCGAGTGGCTTCGCAAGACCGGCAAAGAAGTTCCCCCGTATCAGCGGGTGTCCCTCCGGAACACCGCGCAGGACGGTGCGATGCTCGCGGTCAGCAACGTGCGAGCCGCGGACCTGCGCCGGTACGATCCTCAGCCGGTCATCCGATTCGTGTGTCCCGACGGCGGCAACGCGGATACGGCGGTCCTCCACCTGAAGCTCGACCAAGATCCTCAAGCACAACAGGTCGACAGCGACTCCCGCGGTACGAAGCCGTTCGCCTTCAACCTGGCGCCGGGCGAACAAGGGAACATCGAGCTGCATCTGCTCGGCGACCTCGGGCACAGCTACTCGGGCCGGATCGTCGCCGATGTTGCCACCGGCGATCAGATCGAGACTGTTTTCTTGCCACTAAACGGAAACCGTGACGGGTTCGACAGGGTGAGCGCCGGGAAATTCGCGCGCCTCGCGGTTTCGCCGAGTATGCGGCAGGGGACCTTCTCGTGCTCGACATCGCCGCCGGGCACGGTGATCGACGAATCGTCGGGCAACTCCAGAACCAGCGATTGCGCTCCCGGCGGTATCCGGGCGCTGATCGCGGAAATCGCGAGAACACCATGAACGTCCGGGCTTTGTGGATCGTCGCGATCGTGGTTCTGCTCGCGGCGGCCGGGATCTTCGTGTTCAGATCGCTGAGCGGCGAGGGACCGGCGACCACCGGGGTGCGAACCTCGGCGCCACTCATGACCTCTGTGCCGGCCAGCACCTCCGGCGCGCATTTCGTCGACCCGCAACCACGAACTCCGACGACGGTCGTGAATGTCGTGGCCGTGACCAGCTCCGGCGATCCCGCGCCAGGCTATACGGTCACAGAAGATTCGCAAGACGTCGAAATCACCGGCTGCTTCGCCTCGCGTGCTTCCGTTTCCCCGGGTGTGATCCGCTGCGGCTCGACGGCCGCGAGCGCGGATGTCTGCTGGACCACAGCCAACAGCCCCACTTTGCTCTGCGGGACCGCGCCTTGGGAAAAGTCCCTCAGGCGGTTGAAGACCTCGGACAAGGTCGACACCATCGCCGCGGAGCCGGAACCCTTGCCGTGGGGGTTGGAGCTGGCCAACGGTGCGCGGTGTCAGCTGCGCAACGGCGGATCGTGGCCGGGACGCGCCGACGACTACGTCGGCTACTACGACTGCGGAAGCGAGTCGCTCTACGTTGTGGGCAAACAGGATGACGGGCCCGTCCAGAGGTCGGCCCCCGTGTGGACCGCGCTGGTCGGAGGCCTCAGCGCGGACAACGCCGAGTTCCCTCCGCCGACCAAGGTCAGAATCGTCACCGCGTACTTCGCCGCACGGGCCTGACGACAGCTGACCCGCCCCGGCGGGAACCGGGGCGGGTCAGCGGGTGTCACGAGTGCCGCGAAACGACGGCCGGCCGCGCGGCCACCGCGGTTCCCGCCGTCGGCACCGGCAGGGGATGCGGCGCGATGTCGACGTCACCATTCGGGAGCAGGCCGTCGACGAGGTAGTCCTTGCCGATCCGCTGGGCCTCCCGGTTGACCATCGCCGGGTGGCTGCCGAACACGCAGTGGGTGCCCGCGCCGCGTTCGGTCACCAACACCGAACCGGGCAGCTGCCGGTGCATCGCGACCGTGTTCGCGTACGGCGTCGCGGAGTCTCCTTCGACGCCGAAGACCAGGATCGGCGGCAGGTTCCTCCCCGACGGCACGATCCGCTGCTCATGCACCGGCCAGTTGGCGCACGCGGACGGGATCGACACGTTGTACCAGGCGAAATCGCTGGTCTTGGCCAGCTCGCCGAAGTCGCGTTCGATCTTCGTCCGGTCCGTCGGAGCGTCGGAGTCGACGCAGGCGATCGAGATCATTCCCGCGATGAAGCTCTCGCCCGCCGCGCCACCCGACGGGGTCGCCCAGTCCAGGACGGCGCGATCGTCGCCGCGCAGCACGTAGTCGGCCATCGCCTTCGCGAGCGGCTCCCAGTAAAGCTCGTGGGAGAGGTTGGCGATGTAGACGTCCAACAGCTCCACCGCGCCGACGTTCTTCGACGGCCCGCGTGGCGCCTTCCGGAAGTCGCCGAGCAGCTTCTGCCAGGCCGCGTTCACCTCGTCGTGGGTCTTGCCGAGGTGGAACACGTTGTCGTACTGGGCGATCCAGCTCAGGTAGGCATGTTCGCGGGCGACTCCCGCGGCGACCTGGCCGGTCGAATTCCCGTACCACATCTGCGGTTCCACCGGGTTCATCGAGCTGTCGAGGACCATCCGGTCGACCCGGTTCGGATACTGCTCGGCGTACGCGCTGCCGAGATAGGTGCCGTAGGAATAGCCCAGGTAGCTGATCTTTTCCTCGCCGAGCAGCGTACGCACGTGGTCCATGTCCCGGATCACGTTGCGGCTGCCGGTGTACTTCAGCTTTTCGCCGTTCTTCTCCGCGCACGAGCGGGCGAAGGCCTTCCAACGTTCCCAGCTCTTGTCCCGTTCTTCGGGCCGGTCCGGGTCGGGCTGAAGCCGGCGCCAGTAGTCCTCGCCGACACAGCTGAGCGGCTGGCTGTGGCCGGTGCCGCGGGAATCGAGACCGACGATGTCGTAGGCGTCCAGCACTTCCTTGGGCAGCCGGGTGTACCCGGTCGCGTCCGGAAGGGACAGTTTGCCCGCCTGCAGCACCGCGGACCCCGCCGGGCCGCCGGGGTTGACGTACAGAACGCCACGTCGTTTCGCCGGGTCGGTGGCGGCGTGTTTCGAGACGAGCACGTCCATCCGCGCGCCGAACGGCCGCGAATAGTCGAGCGGGACGTTGACCTTCGCGCATTTCAACGCCGGGTACGCCTGGGCGACATCCGCCGGGCAGGCCCCGAAGTCGAGCTGTGAATCGGCATGCGCCGGTGTACTGACGGCCGCCGCGGTGCTCATCGTGAGCAGCGCGGACAGGCCGATGGTGAGGAATTTCCTCATTCGAACCCCCAGTTCGATCGGACCTGGGGAATGTAGCGACAACACCGGCGTCCCGTCCGGGAATTGACCAAAGATCGAACCGACCTGGGCGACCCGGGTGGAGAAAATCTCCATCCGGTGGCACTGGCTACGGTGTGCCGGTGATCCTTCCCGATGAGTTCCGTGAGTTCGCGGTCGCCGCGGCAGGCGCCAGCGGCGCCTTGATAGGTCTGCTGTTCGTCGCGCTTTCGGTGTTCCCGGAACGCATCTGGAAAGCGGCGACGCACGTCGAATACCACGCCCGCGCGTCGGCCGCGTTGCTGCTGTTCCTGGATACGCTGCTGTTGTCGCTGGCGCTGCTGATCCCGGGGGTGTCCGCCGGGTGGTGGGCCCTCGCGGTGGCCGTGACGATGACGGCTTTCGCGGCGGCGATCGCCCGCTCGATCATTACCGCCGCCCGCCGGGGCACCGGGAAGTGGAGCTCCCTGACCCTGGTCCTGGTGCTGCTCGTCATCGTGGGTTTCGAAGTCCGAGCCGGCGTCGAGCTGGTCCGGAACGGCGACGTCACGGACGGGCTCCAGACACTGTGCTACCTGATGGTGGCCAATCTCGGTGTCGGCATCGCCCGCGCCTGGCAGCTGATGAACATGCGCTCGATCGGCCTCCTGTCGTCCTTGTTCTCCCTCGTGCACGCGGACAGGGCGGCCGAAGAGGAGACGAACTCGCCGCGAGAGTGATCGAGCGGGACGATCTCGGCTAGGCCAGTTCGTTGACCGTTTTGCCGTCTCCGTCCAGGATCTTGATGGTCGGGCGGTCGTTCTCGTCGACCTGGAGCACGATTCGCGGACGCCCTCGGGAATCGCACAACGCCAGTTGCGCGCCGAAGGTGGTGTGGGAGCCGAAGAGCGCGCGCGGCGTGGCACGGGCGCCGGGTCCGGCGTCGGGATCCGGAAGGCCGTTGATGGTCAGACCCGCGCCACCCACGCCGTCCTTCGCGGACAGGCTGAGGCTGATCCCGTCCACCGCGTGCGGATAGTCGAAGGCGAGGTGGCCGCCGGTGGGGTGGACGAGCAAGCCGCCCTTTTCGTCGCCGGTCTCGTCGTTGAAGATCAGATAAGAGCCGTTCTCCGGCCCGGAGCGCCGCTCGGGCGGGTAGGTCTGGCCGTCGATGATCAGCGGCGGTTTACGGCTGTCGAGCAGGAATCGCTGCCGCCCTCGCTTGTCCACCACGGTGAACGACGGGCTCACCTGGTGCTTGTCGTTCACCGCTGAGTCGACAGTGGACTCCGCCGCGCCCGCGGTGCCACCGGCCAGCAATGCGCCACCAGCGGTCGCCGCCACCCCGAAGGCCGCCCGTCGTCCGAGATCCCCTGCCATCGCCCCAGCCCCCTCAAGTCGGTTGCCCGGACGCTAGCAAAGATCACCGGGCAGTGTGACATATTGACTGCAAGTGTCACTCGCCTGGAGTAGCATGGCTTGTGCTTGCGAGCGTCGCAGAAGTATTTCCGAATGTGTGGACAATTCTTTCGAATTGCTGGAATGGGTATATGATTTCGAGCGTCGAAACCGGGCGCTCGACGCTGGCTTGACTTCGTGTTGCTATTGGGGATGGTTGATGGTGAACGACCTGTGTCCTGCCCATCGAGCTGTCGAGATGTGTGATCTTCCGCTGCTTCGTGAACTCCTCGATGGCGGCGCTGACATCAATGAAGAGTGTGGCGGGTTCACGTTGTTGCACCATGCCGTTGATGTCGAGATCGACAGTCACACGCAGACGGGTGAGCCGCTGCACGTGGACGTCACGGCCTACTTGCTGGCGCGAGGAGCGGACCCAAAGCGTCCTTCGGATGGCGGTTGCGGTGTTACCGCCGAACATATGGCCTTCCAAAGACGTCATTGGCTGGCGTCGGCCCTCTTTGAGGCATGGGGTATCCGTCGGCAGGGAGAGCGGATCTATTGAAGGTAAGGCAAACGTGTCATAGTCGTGGGTGGGTTCGTTTGCCGGGGTGACTGTCGGTGCGGTGGCGTCTCGTGTGCTTGGTTGCCCCGCTCGGGTGTGCGGGGTCTGAGCACGTGAGTTCCGTCTCCAAGCACGCGAGATCCGGGTCTGGGCACGCGAGTGTTGTGTCACGGCGCCCAGGCCGAGTCACGCCACCTTTGCTCTTCTCCTCAATAGCGGCTTTCTCGGTGCCACACGCTCGCCAAGACGACGCCGCAGACGTAGGCCCGCACCCGGAGTGAGCCGACTGATGGAGTCGCAGAATGGCGACGGAGAACAGCGTTACGGTGACTCACAGTTGTGGAAGTCTTGTCACGTAACCGTCCAGCTCAGACTGGCGAACGGCGTTTGGTTCGATCGGAAGTGTGCCCTCGGCAGGATTCGAACCTGCGACACCTGCCTCCGGAGGGCAGTGCTCTATCCCCTGAGCTACGAGGGCGTTGCCGCCTGGGCGACTTCGAAAGCTTAGCGCACCCCGCCCGGCCTCCTCTCGCGAGGTGGTCGTTAACCCTGGTGATGCTCCACGACGCGGGCGAGGAGCCGCGTCAGCTGCTTTCGTTCGGCGGGGTCGAGCGGTGCGAGGAAGACGTCCTGGGTCTCGCTGACCAGGTCTTCCAGGTGCTGGAGCCGGTGGGTGCCCGTGTCGGTGAGGGTGATCAGGTTGCGCCTGCCGTCGGCAGGGTCGGGGGCGCGCTCGACGTAGCCCGCGTCGCAGAGTTCGTTGATGACGGCGACGACGTCGCTGCGGTCGATGCCGGTGCAGCGGCTCAGGGTGGCCTGGCTCGACGGGCCGTTCTCGTCGATGGCCGCGAGGATCCCGTAGTGGTACCGGCGGGCGCCGCTGCGGGCGAACTCGTCCATCGCGAGCCGATGGGCCACGGTGGCGGCCTGATTGACCAGCCAGCTGGCCTTGCCGCGAAGTCGGGCGGGGGCGGTACTCATCAGGAAAGCGTAGCGTTGGTGACACCAATGAACTGGGAGGACGTCGTGATCGAACCCTTCGAAGTACGGATCCCCGAAGCCGCCATCGCCGATCTGCGGGCCCGGCTGCGGGCCACGCGCTGGCCCGAGCCGGCCACTGTGGATGACTGGGAACAGGGTGTCCCGCTGGAGTTCGCGCGGGAGCTGTGCCGGTACTGGGCGGAGGACTACGACTTCGGTTTGGCGGACCGTGTCAACGCTTTCCCGGGTTTCAAGACCACTGTGGACGGTCTCGGGATCCACTTCCTGCACGTGCGGTCGCCGGAGCCGGACGCGACGCCGCTCGTGCTCACGCACGGCTGGCCGGGTTCGGTGGCCGAGTTCCTCGACGTGCTCGGCCCGTTGACCGACCCCGCCGCGCACGGCGGCGATCCGGCGGACGCGTTCCACGTCGTCGCGCCCTCGCTGCCGGGGTTCGGCTGGAGTGACAAGCCGTCGTCGACGGGGTGGAACGTCGAGCGCATCGCGCGGGCCTGGGACGAGCTGATGGGGCGGCTCGGCTACGAGCGCTACGCCGCGCAGGGTGGCGACTGGGGTGCCGGGGTGACGAACATGCTCGCCAAGGTCGCGAAGGAGCGGCTGATCGCCGTCCACGTGAACATGGCGGGCGTGCCGTACGACGAGGCCAAGCTGGGGGAGCCGACGGCGGAGGAGAAGGCGGCGATCGGCGATCTGGCCCGGTTCCGCGCGGTCGGGTCCGCGTACTCGCAGCAGCAGGCCACGCGCCCCCAGACGGTCGGCTACGGGCTCACCGACTCGCCTGCGGCGCAGGCGGCGTGGATCGCCGAGAAGTTCTGGGAGTGGACCGACAACGACGGCTCGCCGGAGACCGCGTTGTCCTGGCGGCAGATGCTCGACGCGATCTCGGTCTACTGGTTCACCGGGACGGCGGCTTCGTCGGCGCGGATCTACTGGGAGAACAAGGAGCGGGACGCCTCCGCGGTTGAAGTTCCTTCGGGTATCTCGATCTTCCCGCGCGAGATCATCCGCCCGTCGCGGCGCTGGGCGGAGCTGCGCTACACCGATCTTCGCTGGTACGAGGTCCTGTCCAAGGGCGGCCACTTCGCCGCGTTCGAGCAGCCCGAGATCTTCGTCGGCCAGCTGCGGGGGTTCTTCCGGTCGCTTCGGTAGCGGTCCGTGTCGGGTTCAAGTTTCGGGAAGGCCCTCATGGGGGATGGCTTCCTTGTGTGGCTTAAGACATGGTGAACTTAGGCTCACCTGTATTGCACATATGCGCATGTGACAATATATTCGGCCTGTCGACTTCACGAGAGGCGGAGCAATGGGTCACGGGCACGGGCATGGGACGGCCTCGCCGTCGAGCGCGTCAGGCCGATACCTCAAGAGCCTGACGATCGCCCTGGTCATCGGCGCCGGCTTCATGGTCATGGAGTTCATCGTCGGGTTCGCCACGGGCTCGCTCGCGCTGATCTCCGACGCCGCGCACATGTTCACCGACGTCCTCGGGGTCGGCATGGCGCTGGCAGCGATCATGCTGGCCCGGCGCAGCGGCCCGACCCTCACCCGCACCTTCGGGTTCTACCGGGCCGAAGTGCTCGCGGCGCTGGGCAACGCCATCCTGTTGTTCGGCGTCGCGGGCTACGTCCTGGTCGAGGCCCTCGGCCGGATCAGCGACCCGCCCGCCGTCCCCGGCCTGCCCGTCCTGCTGGCCGCAGCCGCGGGGCTCGTCGCGAACATCATCTCCTTCCTGATCCTGCGCAAGGGCGCGGAGGAGAGCATCAACGTCCGTGGCGCGTACCTCGAAGTCCTCGCCGACCTGATCGGCTCCGTCGGTGTGCTGCTGAGCGGCGCGATCACGCTGCTGACCGGCTGGCGCTACGCCGACCCGATCATCGGTGTCGCGATCGGCTTGTTCGTCCTGCCCCGCACGTACGCGCTGGCTCGGCGCGCCCTGCGGATCCTGTTCCAGCACGCGCCCAAGGGGGTCGACGTCGCTGGGATACAGGCCGAGCTTGGCGGGCTGAAGGGCGTCGAGGACGTCCACGACCTGCACGTCTGGACGCTGACGTCGGGGATGGAGGTCGCTTCGGCGCACCTCACCATCGCGCCGACCGTCGAGCAGGCCGCGGTGCTCACCGAGGCGCAGAACCTCCTGGCGAACCGCTACTCGATCGAGCACGCGACCCTGCAGATAGAAGTGCCCCAGTGCGCTCAACGCTGCCGGGAACTCTCCTGGTAGCCGCCAGATGTCATGAAAGGGTCGTTCAGGACGAAAAATGTCCTGAACGACCCTTTCATGACATCCGTGAGAGCTGAAAGGACCGTCAGGCGGGGAGCGGGGAAGCGCCGCGCTCCTGCAGCAGCCCCTTCATCAGGTCCATCTCCGCACCCTGCGAGACGAGCATGCTCCGCGTCAGCGACTTCACGTCCGCGATGGACGTGTGGTCGTTGCCGTACTGAGCCATCTCCGTCCCGCCCATGTGGTGCCGAAGCATCAGCTGGAGGAAGAAGACGTCCATCTCCTTGCCGGTCAGCGATCGCAGTTTGGCGAGTTCGGCCGAAGTCGCCATGCCCGGCATCGGCGCGCCGTTCGACGGCTTCATGTCGGCGCCGCCGTGCCCGGAATGGCCCGCCATCGGCTCGGTCATCCAGGTCATGTACTCGCCGGTCGTCTGCTCGGGCTGGCCCCACAGGCCCAGCCAGCCCTTCATCCGGCCGACCTGGCCGGTCTGCGTGCGCTCGATGTCGAACGCGAGGGTCTTGATCGCCGGATCGGTCGTGTGGTCCCGCGCCCAGCCCGCCATGGTGACGGCCTGGAGGTGGTGCACCGACATGTCCTGCGCGAAGCCGACCTCGACCGAGCCCGTCCCCGGGGTCGTCGGCTCCGGATCGGAGTCGACCAGCCTGGTCGTCAAGGCGCCGAGGCCGAAGCCGACGATCAGCATGACGACCAGGGCGGCCCCGACCACCAGCCAACGGCTCTTGGCCGACCGCGAAGTGTCGTCCGGTTCGTCGATGTACTGGAGATCGGGGTCCGTCTGGCTCATTACTTGCTCGCGGGCGCCGAGGGCTGGGTGGCGGGCACGGACGGCACGCCGCTCTGACCGGCGCCGGGCTGGTCCTGCTGGGTGCCCGCGGTGCCCTTGTAGTCCATCGGCTTCGCGCCCGGCCCCGGCGGGGTCGGGTCGAAGTCGCCCGGCTCGATCTGCGCGTCGCAGGTGGCGTCACGCTCGGGGTACGCGCCGTACGGGTTGGTGCGCAGCGCCGCGATGAACTGGTCGATCCGCTCGTCGGAGGCGCTGTCCAGCTTCAGCTGGTGGCCCCAGGACTGCACCGAGATCGGCTTGTCGAGGTTCGGGTACGGCGACATCGTGGTGTACGGCTTGCCCTCGACGCGGACCCGCAGCAGCTCCAGCGCGTCGCCGGAGATCTGCGCCGGGTTGTAGGCGATCCAGACCGCGCCGTGCTCGAGACCGTGGACCATGTTCTCGTTGCGGACGGCCTTCTCGTAGACGACGCCGTTGCACGCGGCCCAGGCCTGGTCGTGGGGGCCACCGTAGGGCGGGGTCTTGTCGTAGGCCACGCGCTCGGCGGCCGTGACGTGCACGGAGCCCTCGTAGGTGGTCGTGGTCACGCCGTTGATCCGCTTGGACGGATCCGGGTCCTGCTGCGAGGGCGCGAAGGCGGCCGCGGTCTCTTCGCGGGTCTTCTGCTCGCGCTTCGGTGCCGAGGCGACCATGTAGTAGGTGACCACCGAGGCCGCCAGGGCGACGATCGCGACGACGGCGATGATCGTGCCCCAGGGCGTGCCCTTCTTGGACACGACGGAACTACGGGCGGCCTTCATGGCGTTCTTCGACGACGCGCCCTTTTTTCTTGTTGTCCCGTTAGCCATGGCTCCTGCGTTCTCCAAAGGGGGTGGTCCCTGCGCGGGCCAGTGTAGAGACCGCGCGTCTGATCACCGTGAACAGCTGGAAGATCACCGGCTTGGCTCACACCTTCCGGCGGTCGCTGCGAAGCCCGGACCAGGTCACACCTAGAATTCCGCGAGTGACTCCCGCAGCTCTCGCCGACCTGGTCCGTAACTCAGCCGTGCAGGTTCTCACCGCGCGCGGTCTCGACGATTCCGTGCTGCCGGAGAAGGTGACGATCGAACGTCCCCGCAACCCCGAGCACGGCGATTACGCGACCAACCTGGCGTTGCAGGTGGCGAAGAAGGCGGGGATGAAGCCCCGCGACTTCGCCGACGCGCTGGCCGAGGCCCTCGCCGCCACCGACGGCATCGACTCGGCCGAGGTCGCCGGGCCGGGCTTCCTCAACCTGCGGCTCGCCGCCGACGCGCAGGGCCAGATCGTCCAGCAGGTCCTCGACGCCGGCGAGAAGTACGGCCTCGGCGACGAGCTGGCCGGCCTCAAGATCAACCTCGAGTTCGTCTCGGCGAACCCGACCGGCCCGATCCACCTCGGCGGCACCCGCTGGGCCGCGGTCGGCGACGCGCTGGGCCGCGTGCTGTCCGCGCAGGGCGGCCTGGTCACCCGGGAGTACTACTTCAACGACCACGGCGCGCAGATCGACCGCTTCGTCCGGTCGCTGGTCGCCGCCGCCAAGGGCGAGCCCGCCCCCGAGGACGGTTACGCGGGCGGCTACATCAACGACATCGCCGCCGAGGTCATCCGCCAGGAGCCGAGCGCGCTTTCGCTGCCGGAAGACGAGCGGGCCGAGACGTTCCGCAGGGTCGGCATCGAGCTGATGTTCACCGAGATCAAGCAGAGCCTGCACGACTTCGGCACCGACTTCGACGTCTACTTCCACGAGAACTCGCTGCACGAGTCCGGCGCGGTCGCGTCCTCGGTCCAGCGGCTGAAGGACTCCGGGAACCTGTATTTCGAGGACGGCGCCTGGTGGCTCAAGTCCAAGGAGCACGGCGACGACAAGGACCGCGTCGTCATCAAGAAGGACGGCAACCCGGCCTACATCGCCGGTGACCTCGCCTACTTCCAGGACAAGCGCGAGCGCGGCTTCGACCTCTGCATCTACATGCTGGGCGCGGATCACCACGGCTACATCGCCCGGCTCAAGGCCGCCGCGGCCGCCTTCGGCGACGACCCGGCCGTGGTCGAGGTCCTGATCGGGCAGATGGTCAACCTGGTCTCCGACGGCAAACCCGTCCGGATGAGCAAGCGCGCCGGTACCGTGATCACCATGGAGGACCTGGTCGGCACCGTCGGTGTCGACGCGGCCCGCTACGAGCTGATCCGTTACTCGGTCGACTCCACTTTGGACGTCGACCTCGACCTGCTGCGCAAGCATTCGAACGACAACCCGGTCTACTACGTCCAGTACGCCCACGCGCGGCTGGCCTCGTTGCAGCGCAACGCTTCCGACCTCGGTGTCACATTCGAGGGCGAAGCCGACCTCGGCCTGCTCACCCTGCCCGCCGAGGGCGACCTGATCCGTACACTCGGCGAATTCCCGACCGTCCTCCGCCGAGCGGCGCAGCTGCGCGAACCGCACCGCGTCGCCCGGTACCTCGAAGAACTCGCCGGCGCCTACCACAAGTGGAACGCCGTCGGCCGGGTCCTGCCGAAGGGCGACGAAGAGGTCACCCCGCTCACGTTCTCCCGTCTCGCGCTGTGTGAAGCGACCCGCCAGGTGCTGGCGAACGGCCTTCGCGTGCTCGGTGTCTCTGCTCCGGAACGGATGTAATCGATGGCTCACCCCGCGGGCCCCCGCCACGCCGACGTCTACCCCCACGCCGACGCCTCCGGTTTCCCGCCGTCGAGTCCGGCGGAACTCGACAGGCTGTACCCGAAGGTCTGGCCCCGCAACACCTTTCGCGGCGGTGACGGCGTCGTGCGCATCGCCGGAGTCGACGTTCGCGAACTCGCCGAGAACTACGGCACGCCGCTGTTCGTCGTCGACGAGGCCGACTTCAAGTCCCGTTGCGCCGACTACGCCGAGGCGTTCGACGACCCGGCGCTCGTGCACTACGCGTCCAAGGCGTTCCTGTCCATCGAGATCGCCCGCTGGGTGGCCGAGCAGGGGCTGAGCCTGGACGTCTGCAGTGGCGGCGAACTCGCCGTCGCGCAGCGCGCGAACTTCCCGGCCGAGCGGATCACCTTCCACGGCAACAACAAATCCCTCGCCGAGCTCGAAGTGGCCGTCGAGGGGGGTGTCGGCACGGTCGTGGTCGACTCCTACTACGAGATCGCGCGGCTGGCCGACGTGGCCGCCCGGCACGACGTCGTGCAGGACGTGCTGATCCGGGTCACCGTCGGCGTCGAGGCGCACACCCACGAGTTCATCGCGACCGCGCACGAGGACCAGAAGTTCGGCTTCTCGCTGGCTTCCGGTGACGCGGCCGAGGCCGTGCGCCGGGTGCTCAACGCGCCGTCGCTCAAGCTGATCGGCCTGCACAGCCACATCGGTTCGCAGATCTTCGACGCCGACGGCTTCGAGGTCGCCGCCCGCCGCGTGGTCGGCCTGCTGGGCGAACTCGCCAAGGAGCACGGCACCGACCTGCTCGACCAGCTGTCCATCGTCGACCTCGGCGGCGGTTTCGGTATCGCCTACACCGACAAGGACAACCCGCCCCCGCCCGCGCAGATGATCACGCAGATCCGCGAGATCGTCCGCAAGGAATGCGAGTACGCGGGCCTGCCGGTGCCGAAGATCGCCGGTGAGCCAGGCCGCGCCATCGCCGGTCCCGGCACGATCACGCTGTACGAGGTCGGCACCATCAAGGACGTCTCGCTCGGAGACAAGGCCGCCCGGCGCTACGTCAGCGTCGACGGCGGGATGAGCGACAACATCCGCACCGCGCTCTACGACGCGGTGTACGACTGCCGTCTCGTTTCCCGCTCCTCCGACGACGACGGGGACGGCCAGGCCGCCGCCGCGCTGTCCCGGGTCGTGGGAAAACACTGTGAGTCCGGCGACATCGTCGTCCGCGACTGCTGGCTGCCCGACACCCTTGCTCCCGGCGACCTGCTCGCCGTGGCGGCCACCGGGGCGTACTGCTACTCGATGGCCAGCGGGTACAACCGGCAGCCGCGGCCCGCGGTGGTGGCCGTGCGCAACGGCAGCGCCCGCTTGCTGTTGCGGCGGGAGACGACGGACGACATGCTGCGCCTGGAGGTCTAGCAAGTGTCTACTGTGGACGGACGCGTGATCAGGGTCGCCCTGCTGGGCTGCGGAACGGTCGGCGGCGAGGTCGTCCGGCTGCTCACCGAGCAGGCCGAAGAGCTCGCCGCCAGGGCGGGCGCCAGGGTGGAGCTGGCGGGCATCGCGGTGCGGCGCCCCGACAAGCACCCCGAGCTGCCGCCGGAACTGGTGACCTCGGACGTGACGAAGCTCGTCACCTCCCCGGACGTCGACGTCGTCGTCGAACTGGTCGGTGGCATCGAACCGGTGCGGGAGTGGCTGCTCGACGCGCTCAAGGCCGGGAAATCCGTTGTCACGGCGAACAAAGCGCTGATGGCCGAGCATTCCGCGGAGCTGTTCGAGGCCGCCGACGCGGCGGGCGTCGACCTGTACTTCGAGGCGGCCGTCGCCGGGGCGATCCCGTTGCTGCGCCCGCTGCGCGAATCGCTGGCAGGCGACCGCATCACCCGCGTGATGGGGATCGTCAACGGCACCACCAACTTCATCCTGTCCGCGATGGACTCCACCGGTGCCGGCTACGCGGAAACACTGGAAGAGGCCAGCAGGCTCGGATACGCCGAGGCGGACCCGACAGCCGACGTCGACGGCTACGACGCCGCGTCCAAGGCCGCGATCCTCGCCTCGCTCGCGTTCCACACCCGGGTGACGGCGTCCGATGTGCATCGTGAAGGCATCGCCGACGTGACCGCGTCGGACCTCGCCGCCGCGAACGTGCTGGGCCGCACGGTGAAGCTGCTCGCCATCTGCGAGCGCGTCACCTCCGACGACGGCACCGAATCCGTTTCGGCGCGCGTGCATCCGGTGATGATCCCGCGCGGGCACCAGCTCGCCGGGGTCGGCGGCGCGTACAACGCCGTCTACGTCGAGGCCGACGCCGCCGGTGAGCTGATGTTCTACGGTCAGGGCGCCGGTGGCGCGCCGACCGCGAGTGCCGTGCTCGGCGACCTCGTCGCGGTGGCTCGAAACCGGGTCGTCGGCGGCCGTGGCCCGCGCGAATCCGCGCACGCCGCGCTCCCGGTCAGGCCGATGGGCCAGACGCCGACGCGGTACCACGTCAGTCTCGACGTGGCCGATCGAGCGGGCGTCCTCGCCCAGGTGGCCCAGGCGTTCGCCGGGCACGGCGTCAGCATCGCCGCGGTGCGGCAGCGTGACGCCGACGACACGGCCAGCCTGGTCGTCGTCACCCACCTGGCGCCGGACGCGGCATTGCGGTCCACTGTGGACGAAATTGCCAAGCTCGACGTGGTGAACCAGGTCGTCAGTGTGATGCGCGTGGAAGGCGAAGACCAGTGATTCCCCAACCGTGGCCAGGAATCATCCAGGCCTATCCCGACCGGATCCCGGTCCCGGCCGGTGCGAAGGTGATCACCCTCGGCGAGGGCAACACCCCGTTGCTGCCCGCGCCGCACCTCTCGGAACTCACCGGCTGCGAGGTCCACCTCAAGGTCGAGGGCGTGAACCCGACGGGGTCCTTCAAGGACCGCGGGATGACCGTGGCCATCACGCACGCGCTCGCCAGCGGGCTCAAGGCGGTCATCTGCGCCTCCACGGGCAACACCTCCGCGTCGGCCGCGGCCTACGCGGCCCGTGCCGGGCTCACCTGCGCGGTACTCGTCCCGCAGGGCAAGATCGCGATGGGCAAACTCGCCCAGGCCGTCCAGCACGGCGCGCGGATCCTGCAGGTGGACGGCAACTTCGACGACTGCCTCGAACTGGCGCAGAAGACCGCGATCGACTACCCGGTGACCTTGGTCAACTCGGTCAACCCGGTGCGCATCGCCGGCCAGAAGTCCGCCGCGTTCGAGATCTGCGACGTCCTCGGCAAGGCACCGGACATCCACTGCCTGCCGGTCGGCAACGCGGGCAACATCACCGCCTACTGGGCCGGATATTCCGAGTACGCCGGTGACGGTGTGGTGAAGAACACCCCGCGGATGTTCGGGTTCCAGGCGGCCGGTGCCGCGCCGCTGGTGCACGGCGAACCGGTGGCCGATCCGGACACCATCGCGACCGCGATCCGCATCGGCAGCCCCGCGTCCTGGGACGGCGCGATGAAGGCGAAGAACGCGTCCGCCGGGCTGTTCGAAGCGATCACCGACGAGAAGATCCTCGAGGCGTATCGGCTGCTCGCCCGGAAGGAGGGCGTGTTCGTCGAGCCCGCTTCGGCGACCAGCGTCGCGGGCCTGCTCGCCACGGCCGCCGACGGACGCCTGCCGAAGGGCTCGACCGTTGTGTGCACCGTCACCGGACACGGGCTGAAGGACCCGGCCACGGCGCTGGAAGGCAACGTCGAGGTCGAGCCGCTCGCCGTCGACCCGACCGCCGTCGCCGCCGCGCTGGACCTGCGATGACGCTGCTCAAGGTCAAGGTCCCGGCGTCTTCGGCGAACCTCGGCCCGGGGTTCGACACGCTGGGCCTGGCACTGGCGCTGTACGACCGGGTCGAACTCCGGATCACCGACGCCGGGCTCAAGATCGAGGTGGTCGACGCCGGCGCCGGTGACGCGGACGACGTCCCGACCGACGAATCGCACCTGGTCATCAGGGCTTTCCGGCGTGGTTGCGAGCACCTCGGCCTCCGGCCGCCCGGTGTGCACCTGCGCTGCTTCAACGCCATCCCGCACGCCCGCGGCCTCGGTTCGTCCGCAGCCGCTGTCGTGACCGGCGTCGCGGCGGCGTACGCGCTGGCGGAGAAGCCCTTGGACGACGACGCGCTGCAGCTGGCCGCCGGGTTCGAGGGGCACGCCGACAACGCCGCGGCGAGCCTGCTGGGCGGCTTTGTGGTCGCCTGGAACGAGGGTGAGCGGTTCCGCGCCGAACGGCTCCAGCCGCATCACGACATCCGGCCCGTGGTCGCCGTCCCGGCGCTGCGGTCCTCGACCGACGCGACGCGCGGGCTGCTTCCCGCCCAGGTCCCGCACGTGGACGCGGCGTTCACCGCGGGCCGGGCGGCGCTCGCCGTCCACGCGCTCACGGCGCGCCCCGACCTGTTGCTCTCCGCGACCGAAGATCGGCTCCACCAGCATTACCGGGCGCCCGCGTACCCGGCGAGCAGCGAACTGGTGCGCGCGCTGAGGGCCGAAGGAGTGGCCGCGGCCATCTCCGGAGCCGGTCCGACCGTGCTCGCGCTGACCACCGGCGGAATACTCCCGACGGGTGTCGACGTTACATCCTTCGACGTCACCGAGCTGCCGATCGATCCTGGCGGCGTTCAGGTTGCGGCTCAGTAAAGCCTCGGTCACATGCCGGAGCCCATCCCGCCACGCGGGGGGTGGTTGTTGCACCCGGCCGTGGCGCGGTCTACCCTCGGGGGCGTTCGATCACCGTGCGTTTCCGCACCCGGTGCCGGTCCAGGTGACCAGTGTCATCCTTGGCCCGCATCCTTCGTTGATCCGCCAGTTCCGCACAGAGTCCGGCAAAAGCACAGCCTGGCAAGCGGGGCTGACAGACCGACACAGGCGGGTTCCCGGTTCCGGCGGTGCCGAATTCCGCTTCCTCCGTTTGGAGGACGCAAATCCCTGTGCTGGAGGCCTTTTCTTGGTCCTGTTGGAACAGCTCCGCTGTGTTCAACACGGCTGAGGAGCTGATCGCCCGTATCGGGAGCCAACTACGCCGTTTCGCAATCGGACGCGAGCGGCGGTCCGCTGATCCGCCTGGAGGCGTGGATCGGTCAGGAAGGACATTTGTGAGCAACACCGATCTTTTGAGCGACGTCGAAGGTGGCGCCGCCGAGTCGAACGGCGCCGTCGCTCCCAAGCGCACGGTCGGCGGATTGACCGGCAAGACCGTCGCCGAGCTGCGCTCGATCGCTGGGGATCTCGGCATCGGCGAGACGACGGGTATGCGTAAGGGCGACCTGATCGCGGCCATCCGCGAGCGCCAGGGCAAGACCAAGCGCAAGACCCCCGCCGCGGCGAGCGAAACGCTTCCGCTCGAGGGCATCGATGCACCGCGCAAGGCTCCCAAGGCCGAAGCGCCCAAGACGGAGGCCCCGAAGCAGGAGGCCCCGAAGGCCGAAGCGCCCAAGACGGAAGCCGCCCCGGCCGAAGCCCCGCGCGCCGAGAAGGCTGAAAAGTCTGAGAGGTCTTCGGAGAACGGCTCCGCGCCCGCCGAGCGGCCCGCCCAGCAGGACAACGGGCAGCAGGACGGCCAGTCGCAGCAGGAAGAGGGCGGCCGCAGCCGTCGTCGCCGTGGCTCCAACCGCGCCGCGGGTGCGCCCGAGCAGGGTGGCCAGCAGCGTGAGCGTGGCGAGCGCGGTGACCGCAACGAACGTGGTGACCGTGCTGACCGCAACGAGCGGGGCGACCGTGGTGAGCAGGGCGGCAACCGCCAGGGCAACCGCGACGGCGGCCGTGACGGCAACCGCGACAACCGCGGCCAGGACAACCGCCAGCGCAACCAGCAGGGCGGCGGCCAGGACAACAGCCAGCGTCAGGGCCAGGGCCCGCAGGGTGACGACGACGAGGAAGGCGGCCGTCGCGGCCGTCGCTTCCGCGACCGTCGTCGCCGGGGTACCGGCGGTGGCCGCGAGCAGGGCGGCTCGCCCGACACCGAGATCCGCGAGGACGACGTCCTGCTGCCCGTCGCGGGCATCCTGGACGTGCTCGACAACTACGCGTTCGTGCGTACCTCGGGCTACCTCGCCGGGCCGAACGACGTGTACGTCTCGCTTTCGCTGGTCCGCAAGTACGGCCTGCGCCGCGGTGACGCCATCACCGGTTTCGTGCGCCAGCCGCGTGACGGCGAGCAGCAGCGGCAGAAGTTCAACCCGCTGGTGCGCGTCGACTCGATCAACGGCCTGGAGCCGGACGAGTCCAAGCACCGTCCCGAGTTCACCAAGCTGACCCCGCTGTACCCGAACGAGCGACTGCGCCTCGAGACCGAGCCGCACAAGCTCACCACCCGCGTCATCGACCTGGTGATGCCGGTCGGCAAGGGACAGCGTGCCCTGATCGTGTCGCCGCCGAAGGCGGGCAAGACGACGATCATGCAGGACATCGCGAACGCGATCTCGACGAACAACCCCGAGTGCCACCTGATGGTCGTGCTCGTGGACGAGCGTCCGGAAGAGGTCACCGACATGCAGCGGTCGGTGAAGGGTGAGGTCATCGCCTCCACCTTCGACCGTCCGCCGTCCGACCACACCTCGGTCGCGGAGCTCGCCATCGAGCGGGCGAAGCGGCTGGTCGAGATGGGCCACGACGTCGTCGTGCTGCTCGACTCGATCACCCGTCTGGGTCGTGCCTACAACCTGGCGGCCCCCGCGTCCGGCCGGATCCTCTCCGGTGGTGTCGACTCGACGGCGCTGTTCCCGCCGAAGCGTTTCCTCGGCGCGGCGCGCAACATCGAGAACGGCGGCTCGCTGACGATCTTCGCCACGACGATGGTCGAGACCGGGTCCACCGGTGACACGGTCATCTTCGAAGAGTTCAAGGGCACCGCGAACGCGGACCTCAAGCTCGACCGGAAGATCGCCGAGCGGCGCGTGTTCCCCGCGGTGGACATCAACCCGTCCGGTACCCGCAAGGAAGATCTGCTGCTCTCGCCGGACGAGCTCGCTGTCACCCACAAGCTGCACCGGGTGCTGCACGCGCTGGACTCGCAGCAGGCCATCGACCTGCTGATCTCGCGTCTGCGCAAGACGAAGACCAACATCGAGTTCCTCATGCAGGTCTCGAAGACGGCCCTCGGCTCGAACGACGACGACTGAGTTCTCGGTCTGGTAAGTACATGAAGGCCCCCTTCCTTGCGCTAGACGCAAGGAAGGGGGCCTTCATGTACTTGAGGCGCAGGAGGATGTCGTGGCTGCGGGACCAGGGCGGATCGTTGTGTACGGGGTCACCGGTTCGGGCAAGTCGACGCTGGCCCGGAAACTGGCCGAGCGGACCGGGTTGCCGCGGCATTCGGTCGACGACGACCTCTGCTGGCAGCCGGGCTGGGTGCCCGTCCCCGACGACGAGCAACGGCGCCGGATCACCGCGTTGGTCGCGGGCGACCGCTGGATCATCGACGGCATGTTCAGCAAATGGCGCGACATCGCGCAGCCCCGTGCCGAACTGATCGTGGCGCTGGACTATCCGCGCTGGGTCTCGCTGGGCAGGCTGCTGCGCCGGACCGTGGTGCGCTGCGTCACGCGCCGCCGGATCTGCAACGGCAACGTCGAAACGCTGCGGGGGATGGTCTCCCGCGACTCGATCATCCTCTGGCACTTCAAGTCCTTCGCCCGCAAACGGCGCACGATCCGCGGCTGGGCCGCGGATCCGGAGGTGCCGGTGGTGCGGTTGACCTCGCCGCGCGCGACGAAGCGCTGGTTGGCCCTCGTGAGTTGAGGGGTAAGGCGACGGCGCCGTCGTGTCCGAACCCGAGGTGATCAGAGACGTAACTCGCGTGATCAGGAACGGATCTCGCGTGATCAGACGGCGAACTCGGTGAACGTCGTCCGATCACGCGAGATCCGTCTCTGATCACGCGAGATCGCCGCCTGATCACGCGAGATCCGTCTCTGATCACGCTTCTTCGCACTAGAACCGTCCTCGCCGCGCCCACACCCTGAAGCGCGTGAAGGCCCCCTTCCCTCCGCTCAGCGAAGGGAAGGGGGCCTTCACGCGCGACCCCGATGCTTAGATGCTCAGCGGTGCGGAACGGCCGCGGGGGTCCAGCCGCGGTAGTTGTTGAAGTAGTTCACGCTCGACGCGTGGCCGATCTTGCCGCCGATGCTGGAGGCGTAGATCCCGCCGGAGCCGTCGGCGATGCCGACGTGGCCCCACTGGCTGATGTTCCAGTACACGAAGGAGCCCTTCGGCGGCGTCCCGGTCGTGTGCTTCGGGCTGGCGCCGTTCCAGTGCGCGTTGGCCGAGGCCCAGACGCCGGTGGTCCCGTACGCGTTCTCGGCGGCCTTTTCGCAGAGGCCCTGGTACGCGGTGGAGCCGGCGTGGTTCTTGTACCACTGGACGGCGCCGGCGGGCGTGCCGTCGCCGGCGCCCTGGATGGACAGGTCACCTTCGGGCACGGTGGTGAACGTCCCCGCGGCCGGGTTGATGTCGGCGGCGGTGATGGTGGAGCCCGCTTCGGGGGCGGCCGGAGCGGCGCCGGCGACCGGAGCCACGGCGAGGGCCGCGATGGCCAGCGCGGCGACGGCCGCCGGCTTCGCCACCTTGGCGAGGATGGTACGCATGATGCAAACCTCCTGTTGAGTATTAACCAACAGAAGGATTGTCTCGTGAGCGAGTACAAATTTCGTACAACTCGGCGTAGATAGTTGATAACTCAACGTGTTGGAATATGCCGAGGGAGGGGTGCGTTAACCCCACTGCCAGCGCCTCTGGCAAAATCATCCGCTGAAGTCCGGCACCGGTTCACCCCGCACGGGGACCCGGGGCCAACGAGAGAGGACACCATGAAAAGCGGTATTCACCCCGAGTACGTCGTCACGCACGTGAACTGTGACTGTGGCAACGAATTCACCACGCGCAGCACCAAGACCTCCGGCGCTCTCCACGTCGAGATCTGCTCGAACTGCCACCCGTTCTACACCGGCAAGCAGAAGCTCATGGACACCGGCGGCCGCGTCGCGCGCTTCGAGGCTCGCTACGGCAAGCGCAAGAAGGCCGAAGACGCCAAGTAGCTTGAACAACGGCGCCTACCCGCATGTCCGGGTAGGCGCCGTTTTTCATGGTTTCTATCCAGGGTGTTGAGAGGTGGAGTGGTGGATTCGAGTTCGCTCAAGGGTCTGCTCGAAGAGCACGTCCGGCTGGAAGAGCAGCTGGCCGACCCGTCCGTGCACGCCGACCAGGCGCGCGCACGCAAGCTCGGCCGCCGTTACGCGGAGCTGAGCCCTGTCGTCAAGACGGTCCGCGAGCTCGACACCGCCCGCGAAGACCTCGAGACGGCGAAGGAGCTGGCGGCCGAAGACTCGTCCTTCGCGGCCGAGGCCGAGGAGATCTCGGCCAAGATCCCCGTGCTCGAAGCCAAGCTCACCGAACTGCTCCTGCCGCGCGACCCATATGACGGATCCGACGTGGTCATGGAGATCAAATCGGGTGAAGGCGGCGAGGAGTCGGCGCTGTTCGCCGGCGACCTGCTGCGCATGTACCTGCGCTACGCCGAGCGTCACGGCTGGAAGGCCGAGGTGCTCGACTCGGTCGACTCGGACCTCGGCGGCTTCAAGGACGTCACCGTGTCCATCAAGAGCCGCTCGGCCGATGCCGACGGTGTCTGGGCGCGGCTCAAGTTCGAGGGCGGGGTGCACCGCGTACAGCGCGTGCCCGCCACCGAATCGCAGGGCCGTATCCACACCTCCGCGTCCGGCGTGCTCATCTACCCAGAACCCGAGGACGTCGAGGTCGAGATCGACCCGAACGACCTGCGGATCGACGTCTACCGCTCGTCCGGCCCCGGAGGCCAGAGCGTGAACACGACCGACTCGGCCGTGCGCATCACGCACCTCCCGACCGGTGTGGTCGTCTCGTGCCAGAACGAGAAGTCGCAGATCCAGAACCGCGCCCGCGCCCTGCAGGTGCTGCAGGCCCGCCTCCAGGCGATCGCCGAGGAAGAGGCCGCCGCGAAGGCGTCGGACGCTCGTCGCTCGCAGGTCCGGACCGTCGACCGTTCCGAGCGGGTCCGCACCTACAACTTCGCCGAGAACCGCATCGCGGACCACCGGGTGAACTACAAGGCCTACAACCTGGACCAGGTCCTCGACGGCGACCTCGACGGCGTGCTGAACGCGCTCATCACCGCGGACCGCGAGGAGCGGCTCGCCGCCCACGCCGGCTGATCGCTAGCCGGGTTCGGTGTAGAAGGGGTCGTCCTCGAGTCCGGTGTGGATGGCCCGGACGGACATGCCCACGTCTGAGAGCCTGTCGGTCACCTCGGCCGTGACCCGGCTGAGCGCTTCTTCGCCGCTTTCCCCGGCGAAAGCCGGGAATGCCGACAGCAATACTGCTTCGCAGGGGCCCGCGTCCGTGCTGATCCGGACCAGGGACGCCGAAAGGTCGACGGCGGGACGGCCGCACAGGCCCACGGCCAGCCGGAGGTCACCGGTGGGGACGTAAAGGTGTACCCGCGAAATGACATCGGTTTCCGCGCGCGGGGAGAAATCGTGCCGGGGGACGTACGCCGGTTCGCGCGGATCGGTACCGCCGACGGCCGCCATCAGCGAATAGAGCGTGCAGCCGTCCATCGGTGTGTCGGCGGCGTCGTAGCTTCCGTATTGGCCGGTCTCGGGCGTGCCGCGGATTTCGAAGAATTCCGCGTTCAGGCCGAAGTGGAAAAGCGCCGGTACCGCGGCGCGGTGCAGGGTGTCGGCGAGCTCCTCGTCTTCCGCCGGAGGCGTGCGATAGCCGACGGAGACCGAGTACCCCGTCCAGCCGCCTTCGGGATCCGCCCGGCAGATCTCCAGCTCGGTCGCCTCGAACTCGCCGATGAAGCGTTCGCCCAGCGCGGCGGCCGCGGCGAAATCCTCGGTTTCGACATTCGCGGATATCCGCGTGACAACTGCTGTTTCCCGGAGATCCATGACTATTTCGCGGGCCCTTCGGCGAGTGCGGATGTGTTCAGCGTACGGGCGTCGCGGTAGTGCGGCCGAACGGGCCTATCGATGATTCCCCGCCGCCGCTACGGTTCCTTGTAGTAAGAAAATCATTTCCCGGGGGAACACTGTTTCGTGGCCAGTGCAAGTGATGTGGACATCAAGGAAAGACCGCTTCCGGAGACTCGGAAACGTCTCCTGCGAGCCTTCGTGCTCGGAGCCGGAACGGTCCTGCTCAGCGCGGTCATCGTCGCCAGGATCGGCCGGTTCGGTTTCAATCCGACCGACCAGGGATTCGTGCTGGCACAGGTGCGGCGGGTCCTGAACGGGGAGATCCCGCACGTCGACGTCCTCGGGCCGAGGCCGTTCGGTTCGGCCTATCTGCACCTGATCGACCATCTCGTCCCCGCGCCGCTGATGATCGGCTCGAGTTTCGTGATGATGGTGCAACTCACCGTCGCCACGATCGCCCTCGCCGCGTTGGTGACCAGGACTTCGCCGCTGGACTGGGGCCCGCTGCGGCTCGGGCTGGTCTTCGCCGCCGCGCTGGTCTGCCTGAACACCTATCCACTGATGGCCTGGCACACCGTCGACGGTGTCTTCCTGGTCGCGGTCGGCTGGTGGCAGCTCGACAGCGGACTGCGCTCCGGCTCGCGATGGCAACGCCTGCTCGGCCTGTTCTGCCTCGGGTTCGCGGCCATCGTCAAGCAGAGCTTCCTGTTCGCCGCCCCGATCGGACTGCTGATCCTGCTGTTCCACCCCGGCGCGCCGCCGAAGAAATGGCCGCGCCTGCTCGGCGACGTCCTCGTGCTCGGTGCGGCGCCGTTGCTGTACTTCGGCATGGTCACCGTCGCCGGGGGACTGCGCTCGGCGATCGAGCAGCTCACCGGCGGCAAACAGACGTGGGGTGAAGGCCTCTACGGGTTCTGGACGGCGGATTTCACCGGCCGCACCGATCCGAGGACGTACCTCCTCCCGGTCGTGCTCGGAATGCTCGTCGTCGCCGTGACGTGGTCCGCCCGCGAACGGCTCGGCGAGCCGGGCCGCTGGCTCCGCGTCGTGACGGGCCTGTGCGTCGTGGCCGTGGTGGTGTTCGTCGTGGCTGACGGCGGGTTCGAACACGCGGGCAGCTGGCCGATCACGTTGCTGTGGCTCTTCGTGGCCGCCGCGCTGCTCGACGCCGTCGTCCGAAGACGGTTGCCCTGGCAGCACCTGGCGATCGCCGCTCTCGGCTGGATGGCCAGCCTGTCTTGGGGCTACCCGCTTCCGGGACTGCTCACCGGGATCTTCGCGCTGGGTGTGCTGGAAGCCGTCGTGCCGTCGGATCCGCCACGCCTGCCCAAGCTCGTGGGCGGCGTCCTCGGTGCCACCGCGTTCACGCTCGCCGGACTGCTGCTGATCTCCGCGCACGACAAGGCGCCGTACGCGGACAGGCCACAGGGTGAACTGACGAAGGACCTCGGGGACATCGCGCCGTCGTTACGCGGCGTCCGCACGAATCCCAGCGTGTACACCTACGTCGCCCAGATCCGCGGCTGCCTCGACCGCTACCCGGCGTCGAAGGTGGCGATCCTGCCGGACAACCCGTTCGTCGCGCCGGTCTTCGGGGTCCGCAACCCGTTCCCGCTGGACTGGCCGCTCGCGCTGGAACTGACCGGTGACAGTCCGGAAAGGATGGTCGAGGCGGCGGAACGCCTCGACCGGGAAGGGGACTATCTCGTGCTCTTCCAGACGGTCAAGGCCGTCGCGCTGACCGCGGGCGCACCGGTGCCCGACGCCGTCACCCCGGACGCGCCGACGACCGGGTACAGCAGTGTGGAGCCGCGGATCCGGGAGAAGCTCACGGGCGCGAAGGTCGCGTGCGGCAGCTTCGCGGGATTCTGGGCACCGGCACGCTGAGCGTCAGCCGGCGACGGACGCTGTCTCCGGCTCGACTTCTTCGGCCGTCGACGGTTCTTCTTCGCGCCGAGGCAGGAACGAGAGCGCGGCGAACGCGGCGGCCAGCAGGGTCGGGTAGATCGTCAGCTGCTGGTGCTTGACGTTCTCGATGCCTTCCGCGAGGCAGGAGACCAGCATCTGGCCCATCGCGAAGAACAGGAACACGAACACCACGATGCCGACGTCGCGGCGTCCGGTGCGTTTCCGGAAGGCGCGCAGGCCCGCCCAGCCGATGAGCAGCCAGATCGGCAGCAGGGCGAACAGCCCCAGCGGGGCGATCCAGCCGGTGATCCCGGACAGGACCGGGATCCGGTACTCCTTGGCCAGCGGCGGCTGCCCGGCGTGCTCGCCGAAGCTGCCGAGGTTCGGCACCCGCGCGGTCAGCGTCTCCTGCGCGGACCGGTGCAGCATCTCGACGACGCGCACGGGGTGGTCCAGGTAGTACTGGGCGACGTTGCGGCGGCTGATCTTGTCGCGGTACTGGGCGTACACGGGGTCGTGCCAGGCCGCGTTCTCGCTCCACCAGCCGGTGCCGACGTACTTCGCGAACTCCGGCGGGAGGCCCAGCGCGGCGAGGTCGCCGGTGGTGTCGTGTTTCCCGTCCACGATCCCGTTGAACACGACGTGGTACATGTTGGCCTCGCGGTACTCCGCGTTGGCCGAGTCGCCCGCCCCCTGCACCAGCGCGGTACCCGCGCCGACGACGGCGAGCACGGCCAGCGGCAGCGCCCAGCGTGCGAGGCCGCGGCTGCCCGCGGGCCGGACGAACAGCAGCGCGAGCGCGAACAGCGGGATCAGCAGCAGCGTCTGCGATTTCGCGTTGATCCCGATCATCGCGCCGAGCACGGTGACCGCGGCTCCGGTGTAGCGCCAAGGCCCGGTGCGGTGCATCAGCAGGAGCCCGCCGGCGAGCAGAAGCATGCCGATGAAGGCGGCGCCCTCGCTCAGCACGGAGGCGAAGTACCCGAAGAAGGCCGAGTCCGCCGCGACCAGCAGCAGCGCGGCCGTGGCGACGACACTGCCGCGGACCGTAAGGCGCAGGCCGGTCACGATCGCGGCGATCCCGCCCGCGACCAGCAGACAGCCGAGCACGCCCAGGACCAGCAGGTTCAGGATCGAGGACGAGCCGAGCAGCTGCCCGATCTCACTGGCGATCTTGTCGATCCAGCTCTGGCTGGAGATGTACTCGCTGTTGCAGGCAGGGGCGGGGCCGTAGGAAAAGCGGACGAAGCGTTCCGAAGGCCTGTCGAGTTCGCGCGCGCCGAACTGGCACAGGATGCGCCAGCCGTCGCCGTTGTCCGCCATGCCGATCGGACGCGGAAGCAGGAAACGGACGAGAAGCACACCGAGCGCGGCGGAAAACACGCCCAAGGCCAGTCTCAGTTCCCGGATCTTCACTCGCGCCACCTTAGGAGATTCCGGAGGGTGATCAGTTCGTGCCCTGTCGAACCAGGGCGGCACGCCTGGGCGGCGGCAGAGGAGACTGGCCGGACAGCTCGTCGTCGACACGGAGGGAAGCAGCGTGGAAGCCCTGGCCAGGTTCGGATTCGAACTGGGTGTGCTCAAGCGGATCCGGCGGGCCGGATGGTGGCAGGCCGGGGTCCGTGATCCCGAGTCGGTCGCCGAGCACACCACGCGGGTCGCGCAGCTGGCTGGCCTGCTTGCGGCCGAGGGCGGCGCCGACCCGGCGCGGGCGGCGTACCTCGCGCTCTGGCACGACACGCAGGAGACGCGGACCGGCGACCTCCCGCACACGATCAAGGGTTTCGTCGAGAAGCCGGACCCCCGGGCGATCACCGCCGCGCAGACGTCCGCGCTCCCCGGCGCCGCGCGCGGCTCGGTCCGCGACGCCGTCGACGAGTACGAAACCGCGGAGAGCCCGGAGGCGCTGTACGCACGCGACGCGGACAAGCTGGAGATGCTGCTTCAGGCCGTCGAGTACCGCGACGTCGGCGTACAGAACGTCGACGAGTGGATCGCTTCGGCGACGAAGAGCCTGCAGACCGACCTCGCGCGGCGAGTAGCCGAAGCGGCGCTGACGTTGTCGTCGCTCTCGTGGCGGGTGCGCTGAAAGCAATCGATACCCTGAGCCCGCGTGTATCGACCCCGGCACGCGTGCCTCGTGTGTCAGGCTTGACTCTGTGAAGGAACACCAGTGAACCGGCAGCCGCTGCGCCTCGCCATCATGGAAGCGACCCGCATTCTCACCGAGGCCGGCGTGGCGTCACCACGTTCGGACGCGGAACTGATCGCCTCCCATGTCCTCGGCGTCGAACGCGGCCGCCTGCCGATGGTGCCGCTGGTGGACCCGCCGGTCATCGACGCGATCGGCCAGCTCGTGAACCAGCGGGCCAAACGGATCCCGCTGCAGTACCTCACCGGCTGGGCGGCGCTCGGCGACATCACGGTCAACGTCGGCGCCGGGGTGTTCGTCCCGCGTCCGGAGACCGAACTGCTCCTGGAATGGGGCGTCAAACTGCTGCACGGGCGCGAGTACCCGGTGGTGGTCGACCTGTGCACCGGCTCCGGGGCGCTGGCGCTGGCCGTGCAGCACGCGCGGCCGGACGCCGTGGTCTACGCCGTCGACATCGACGCCCAGGCGCTCGCCTGGGCGCGGCACAACGCCGACGTCCACGCCGACGCGGGGGACACGCCCATCCGGCTGTACTCCGGCGACGTCGCGGACAGCACGATGTTCGCCGAACTCGACGGGCTCGTCGACCTGGTCCTGTGCAACCCGCCGTACGTCCCGGAAGGCACGCCGGTACCGGCGGAAGTCGCCGAGCACGACCCGGCGCGGGCGGTGTTCGCGGAGGAAAGCGGCCTGGCCGTGATCCGGCACGCGATCGCCGCCGCCGCGCGGCTGCTGCGGCCCACCGGCGGGATGGCGATCGAGCACGACGACACGCACGGCTCCGCCGTCCCGGCCCTGGTGCGGGCGCGACGCGTGCTGACCGACGTCCGAGGCCACCTGGACCTGGCCGGACGCCCCCGTTTCGTCACCGCCCTCCGCGTCTCCTGACGCTCCTCCCACCCCGCGTTCAGAGGACTGAATGCGAAAGGGAGCCGAAGCATCCGGCGGTAGTTAGCGGGACTCACGACTTCCGGCGGTGCCCAGGACAAAGCCCGCCTCCTAACGTCGATCACGGCCGCCTCCTCGGCGGTCCGACTGGGAGGTGTACCCCGATGCGATCGTCTCTCCGACGAGCCCCACTCAGAACACTCGCCGTCCTCGCCACCGTCGTACTGCTGCCGGGTCTGGTCGCCCAGCCGGCGTCCGCCGCGGTGCCGACGAAGGGCTGGCCCGCCCCGATCGACGGGTCGACCTGGGAGAACCAGGACCACATGACGTGGGACGACTACCGCAAGCCGCCCGGCACCAACTGGGCCGATCCCACGCTGAAGCCGACCAAGCGGACGTTCAGGGGTGCCGTGGTCCTCGCGGACTACCCGGACCAGGACTTCGCCGTCACGCAGCCCCCGCGTTCGACGGTGTTCGGCAACCCCGGCCCCGCCGCCAACAACATCCCGCGGGCAAACGTCGCGAAGTTCTACCAGGACTTCCTCAACAAGCCGCAGGCGCTCAACCAGGGCCACACGATCAACGAGTACTGGATGGAGGACTCCGGCGGCAGGATGGGCGTCGAACTGACCGCGTTCGGGCCGTACCGGCTGCCCGGCAAGTCCTTCGAATACGGCATGGAGTTCCAGCCCGACGCGTGCCCGCCCGGCGCGAACTGCAAGCGTGACCTGCGTGCCGACGCGGGCGCCGCCTGGAAGGCGGACGTCGGTGACGTCGCCAAACAGTTCGACTTCGTCTTCTATCTTTCCGCCGGTCAGGACGAGAGCGCGACCTGGCAGGAATTCGGCGTGATGAAATTCGGCGAGCCGGGCAACGTGCCCGCCGAATTCGGTCCCGGTGTCGCCGGAATGCCGAACGCCGCGTCCACCCGCTATGTCCCGTGGACGTCGTGGAAATCCGCGGCGAGCATCTGGCCGAACGCGGTCACCGGCTCCTCGACCCAGGCCGAAAGCTCGGGCCAGGCGGTTTACGCGCACGAATTGAGTCACATTCTCGGCATCGGCGACAACTACAACAACCCGTTCGGCACTCCGCCGTCCAGGACCTACACCGGCCCGTGGGAGATGATGTCGCGCGGCAGCTTCAACGGACCCGGCGGACCGCACACACGCTGGCAGATCCCGGCGATTCAGGGCGGCTCGATGGGGTCGCACCACATGCTGCGCACCAAGATGAAGCTCGACATCATCGACCAGGAAGACGTGCTGAAGCTCGACCGGAACTCCCTCGCCGAGACCGGCCCGGTTTCGACGCGGATCACGGCGCGTTCGGTCCTGCCGGGACAGGGCGCCTACAGTGGAATCACCATCGCGCTGACCGGCGGGGACCATTCGCCGAAATGCGATCGCTC
Organism: Amycolatopsis sp. NPDC102522; assembly: GCF_055584485.1. Taxonomy (NCBI): domain Bacteria; kingdom Bacillati; phylum Actinomycetota; class Actinomycetes; order Pseudonocardiales; family Pseudonocardiaceae; genus Amycolatopsis; species Amycolatopsis sp. NPDC102522. The sequence continues at coordinate 281,094 of NZ_JBVJLY010000002.1, read as the reverse complement.
GAAGGATCCGTTCTGCGACGGCGGCGGCTTCGACAATTACACCCTCGAGGTCGTCGACCGGATGGGCAGCGATTCCTTCGCCCCCGATTCCGGCGTCATCATCGCGAAGACGAAGAACCAGGACAACGCGCCGTTCGAATGGATCGTCGACGCGCATCCGGCCGACATCGGCATGACCGACTACAAGAAGCCGGACGGTACTCCGGTCCCGATCCCCATCGGCGACTACCGGCAGCTCAACGACGCCGCCTTCAAGGCGGGCACCGGTTCGGCGAGCAAGTACGAGTACACCGATGAGGCGAACAGGCTGAAGTTCCTCGTCACGGACGTCGAGCGCGACCGCAAGGGCGTGCTGTCTTACGTCGTCACGGTGGCCTCGCTCGACGGCGGCGGCACGCGGGCCAGGGGCGTTTCGCTGTGGCCGTCGGTCCCGGCGTTCGCCAAGCAGGGGCTCGCGACCTGCTCGTTCCCGGTACTCAACACCGGCGACGCGAAGGGTGCCGCGGCGCCCTACGACACCGACACTTACCGCCTGAGCGCGTCCACCACCGCGAAGGGCTGGGAGGTCCGGCTGCCGAACGAGCTGTCCACCGTCCCGTTCGGTGGGCGGTCTTCGGCGACGGCGCACGCCAAACGGGCCGCGGGCGGTGACCACATCGCGCAGATCAAGCTGACCGCGACGTCGATCGCCGACCCGGCCAAGACGGCGACGTCGTTCTGCGCCGCTTTCGCCTTCTGACGGGCGGCTGAAGGGGTCTTTCGCCGTACGGGCTGGGTGGGTCGTGGGTGGGGGGGGGGGGGTGGGGTACGCAACAACCCCACAACAACACACCCCCCCGAGGCAGACACCCCCCCGGGGGGGGGAGGGGGGGAGTGGAGCGCAGCAAAATGTG
>NZ_JBVJLY010000002.1:279838-280191 GCF_055584485.1 Amycolatopsis sp. NPDC102522 | reverse complement strand
GTGTGGGGGGGGGGGGGGGGGGGGGGGCGCGGGTGGCCCCCCCCCCCCCCCCCCCCCCCCCCCCCCCCCCCCCACCACCTGGACCGATGCGTCACCGCCGCTTGGGTGCCTGAGGTACGTGAAGGCCCCCTTCATTGCGCTAGGCGCAATGAAGGGGGCCTTCACGTACTGCGCGGCCGCCGCAGAGGAAGGGGAGGGGAGAGGGCTGCGGGGAAGGTCTTGAAGTGCGTGGGTCGGGTGGGTCGTGAGTGGTAAGTGGGGTTAGAACGACACTTGCCACTCACGACCACCCCGACCCACGCCCCCCCCCCCCCCCGCCCCCCCCCCCCCCAACCCCCCCCCGCCCCCCCCCC
>NZ_JBVJLY010000002.1:166332-279829 GCF_055584485.1 Amycolatopsis sp. NPDC102522 | reverse complement strand
TGTGTGGGGTGGGGCTGCCGGGCGGGGGCTCGTTTTTCTTGCCGGGGGGGGGGGGTGGTTTGTTTTTTTATTGGGTTTAAAAAAAAAAACCCCCCACCCCCCCCCCCCCCCCCCCACGCCCCACCCGACCCGCGCCCCACCCGACCCATGCCCCACCGGACCCGCGCCCCACCCGGCCCAAGCCTCACCGCGGCGTGAAGGCCGAGTTCCGCCGCTGAGCCGAGTGAAGGACCCCTTCACGCGGCGACGGGCACCTTGGCGAGCTCCGAAACGCCACAGGACTACGCTCACCAGCCATGAGCGCGGTGTATGACTGCAGCAAGCGTGAATCCCGGGCCGACGGGCTCGCCGCGGCGGCGAGCGCGGTGCGCTCTAGCCGCCTGGTGGTCCTCCCGACCGACACGGTCTACGGCATCGGTGCGGACGCCTTCGACGGCGGCGCCGTCCAGTCCCTCCTGCGGGCCAAGAACCGCGGCCCGGACATGCCGGTCGGTGTCCTGGTCGGCTCCTGGTCCACTGTGGACGGACTCGTGCTCGGCACGCCGCCGCAGGCCCGCGCGCTCATCGAGGCCTTCTGGCCCGGCGATCTCTCCATCGTCCTGCCGCACGCGCCGAGCCTGCAGTGGGACCTCGGCCAGTCACGCGGAACGGTGATGCTGCGCATGCCGCTGCACCCGGTCGCGCTGGAGCTGCTGCGCGACGTCGGCCCGATGGCGGTCTCCAGTGCCAACGTCTCCGGCCGCCCGCCCGCCTCCACCGCGCAGGAGGCCGTCGACCAGCTCGGCGACAGCGTCGCGGTGTACCTCGACGGCGGATCCACCGGTGAGGCCGTTCCGTCCTCGATGGTCGATCTCACCGGCGACGACCCGGTCGTCCTGCGGGAGGGCGCGGTCAGCCGTGCCGCGATCGCGGAAGTACTGGGAGTGCCCGCGGAGTCACTGGCCTAGTACCGTTTCCCGGCGCATCCCCCTGGCGCGGTAGCGTGTTCGAGTGACTTGGACCTCGGCGGCGTAACGCACCATGCCTCCTACGCAAGGCCTCCCGATCCGGGAGTACATCCTCGTCGCCCTCACCGCGGCGGCCGTTACCTTCCTGCTCACCGGCGTGGTGCGCCGGGTCGCCATCCGGATCGGCGCGATCGCCAACCCGCGGGCCCGCGACGTCCACGTCACCCCGATCCCGCGTATGGGTGGCATCGGCATCTTCCTCGGCGTCGCCGCCGCGATGGGGCTCGCGCACCAGCTGCCCGCGCTGAGCCGCGGCTTCGACTTCTCCTTCGACTCGCTGGGTGTCCTGCTCGCCGCCGGGGTGATCTCCCTGATCGGCGCGCTCGACGACCGGTTCGAGCTGGACGCCTGGACGAAACTGGCCGGTCAGGTCATGTGCGCCGGGATCCTGGTGATCTTCGGCGTGCAGTGGGTGTCGTTCTGGGTGCCGTGGGGCGGCGGTGGCGACTCCTTCGGCCAGGTGCTGGTGCTGGACAAGAACCAGGGCGCGCTGCTGACCGTCGTGCTGGTGGTCGTCATGGTCAACGCGATGAACTTCGTCGACGGCCTCGACGGGCTCGCCGGCGGTCTCGGCTTCATCGCCGCGGCGGCGACCTGCTCGTTCTCGCTCGGCCTGCTCGACTCCTCGGGTGGCGACGTCGGCGCGTACCCGCCCGCCCTCATCGCCGCCACGCTCGCCGGGGCCTGTCTGGGCTTCCTGCCGTACAACTTCCAGCCCGCGAAGATCTTCATGGGTGACTCGGGCTCGATGATGATCGGGCTCATGCTGGCCGGCGCGACGACGTCCGCGTCGGGCCGCGTGCCGTACCCGCAGTTCAGCGGCAAGGACGCGCTCGCGCTGCTGTCGCCACTCGTCGTGGTCGCCGCGGTGCTGTTCGTGCCGCTGCTCGACCTGATCATGGCGGTCATCCGCCGTACCCGTCGCGGTGAGAGCCCGTTCGCCGCGGACAAGATGCACCTGCACCACCGCCTGCTGGAGATCGGGCATTCGCAGCGCCGCGCGGTGCTGCTCATCTACTTGTGGGCAGGCCTGCTCGCGTTCGGCGCCGTCTCGGTGACGTTGTTCGACGATGCCGCGGTCTTCTGGATCGTCGGATTCGGCTTCCTGCTGGCGACCCTGGTGTCGGTGATCCCGCGCCTGCGGTCGCGGAACCGGACCGCCTGACAGGCGAGATCGGCACGGTCCTACACTGGTCTGTTGAGACGACCAGGGAGTTTTCTGTGAGCGAGACCGAGAAGACCGTCGAGGCGGAGGAGAACCCCCACGCCAAGGTGGTTCTGCAGGCGGCCAACGCGATGATGAAGGCCTCCCTGAAGCTGGTTCCGCCGGCGGTGCTGATCTGCATCGTGGTCTTCACCATCCTCAAAGGACAGCCGGGGCTGCTCGGCTCGGTCATCGGTGGCGTGCTCGCCCTCGGGTCCGCGGTCGCGACGCTGGGCCTCATGCGCTTCAGCGCGGGCATGGATCCGATGTTCGTGATGGTGATCGCTCTCGGTGGTTACGTGCTCAAGCTCATCCTTCTTTTCGCGGCGCTGAGCGTGCTTCGCGGAGTGGACTCGATCCACCCGATGGCCTTGGGTGTCACCATGATCGTCGCGATTCTCGTGGCCGCCGCCGTGGAGTTCGCGGCGTTCCGCAAGACCAAGATCCCGACGATCATCCCCGCCTCCCACTGACCGGCGGGACCGAGGTCCTGACCTGGGACGGGACCTAGGTCCTCGGCCGATCGGTGGCAATGTAGTACGCCTGTACGGCGCGTCCGATCCTGCTGATATGGTCCGCGTATGGGCGGCGGCCTCGGCTGCCGGCTCCTGATGGCGAACCCCGAACAGCAGTGTGGCGACGGTGTTGAATCGTCCCTCATTACCCGCTGGTAGGCGTCTGTCTCCCGGGAGCACTGCATCGAGAATCCTTGTGTGCGGAACGTGAAACCGTGTTCAGCACATCGTGGGGTGGCCGCCTCCGACGACCCGATACGTGTCGGGTACGTTAAGTCCAGATCGTGACGATTCCCCCGGCGGAGTGAACGCCGGCCGGGAGAACCGGAAGGAGCCCAGTGGGCGCGCTGGTACTAGCCGAGGGTGCGGAGTTCGCGCCGCCTGGCGTCAAAGACTTCAACCTACCGCCGTTGTTCGGTTCCGGCTGGTTTGCTTTCACCAAGCCGATGCTGCTGGTGGTCATCTCCCTGATCATCCTCGTCACCTACTTCATGGTGACGTCTCGCCGGTTGAAGGTCGTCCCCGGCAAGGGACAGTTCATCGCCGAAAGCATTTACAACTTCGGCCGCAACAACATCGCGCGTGAGCAGATCGGTTCGGCCGACTTCAAGCCGTTCATCCCGCTTGTACTCGGTCTCTTCAGCTTCGTGCTGGTGAACAACCTCTTCGGGATCATCCCGTTCTTCCAGTTCCCCACGATGGCGCGAATCGGCTTCCCCGTCGCCCTCGCGTTCCTTGTCGTTTACCCGGTGTACCACTACGTCGGGTTCAAACGCCACGGCTTCAAGGGTTATCTGAAGAAGGAACTGGCGCCGGCGGGTATTCCCGGATTCGTTCTGCCGCTGTACTCCACCATCGAGTTCGCGCAGAAGTTCTTCATCGCACCGGCCACTCTGGCCATCCGAGTCTTCGCGGCGATGTTCGCCGGGCACCTCATCATCATGGTCTTCACGCTCGGTGGGAGCTTCCTGCTGACCGAAGGCGAAGGCCTCGTGAAAATCGCGTCGCCGGTGGCGTTCCTGTTCGCCATCGCGATGACCTTCCTGGAGGCATTCATCCAGGTCCTGCAGGCATTCATTTTCGCACTGCTGTCCGCAGGGTACATCGGCGCCGCGCTGGCGTCGGAGCACTGAGAGAACACCAAAAGCCCCCGATCCGCGTGAGTCGCGCGGACCGAGTTTGAAGGGAAACGCACGTGAGCAACATCGTTCTTGCGCAGCAGGCTGCCGAGGCCGTCAGCATCAACAAGGGTCTCGCCGCCATCGGTTACGGCCTCGGCGCGATCGGCCCCGGTATCGGTGTGGGTCTCATCTTCGCCGCCGTCATCAACGGCACCGCCCGTCAGCCGGAGGCCCAGGGCAAGCTGCAGAGCATCGCCTTCTCGACCTTCGTTCTGACCGAGGTTCTGGCGCTGATCGGTATCGTCATTTACTTCCTCGCCTCCGCCTAGGGCTGAGTTTCGCTCATCGCTTAAGGAGACGTTGTGCTGAAGACCGAATTGGTGTTGGCCTCCGAAGAGGTGCCCAACCCGATCGTGCCGCACGTTCCCGAGCTCATCCTCGGTTTCATCGCCTTCCTTCTGCTGCTGTTCGTTCTGAAGAAGTACGTCGTCCCGCGTTTCGAGACGGCTTACGAAGAGCGGACCAAGCTGATCGAGGGTGGCATCGAGCGGGCTGAGAAGGCGCAGGCCGAAGCCGAAGAAAACCTCGCGCAGTACAAGGCGCAGCTGGCGGAAGCCCGTTCCGAGGCAGCGAAGATCCGTGACGACGCCCGGCTCGAAGCCGAGCAGATCAAGGCGGAGCTGCGGGCCGAGGCGGAGTCCGAGTCCCAGCGCATCGTCGCCCAGGGCCAGGCTCAGCTGCAGGCCCAGAAGGCGCAGATCATCGCCGAGCTGCGCGCCGAACTCGGCCGTAACTCCGTCGAGCTGGCCAGCCGCATCGTCGGCGAGTCGCTCGCGGACGACGCGCGCCGTCACGGCACCGTGGACCGGTTCCTTGCCGAGCTGGAGACCGCGGGCGCCTCCAACGGAGCGGGAAAGTAGACCAGAATGACGCTGCATGCTGCGAGCCGTGAAGCGCTCGACCTCGCCGAGAATCGTCTCGGCGAGGTTCTGGCCGCCGCGGGTACTGACCCGGCGACGGTCGGCGACGAGTTGCTTTCGGTCGTCGCCCTGCTGGACCGGGAGATCGGCCTTCGCCGGGCCGTCGCCGACGGTTCGGCTTCGCCCGAAGCCCGGATCGGCCTCGTCCGCGGGATCCTCGCGAACAAGGTTTCCGAACCGGCCCTGCAGGTGCTCGACTCCGTGGCGGGCAGCCGCTGGTCGAGCCCGCGCGAATTGACCGACGGGCTCGAAGCCCTCGGCCGCTCGGCGCTGCTCACCAGTGCGGAGAAGTCCGGGAACATCGACGCTGTCGAAGACCAGCTGTTCCGGGTCACTCGTATCGTTGCGGGAGCCCCGGAGCTCGAAAGGGCGCTGTCGGACCTGACAGCCCCTGCGGAAGCGAAGCGGACCCTCGTCCGCAACCTGTTCGCCGACAAGGTGGACGTGGTCACCGAGACCCTCGTCGAGCAGGTCGTCCTGCGCGCCAAGGGCCGCGGGGTCGCCAACGCGCTCGAGCGGCTGGTCCAGCTGGCCGCGGAACGCCGTGAACGCTCGGTCGCCCAGGTGATCAGCGCGAGCGCGCTGTCCGACGAGCAGCAGACTCGGCTGAGCGAGAAGCTCAACGCCCTTTACGGGCGGCAGCTCGCGCTGCACGTCGAGGTCGACCCGTCACTGGGCGGCGGACTCCTCGTCCGCGTCGGCGACGAGGTCATCGACGGCAGCACCGCGGGGCGCATCGACGCCCTGCGTCGCCGGCTGGCCGGCTGAACCCACAACAACGACTTTGCACACTGGCACGAACGAAGCGAGAGCGGGATTGAAATGGCGGAGCTGACGATCTCCTCGGATGAGATCCGTAGCGCGATCGAGAACTACGTCTCGAGTTACGCCCCGGACGTGAGCCGGGAAGAGGTCGGCGTCGTCGTCGACGCCGGTGACGGTATCGCCCACATCGAGGGCCTTCCCTCGGCGATGGCCAACGAGCTGCTCGAGTTCCCCGGCGGGGTCCTCGGCGTCGCGCTGAACCTGGACGCGCGCTCCATCGGTGCCGCGATCCTCGGTGACTTCGAGACCGTCGTCGAAGGCCAGCAGGTCAAGCGCACCGGCCAGGTCCTCTCGGTCCCGGTCGGCGAGGGCTACCTCGGCCGCGTGGTGAACCCGCTGGGCGCCCCGATCGACGGCCTCGGCGAGATCGAGACCACCGAGCGTCGTCCGCTGGAGGTCAAGGCCGCTTCGGTGGTCGAGCGCCAGCCGGTGGCCGAGCCGCTGCAGACCGGTATCACCGCGATCGACGCGATGACCCCGATCGGCCGTGGCCAGCGTCAGCTGATCATCGGTGACCGCAAGACCGGTAAGACGGCCGTCGCGGTGGACACGATCATCAACCAGAAGGCCAACTGGGAGACCGGCGACCCGAAGAAGCAGGTTCGCTGCATCTACGTCGCGGTCGGCCAGAAGGGCTCCACGATCGCCGCCGTGAAGAAGTCCCTCGAGGACGCCGGCGCGATGGAGTACACCACCATCGTCGCGGCCCCCGCGTCGGACTCCGCCGGCTTCAAGTGGATCGCGCCGTACACCGGTTCGGCCATCGGCCAGCACTGGATGTACGAGGGCAAGCACGTCCTCATCGTGTTCGACGACCTGACCAAGCAGGCCGACGCGTACCGCGCGATCTCGCTGCTGCTGCGTCGCCCGCCGGGCCGTGAAGCCTTCCCCGGCGACGTCTTCTACTTGCACTCCCGTCTCCTCGAGCGTTGCGCCAAGCTCTCGGACGAGCTGGGCGCGGGCTCGCTGACCGGTCTCCCGATCATCGAGACCAAGGCGAACGACGTGTCGGCCTACATCCCGACCAACGTCATCTCGATCACCGACGGTCAGTGCTTCTTCCAGTCGGACCTGTTCAACGCCGGTCAGCGCCCGGCCATCGACGTGGGTATCTCGGTTTCCCGCGTGGGTGGTGCCGCGCAGGTCAAGGCGATGAAGGACGTTTCGGGTTCGCTCCGTATCGACCTGTCGCAGTACCGCGAGCTGGAGGCCTTCGCGGCCTTCGCCTCGGACCTCGACGACGCGTCGAAGGCGCAGCTCGAGCGTGGTGCCCGCCTGTACGAGGTGCTCAAGCAGCCCCAGTACTCCCCGATCCCGGTCGAGGAGCAGGTCGTCACGGTGTACCTCGGCACGAACGGTCACTTCGACACGGTTCCGACCGAGGACGTGCGCCGCTTCCGTGACGAGTTCGTCGACTCCGCCCGTCGCAAGCACGGCGAGCTCCTCAAGGACATCCGCGAGTCGGGCAAGTTCTCCAAGGAGACCGCTTCCGGGCTGGTCGACGCGGTGAACGAGTTCAAGAAGGAGTTCACCACCGCCGAGGGCAAGAGCCTGGTCGAGGTCTCCGACGCCATGGACGCCGAGAAGGTCGGGCAGGAGACCGTCAAGGTCAACAAGCCCGCACCGAAGAAGTGAGCTGGTAGCTCATGGCCGCACAACTCCGAGAACTCCGGTCGCGTATCAAGGCGACCAAGTCCATCGGCAAGATCACCAAGGCGATGGAGCTCATCGCCACCGCGCGCATCACCAAGGCGCGGGCGAAGGTCGCGGCGTCGCGCCCCTACGCGGACGAGATCACGAACGTGCTCTCCGCGTTGGCCAGCGCCTCGTCCAACCTCGACCACCCGTTGCTGGTCGAGCGCACCGACCCGAAGCGCGCGGCGGTCCTCGTGATCACCAGCGACAAGGGCCAGTGCGGTGGGTACAACTCCAACGTGCTGAAGGCGACCGAGGAGCTCCTGACGCTGCTGCGCCAGCAGGGCAAGGAGCCGGTGCTGTACGTGACCGGCAACAAGGGCCTGAGCTACTACCGGTTCCGCGGCCGCGACGTGACCGAAGGCTGGACGGGGTTCTCCGACCAGCCCGGTTACGTCAACGCCTCTACAGCCGGTGAGCTCATCGTCGAGTCGTTCCTGAACGGCGCCGACGACGAGGCGGGCAACGCCGACGGCATCCTGGGTGTCGACGAGATCCACGTCGTCTACACCGAGTTCGTCTCGATGCTCACCCAGCGTCCGACCGCCAAGCGCGTCGCGCCGCTCGAGGTCGAGTACACCGAGGGTGACGAGGAGAAGCCCGAAAGCCTGCTCCCGAGCTACGAGTTCGAGCCCAGTGCCGAGAAGCTGCTCTCCGCGTTGCTGCCGAAGTACATCAACACGCGGATCTTCGCGGCGATGCTCGAGTCGGCGGCGTCCGAACTCGCGGCCCGCCGTACCGCGATGAAGGCGGCGTCGGACAACGCGAACGATCTGGTGAACACGCTGACGCGGGAGGCGAACCAGGCCCGCCAGGCGCAGATCACCCAGGAGATCTCCGAAATCGTCGGTGGCGCGAACGCGCTGACCGCAGCAGGAAGTGATGACTGATGACCAGTACTGAAACCCCGCGTGCCAAGGGGCGCATCGTCTCGGTGACCGGCCCGGTCGTCGACGTCGAATTCCCGCGCGGTGCCGTTCCCGACCAGTTCAACGCGCTCAAGGTCGAAATCGAGTTCGAGCAGCTGCGCAAGACGGTGACCCTCGAGGTCGCCAGCCACCTCGGTGACAACCTCGTCCGCACCATCTCGCTCCAGCCGCAGGACGGCCTGGTGCGGGGCGCCGAGGTCACCAACACCGGTGGCCCCATCACCGTCCCGGTGGGCGACAAGGTCAAGGGCCACGTCTACAACGCGCTCGGCGAGTGCCTCGACGAGCCCGGCTACGGCGATGACCTCGAGCGCTGGGGCATCCACCGCAACCCGCCTTCCTTCGACCAGCTCGAAGGCAAGACGAAGATGCTGGAGACCGGCCTCAAGGTCGTCGACCTGCTGACCCCGTACGTCGAGGGTGGCAAGATCGGCCTGTTCGGCGGTGCCGGCGTCGGCAAGACGGTGCTCATCAAGGAGATGATCACCCGTGTCGCCCGGAACTTCGGTGGTACCTCGGTGTTCGCCGGTGTCGGCGAGCGCACCCGTGAGGGCAACGACCTCTTCCTGGAGATGTCCGAGGACGGCGTCATCAACGACACCGCCCTCGTCTTCGGTCAGATGGACGAGCCGCCGGGCACCCGTATGCGGGTCGCGCTGTCCGCGCTGACCATGGCGGAGTACTTCCGCGATGTGCAGAACCAGGACGTGCTGCTCTTCATCGACAACATCTTCCGGTTCACCCAGGCCGGTTCCGAGGTGTCGACCCTGCTGGGCCGCATGCCTTCGGCCGTGGGTTACCAGCCGACGCTGGCCGACGAGATGGGTCAGCTCCAGGAGCGGATCACCTCGACCCGTGGTCGTTCGATCACCTCGATGCAGGCGATCTACGTCCCCGCGGACGACTACACCGACCCGGCCCCGGCCACGACGTTCGCCCACCTGGACGCCACCACGGAGCTTTCGCGTGGCGTGTTCCAGAAGGGCATCTTCCCGGCGGTGGACCCGCTGGCGTCGACGTCGACCATTCTCGACCCGGCCATCGTCGGCGAGGACCACTACCGTGTGGCCTCCGAGGTCATCCGGATCCTGCAGAAGTACAAGGAACTGCAGGACATCATCGCGATCCTCGGTATGGACGAGCTGTCGGAAGAAGACAAGCTGACCGTTCAGCGCGCGCGCCGCATCGAGCGGTTCCTGTCGCAGAACATGCTGGTCGCCGAGGCGTTCACGCAGATCCCGGGCTCGACCGTGCCGCTGTCGGAGACCATCGAGTCCTTCGACCGCATCACCAAGGGCGACTTCGACCACTACCCGGAGCAGGCGTTCCTGGGTATCGGTGGCCTCGAAGACCTCGAGAAGAAGTACAAGGAAATCACCAAGAAGTGATGTTCCGATGAGCGGCGGGATCAGTGTCTACTGTGGACGCTGGTCCCGCCGTTCGCATAGATGGAACCTTGACTATTACACTCGGTGGCAGCACCTGAGGTGAAGGGAAGCTACGTGGCTGAGATTTCTGTCGAGCTGGTAGCCGTCGAGCGCCGTCTTTGGTCCGGTACCGCCACGTTCGTGGTGGCCCAGACCACCGAGGGCGAGATCGGCATCATGGCCGGTCACGAGCCGGTTCTCGGCCAGCTCGTCGAGGGTGGCGTCGTGAAGGTGACGACCACGGACGGCGAGACCGTCTGCGCCGCGGTGCACGGCGGTTTCCTGTCGGTCACCGCGACCGGCGTGAGCATCCTCGCCGAGAGCGCGGAACTTTCGCACGAGATCGACGTCGACGCGGCCAAGAAGGCGTTGAGCGGCGAAGACGAGCAAGAGCGGGCTAGGGCAACCGCCCAGCTTCGCGCGGCCGGTCAGTCGGTCTGACCGGGCGACGGGCAGGGGCCGGGCCGTGGAAATCGCCGTGGGTGTTCTCGGGGCCCTGACCATCCTGGCCGTCGTCGCGGCCTGGTATTCGTTGCGGTGGGTCCGGATGCGCCGCGGCGGTGGCGTGAGTGTCGCGCTGCGGTGGCGTCCGGACGAAGCGCGGTCCAGCTGGCATCTGGGGCTGGGCCGCTATGAGGGCGACGAGTTCGTCTGGTTCCGGGTGTGGAGCCTGCGGACCGGCCCGGATCGGGTCTTCCAGCGGGCGAGTATGGAGATCGCGGACCGGCGCGACCCCTCCGGCACGGAGGCGTACGCCGTCCCCGAAGGTTCGATCGTCCTGCGGTGTGAGTCCGCCACGCAGGAGGCGATCGAGATCGCGATGGGCCCCGGCGCCCTCACCGGCTTCCTTTCCTGGCTCGAGTCCGCTCCTCCGGGCCGTCGCCTCCCGCGCGCTTCCTGAATCGGTTCCGGGCGCACGTCGTATGCTCACGCCGTGACCATCGTCGACATCCCCGGTTCGAAGTCGATCACCGCCCGAGGCCTGTTCCTCGCGGCCGCCGCCCACGGAACGACCGTGCTGAGCAGGCCGCTGCGTTCGGACGACTCCGAGGGCTTCGCCGAAGGGCTCCTGAAGCTCGGCTATCAGGTTTCCCGCTCCGAGTCGGAGTGGACCATCGCCGGCAGGCCGGAAGGCCCCGCCGCCGACAGCGCCGACGTCTTCTGCCGTGACGGTGCCACCACCGCGCGCTTCCTCCCAGCCCTGGCCGCTGCCGGGCACGGGACCTTCCGCTTCGACGCGTCCGAACAGATGCGCGCCCGGCCGCTGGGGCCGCTGACCGACGCGCTGCTCGAACTGGGTGTCGATCTCACCTTCGAAGGCGAGCCGGGCCACCATCCGCTGGTGGTGCGGGCCGCCGGGATCAAGGGCGGCGACCTGACGCTCGACGCGGGGCTGTCCTCGCAGTTCCTGACCGCGTTGCTGCTGGTCGGGCCGCTGACCGCGGAGGGACTGCGGATCACCGTGACGGACCTCGTTTCGGTGCCCTACGTCGAGATCACCATCGCGATGATGCGGCGCTTCGGCGTCGAGGTGGTCCGGGACGGCGACACGTTCGTCGTGCCGCCCACGCCGTACCGGGCCTGCCACTACGAGATCGAGCCCGACGCTTCGACGTCCAGCTACTTCTTCGCGGCGGCGGCCTTGACCGGGCAGTCTGTGACCGTGCCGGGTCTGGGCGAGGGCGCCCTGCAAGGGGATCTGGCCTTTGTCGAAGTCCTGCGGCAGATGGGCGCGGACGTCGAGGTCGGCGCGGACGCCGTGACCGTGAGCGGGACGGGCGGGCTGCGCGGCGTCACCGTGAACATGCGCGACATCTCCGACACCGTGCCGACGCTCGCGGCCATCGCGCCGTTCGCGGACGGGCCGGTGCGGATCGAGGACGTTTACAACACCCGGATCAAGGAATGCGACCGGCTCGCGGCGTGCGAGGAGAACCTGCGCGCGATGGGTGTCTCGGTCGAGACCGGGCGGGACTGGATCGAGATCCAGCCTGGGGTACCGACGGGGGCCTTGGTGAAGTGCCGGCGGGATCACCGGATCGCGATGGCGTTCAGCGTCACGGGGCTGCGCACGCCGGGGATCACGCTGGACGACCCGGGTTGCGTGAAGAAGACCTTCCCGGGGTTCCATGACGCTCTCGCCGCGCTTCGGGCTTCTTGGGGCTTCGTCCTCTGAATGCGGACATCGGTAGGCGCGCGGAAACATGGGATCATCACGAAGCGGCATTTCTACCGGGCTTCGAACGTGATCCACGTCTATTCTCGGTCCATGACTCAGAGCGAGGACATGAACCGCTGGAGCCACCTTCCCGAGTCCGTGTCCATGGAGGACACGATCACGATGAAGGCGATCGACCCGGGCAAGGACGGCACGCCCGACGTCGACCTCGAGCGCTATTGGGCGGCACAGGAACAGGGCTGACCGCGCGCTGAAGGACGCTTTCCCCGCATCAGACGCAGGGAAAGCGTCCTTCACCGCTTCTTATGCGGGGAAAGTCCCCTTCAGCTCGCGCCGCCGGGCTGCCACAGGATGTCGCCATCCGGGTTCGCCAGCCGCGACAGGATGAACAGCAGGTCCGAAAGCCGGTTCAGGTACTTGATCGCCAGCTGGTTCGTCGTGGCCTGTTCGGCCTCGAACAGCGCCCAGCCGGACCGCTCCGCCCGCCGCGAGACAGTGCGGGCCTGGTGCAGGAACGCCGCCCCCGGGGTACCGCCCGGCAGGATGAACGACGTCAGCTTCGGCACGCGCTCGTTGAACTCGTCGCACCAGCCTTCCAGCCGCTCGATGTACCGCTCGGTGATCCGCAGCGGCTCGTACGGCGGGTTTTCCACGATCGGCGCGCACAGATCCGCGCCGACGTCGAAGAGATCGTTCTGCACCCCACGCAGCACCTGCGTGATCTCTTCGGACAGACCGCCCATCGCGAGCGCGAGCCCGATGACGGAGTTGGCTTCGTCGACGTCGGCGTAGGCGGACAGCCGCGGCGAAGTCTTCGGCACGCGGGAGCCGTCGCCGAGCGCCGTGGTGCCGTTGTCGCCGACCTTCGTGTACACGCGGTTGATGCGAACGACCATGAAGCCGACTCTACCGGCCCGGCGTAAGGCAAATCCGGGCGAGAGGGCATGATTGGCGCCCATGAGCGAGCACTTCGACGTGCACGGCGGAGCACGGCTGGTCGGCGAGGTCGACGTGGTCGGAGCCAAGAACAGCGTCCTGAAACTGATGGCCGCGGCACTGCTGGCCGAGGGTACGACGACCATCACGAACTGCCCCCAGATCCTGGACGTCCCGCTGATGGGCGACGTCCTGCGCAGTGTCGGCTGCGACGTCGTCATCGACGGCGACACCGCCAAGATCACCACTCCGGCCGAGCTGTCGCACCGGGCCGATTCGGCCGCGATGGGCAAGCTGCGCGCGTCGGTGTGCGTGCTGGGCCCGCTGGTCGGACGGCTCAAGCAGGCCGTCGTGGCGCTGCCGGGCGGTGACGCCATCGGTTCCCGGCCGCTGGACATGCACCAGAACGGCCTGCGCAAACTGGGCGCCACCAGCACCATCGAGCACGGCTGCGTCGTGGCGAAGGCCGACGGCCTGCACGGCGCGCAGATCTGGCTGGACTTCCCGAGCGTCGGCGCCACCGAGAACATCCTCATGGCCGCCGTGCTCGCCGAGGGCTCCACGGTCATCGACAACGCCGCACGCGAGCCCGAGATCGTCGACATCTGCACGATGCTGACCGAGATGGGCGCGAAGGTCGAAGGCGCTGGCACCTCGACCCTCACCGTCGAGGGCGTCGAGAAGCTGAACCCCACCGAGCACCGCGTGATCGGCGACCGGATCGTCGGCGCGACCTGGGCGTTCGCCGCCGCGATGACCCGGGGCGACCTGACCGTCCGCGGCGTCAACCCGCACTACCTCGACCTGGTCCTCGACAAGCTCCGCCTGGCGGGCGCCGAGGTCGAGACGTTCGACGGCGAGGGCTTCCGCATCGTCCAGAACGAGCGTCCGAAGGCCGTCGACTGGGTGACGCTGCCGTACCCCGGCTTCGCGACCGACCTCCAGCCGTTCGCGGTGGCGCTGTCGGCGGTGTCCGAAGGCACCTCGATGATCACGGAGAACATCTACGAGGCCCGGTTCCGGTTCATCGAAGAGATGATGCGGCTTTCCGGCGACGCGCGCACCGACGGGCACCACGCCGTCGTCCGCGGTGTCGAGAAGCTTTCGAGCGCTCCGGTGTGGGCCGCGGACATCCGCGCCGGCGCCGGGCTGGTGCTGGCCGGGCTGTGCGCGGACGGCGTCACCGAGGTCTGGGACGTCTTCCACATCGACCGCGGCTACCCGCATTTCGTGGAGAACCTGAACCGGCTCGGCGCCCGGATCGAGCGCGTCGCGGGCGAACCCGAGCGGGCCTAGCTTTCCAGCGCCAAAGCGGCGCCGAAACCGACCAGCGCGGTTCCGGTGACGCCGTCGAGCGCGCGGCGGACCTTGCGGCGTTCCAGCCAGGTCCGCACGCGGTGCACGAAGAACAGCAGCGTCAGCAGCCAGATCGCGCCCAGCACCGCGACGGTGTAGGCGAGCAGCAGCGCGTCCCACGCCGAGGTCGTCACGGGATCGAGGAACTGCGGCAGCACCGACAGGTACAGCACGAGGACCTTCGGGTTGGTGATGTTGGAGAGGAAGCCTTCACGGAAGCGGCGGAACCCGCTCGTCCGGTGCTGCTTCACCGCCGAGACGCCGGAGTAGTCGCCCCGCCACGCGCCGCGCAGCGCCTGGAAACCGAGGAAGACCAGGTAGGCGGCGCCGACCCATTTGAGCGTCACGAACACCGGCTGCGACTGCGAGATGACGACGCCGAGGCCGAGCGCGGCGGCGGTGCCCTGGACGGAGTTGGCCACGAAGATCCCCGCTGTGGCGAGGAAACCGCCTCGAGTGCCGCCGGAAAGCGAGTTCTTGAGCATCACCATCGTGTCCGGCCCCGGCGCGAGGACGATCAGGACGACGATGAGCAGATAGCTGCTGTACGAACTCCAAGTCACGGTCCTTCACGCTAGCCGCCGGAGGTGGGCGAGTCTCGCGGATTTCGGTCACAGTCGCCGGTCACGACCACCTGGACCGATGCGTCATTGAGGTACATGAAGGCCCCCTTCCTTGCGCCTAGCGCAAGGAAGGGGGCCTTCATGTACTTGGGGGAGGGAATCGCCACTCACGACCCACGCGGGGCAAGCGGTAGCGCCGGTGGACCGTCGCGCGACCGACGATCGGCCACTGCGCCCTCCCGGGAACGACGGGTAGTGTGCGATGCCATGCATGAGGGGCAGATCGACCTCCTTCCAGGCGAACGGGTCATCTGGGCCGGACACCCGGTGCGCAGGCCCCTCTTCAATCCCGGCGACTACTTCAACGTTCCCTTCGGCCTGCTCTGGCTCGGCGGGGTGACGCTGTTCTTCTCCGGCAACCACGGGACGGCGTTCCTCAAGGCCGCGTGGGCCGTGCTCACCGTCGCGGGTTTGTCCCTTCTCGTCGGCAGGCCGCTGATCCGCTCCCTCAGGCTCGCCTCGACCACCTACGCCGTGACCGACGGCCGGGTGATCGCGACCAGTTCGCTGGTCCGCCGCAAGGAGGAGTCCGCGGAGCTGGCCGGACTCGCGGATCCCGTCGTCACCCCGGGGCCCGGCAAGACCGGGACGATCACGTTCGGCAGGCTCGGCGTGCTGACCTGGGCGTCGGCGAAGCCACCGGTCATCCTTGTGGGTGTCAGCGAAGTGGCGAAGGTGCGGGAAAAGCTCGCGAAAGCCGTGGACGAGGCACGACAGCGTCAGCAGCCTCCGGAGGTCCACGCAGTCGGAGAATGACCCGACTGTGTCCGATTCAACTGCGCGAGCGATGTTACCGGCCGGTACACTCAGACGGTCGTCCAGCGCCGGAGGTGTACCGTGCCCTATCCCACGGACCGTGAACGGGACCGCCCCTGGGTGATGCGGACCTACGCGGGCCACTCGTCCGCGGCCGCGTCCAACGAGCTGTACCGGCGCAACCTCGCCAAGGGGCAGACAGGTCTCTCCGTCGCCTTCGACCTGCCGACGCAGACCGGCTACGACCCGGACCACCAGCTGTCCAAGGGTGAGGTCGGCAAGGTCGGCGTCCCGGTTTCGCACCTCGGCGACATGCGGCGGCTCTTCGACGGCATCCCGCTCGCCGAGGCCAACACGTCGATGACGATCAACGCGCCCGCCATGTGGCTGCTGGCGCTCTACGTCTCCGTGGCGCGCGAGCAGGCCGAAGCCGAGGGCCGCGACGTGGACGAGGTTCTCGCCAAACTCACCGGCACCACGCAGAACGACATCATCAAGGAATACCTCTCCCGCGGCACCTACATCTTCCCGCCGGGCCCGAGCCTGCGCCTGATCACCGACATGATCGCGTGGACCGTGCACCACGTGCCGAAGTGGAACCCGATCAACATCTGCAGCTACCACCTGCAGGAGGCCGGCGCGACGCCGACGCAAGAGGTCGCGTACGCGTTGTGCACCGCCATCGCCGTCCTCGACGCGGTCCGGGATTCCGGTCAGGTCGAGCAGGCGGACATGGCCAAGGTGGTCGCGCGGATCTCGTTCTTCGTCAACGCCGGGGTGCGGTTCGTCGAGGAGCTGTCGAAGATGCGCGCGTTCACCGCGCTCTGGGACGAGATCACCCGGGATCGTTACGGCGTAACGGATCCCAAGGCGCGACGGCTGCGCTACGGCGTGCAGGTCAACTCGCTGGGCCTGACCGAGGCGCAGCCGGAGAACAACGTCCAGCGCATCGTCCTGGAGATGCTCGCGGTCTCGCTTTCCCGCGGTGCCAGGGCCCGCGCGATCCAGCTGCCCGCCTGGAACGAGGCGCTCGGCCTGCCCCGGCCGTGGGATCAGCAGTGGGCGCTGCGGATGCAGCAGGTGCTGGCCTTCGAAACCGACCTGCTGGAGTACGAGGACATCTTCGACGGCTCGCACGTCATCCAGGCCAAGGTCGACGAGATCATGGCGGGCGCGCGCGAGGAGATCGCGCGGGTGCAGGACCTCGGCGGCGCTGTCGCGGCCGTCGAGAGCGGTTACATGAAGTCCCAGCTCGTCGCCTCGCTCGCGGAGTTGCGGCGCGGTATGGAGAACGGCGAGCGGATCCTGGTCGGGGTCAACAAGTTCGAGACCACCGAGCCCTCCCCGCTGCAGGCCGAAGGCGCCAAGGCGATCGAAACGATCGACCCCGCCGTCGAGAAGCAGGCCGTCTCCGCGATCGAGGAATGGCGGGCGCACCGCGACAACGCGGCCGCCGAGTCTTCGCTGGAGAAGCTGAAGGCCGTCGCGAAGACGTCGGAAAACCTGTTCGAGGCCACGATCGACTGCGCCCGCGCCGGGGTCACCACCGGTGAATGGTCGGGCGCGCTGCGCGAGGTGTACGGCGAATACCGCGCTCCCACCGGGGTTTCCGCCTCGGCGGCCGCGGGCGAGGGCAACGCGGAGATCCGCCGTGTCCGCGACAGGGTCAAGGCGACGAGCACCGAGATCGGTGAGCGGCTGCGGATCCTGGTCGGCAAACCCGGTCTCGACGGGCATTCCAACGGCGCCGAGCAGGTGGCCGTCCGGGCGCGCGACGTCGGTTTCGAGGTGGTGTACCAGGGCATCCGGCTCACGCCGGAACAGATCGTCGCGGCCTCCGTCCAGGAGGGCGTGCACGTGGTCGGTCTTTCGGTGCTCTCGGGTTCGCATCTCGAGGTCGTGCCGCAGGTCGTGGACGGGTTGCGGGCCGCGGGCGCGGGCGACATCCCGGTCATCGTCGGGGGCATCATCCCGCCCGACGACGAAAAGCTCTTGCTGGAGCGCGGAATCGCGAAAGTGTTCACGCCGAAGGACTACGAGCTCACCGACATCATGGACGGAATTGTCGGATTGGTGCGGGAGCGCCACGGTCTGAGCACGTAAAGTCACCGTAAATCTCGGTACCGTAACGGCGGATGGTTCGTCACCCGCTCACGCTGCCCGGGCAAAGGTGCCCACCTACGTTTCGATTAAACCGATTAATCGAAAAGAGGTGCGGCTATGACGCACGGCGAATGGTCCAGGCGGGAGTTCTTCCGGCGGTCCGCGGTGCTGGGGGCGGTGACGATCGGCGGTCCGGTTCTGTTGTCCGCGTGCACATCGACGTCCTCCGGCGACGCGCTCCAGGCGGCCAAAGGCGCGAAGAAGATCAAGATCGGAATCGCGAACGAAGCGCCCTACGGATTCACTGATCAGAGCGGCAAGGTCACCGGTGAGGCGCCGGAAGTCGCCCGCGCCGTCTTCAAGGCCATGGGCATCGACGACGTGGAAGCCGAAGCGGTCTCCTTCGACCAGCTGATCCCCGCGCTCAACGCCAGGAAGTACGACATCGTCGCGGCCGGGATGAACATCAAGAAGGAGCGGTGCGACGCGGCGGCCTTCTCGATCCCCGACTACTCCGCGCTGACGGCTTTGCTGGTACCCAAGGGAAATCCGCAGCAGGTGCTGAAGTTCGAGGACATCGCGGCCAAGAAGGTCAAGGTCGCCGTGCTCTCGGCGGCCGTGGAAAAGGGGTACGCCACCGACTCCGGTGTCGCCGAAGACCAGATCGTCACCCTCGATTCACAGGACAACATGCTCCGCGCGGTCACCGACGGCCGGGTCTACTGCGCCGCGCTCACCGACATCTCGCTCAAGGACGTCCTGGCGAAGAGCCCGGGCGCCGCAGCGGAAGTGACGCCGGGCTTCGATCCGATCAAGAACGGGCAGCCGGTCGTCTCCGCCGGCGCGTTCGTCTTCCGCAAGGACGACAATCCCTTGCGCGAGGCGTTCAACGCCGAACTCAAGAAGCTGCACGACAGCGGCGAATGGACCAAGATCGTGACGCCGTTCGGGTTCTCGGCGGACAACCTGCCGAAGGCCGAAGTCACCACCGAGAAACTCTGCGCGGTGTAACGGGGCTGACGTCATGTCGTCGTCGGTATCGCACATCATCACGTCCGTCCTCAGTGGACTGACCGCGACCGTCACCGCCACGCTCGGCGGGATCGCGCTCACCGTGGTGCTCTCCCTGGTCGCCGGGCTCGCGCTGAGATCGCCTTCGCGGCTGGTTCGCGGGATTTCCCGCGTCTACGTCGAAATCTTCCGCGGCACCTCGGAAGTCGTCCAGCTGTTCTGGCTCTACTTCGTCCTCCCGGTGCTGATCGGGTTCCAGCTCGTGCCGTTGTTCGCCGGAATCCTGGTGCTGGGGCTCAACCACGGGGCCTACGGCGCCGAGATCGTCCGCGGTGCGGTGAATTCCGTGCCACGGGCACAGTTCGAGGGTGCCGTCGCACTCAACCTGACGCCCGCCCAGCGGATGCGGCGGGTGATCCTGCCGCAGGCGTTCGCGGAGATGCTGCCACCGTTCAACAACCTGTTCATCCAACTGCTGAAGAGTACCGCCCTGCTGTCGTTCATCGCCGTTCCGGAGATGGCGCGCCAGGGTGAACTACTGCGGCCGGTGTTCGGTGCCGACCTCGGCTGGATCTACGGCACCGAACTCGTGCTCTACCTTCTGCTCGCGCTGCTGATCACCAGCGGAATGCGGCTGATGGAACGATTCGCGGCCCGGCGCCTCGGCCGGGCTCCGGCCAGGATGACGGCCACCGCGGGAGGTGTGTGATGGACTGGAGCTGGGAAGCGGCCGCGAATTCGATTCCTCTGCTGCTGGACGGGCTTCTCGTCACCGTCGAGATCACACTGCTCGCTTCGGTGGTCGGGTACGTTCTCGGCCTGGTGTTCGCGCTGATCCGCCGCTCGGGGATTCCCGTGCTGTCCCAGCCGGTCCGGCTGTTCATCGAATTCGTCCGCAGCACGCCGTTGCTGATCCAGGTGTTCGCGATCTTCTATGTCGTGCCACCGTTGACGGGGTTCACGATGTCGCCGTTCGTCACCGGTGTGGTGGCACTCGGCGTGCATTACGCGACCTACGCGGCCGAGGTCTACCGGGCCGGCATCGAGGCTGTCCCGAAAGGACAGTGGGAGGCCGCGACCGCTTTGAACCTGCCGAGGTCCCGCGTGTGGACCGCGGTCGTCCTGCCGCAGGCCGTCCCGCGGGTGCTGCCCGCGCTCGGCAACTACACGATCTCGATGTTCAAGGAAACCCCGTTGCTGCTGGCGATCGGCGTCGTCGACGTATTGGCCAGGGCGAAGGAGGTCGGTGCCGAAACGTTCCGCGTCATCGAGCCGTACACCCTGGCCGGGGTGCTGTTCCTGCTGGTGAGCCTGCCGGCTTCGATTCTGGTGAGAAGGTTGGAGCGACGTGCCGCCCACAGTTGATTCCCCGATGATCCGGTTCTCGCAGGTGGTCAAGTCCTATGGCGACCACGTCGTGCTGCGTGACCTCGATTTCACCGTCGCACCGGGGGAATTCGTCTCGCTGATCGGGCCGAGCGGGTCCGGGAAGACGACGATCCTGCGGCTGCTGATGACCCTGGAGAAGGTCGACGGCGGCACCATCGAGGTCTGCGGCGACTACCTGAGTCACATGAAGCGCGGCGAGAAGCTGGTGCGCGCCGACGAGAAGTACCTGCGGGACATGCGCAAGCGGATCGGCATGGTGTTCCAGCAGTTCAACCTGTTCCCCAACATGAACGTGCTGCGCAACATCACCGAGGCGCCGATCCACTCGCTCGGCGTCTCGCGGGACGAGGCGGAGGCGCGGGCCGTCGAACTGCTGGAAATGGTGGGGCTCACGGACAAGAAGGACGCGCACCCCACCCGGCTCTCCGGCGGCCAGCAGCAGCGCGTCGCGATCGCCCGTGCGCTCGCGATGCGGCCGGACGTGCTGCTGCTGGACGAGGTGACTTCGGCGCTCGACCCGGAACTGGTCGCCGACGTGCTGCGTGTGCTGCGCGAGATCGCGACGTCCACCGACATCACGATCCTTTGTGTCACGCACGAAATGCAATTCGCGCGCGACGTCTCGGATCGGGTGATGATGTTCGACGAGGGACAGGTGCTGGAGGACGCCGCGCCGGAGAAGCTGTTCAACGACCCGGAGCACGACCGGACGCGGCGGTTCCTGAAGGCCGTGATCGACCGCGCGTGAGCCGTCGGTCTCGTGAGTGGTGAGGACGGTTCTAACCGTCTTTACCACTCACGAGGTCTCAAAGGCTGCCGAGGATCTCCTTCGTGGAGGTGACCGTGGCGAACCCGCCGCCGTGCAGGTTCGTCGCGGTCGCCCGGTACAGCTCGTCGGCGGTGAGGACGCTGCCGTCCGGCCCGGCGAGGTCGAAGGTGAACGTGGCGTCGAGCGCGAAAGTCACGTCGTAGCCGAGGTTCCCGCCGACGCGCGCGGTGGTCTCGCAGCAGAAGTTCGTCTGGATCCCGGCGAGCACGAACGAGGTGATGCCGCGGGTCTTCAGCCAGCCGTCGAGGTCGACGTCGCCGTGGAAGGCCGAATTGACCTCCTTGCCGAAGACCAGATCCGCGCGCACACCGTCGAGTTCGGGCTTGAAGTAGTTGCCTTCCTGGCCGGGCTGCAGCGACGAACCGGGCTTCACGGAGTCGTGGTGCACCAGCACGATGGGCAGTCCGCGTTCCTGGTAGGCGTCGACGAGCGCCTTGATGTTGGCCTCCGCGCCGGGGTTGTTGCGGGGGCCCCAGACGGGCTTGTCGAAGCCGCGCTGGACGTCGATCACGAGCAGGGCCTTGGTTTCAGCGGTCATGGCTACGAGTTTCGCTCCCGCGGCGGCAGGCAAGGGAGTGGCAGAAGACGCGCGATGCGGTACTTTTCTGCCATGCGAACCGTGGGTGTGCTCCTCCTGCCGGGCAGCCGGTCCTTCGATCTGGGCGTGATCGGCGAGGTCTGGGGCGTGGACCGGACCGACAGCGGCATCGGCCCCTTCGAGGTCCGGCTCTGCGCACCCGGCCGCGAGCGGGTCGCCATCCACCCGTTCGGCCAGGTCGAGGCGACTCATGCGCTGAGCGGGTTGGCGGGCTGTGATCTCGTCCTCGTGCCCGGTCGGGTCGATCCGCACGCCGAGGTGCCCGCGGCCGCCGTCGCCGCGTTGCGCAAGGCGCACCGCGCCGGGATCACCGTGGCGTCGCTGTGCTCCGGCGCCTTCACCCTCGCCGCGGCCGGGCTGCTCGACGGCCTGTCCGTCACCACGCACTGGCGGCTGCTGGACGCCCTCGAAACCGCCGCCCGCGACGCCGTCGTCCAGCGGGACGTCCTGTTCACCGACGAGGGTGACGTGCTGACGTCCGCCGGCGTGGTCGGCGGGCTGGACCTCTGCCTGCACCTGGTGCGCCGCGATCACGGCGCCGAGGTCGCGGCCGCCCTCGCCCGGCGGCTCGTGATGCCGCCCGCGCGGGAGGGAGGGCAGCGGCAGTACGTGGACAACCCGTTGCCGCCCAAACCGTCGCGGCCGAGCGTTTCGTCCACAATGGACTGGGCGCTGGAGCGGATCGCGGACGACATCGGCGTCGACGACCTGGTCGGTCACGCCGGGCTGAGTGAGCGGACCTTCCACCGCGAGTTCGCGGCGGCCACCGGGGTGACGCCGGGGCGCTGGCTGCGCGCGCAGCGGGTCCGGCTCGCGCGGCGCCTGCTGGAGACGACCGAGCTCCCGGTCGAGCGGGTCGCGCAGCGCTCCGGCCTCGGCACCGCCGCCAACCTGCGGCGACGGCTCCGGGCCGACGTCGGCGTCGGGCCCGATTCGTATCGCCGGACGTTCCGGTCGGTTACCGTCGAAGCATGGTCGAGTACGAGCACATCCTCGTGAAGCGGGACGGCGACACCGTCACCATCACCATGAACCGCGCCGCGCGGCGGAACTCGCTGTCGGCGGACCACCTCGCCGAACTGCTCGCGGCGTTCCGCGAAGCCGGGGAGACCGACGCCACCGGGATCGTCCTGGCCGGCGCCGGGCCGGTGTTCTCGGCGGGACACGACTTCGGCGACGTCGCCGCGCGAGATCTGATGGGCGTGCGTGAGCTGCTGCGGCTGTGCACCGACCTGATGGGCACGATGCAGTCGGTGCCGCAGGTCGTCGTCGCGCGGGTGCACGGGCTCGCGACCGCGGCGGGCTGCCAGCTGGTGGCCACCTGCGACCTCGCCGTCGCCGCGGAATCCGCCGGATTCGCCCTGCCCGGCGGCAAGGCGGGCTGGTTCTGCCACACCCCGGCGGTGCCGGTCGCCCGCTCGATCGGGCGGAAACGGCTGATGGAACTGGCGCTCACCGGCGACGTCGTCGACGCCGCGACCGCGCTGGACTGGGGCCTGGTGAACCGCGTGGTCCCGGACGACTCGCTCGACGAAGCCGTCGCTGCGCTGCTGGGGCGCGCGACGCGGGGGAGCAGGGCGAGCAAGGCGATGGGGAAGCAGACCCTTTACGCGCAGCTGGACCGGCCCGAGGCCGACGCCTACGCGCTGGCGCTGGAGGTGATGGCCTCGGCGTCGCAGCTTCCCGGGGCGCGCGAGGGCATGGCCGCTTTCCTGGAGAAGCGTTCCCCGGTCTGGCCCGACTGAGCTCCCGCTCCGCGCTCAAGTGTCATGAAAGGGTCGTTCAGGACGAAAAACGTCCTGAACGACCCTTTCATGACACGCGTTCGCGCATGAGCAGCAGCGTGTAGGCGGCCAGCGTCTGCGCGTCGGTGATGTCACCCGAAGCGATCATCTTTTCGAACTCTTCGCGCTCGAACCACGCCGTCCGCATGTCCTGCTCCTCGACCTCGCGCTGGGTCTCACCCTGCGTGAGAGCGGTGGCCAGGAACACGCGACCGCGCTGGCTCGACATACCGGCGGCGACGTCGGTCACGCCGAGGTCGGCCATCGAACCCGCGAGCAGCCCGGTCTCCTCGCGCAGTTCGCGGGCGGCGAGTTCGGGCGGCGGGACGTCGGCCCGATCGGGGGCGGTGCCCATGGGGAACTCCCAGCGCCGCAGCCCGAGCGGATAGCGGAACTGCTCGACCAGGTGAAACCTGGCGCCGTCGAAGGGGATGATCACCGCGCAAGTGGGTTTGTCGACGACCGCGTAGATCCCTTCGGAACCGTCGAGCCGCCGGACGGAGTCCTCGCGCACGGCCATCCAGTTGTTCCGGTACACCTCACGCGAGCTGACACGCTGAACGGGGTCCATGCGCACAGTATCGCCATGCTTGTCCTACCCTCGCGTGGTGCGCCTAGTGATCGCTCGCTGCCAGGTCGACTACGCCGGCCGTCTGACCGCCCATCTGCCGATGGCCACCCGGCTGTTGCTCGTCAAGGCCGACGGCTCGGTGTCCGTGCACTCGGACGACCGTGCCTACAAGCCGCTGAACTGGATGAGCCCGCCGTGCTGGCTGATCGAGGACGGCAAGCTGTGGATCGTCGAGAACAAGCAGGGGGAGAAGCTCGTCATCAAGATCGACGAGATCTTCCACGACCACTCCCAGGAACTCGGCGCGGAACCGGGACTGCAGAAGGACGGCGTCGAGGCGCACCTGCAGGAACTGCTCGCCGAGCACATCAAGACCCTCGGTGACGGCTACACCCTGGTGCGGCGGGAGTTCCCGACCGCGATCGGGCCGGTCGACATCATGGCCCGCGACGCCGACGGCGCCAGTGTCGCCGTCGAGATCAAGCGGCGCGGCGAGATCGACGGCGTCGAGCAGCTGACTCGGTACCTCGAACTGCTCAACCGCGACCCGCTGCTGGCGCCGGTGCAGGGCGTCTTCGCGGCGCAGCTCATCAAGCCGCAGGCTCGGGTGCTGGCCGAGGACCGGGGGATCCGGTGCCTCACACTGGACTACGACGCGCTGCGCGGCATCGAGTCGGACGAGTTCCGCCTGTTCTGAGCCGCTCTGCGACTTCCCCGCTGAACAGCCGAGATCCAATCGAGTCCTCGGTTTTGTATCTGCATTCTTTCCCGCACCACAGAATGCCCAAAAGGGCGGCGAGAAATTAACGAACTCGACTCGTCCTGCAAAAGAACCAGCTGTTTCTGTGCCATTCGGGTGAACGCCGGATTACCCGGTCTCGCGTTGTGCCACACTCGATTTCCCCGAGGGGTACCGCCGATCTGCGGCGGTCGTGGGTGCAGGGGTGATGTGCCATGGCTGATTCTCCGAAGTGCGTCGATCTGGTGCTGGAAGGCGGCGGCGTCAAAGGCATCGCGTTGCTGGGCGCGGTACTGGAGTTGCACGAAGCCGGCTATTCGTTCCCCCGGATCGCGGGGACGAGCGCGGGGGCGATAGTCGCGACGCTGGTCGCCGCTTATCAGAAGGCCGGGAAGGATCTCGGCGCGCTGGAAGCGGTGATGAACGACATGGACTGCCGCCGCTTCGAGGGTCGGTCCTTGCTCGGCAAGATCACCGGCCCGATCGGTGACGGCGTCGGCCTGGTCCTGCACGACGGGATGCACACCGGCGACTATCTCGCCGAATGGCTCACCCCGTTGCTGGACGAGGTGGACGTGCACACTTTCGCCGATCTCGCCATCGAGGACCCCGGCGGTACTTTGCTTCCGTATCAACGGTATTCACTCGTCGTCCACGTCAGCGACCTGACCCGCCGCGTGCTCGTCCGGTTGCCTTGGGACTATTCCCAGTACGGTCGTGATCCCGGTGAGGAGAACGTCGTCGACGCCGTCCGCGCGTCGATGTCGATCCCGTTCTATTTCCGGCCGGTGCAGTTCGACGTCCGTCCCGAGGGCACGGTCACCTGGGTCGACGGCGGTCTGCTGTCGAACTTCCCGATCACCGTCTTCGACCGGACAGACGCGAAGGAGCCGCGATGGCCGACTTGGGGCGTGAAGCTTTCCGGTGAACCCGTGGGCGGCAGGGACAAACCGGTGAAGAGCGCGTTGCGGATCGCCATCGGTTCGCTCGAAACCCTGCTTTCGGACTGGAATCGTTACCGGTTGCACGAGGAAGGTGTGAACCGGCGGACGGTGTGCGTCGACACGACCGGTGTTTCCGCCGTCGACTTCGGGCTCGGCGACGAGGAGAAGAAGCGCCTCTTCGAAAACGGGCGGGAGGCCGTGCGGAGGTTTCTGGAAAAGATTGTGCCGCAGTGACTCGCCGGCGGTATTCCGGCGGGATGAGGGATAGGAGGATCCCATGCGTTATCGCCCGATCGGCAGTGACCCGGCGGACGGCCGCCTCGGCCGGTTCGTCCCGGATGACTGGCGCCACGTCGACAGCTATCCGCTGACCGCGCTGGCCGCCGAGGACCGGCCAACCCGGTCGCCGGTCGTCATCGGCGTCAACTGGTACAAGGAATTCGACGTACCGGAGAAGGACGAGAAGTCCGGCGAGTTCTTCGTCGCGAAGGGCGGCGCGAAGTCGCTCACCAAGATCCGCGGCGGGCACTGCGTCTGCCTCGAACCCGGCGAATCGGCCGACGGCGACACCCAGTACGCCTTCTACGACCAGGGCAGGGAAGGCGCTTGCGTCGGCTTCGGCTGGTCGCGCTGCATGACGCTGTTCAACGGCGACCTCTACGCCGCGCGGTGGCTGTGGGACCAGGCGAAGCTGCGCGACGAATGGGAAGAGACCAATCCCGGCGACAACAACGGCACGTCCGTCCGCGCGGCGGCCGAGGTGCTGCTCGGACTGGGACACGTCACGTGGGCCGAGGCCTACGCCAGTGACGACTACGTCAAGCGGGCCGCCTACACGCCCGACGTCAAGAACGGTATCCAGGCCTATCGCTGGGCGAAGACCGTCGACGAGGTGCACGAGGTCCTCGGCAACCCGCGTGCCGACGAACTCGGCGCCGTGCCGTTCCTCAACTCGTGGGGTCCGAGCTACCCGCACCGCACGTACCTGCCGGACGACGTCCTCGCCCGGTTGATCAAGGAGGACGGCGAAGTAGGCCTGCCCACGGACCGGTAAACCCCCACCGGTCACGGGAAAGGGCCGTTCCGGATGCGGAGCGGCCCTTTTCCGCTGCCCTGACGGTCGACGGCGATCCGGGTGCGCACCAGCGGCACGGTCGTGGGACAGCCGGTGCCGCACGGTCCCCTTGGTCGCCCGGTACGCCGCCCAAGCCGTGACGACCGCGACCAGCCGAAAACGAACACGGCAGTTCTGCCGCGGTCCTGAGTCAGGAGGAAAAGTGATACGGTGATATTGTGCCGTTCGGCGTTTCCGGTTGGAGATAATTCGCGAAATTCCGTATAGAGTATTTGGACGCTATTTCGTCGGGTATTTCGGCCCTTCAGGGGTGCATTTTTCGGGTAAGCATGGTGCCCGTCCCGAAGAAATGAGGATCCATGTACACCATCGGAAGCAGATCGCGCGAAGCGAAATTTTACCTACGCGCCACCGGGAAAGGTTCCCGGTCCAACAGACGGAGAACGCCCAGGCGTTGCTGGCCGCCGCATTGGCCATCGGCGGGTTCGTGCTCGTGCCCGCCACCTCGGCACAGGCCGACCCGATCGTCCACTCGACCCCGGGCGCATCGGCCACTTTCAGCGACGACACGCTCGACCCTGGTCAGGCTTTCACCGTCACCATGCACTACAACTACCACTACGCATCCACCGGCAGCGCCAACGATTTCGTCCTGGCCAACGGCGGGAACTGGATGTACGACTCGTGCAGTTTCAGCGGGAACGCCACCTCCTGCGGCTACCCCGGGGGGAACGACGTGAGCTGGCCGAACGCCGCCAACGCTGAATCGACCGTGGTCTACCGGTTCACCGTCACCGACAGCGCGTCCGGCACGATCCCCTACACCGGTGGGCTCTCCAACGACCCCGACGACAGCAACGCGCTGGTCGATATCCCGGGCACGCTGACGATCAATTCCCTGGGATGCACCATCACCGGCACCGCGGGCAACGACACCCTCGTCGGCACCAATGGTAACGACGTGATCTGTGGCCTGGGTGGCAACGACTCCATCAGCGGCGGAAACGGCAACGACATCATCTATGCCGGTTCCGGCGACGACGGTCCGCTCAACGGCGGCAATGGCAGCGACACCGTTTACGGCGACCCGGGTAACGACACCAGCTACGGCGAGGATCTGTTGTCGATTCTCGACAACGGTGCCGACACCCTCTACGGCGGTCCGGGCAACGACACGATGAACGGCCAGAACGGCAACGACACCCTCGTCGACCAGGACGGCACCGACACCATGTCCGGCGGGAACGGCAACGACAGCATCAACGTCCAGGACGGCACCGGCGGCGACACCGCCGGCGGTGGACTGGGCAGCGACACCTGCACGGCGGACGCCGGTGACACCGCCAGCAGTTGCTGACTCTCTATTCCCCACCGCGCGACGCGCCGACACCTTCGGCCGTCGCGCGGTGGCCGCGGCATGGGCACCGCGCCGAGATCGAAGCGGTGCGGCTGCCCTGATCAAGGCCAGGCGATCCGGCGGCGACAGGACAGGAATTGTCAAGAACCGCCCCGAAACAGACACTCTAGGGCGGTCGTCGCCCACCCGCGCTGCCGTTCCTGAATCCATGCAGTATGGTCCGCGATTGACGCGATACCGGCGTTTCTCGTGAACATTTTCACTATGGAGGTGGGTCGGTTGCACGTGCTGGCCGATGCGAATCTGCGGCTCGACGCAAGTCCTATCGACTACGTCCTGCTCGCCTTCTATTTCGCACTGGTGCTCGGCATCGGGTACATGGCGCGAAAGTCGGTCTCGAGCAGCCTCGACTTCTTCCTCTCCGGGCGCTCGCTGCCCGCCTGGGTCACCGGCCTCGCCTTCATCTCGGCGAACCTCGGCGCGGTCGAAATCATGGGCATGTCGGCCAACGGCGTGCTCTACGGCCTGCCGACCGTCCATTACTTCTGGATCGGCGCGATCCCGGCGATGCTGTTCCTCGGCATCGTGATGATGCCGTTCTATTACGGCTCGAAGGTCCGCAGCGTCCCGGAGTTCATGCTCCGCCGGTTCGGCAAACCCGCCCACCTGGTCAACGGCATCAGCTTCGCGAGCGCGCAGATCCTCATCGCCGGCGCGAACCTGTTCCTGCTCGCCAGCGTGGTGAACCTCCTGCTCGGCTGGCCGCTGTGGGTGTCGATCCTCGTCGCGGCCGTGGTCGTGCTCTCTTACACCGCGCTCGGCGGCCTGTCCGCCGCGATCTACAACGAGGTCCTTCAGTTCTTCGTGATCGTCGCGGCGCTGCTGCCGCTGACCATCGTCGGCCTGGTCAAGGTCGGCGGCTGGCAGGGCCTGGTCGACAAGCTCAGCGCGGACCCCGGCGGCGAGGCGCAGCTGTCCTCTTGGCCGGGTGACAACCTCACCGGATTCGGCAACAGCTTCCTCTCCATCCTCGGCCTCGTCTTCGGTCTCGGTTTCGTGCTCTCGTTCGGTTACTGGACGACGAACTTCGTCGAGGTCCAGCGCGCGATGGCGTCGAAGAGCATGTCGGCCGCGCGGAGGACGCCGATCATCGGTGCCTTCCCGAAGATGCTGATCCCGTTCATCGTGATCATCCCCGGCATGATCGCCGCGGTCACCGTTTCCGAGTACGTCCAGGACAAGCAGATCCTGCTCGACGGCGGCGAAGCGCCCAGCGGGGTCACCGCGAACAACGCGATCCTGCTGTTGATGCGCGACCTGCTGCCCAACGGCATGCTCGGCGTCGCGATCGCCGGCCTCCTCGCGTCGTTCATGGCCGGGATGGCGGCGAACCTGAGTTCGTTCAACACCGTCTTCACCTACGACATCTGGCAGTCGTACGTGAAGAAGAACGAGTCGGACGGCTACTACCTCCGCCTCGGCCGCCTGGTCACCGCTGTCGGCACGGTGCTGGCGGTCGGTACCGCGTTCATCGCGTCGAACTCCGGGAACATCCTGACCTACCTGCAGGACCTGTTCTCCTTCTTCAACGCGCCGCTGTTCGCCACCTTCATCCTCGGCATGTTCTGGAAGCGGATGACGCCGACGGCGGGCTGGGTCGGCCTTGTCGCCGGTACCGCGTCCGCGATCACCGTGTGGCTGCTGTCGCAGGCCGGGGTCCTCGGGCTCACCGGGCAGGGCATCAGCTTCGTGGCCGCCGGTACGGCGTTCGCCGTCGACATCATGGTCAGTGTCGGGGTTTCGCTGGCCACCACGCCGAAGCCGGAGTCGCAGCTGGTCGGCCTCGTCTACTCCCTCACCCCGAAGGAGTCGCTGAAGCACGACGAGACCGGCGACGACGCGGGCTGGTACCGCAAGCCGGGCCTGCTCGCGGGCATCGTGCTGATCCTGACCATCGCGCTCAACATCATCTTCTAGGAGGCCGGAGATGGCTGCTTCCCAAGCTCCCAAGAAGGCCGGCGTCTTCGACATCCGGCTGATCATCGCCCTGCTCGTCGGCGGCTACGGACTGGTGCTCACGATCTTGGGCATCGGCTTCACCACCCAAGCGGACCTGGACAAGGCCGCCGGGGTCAGGATCAACCTGTGGGCGGGCATCGGCATGCTGGTGTTCGGGCTGCTGTTCGTCCTGTGGGCGAAGCTGCGGCCCATCGTGGTGCCGCCCACGTCCGAGACCGGCGAGGGCGGCGAATAGCCGGGTTGTCCGGACAGCGCCGGGGCGGTCCGGCTACCGTGCACTTCGTGCTGCTCAACGCTCGACGTCGCCGGATCGCGTCCGTGCTGGCCCTGGTCGCCGCGCTCGGCGTGGTGTCGGCCTGCGGTCAGAACCTCGGCAAGTCCAACTTCGCCCGCACCACCGCCGCCGCCGAAGCCGGTTCCGGTGGTGAGGTGCCGAGCGGGGACATCAACGACCCGGCGGTCACCCCCGCGGTGATGCGCACGATCGACCCGTGCCCGCTGGTGGGCAAGGAAGCGCTGAGCGACCTCGGTACCCCGGACGACCCGCGGCCGTCGCTCACCTCCTTCGGCACCTGCACCGGGAAGGCCACCGACGCCGGTGGCAAGAAGCTCTCGGTCAGTATCGACATCGGCTCGTCGACCTTCTCCTCGGCCAGTAACGCGGTCGTCTCGGCGGTCGAAGGACTGCCGCAGATCGAGCGGAAGAACAAGGACGGCAACAGCTGCGACATCGGCATCATGACGCTGCGCAAACCCGAGCGCGGGATCAGTTTCATGGTCACCTACGACGGTGGTGACCCCTGCGCGACCGGGCGGGCGGTGGCGGCCAAGGCCGTGAAGAGCCTGCACGCGTCGCCGGCGAAGTTCCCCGCCGGCGCGGGCTCGCTGACCACCGTCGACCCGTGCGCCGTCGCGGACCCCGCCGTCCTCGCCGAGGTCGTGCCGCACGGCGCGACCGCGCTGAGCAGCTTCCACTCCTGCGACTGGACCCCGGGCTCCAACCCGCGGATCTCCATCGGCTTCCGCCACGGCCTGCCGCCGGAGGAACGCGACGGGACCAAGAAGATCGACATCGACGGGATGGCCGCGTACCAGAAGGTCGGCACCACCAGCGACGCCGAGTGCAAGATCGAGTGGCAGCACAAGCCGTGGGCCGACGAGGGCGTCGAGATCGTCAGTGTGATCTACAAGAACTACGACGAGAAGAAGGACGAAGCGGCGTCCTGTGGCAAGGCCACCAAGATCGCCAAATCGGTGATCTCCAAGCTGCCGAAGCCCTGACGCTGGCGGCATCCGGCCGGGAGAGGTAGGAAGGGGACACCCCACCCGCCGACGGCCGGAGGCCACCTTGAAGAAGATCATCAACGACCCGAAAACGGTGGTCGCGGAATCCCTGCGCGGCCTCGCCGCGGCACACGCGGACGTCCTGCGGGTGGAGGACGACCCGGCGATCGTGGTGCGCGTGGACGCGCCCGTGCCGGGCAAGGTCGCGGTGATCTCCGGCGGCGGCTCCGGGCACGAACCGCTGCACGGGGGCTTCGTCGGGCAGGGCATGCTCGCGGCCGCCGTCCCGGGTCCGGTGTTCACCTCGCCGACGCCGGACGCCGTCGAGGCCGCCGTCAAGGCCACCACCGGCGACGCGGGCGCGCTGCTGATCGTGAAGAACTACACCGGTGACGTGCTCAACTTCGAGACCGCCGCGGAACTCGCCGCCGCCGAGGGGCTCGACGTCCGCAGCGTGGTCATCGACGACGACGTCGCGGTCAAGGACTCCACCTACACCGCCGGCCGCCGTGGGGTCGGCGGCACGGTGCTGCTGGAGAAGATCACCGGTGCCGCCGCCGAACGAGGCGACGCGCTCGACGCGGTGGAGGCCTTGGCGCGCAAGGTGATCGGCCAGGTCCGCTCGATCGGTGTCGCGCTCACCGCGCCGACAGTGCCGCACGCGGGCGAGCCGAGTTTCGACCTCGCCGACGACGAGATCGAGTTCGGCATCGGCATCCACGGCGAGCCCGGCATCGAGCGGACAGCGGTGGTGACGGCCGACGAACTCGTCGCCCGCATGGTCGAAGCGATCGTCACGGACCTGCCCTTCGGCGAGGGCGACAAGGTCCTGCTGTTCACGAACTCGATGGGCGGCACCCCGCTGGTCGAGCTGTACCTGGCCCACGGGATCGCCGAGCGGCTGCTGGCCGAGCGTGGGATCGTGGTCGAACGGCGCCTGGTGGGGCCGTACATCACCAGCCTCGAGATGCAGGGGATGAGCCTGACGTTGCTGAAACTGGACGACGAGCTGACCGAGTTGTGGGACGCGCCGGTGAACACCCCGGCCCTGAGGTGGGGAATCTGATGGCCTGCACCGCCGAGACGCTCGCCGCCGCCTTGCGGGCGGCCGCTGTGGTGATCGCCGAGCATCGCGCCGAACTGGTCGACCTCGACCGCGCGATCGGCGACGCCGACCACGGCGAGAACCTGGACCGGGGGTTCACCGCCATCGTGTCCGCTCTGGACACCGCGACCCCCGAAACCCCGGCCGCGGTCGTGAAACTGGCCGCCACGACGTTGATCTCGAAGGTCGGCGGTGCGGCGGGCCCGTTGTACGGCACGGCCTTCCTGCGCGCCTCGGTCAAGCTGGGCACCGCGGCCGAAGTGGACGGTCCGCTGCTCGTCGAGGCCCTGCGCGCGGCGCTCGAAGGAGTGCAGGCGAGGGGCAAGGCCGTCGGGGGAGACGCGACCATGGTCGATGCGCTGATCCCGGCCGTCTCCGCCGCCGAGGAGGCCTCCGGTGAGGACCTCGCGGTGATCCTGGCAGCGGCCGCCGACGCCGCGGACAAGGGTGCCGAGTCCACTGTGGACCTCGTGCCGCGCAAGGGTCGGGCTTCGTACCTCGGCGAGCGCGCGAAGGGGCATATGGACCCCGGCGCCCGCTCGACGGCGCTGCTGCTGCGCGCGTTCGCGGAGGCCGCCAAGTGAGCGTCGGAATCGTGCTCGTCTCCCACAGCGCCAAAATCGCCGAAGGGCTCGCGGAACTCGCCGCGCAGATGGCGCCGGACGTCACCATCGTGCCGGCGGGCGGCCTGTCCGAAGGCGGGATCGGAACGGATTACGACGAGGTCGTCGCCGCGACGCAACGCGCCGATTCGGGGGCGGGCGTCGTCCTGCTGTACGACCTGGGCAGCGCGCAGATGACAGCGGACCTCGCCGTCGAATCGCTCGCCGACCCGTCGGCCGCGGTCGTCGTGGACGCGCCGCTCGTCGAGGGCGCGATCGCCGCCGCCGTCGCGGCGCAGGGCGGGGCGGATCGCCAGGCCGTCGCCGATGCCGCGGCCTCGGCCGGTGCCCCGCCCGACCTGACGCTCGACAGCGGCGCGCAGGAGGGCGAAAGCAGTGTCGAGCTCACGCTGCGGAACGACGTCGGACTGCACGCGCGGCCCGCCGCCGTCCTGGTCCGGAGCATCGCGGGCCTGGACGCGGAGGTCACCGTGCGGCTGGGCGAGGAGACCGCGGACGCCAACAGCGTGCTCGCGCTGATGGCGCTCGGCGCACGTCAGGGCGACCGGATCGAGGTCCGTGCCAGGGGTACGCAGGCCGAAGAAGCGCTCACCAAGGTCAAAGACCTCGTCGACCAGAACTTCGGCGAGTGACACTTACTCGATTCGGAGGGTGACAGCGGCTGCTTTCCGCGCCCAGGCATGGCACGATCGGAGAAACTACCGACGAGTAACCTCCGGAGGCCGGTTGTGGCGCGGGAAATCTCGAGTGTGGGAGTCATCGGTCTCGGCACCATGGGCGCCGGGATCGCCGAGGTGCTCGCGAGGAGTGGTGTGTCCGTCGTCGCGGTCGAGATCGACGACGACGGCGTGCACCGGGGCCGTGGCCATCTGGAACATTCGACCGAACGAGCGGTGTCCGGCGGCAAACTCGACGCCGACGGCCGGGACACGTTGCTGGGCCGGATCCGGTACACCACGTCGCTGACCGAACTGTCCGATGTGGACCTGGTGATCGAGGCCATCCCGGAGAACCTCGAAGCGAAAACCGACGTTTTCGCCGAGCTGGACAAGATCACCGGCCCGGACACGATCTTCGTCTCGAACACCTCTTCGCTGTCGATCACCGAGATCGGCGTGCGCACCGCGCGGCCGGGCAAGGTCGTCGGGATGCACTTCTTCAACCCGGCGCCGATCCTCAAACTGGTCGAGATCGTCCGCACCGTCGTCACCGAACCCGACGTGATCACCGACGTCGTCGCGTTCGCCGAACGTCTCGGCAAGACGCCGGTGGTGATCGGCGACCGCGCCGGGTTCATCGCGAACGCCCTGCTCTTCGGGTATCTCAACCACGCCGTGCGGATGTTCGAGCAGCGCTACGCCACCCGTGAGGATCTCGACGCGGCGATGCGGTTCGGCTGCGGCTATCCCATGGGACCCTTGGCTTTGCTCGACCTCATCGGGCTGGACACCGCGTACGAGATCCTCGACACGATGTACCACCAGTCGCGCAACCGGCTGCACGCGCCGGCGCCGCTGCTGAAGCAGATGATCACCGCCGGACTGCTCGGCCGGAAGACGGGCCAGGGTTTCTACACCTACGACGAACCCGATTCGCCGACGGTGACCGACGCGGTCACGAAGTCCACAGTGGACACCGTGGTGCCGAGGGAAGTGCGCAAGGTCGGCGTCGTCGGGACCGGGACCATGGCGACGGGCATCGTCGAGGTGTTCGCGAAACGCGGTTACGAGGTCATCCTGCGGGCGCGGAGCGCGGAGAAGGCCGCTGCGTCGGTCGCGCGGGTGAAGAAGTCGCTGGACAAGGCCGTCGTCAAGGGCAAACTGTCCGAGGAGGACGCCGCCGCCGCGCTCGGCCGGATCTCGCCCGCGGTGGAGTTCGACGAACTGGCCGACGTCGACCTCGTCGTCGAGGCGGTGGCCGAGGACCTGGCCGTCAAGCAGGCCGTCTTCGCCGCGCTCGACGACGTCGTGAAACCGGGCGCGGTCCTGGCGACGACCACGTCCTCCCTGCCGGTCATCGAATGCGCCGCGGCCACCTCGCGGCCGTCGGACGTGGTCGGCGTGCACTTCTTCAACCCGGCGCCGGTGATGAAACTCGTCGAGGTCGTCTCGACCATCGCCACCGCGCCCGACGTGATCGCGACCGTCGACGCCGTCTGCGCGGCCGTCGGAAAGCACCCCGTGCACTGCGGCGACCGGGCCGGGTTCATCGTCAACGCGCTGCTGTTCCCCTACCTGAACGACGCGGTGAAGATGCTCGAAGCGCACTACGCGGAGGCCGACGACATCGACACCGCGATGAAGGTGGGCTGCGGCCTGCCGATGGGCCCGTTCGAACTGCTCGACGTCGTCGGGCTCGACGTTTCGCTGGCGATCCAGCGGACCCTGTTCAACGAATTCCGCGAGGAGGGCTTCGCGCCCGCGCCGCTGCTGGAGCACCTGGTGACCGCCGGGCGGCTCGGCCGGAAGACGGGGAAGGGCTTCAAGGACTACTCGGCCCGTTAGACCTGGTGGCTCGTGAGTGGCGTCGGGTCAGGTCCGGTACGTGAAGGACCCCTTCATTGCGCTAGGCGCAATGAAGGGGTCCTTCACGTACCTCAGGCACCCAAAGGGGCTGTACCGGTACCGTGGGTGACATGCCGGTTTCCTCAGGGGTCAGGAAGCGGATCAGGGAGTTTCTCGATCCGGACGACGAGATCCATTACGTGTTCCCGGCCGACATCTTCGGCAGCGCCAATCCCAGCGTGTTCATCGCGGTGACCCGCAAGACGATCACGATCCTGTCGACGGGCCGGTTGAGCAGGAAGTCGCCGAAACGCGTCATCGCGACGACGCTGCGGAACCATCGGATCGGGCCGGTCGAAACGGCCACCACCCCGTGGTTCAAGTTCAACGGCATCGTCTACGAGATCGACGACGAGTACGTCTCGGTGGTCCACGCCGCCGACGCGGAGATCCTGCGAGATGTGGCAAAACCTGAAGATCCGCTGCCGGACCTCTAAGCTCCCCTGGGTGCGTCAGTTGACATACGACGGGGTGCCCATCCCCGGCTTGAACGACCTGGTCCGGACGGCCATCCGGCTGCACCCAGCGGCGGGCGAGCCCCGTCCCGACGAAAGCCACTTCGGCGGCCCGTTGCTCTGGCCGTCGGACGAGCCATGGCCGGAATGCCCGGTGACCTGGCCCCCCGACCCGGACGCGTCCGACGACGCGTGGCTGGGCGGGCATCCGCTCGACGAGCCGGTTCCGGCGATGGTCAGCGCGGCGCAGTTCTTCCGCGACGACTTCCCGGAGCTGCCCTTCCCGGAGAGCACCGACGTCCTGCAGATCCTGTTCTGCCCGCTGGAGCACAACAGCCCCTACCACCAGGGGCCCGCGGTCCGGCTGGTCTGGCGCGATTCCGGCGAGGTGGGGGACATCGCGGAGCCACCGCCTCCTCCTGCGGATGCCAAGGCCGCCTACCTGCCGCAACCCTGCGTTTTCGAACCGTGCTCGATCGACGAACTGCCCCGGCTCTGCGACTTCCCGCCGGAGACCCGCGCCGCCCTCGGCATCCCCGAGGGCGCGGGCGCCGACCCGGAGGGCTGGCCCGAGCTGGACCAGTACTCGAAGATCGGCGGCTGGACGGCCTGGTACACCTCCGATCGTGCCGATCTGGGCTGCCGGGAGTGCGGCGCCGAACTGCGGCAGACGATCGCGCTGTCCACGGAGGAGCACGAGGTCGGCTGTGGGTGCGAGGTCGCCGAGGACGAACCGGCCGGCTGGTCGTTCTCCCGCCAGGAGGTGCTGAACATCTTCACCTGCCCCACCGACATCACGCATCCGGTCAAGGTCCGCATCGACTGACCCGGCTCAGGCAGGCGGGAGCAAAGGTCCCCCGCTCCAGTGCTGGAAGACCAGGTTCGTGTGCACCCGGGCGACCTCGTCGCGGGCGGTCAGTTCGTCGAGCACCAGCCGTTGCAGCTCGGTCGCCGAAGCGGTGGCGACGTGCGCGAGGAAGTCGTCCGGACCGGTCAGGTGGTAGACGGCGCGGACCTCGGGCAGCGCCAGCAGATGCTCGACGAACGAGTCGACCAGGTCCCGCCGGTGCGGGCGGACCTGGACGAACAGGAGCGCCTCGAGCGGTCGGCCGAGCTTGGCGGCGTCCACCTCGGCCCGCTGGCCGGTGATCACCCCGAGCTCGCGCAGCCGGTTGACGCGGTCGAGGCAGGTCGAGGGCGCGACGCCGATCTCGGCCGCCAGATCCTTGTTCGAGATCCGTGCGTCGTTCTGCAGGAGCCGCAGAATCCGGAGGTCTACCGTGCTCAGTTCGACAGAATCCGACATCGGCGAATGATATCCGAGGATATTGCGTTGTATCCGGAGAAAATCGCACCATCTGGAGTATGACCGCAACGCTGCGCACCCGAGCCGTCCACGCCGGCCGTGACGATCTCACGGACCTCGGCGTCCACGCCGCTCCGCTCGACCTGTCCACGACCTACCCGTCGCGGGACAGCGTCGAGGAGGCGGGCCGCATCGACGAGTTCGCCAGTACGGGCTCGCTGTCCGGGCTCCCGGTCTACGGGCGGCTGAG
Source organism: Amycolatopsis sp. NPDC102522 (assembly GCF_055584485.1). Taxonomy (NCBI): domain Bacteria; kingdom Bacillati; phylum Actinomycetota; class Actinomycetes; order Pseudonocardiales; family Pseudonocardiaceae; genus Amycolatopsis; species Amycolatopsis sp. NPDC102522. Next base: position 242,270 of record NZ_JBVJLY010000002.1, on the reverse strand, counting down.
CAACCCGACGGTCGAGCGGTTCGAGAAGGCGCTGGCCGAACTCGAAGGGTTCGAAGACGCCGTCGCGTTCGCGACCGGTATGGCCGCGGTGTCGGCCTCGCTGCTCGCCGCCGTCGCGCAGGGCAAACGGCATGTCGTCGCCGTCCGGCCGGTCTACGGCTGCACCGACCACATGCTCACGTCCGGCCTGCTCGGCACCGAAGTGACCTGGGCCGATCCGGAAGGCGTCGCCGCGGCGCTGCGTCCCGACACCGGGCTGGTGCTGCTCGAAACACCCGCGAACCCGACCCTGCGCGAGGTCGACATCGCCGAGATCGTGCGCGCCGCGGGCGAGGTCCCGGTGCTGGTCGACAACACCTTCGCGACTCCGGTGCTCCAGCGGCCCGGCCGCCACGGAGCCCGGTTCGTCCTGCACAGCGCGACGAAGTTCCTCGGCGGTCACGGCGACGTCATGGGTGGCGTGGTCGCGTGCGGCGCCGAAGACGCCGGGATGCTGCGGCAGATCCGCTTCGCCACCGGCGGCGTGCTGCACCCGCTGGCCGGGTACATGCTGCTTCGCGGCCTTTCGACACTGCCGCTGCGCGTCAACGCCGCTTCCGCGACGGCCGCCGAACTCGTCGAGCGGCTGCGCGGTCACGCGAACGTGAGCACCGTCCACTACCCGAGCGTCGGCGGCCCGCTGATCGCGTTCGAGGTCGACGGCGATCCGCACGCGCTCATCGGCGCGGTCCGGCTGATCACCCCGGCCGTCAGCCTCGGCAGCGTGGACTCGCTCATCCAGCATCCCGCGTCGATCAGCCACCGGATCGTCGCCGAGGACGACCGGCGCGGCGCGGGCGTCACCGACCGGCTCATCCGCGTGTCGGTGGGCTTGGAGGACGTCGAGGATCTGTGGCACGACCTGGATCAGGCACTCAAGGCCTGCTGAGAGCACTGCGATCATGGTCACCGGGATGTCGACAAATCGCCCGGTCTGGTTAACCCTGGTCGGGTGAAAGATCTGGTCTCGTCCTGGGTGGAATCTTCGGCTCGTAGCACGCTCTCCCGGCTGCACCAGCAGATCGGCGTGGCCGGGCTGGCCGCGGCGGCGGCTCTTCCCGGGCTTTCGGCCGTCTTCGATCAGCACTCGGCGGCGGTGCGCGACATCCTCGCGGCCGGAGTCGAAGGTTCGGCGGCGGTCGCCGGGGTCGTGCTCCTCGCCGGCTACACGCGTGGGCTGCTCGACGAGGCGAAGACCAAGGGCTGGACGTTCCGTGCTCCGGCCGACCTGTCCGCCTGGGGCACCAGTGACTGGCTGACCGCTCGCCTGGTCGGCGTGTGTTCGCTGGCCGCCGCGATGGACGACCAGCGGACCCGGCCGACCGGGAACGGGTAGGGCGGCCGGACGTCCTACCCGTTCCCGTGGAAGGTCAGCGGTACTCCGGCGGAGGGGGCATTGACCCACCGGGGGGCCGCTGGCCGGGATCCTGGTGCGGGGGCACCTGACCCTGGTTGGGCGGGAACTGCTGCCGGGTCATGTCCGGGTCGGCCGCGTGATGTCCGGCGGGCACCGACTGGTGCGCGGTCGTCCGTTCTGTCGGCACGTCACCGGAGCGGCTCGCGTCCTCACGGCCGCGCTGGTAGGCCTCGGCCTGCGCCTTCGCGGCCGGGATCTCCGCCTCGGCCCGGCCGAGCCAGGTCTCCCAGCGCTGCTGCATCGGCTTGATCAGGCCACCGCCGACACCGACGACGGCGATCCCGCCGACCGTGGCGAGCACGGTGATCAGCACCGGCAGCGTGACCGCGGTGGCCACGCCGATCTGGTTCAGCGCGGCGATCGCGCCGAGGCCCCAGATGAACACCGACGCGATGGTGGCGAGAGTCTTGCCGTAGGAAACGCCGCCGAGGGCGTTGCCCACCAGGTCCTTGACCGCCTTGGCGATCGCGCCGGCGATCACCACGATGACGATCGCGACGATGGCGCGCGGCAGCCAGGCGACGATGTCGTTGAGCAGCGAGCTCACCGGGTTCGGGCCGAACACGCCGAACGCGATCTGCAGGGCGATCAGCAGGATCGCGTAGTAGATGATCTTGCCGATGATGCCCGACGCGTCGACCTGATTGCGCGCGAGCATCTGTTTGAAGCCCCCGCGTTCGAGGAGCCGGTTGAACCCGACCTTCTCGAGCACCATGCTCACGGCCTTGGCGATCGCCTTGGCGACCAGCCAGCCGATGAACAGGATGACCAGGAACGCGAGCAGTTTCGGGACGAAGGTGGCGACCGAACTCCAGGCGCTCGACACGCCTTGACCGAAATCGACGGCCGCCAGTGCTGATGTGGCCACTGGACGTTCTCCCTTCCCACCACTGGAGCTTCCAGGCTGGTGGGAAGGGGGTACCCGCCGTTCGGGCGATCACACGCTAGGCCACTCGATCGAGTGGTCAGCTGCAGCAGCCGCCTCCGCAGCAACCGCCGCCTCCACCTGCGGGAACAGGCGCCGGACCGGACGCGGACCCGGTCAGCGCGACGGTGGTCAGCAGCTTGACGGTGTCCTGGTGGCCGTCCGGGCACGGCGCGGGCGCGCCGGACTCGCTCATCGGCCGCAGCAGTTCGAAGGTCCCGGCGCATTCGCGGCAGCGGTAGGCGTAAGTCGGCATGTCCGGCATTATCCCATCTCCCTCCAGGCTTCGGGATGGCAAGCTGGCCGGGTGGAACTGCCTGTCGCGGCGCATGTGCCGCACCTCGGCCAAGTCGTCCCGTCCGTGCTCTCCGCCCTCGGCGCCGCGGGGTTCGCCAACTCGCTGAGCCTCGCCGAAGCGTCCAGCGCCTGCGTCCTGCTCATCGACGGTCTCGGCTGGGAACTGCTGGCCGAACACGCCGCCGACGCGCCCGTGCTCACGCAACTGGCGAAGTCGCCGCTGCGGGTCGGTTTCCCGGCGACGACGTCCGCCGGTCTCGGCGCCATCGGCACGGGGCTGGCCTCGGGCGAGCACGGCCTGGTCGGCTACAGCTTCGAGGTCCCGGGCGCCGGCGTCCTGAACGCGTTGCGCTGGACCAGCCATGTGGACGGCGGCGATCTCCGCGGCGCGCTGCCGCCGCGCGAGGTGCAACCCCTGCCGACGACGTTCGAACGCGCGGCGGCCGCCGGGATCAAGACGAGCGTGGTGTCTTCGGCGAAGTTCGCCGACACCGCGCTGACCCGCGCGACGCAGTCCGGCGCTCGCTATGTGGGCGTCCACGCGCTCGGCGACCTGGCCGCCTGCATCCTGCACTGCCTCGAAGCGCGGCCGGCGTTCTGCTGGGGCTACCACAGCGAACTCGACATGCTGGGCCATATCTACGGGCCGGGTTCGACGCCGTGGCGGATGCAGCTGCGGCACGTCGACAGGCTGGTCGAGTCCCTGGTGGACGGCCTGCCGCCCGGTGCGCTGCTCGCGGTCGTGGCCGACCACGGCATGGTGACCGTCGAGGGCGCGCTCGACATCGACGAGACCCCCGCGCTGCTCGGCGGCGTCCGGGCCATCGGGGGCGAGGTCCGGGCACGGCACGTCTACAGCGAACCGGGCGCGGAGGCCGACGTCCTGGCGGCCTGGCGCGAGGTGATCGGCGACCGGGCGTGGACCCTCTCGCGCGACGAGGCCATCGAGGCGGGCTGGTTCGGGCCTGTCGCCGACCGGATCCGGCCGCGTATCGGCGACGTGGTCGTGGCGTCGAAGGGGCGGTTCGGGCTCGTGCGGGAACTGGCCGAGGCCGTCGAGTCCTCCCTGGTGGGTCAGCACGGCTCGCTGACCCCGGCCGAACAACTCGTCCCCCTGGTCCTCGCGCGCGGCTGACCCCGCGTTTCGTCCTCTGAACGCGATCCTTGCGCGGGCAACTACCGCATTCAGAGGACGAAACGCGTCAGGCCGGCTTCAGGGCCGAGAACCTGATGCTGCGCTTCGGGACGTGATCGACCTCGATGTCGGTGAACCCGGCGCCGGTGAGCCGGGGCCAGACCGAAACCGGGTCGAGCGTGTTCATCGTGTCGCCGATGTGGAGCAGCCGGAACGGGAAGCTCTCCAAGCTGTCGATCGCGCGCAGGACGCCGCCGGGGCGGAGCACCCGGAACGCCTCGGCGAAGATCGAGTCCTGCAGCGCCGCCGTCGGCACGTGGTGCAGCATCGTGAAACAGACGACCGCCGAGAACTCGCCGTCCTCGAAGGGCATCGCCGCGCCGTCGCCCTGGACGATCCGCACCCGGCCGTCGAACTCCCGTTTCAGGAGCTCTGCCGACGCCTCGTCGATTTCGACGGCGGTGAGCCGGGGGACGAATCCGACGAGTGCCCGGGTGGTCGCGCCGAAGCCGGGTCCGATCTCCAGCACGGAGTCGCCGAGGTCGAAGCCGGCGACGTTGCCCGGCATCTCGGCGGCGACGGCTTTCGCCCACAACGCGGAACTGCAGAGTTTGCGGTGGACCAGGTTCATCGGCATGAATCCGAAGCTAACGGTGACCGGTAGGCGATAGGCTGCCAAGTGATGTCGAAAATCGGACTCCTTCCCCCGATGTCGACGGCGATGGTGCTCGGTGAGATGGATCTGCCCGCGGGCACCTGGCTCCCGTGGCACGAACACGACGGCCACCAGCTCGCCTGGGCGGCGCGGGGGATCCTGAGCGTGAACGTCGGCGAGCGGCACTGGGTGCTGCCGCCGACGCGGGCACTGTGGATCCCCGCCGGTGTCGTCCACCGGACCGGCGCCACCGCGCAGACCGTGCTGCGGGGGATCTATGCCGCTCAGGACCGGTGCCCGGTCCGCTGGACCGCGCCGACGCTCGTCGCCGTCCGGCCGCTGCTGCGGGAACTGCTGGAGCACCTCGGCGCGGCCGGCCTCGCCGACGACGCGCGCCGCCGGGCCGAAGCCGTCGCCTTCGACCTGCTCGAACCCGTGGACGTCGTGCCGATCACCGTGCCGATGCCGTCCGACGGCAGGGCGCTGACCGTCGCACGAGCGGTGATCGCCGATCCGGCGGACCGCCGCGGCCTCGCGGATTTCGCGCACGACGCGGGCGCGAGCGAACGCACGCTCGCCCGGCTGTTCCTCACCGAGTGCCGGACGACGTTCGGCGCGTGGCGGGTCCAGGCCAGGCTCCGCGCGTCGCTGCCGCTGCTCGCCGAGGGCATGCCGTTGACAGCGGTCTCCCGCCGGATCGGCTACTCCTCGCCGAGCGCGTTCGTCTTCGCCTTCCGGAAGGCCGTCGGTGTGACGCCAGGCGCCTACTTCGACGGCTGAACCAGTCCTCCGGTTACGGTTCCGGGGTGCCTCGACGTAACCGGCCCGAACACGGTGGACGCCCCGACCTCGGCGCGTCGACAGGATGGGCGCGCTCCGAATCGGCAGGCGACGGCGAATGGCTGGTCCGGACGGTGCCCGGCGCACAGGCCACCAAGGACTACCGCTGCCCCGGCTGCGACCACGAGATCCGGCCCGGGACCCCGCATCTGGTCGTCTGGCCCGCCGACGACACCGGCGGGGTCGCCGACCGCCGCCATTGGCACAAGGCGTGCTGGGACGCGCGATCCCGGCGTCGGCCAGGTCGTTGGTGACTCAGCAGCTGGTGACTCAGCGCCTTGGGTGATTCAGCGCCTTGGGTGATTCAGCGCCGTAGGTGCAGTGAAGGTTCGCCTTCGAATTCCTCCTCCGTGTGGATCTTGAAACCGAGCCGCTCGGCGACCCGGACGGACGGTTCGTTGGACACCATGATGTTGGCGATCACCGGGACGTCGGGGATCTCCCGCTCGGCCCATTCGACGACGGCGGCCGCCATCTCCGTCGCATAGCCCTTGCCCCAGGTGAACGGCCAGAAGCGGTACGCGAGGTTCAGCACGCGCTCGCCGTTCCATTCGTGACACCGGACGCCGCCGAAGCCGAGGATCACCTCGGGTTCGGCCAAAGCGGACACCGTGAGATAGCCGAAACCGTGCTCGTCCCACTGCTTCATCCAGGCGTCGTAAAGCTCGTTCGAACCCTCGACGGTATGCGGCACCGGGTTGAACTTGTTCGTGTCCGGATCGGCCTGGAGCGCGACGATGTTCGCGCGATCCGCCTCGCGCAGCCTCCGCAGCAGCAGCCTCTCCGTCTTGATCTCTGTCAGCACGGATCCGACGGTAGCGCGGGGGTACGACAGAATTATCGCCATGAAGGATCTCCCGCTGGTACTGCTGCACGCCTTCCCCGTCGACGCCCGCATGTGGGACGGGGTGCGAGCGCCTCTCTCAGAACGCCTGCGGCTGATCACCCCCGACCAGCGCGGCCTCGGCCGCAGTCCGCTGCCGGGAACCGACCGTGAGCCGGACCTGGACGACGCCGCCCGCGACGTCGTGGCGCTGCTCGACAGGCTCGGCCTGGACGAGGTCGTCCTCGGCGGCTGTTCGATGGGCGGCTATCTGACGATGGCCGTGCTGCGCCTCGCGCCGGAACGTGTGGGCGGGCTCGTTTTCATCGACACGAAGGCCACGGCCGACACTCCCGAAGCCGCGCAGGCCCGGCACGACGTCGCGGCCCGCGTCGAGGCCGAAGGCGCCGGATGGATGCCCGAGGCCGTCACACCCGGGCTGCTTGCCGAAAAGGCCGCACCAGAAGTCGCTGATCGGCTTCGCGAACTGATCACGACGCAGCCCCCGGAGGGGATCGCGTGGGCGGCGCGCGCGATGGCCGCCCGGCCCGATTCGCTCGAAACACTGCGCTCGGTGGACGTGCCGGCGCTGGTCGTGGTCGGCGAGGAGGACGGCCTGACCCCGCTGGAAGCGGCGAACACCCTGGTGGACGCGCTGCCGGACGCGACACTCGTCGTGCTGCCGGAGGCGGGACATCTGACGCCGCTGGAGGATCCGGCCGGAGTCGTCGAAGCGATCTTGGGCTGGTACCCCGCGTAAGAAACGTTTCCCTCGCCCCTTCAAAGGTATAGCGGACCGGGGGACTTGCGGCAAGCCCCCATTCCCGGTCCACAATTCGTGCCTTCACGTTTTGCCGAAGGGGGATTCCCATGCGTTTACTCCTGTCCACTATCGGGACGAGGGGTGAGGTACAGCCGCTGGTGGCACTGGCGGTGCGGTTGCGGGAACTCGGCCAGGAGGTCCGGCTCTGCGCGCCGCCGGATTTCCGTGACTGGGCCGAAGGTCTCGGGATCTCCTTCGCCCCGCTGGGGCCGGAACTCCGGTCGACCGCGAAGCCGGATTCCGCGCTGACCAAGGCGATGGCCACGCCCGAGGGGCGGCGCAAGATGGCCGAGGCCATGGTCGTCGACCAGTTCGAGACGATGCCGGAGGCGGCCGATGGCTGCGACGCCGTCGTCGCGGGAATGGCCTTGAACATCGCCGCCCATTCGGTGGCCGAACGAAAAGGGATTCCCTATTTCTTCACCGCCTACTGCCCGATAACGCTGCCTTCTCTGCACCATCGTCCGCCCGTTTTCGCGGGGTGGGCGCCGAAGAATCCCGATGCCGACATCCCGGCCTTGTGGGCCGACGACGCGGAACGATGGAACGAGCAGTGGGGCGGTGTGCTCGACGCGCAGCGGAAACTGCTCGGCCTGCCGCCGGTCGGCGACGTCCGCGGGCACATCTTCACCGAGGCGCCGTGGCTGGCCGCCGATCCGGTGCTGGCGCCGTGGCGGGGACCGTCGGCGCTGGACGTCCACCAGACCGGCGCCTGGATCCTGCCGGACCACAACCCGCTGTCTCCGGAACTGGAGGCGTTCCTCGACGACGGGGAACCGCCGGTCTACTTCGGCTTCGGGAGCATCCGCGCGCCGGAGGAGATCGCGAAGGCGATGATCGACGCGGCGAGGGCGCACGGACGGCGGGCGATCGTGTTCCGCGGATGGACCGAGCTGGCGCTGATCGACGACGAACCCGACTGCCTGGCCATCGGGGACGTCAACCAGCAGGCGCTCTTCCCGCGGGTCGCGGCGGTCGTACACCACGGCGGGGCCGGGACGACGACGGCGGCGACCCGGGCCGGGGTGCCGCAGGTGCTCGTCCCGCAGATGTTCGACCAGCCCTACTTCGCGCAGCGTGTCCGCGACCTCGGGGTGGGGACCTCGATCACCGGGGAGCCGTCCGCCGAGGCACTGACGCACGCGTTGGGCGAGGTGCTTCGGCCCGACGTCGCTTCGCACGCTGCACAGGTCGGCGGTGAGGTGCGGACGGACGGCGTCGATGTGGCGGCGCAACTCCTGATCTCCCGCGATTAGCCCCCTGAACCCGCAGCTCGAACCCGGAACTCGCGTGCTTGAGCACGCGAGTCACGTGCTCAAGCACGCGAGTTCCGGGTTCGAGCACGCGAGTCACGACCACCGGTAGCGCGCCAGAGCGGCTTCCGCTTCCCCGAGCCGTTCCGGGAACCGCTGCGCGATCACGAACCGCCAGGGCACCTCGAACAACCGCCGCAACGCGATGAACGGCTCCAGCGACGAAGGCGCGACATCCGCCGGGTACGCCTCCAAGGTCGCGAGCCCGGCCTCCGCGTAGAGCACGCCGAGGTCCCAGCCGAGCGGTCCGCGCCAGGTGTCCTCGAAGTCGAGCCAGCACGGTCCGGCCGCCGTCGCGACGACGTTCCCCCGATGGGCGTCACCGTGCAGCGGCCGTGCCTCGTCGTCCGGAAGCGCCGCCGCCACCCGTTCGAGTTCTTCGTGCAGCCGGGGAGCCGCATCGCCCAGGAGGGAGGCGGTCCGGTCGAGCAGGGTCCGGAGTTCGCGGACCGGTCCGAGTTCGGGCAGTTCGCCGGGGTAGTCCGCGAGCGCCGCGTGCATCCGGGCGAGCGAAGTCGCCACCTCTCGCGGCGAAAGCGTGTGCCCCGGCTCGTGAGGCGTGTAATGCCAGAGAGTGACCGGTAGGCCGTCGGCGAAATGTGGTCCGGCCGGGGGATCCGTGGTGGGTGAGACGACGAGCACACCACGCTCCGTGAGATACCTCGACAGCTCGACGTCGCGCGCGAGCCAGTCCTCAGGGGACGGACGGGCGAAGCGCGTCGTGCCCGGTACGCGCGCCACCACCGGACCCAGTCTCACCAGCACGTTCGACTTGAAATGCAGGACCTCGGGAGCACCGGTCGGCAACCCGTACCGGTCACCGACAGCGATCGCCGCGGCCACTCCCGCCCGCGTGTGTTCGTCGGTCACGGCCCGATCTTGCCAGCCGGTGCGCGCGACTGTCGGTAGTGAGGGCTACGATCCCCACTAGCCGCCGAAATGGGTCCCCGACCCGGCCGACGGCAGGAAATTGACCACCACAAGGTTTGAGTGTTGGAGGCAGGAGTGACGGCCGTAGCCCCCAAGCCGATCGCCACGCGCCCATACCCCGCGCGCGAGTCGGTTAAGGGTTCGTACCTGCTGCGGTTGTTCCGCACGACGGACCACAAGCAAATCGGCATCATGTACCTGGTCACGTCGTTCGCCTTCTTCATGGTGGGCGGCGCGATGGCGATGCTGATCCGCTCCGAGCTGGCGCGTCCCGGGCAGCAGTTCCTTTCGCAGGAGCAGTACAACCAGCTGTTCACGATGCACGGCACGATCATGCTGCTGCTGTACGCGACGCCGATCCTCTTCGGATTCGCGAACTTCGTGCTGCCGCTGCAGATCGGTTCGCCCGATGTGGCCTTCCCGCGGCTGAACGCGTTCTCGTACTGGCTGTACCTCTTCGGCGGCCTGATCGTGATGTCCGGCTTCCTGACCCCGGGTGGCGCCGCCGACTTCGGCTGGTTCGCCTACACCCCGCTGTCGGACGCCATCCACTCGCCCGGCGTCGGTGCCGACCTGTGGATCGCCGGTCTGGTCGTGTCGGGTCTCGGCACCATCCTCGGTGGCGTCAACATGATCACCACGGTGGTCTGCCTGCGCGCCCCCGGTATGACGATGTACCGGATGCCGATCTTCACCTGGAACATCCTGGTCACCAGCATCCTGATCCTGCTGGCGTTCCCGATCCTGACCGCGGCCCTGATGGGCCTGCTGGCGGATCGGCATCTCGGGGCGCATGTGTTCGACCCCGCGAACGGCGGCGTGATCCTCTGGCAACACCTGTTCTGGTTCTTCGGCCATCCAGAGGTCTATATCGTGGCCCTGCCGTTCTTCGGGATCGTGTCTGAGATCTTCCCGGTCTTCAGCCGCAAGCCGATCTTCGGTTACAAGGGCCTGGTCTGGGCGACGCTGGCGATCGCCGCGCTGTCGGTGGCCGTGTGGGCGCACCACATGTACGCGACCGGCGCCGTGCTGCTGCCGTTCTTCTCCTTCATGACGTTCCTGATCGCGGTCCCGACCGGCGTGAAGTTCTTCAACTGGATCGGCACGATGTGGAAGGGCCAGCTGTCCTTCGAGACGCCGATGATCTTCTCGATGGGCTTCATCGTCACGTTCCTCTTCGGCGGTCTGACCGGCATCATGCTGGCCGCGCCGGCGATCGACTTCCACGTGTCGGACAGCTACTTCGTCGTCGCGCACTTCCACTATGTGCTCTACGGCACGATCGTGTTCGCCACGTTCGCCGGGATCTACTTCTGGTTCCCGAAGATCACCGGCCGCATGATGGACGAGAAGCTCGGCAAGTGGCACTTCTGGACCACGTTCATCGGCTTCCACGCCACGTTCCTGGTGCAGCACTGGCTCGGCGCCGAAGGCATGCCGCGCCGGTACGCGGACTACCTGCAGTCCGACGGCTTCACCACGCTGAACACGATCTCCACGATCGGCGCGTACATCCTCGGTGCCTCGACGCTGCCGTTCATCTGGAACGTCTTCAAGAGCTACCGGTACGGCGAGATCGTCACGGTGGACGACCCGTGGGGCTACGGCAACTCGCTCGAATGGGCGACGTCCTGCCCGCCGCCGCGGCACAACTTCACCGAGCTGCCGCGGATCCGGTCCGAGCGGCCGGCGTTCGAACTGCACTACCCGCATATGGTCGAGCGCATCCACAAGGAGGGTGAGATCGGCTTCTTCGGGAAGCAGAAGGCCAACACCCACCGCGCGCCGTCCCAGGTGCTCACCGAGGCGGCCATGCCGGGTGATCACTCGAAGGACAACTCCAGCGAGCAGTGACCCGATAAGCGGAAATGGCGCGTGCCCTGCCTCACACCGAGGCAAGGCACGCGCCTTTTTCATGGCTGGTTAAGGGAGACTGACCCCCGTGACGCAGACACCAGTTCTCATCACCACCACCGGTCCCGACAAGCCGGGTGTGTCCTCGGTCCTGTTCGCCGTGCTTTCCCGGCACGACGTCGACGTCCTCGATGTCGAGCAGGTGGTCATCCGCGGCCAGCTGGTACTCGGCGTGCTCGCCGGCGTGTACCGCGACCCCGAGGGCCTGCAGGAGTACGTCGAGCAGGCGATGGCGTCGGTCGGCATGCAGGTCGAGGTGAAGATCGGTTCGGCCATCGGCGCGGACCCGTTCGCCATCGGCCAGAAGGACTCGACGCATGTCCTGCTGATGCTCGGCCGCCCGGTGACAGCGCGGGCGTTCTCCGACGTCGCGCGCCGCCTCGCCGCGCTGGACGTCAACATCGACTCGATCCGCAGTGTCGCCGACTACCCGGTGACCGGGCTGGAGCTGTACACCTCGCTCGCCCAGGACACCCCGGAGGCCGACGCCGCGCTGCGCACCGCGCTGGCGGACGCCGCCGTCGAGGCCGGGATCGACATCTCGGTCGAGCGGGCCGGGCTCGCCCGCCGCGCCAAGCGCCTGGTGGTCTTCGACGTCGATTCCACGCTCATCCAGGGCGAGGTCATCGAGATGCTCGGCGCGCACGCCGGCGTCGAACCGCAGGTCCGCGAGATCACCGAGGCCGCGATGCGCGGCGAGCTGAACTTCGGTGAGTCGCTGGAGCGCCGGGTCGCCCTGCTGGCAGGCCTGCCGGAGTCGGTGCTCGACGAGGTCGCCGCGTCGATCGAGCTCACCCCGGGCGCGCGCACGACCATCCGCACCCTGAAGCGGATGGGTTTCCGCTGTGGGGTCGTTTCGGGCGGATTCACCAAGATCATCCAGTCCCTCGTGGACGACCTCGGCCTCGATTTCGCCGCCGCGAACGAGCTCGAAGTGGTCGACGGCAAGCTCACCGGCCGGGTGGTCGGGGAGATCGTCGACCGCGCGGGCAAGGCGAAGGCGCTCCGCCGCTTCGCCGAGGAGTACGAGATCTCGCTGCAGCAGTGCGTCGCGGTCGGAGACGGCGCGAACGACATCGACATGCTGTCGGTCGCGGGGATGGGCGTCGCCTTCAACGCGAAGCCCGCGCTGCGCGAGGTCGCCGACACCGCGCTTTCGCACCCGTACCTAGACGCCGTGCTGTTCCTGCTCGGCGTCACCAGGTCCGAAATCGAGGCCGCGGACGCCGCCGACGGTCTCGAGTACTCCCGGCCATGAGCGTGCTGGAGCCGCTGGCCGCGCGCTACGCGTACTGGCTGGGACTACCCGCCGAGGACACGGTGGACACCTCCGACGAGGATCCCGCCAAGGTCCGCGCCATGCCGGTGATCCTGCGGATGGAGCGTGCCGAACCGCCGTCGCGGACAGCCTTGCTGGAGGCCGCCGCGGCGGCCGCTGTCGCGGTCTGCCTCGACGAACGCGCCGAGCCCGAGGGCGAATGGCACGAGCCGCTCACGGCGTGGGTCGACGGCCGGATCCGCAAGGTCGCCCGGCGTGCGCGGGGCGCGCATTGGCAGGCTGTCCAGGAGCTGCCGGGCATCACGATCGAGGTCGACGGCGCCGAGGCGCGGGCCTTGCTCCCCGGCCTCGTCGTCGAGACGCCGAAAGAGGTCTCGCGACTCCAGATCTCCGGGAGCGAACTCCCGGCCGACGAGCCGGGGCCCGCGCCGGACGGGCTCCCGCGGTTGCTGCTGAACCCCGAGGTCTCGATGACCGTCGGCAAGGGGGCGGCCCAGGTCGGGCACGCGACGATGATCCTGGCCTCGCTGCTGGACGAGGCCGAACGGGCGGCCTGGGCCGAGACCGGGTTCCGGTGCTCGGTGCGGACCCCGCTGGTCGGGACCTGGAAGGCGCTGTGCCCGGTCGAGGATCCCGAGGGCTCATGGCGCCGTGACGGCGTCGTCGCGGTCCGGGACGCCGGGTTCACCGAAGTCGATCCCGGAACCGTCACGGTGCTAGCCCAAAGGGCTTAGCCTCCTATACTCCCCGTATGGGTGACCGGCTGATCGCCGGGCGCTACCGCTTGGAGGAGCGGATCGGCGCCGGGGGCATGGGCGTGGTCTGGCGTGCCACCGATCAGGACCTCGGACGGGTCGTCGCCCTCAAGCGCTCGCAGGCCGGGGACAGCGGCCAGATCCGGCGCGAGGCGCGGATCGGCGCGGGTCTGCACCATCCGAACGTGGTCACCGTGTTCGACGCCGTGCTCGACGAGGACGACCGCTGGCTCGTCATGGAGTACCTGCCCTCGCGCAGTCTCGCCGACATCATCGACGCCGAAGGGCCGCTTTCGCCCGGCAAGGTGGCGAAGATCGGTGTCCAGCTCGCCGGGGCGCTCGCGGCGATGCACGAGAAGGGCATGGTCCACCGCGACCTCAAACCGGGCAACGTCCTGGTGGCCGAGGACGGCACCGCCAAACTCACCGACCTCGGCATCGCGCAATGGGCGGAGGTGACCCGCACCGGCGGCGGTCTCGACGTCGGGACTCCCGGCTACGTCGCACCCGAGATGGCCGAAGGGCAGCAGGCGGGCGCCGCGGCGGACGTGTTCTCGCTCGGCGCGACGTTGTTCGCCGCCGTCGAGGGCACCTCGGTGTGGGGTGACGCGAGCGTGGGACCGTTCGTGCAGCTCCGGCGGGCGACGTCGTACACCCTGGAGCCGATCCGCCGAGCGGGACCGCTGGTGCCGGTGCTGACCGAGCTGCTGCGGCGCAAACCCGCCGGGCGGCCGGACGCCGTCCGCGCCGCCGAGCTGCTGTCCGAAGTCGCGGACGTCGGCGTTCTCGCGCGGTCACGACGTTTCCGCGCGACAGGGCGCGCCGTCGTGATCGGAGCCGTCGCGGCGGCGGCGCTGGTGCTGGCCGGTGGCCTGGTCTACGTCATGAAAGAACCGGCGCCGGTGGCCGCTGCCACGTCCCCGGCCGATTCGGTCGGAGATCCGCGGACGGCGGATCCCTGCGCGCTGGTGGACCCGGCCGTGCTGAAGCAGTTCGGGACCCCTGAACTGGACACCGCCGACGGGAACTTCAACGCCTGCAGCGTCATGCTGCGCCTGAGCCCGGACGAGGAGGACATCGTCGACGTCCGGCTCGAACTGACGATTCCCGGCTCGCCGATGCTGGTGAAACCGGCGCCAGGGCAGTTGATCGTGCGCGAGCTGCCGAGCGACACCGAAGACAAATGCCAGCGGGCCATCGAGCTGCCGGACGGCAACCAGATCTGGGTGCACGCCCGGCACATCAAGAACTGGCACGCCCACCTGTGCGACTACGTCGATCCGGTGGCCTCGAACGCTGTCGCGGTGCTGAACCGGGAGCCGATCAAGCGACGCCCCGCGCCCTTCGCCGCCGGGACACTCGGGAGCCTCGACGCCTGCGCGCTGGGCGGGGACCTGCCGCAGGCCGTCGTCGGCGGCCCGGCCACGCCGGATCCGGTCTTCGGGAACTGGGAGTGCTACTGGAACCATCGCGAGACCGAGGTGACTGTCCGGTTCGAACGGGAGTGGGCGCCGTTCGAAGACGACGGCAGGCGCGTCGCTCTCGGATCGCGGGAAGCCTTCGTCGAAGTCTCGGCCGAGTGGAAGGCTTGCCAGGCCGAGATCCCGCACCGGACCTTCACCGGCGACGGGCGTGCCATGATCGAGACGGTGGAGATCTACGTTTCGGACAAGGTCAAGCCGCCGCAGGAGATGTGCCCGGCCGCGGAACGGCTGGCCGCCGGGATCGCCCCCCGGCTGCCGTCACTTCGATAAGGGGAAGAACCGTGTCTTTGGAAGTCCAGCGCGACGGTGAGCACCGCTTCATCGGCCGCAACGAACGCGGCGCCGAGGTCGTGATCGGCCGCAAGGGCGCCGAGGGTGCCTTCTCGCCCGCCGAACTGCTTCAGATCGCGGCGGCGGGCTGCTCGGCCGTCACCGCCGAGAACCTCATCACGCGCCGGATCGGGGAGGACTCGAAGTTCCGAGTCGGCGTGACAGCGGACAGGCGCGAAGGCGCTTCGGAACTCGACGCCGTCCATGTGGCCTTCGACGTCGACGTGTCTTCGCTTGGGGCTGAGGACCGGGAGGCGCTCGCGACGGCGGTGGACCGCGCCATCGAGCGGCTGTGCACGGTGAGCCGGACGTTGAAGAAGGGCATCCCGGTCACGGAGAGCTTCCCGGCCGAGTAAGGCTCCCGGATGTTATGAATGGGACTTTCATTGCAAAATTTGCAATGAAAGTCCCATTCATAACACTCTTAGTGCTTAGCGGCGTGGCCTTCGGAGCTCCAGACCACGTACGCCTCGTCGGCGTCGGTGGTCATCGCCTCGATGAACTTCTCGTTGTCGAAGCCGGGCAGCGTCTGCAGCCGCTCGATCAGCGCGTCGGCGGCCGGGTCGCCGCTGGGGATCGCGGTGCCCTTGCCATCGGAGCCGGCGAGCATGAAGAAGACGTCTTCCTTCCACGGGCCTTCAGGGATCACTCGGACCACCACCGCGGACAGCTCGGACCACTTGACGGCTTCCTCGCTTCCGTCCGCGAGCTGGCGCCGCACTCCGGTGTCATCGACGCTGACGGTCCGGGATTGTGCGTTGGGCGACTCGTGGGACAACCGGTTCTCCCTGTCTTCGGCGTTCCGTTAACGGTACTCGGCCGTGTTCCAGGCCACTCAGGCCGGGGCGGCGGCGTCGAGGCGGCGCAGTGCGTCGCGGGCGACCTTCGGGTCCATGGTCGGCCAGAACGGCGGCAGCGAGGCGCGCAGGAAGCCGCCGTAGCGGGCGGTGGCCAGCCGCGAGTCCAGGATCGCCACGACGCCGCGGTCGCTGGTCGAGCGGTGCAGCCGTCCGGTGCCCTGGGCGAGCAGCAGCGCGGCGTGCGTGGCCGCGACGGTGAGGAAACCGTTGCCGCCCCTGGCTTCCACGGCCCGTTGCCGCGCCGACGAGACCGGGTCGTCCGGGCGGGGGAACGGGATCCTGTCGACCACCACGAGCTGGAGCGACGGGCCGGGCACGTCGACGCCCTGCCACAGCGACAGCGTGCCGAACAGGCAGGTGCGCGCGTCCTCGGAGAACTTCTGCACCAGCAGGCCGGTGGAATCGTCGCCCTGGCAGAGGATCGGCAGGTCGAGCCGCTCCCGCATCTCCTCGGTGGCCTGCTTCGCCGCGCGCATCGAGGAGAACAGGCCGAGCGTGCGCCCGCCCGCGGCCTCGATCAGCTCGGCCAGCTCGTCCATGGTCGAGGGCTGCAACCCGTCCCGCCCCGGCGGCGGCAGATGCTTGGCCAGGTAGAGGATGCCGTTGCGTTTGTGGTCGAACGGGGAGCCGACGTCGAGCCCGGTCCACTTCGGGCCTTCGGCGTCGTCAGTGTCGGCGGGGGCGGCCTTGTCCGTCGCCGTGCCCGGCGACTTCTCGACCCTGGCCCCGCCGGGCGGGAGACCCCATTGCCGGGCCATGGTGTCGAACGTGCCGCCCAGGGTCAGCGTCGCCGACGTGAGGACGGTCGTGTGCTGGTTGAAAACACGCTCCCGCAGCAGGCCCGCGACGCCCAGCGGAGCGACCTTCAGCGCGGGCGGGCGCGGGTTCGTGGAGAAGCGGTCCCCGGTCAGCCAGACGACGTCGCGCTGATGCGCCTTGTCGTCGTCGAAGGCTTCGAGCAGCCGGACAGCGGTGTCGTGGACCTCTTCGAGCAGCGACCGCGCCAGTTTGCGGGCCGTGGCCTCGTCGACGTCTTCCTTCCGGTCCTTGCCGAGGGAAGTGAGGCAGCGGTGCGCGGCGTCGCGGACCGCGGGGATCGCGCCGGTGAGGGCCTGCGGCAACGAGTCCATGCGACCCGACGGCATGTCGTCGAGGATCAGGGCCAGGCCGTCACTGGCCTCGAGCAGCTGGTCGGCCACTTCGTCGTCGACCAGTTTCCCGCAGCGCCGGGCGGCGGCGGAGACCATGCCGCTGGTCAGCTCGCCCGTCGCCACGGAGGTCACGCGATCGACGAGGTCGTGCGCCTCGTCGATGATCACCAGGTCGTGGTCGGGGAGCACCTGGTAGCCCTGCAGCGCGTCGATCGCCAGCAGCGCGTGGTTGGTGACCACGACGTCGGCCTTGCCCGCCTCGGCGCGGGACCGTTCCGCGAAGCAGTCGGTGCCGATGGGGCAGCGTGAGGCGCCCAGGCATTCCCTGGCCGTGACGGACACCTGGCGCCACGCCTGGTCCGAGACTCCAGGGACCAGCTCGTCCCTGTCGCCTGTCTCGGTGTCGGACGACCATTCCCGCAGCCGCGTGACCTCCTTGCCCAGCCGGGAGACGGCGAACGGGTCGAACAGCTGCTGGTCTTCGGGCTCGTCCGGGGCGCCGGAATCGAGCCGGTGGAGACAGAGGTAGTTACGGCGGCCCTTGAGGATCGCGAAGGTGGGCTCGCGGCCCAGAGGCTTCTTGAGCGCCTTCGCCAGCCGGGGAAGGTCCCTGTCGACCAGCTGGCGCTGCAGCGCGATGGTGGCCGTGGAGACCACGACCGTGGCCTCCTTCTCGACCGCGTGCCGGATCGCGGGAACGAGGTAGGCCAACGACTTCCCGGTACCGGTGCCCGCCTGCACGGCGAGGTGCTCACCGGTGCGGATGGCGCGGCCGACGGCGTCCGCCATCTGGACCTGGCCCTCGCGCTCGGCACCGCCCACGGACTCGACCGCGTGGGTCAGGAGTTCGAGGACACCGGGGAAATCAGCACGGGAGGGCACGGGACAAGACGATAGCCGGGGGCACCGTCAAGATCGTCCTCCCGGTGTTATGAACGGGACTTTCATGGCAAATTTCGCCATGAAAGTCCCGTTCATAACACTCCGGACGGCGGTGAAAGGGCCGGTCACGGCTCCTTGTGGCTGTGCTTGTCTTCGCTGAAGCGGGAAACCAGCGCCCAGGTGCCCGGAAGCAGCGCCGCCGCGACGGCGATCTTCAGCGCGTCCCCGACGAGGAACGGCACGACACCCTTTTCGAGCGCTGTCGACAGGCCGAAGCCGGTCGACGCCATCAGCCACGGCACACCGACCGAGTAGATGGCGAGGTTGCCCAGCACCATCGTCCCCGCCGTGCGCAGCGGCGTGCGGTCCCCGCCGCGGCCGGCGAGCGCGCCCACCAGCGCGCCGGCGAGGACGAACCCGACGACATAGCCGGCGCTGGCGCCGAACAGGCCCGACGAACCGTTCTGGAACCAGCCGAAGCCGGCCGCACCGACGGCGAGGTACAGCGCCATCGACAGCGCGCCGCGCTTCCAGCCCAGCGCCGCGCCGACGAACAGGGCGGCGAACGTCTGGCCGGTCATCGGCACCGGCGAGCCGGGCACCGGGATCAGGATCTGCGCGGCCGCGCCGGTCAGGACGGCACCACCGGCGACCAGGACGGCGTCACGGACCAGCGCTCCGGGAACGAGGTCGGCGAGAACCGGACGGGTGCCGGCCACAGACAGCGAAGACACTCAGACCTCCTATGAGTACACGAATGTGAACCGAGGTTAACGCCAGACGACGGGCCGCGGACCGAATGTCGGCCACCTCACGGTCATGGACCGTCCACTCGTCCGGGTGGCATGGCCCTGCGCGGGTCAGGCTCTTGGTGGAGGCTGCCGGACATGAAGAAACTCGGTTCGAGGCTGGTGTCGGTGACGATCCTGACCGGGGCGCTGGTGACGGGAGGCCCGGTGATCGCGTCGGCCGACACGGCGCCCGCGACGGCGTCCGCGTCGGTCGGGTCGCTCGACGTGGAGATCGGCGACGAGCACGTGGTCACCGGCGAACTCGCGCCGTGCGACGTCGACGGCCCCTTGACCGCGAAGACCCAGGGCGGGTCCACGGGTGACTTCGCCCGCTTCGGCGGGGGTGAGTCGAGGTGTGGCCGGAACGGCGCGGTGGCCATCGGCGAAGCGGCCGGGCGGCGGTTCGAGACCACCCTGCTCAAGCGGTTCGGCGGCCCGGTGATCAAGGTCCGCACCTTCATGGCGAAGTGCAGCACGACCGAGGACGGCAGCCTCGGCTACATCGAGTTCGGCGACGTCACCGGGTTCACGCTGCCGGACAACATCCCGCAGAACTACCGGCTGACCATCGCCGGTGGGAAGGGCGGGACGGCGCTGGCGTCGCTCACGGTCAACGAGACCGTCACGCCGACGCCGCCCGACGGGAGCCTCGTGACGCACATGCTGCACATCAAGCTGTTCCCGCAGGGCAGTGGCCCGGCGAAGGGCGACATCTACCTCGGCACCGCCCGCTGCGACCCGTACGGCAAAAAGAAGCCCTGAGTGAAGCTCATGCCGACTCGACCACAGGGTCTCCCAAAGAGCGCTCTGCGCCCGACGGAGACTTCACCCGCGCGCCGCTTTTGGCCGAAGGCCACGAAAACACGATGAAGGGGCGACTTTCACGTTCAACGTGACGTCGAGTGTGAACTTCGCCCCTTCGGCGGGTTTTCGTCAGCGCGCGGCAAATTGCACAGCCGCGGCGACGAACTCGCTCGCCCGGGTCGCGAGGTCCGTCAGCGACCCACCCGAGGTGAGCGCGTCACCGAGCAGCGGTGTGGCGGCCGCGACGGCGATCGAACCCGACTCGAGGTACTTCGCGACCTCGGCGAGATGGATCCCGCCCGTCGGGACGAGCGGGATGTCCGGCATCGGCGCCCGGATCGCCCGCAGGTAGGCGACCCCGCCGACGGCGGCGACCGGGAACACCTTCACCGCCGCCGCGCCGAGGCGCCAGGCCTGGTCGATCTCGGTCGGCGTCAGCGCGCCGCAGATCACCGGCAGCCCGCGTTCGTGCGCGCGCTCCAGCACCAGCGGGTTCACCGTCGGCGTGACCAGGAACGTCGCGCCCGCGTCCGCCGAGAGGTCCACATCGGACACCTCGCGCACGCTCCCGGCGCCGACGTGCGCGTCGTCGCCGAGCTTCTTGCGGATGGCCGCGATGGCGTCCGGGGCTCCCGGCGTGGTCAACGCCGCTTCGAGCACCCGCACCCCCGCCGCGTGCAACACCGTGGCGGCGTCGGCGAAGCGGCTCGCGTCCGCAGCCCGCAGGATCGCGACGAGCCGGTTTTCGATCAGGGCGTCCTGGAGGTCGTGCTGGATCATGCGGCCGGGACCGGCGCCTTTCCGGTGTAGGTGACGCCTGCCTCGTCGAAGTCCTTGAGCGCGGCGTCGACCGTCGGCTGCGAACCGCCGACGGTGAGGTCCAGCAGCACGCGCACGGTGAAGCCCGCCTTCGCCGCGTCGAGCGCCGTCGCGCGGACGCAGAAGTCGGCCGCGATGCCGACGACGTCGACCTCGGTGACGTCGCGCTCCTTCAGCCACGCGTCGAGCGTCTTGCCATCGCGCGCGTTGCCCTCGAAGCCGGAGTACGCGGCGGTGTACTCGCCCTTGGAGAAGACCTCGCTGATCGGGACCACGTCGAGCGCGGGGTGGAACGACGCGCCGGAGGTGCCGGCGACACAGTGACGCGGCCAGCTGTCCTTGAAGTCCGGCGTCTCGCTGAAGTGGTCACCCGGATCGATGTGGTAATCGCGGGTGGCGACGACGTGCGCGTAACCCCCTTCCGCGGCCTGCTTGGAGATCGCTTCGGCGGCTGCGGCGCCACCGGGCAGGCCGAGCGACCCGCCTTCGCAGAAGTCGTTCTGCACATCGACCACGATCAGAGCGGTCCCCATGTGTTGCTCCTGAGTTCTCTTTAGACGAATACGGTCGGGATGGCGGGCTCTCCGTGCGAGAGCTTGAGGCCTTCCCACGGAAGGCTCACCAGCGCCCGCCGAAGCCGCTGGCGCGCGTCGTCCAGCGTGGGCAAATCATCCACCGTCCGGCCGTCCCGGACCAGCGGAATCTGCAATTCGTGGTCGTTCGGTCCCCGTTCCGGAACCGCCGAGCCGTCGGTCCAGATCACTTCTTCGACGGCGGTACCGGTCTCGCGGTGCCGTCGCAGCGCGGATTTCCGTCCGCCGCGGGACTCCTTGTGGGCGCTGCGCTTGGCGACGGGCCTGCCGTCGACCTCGACGAGTTTGTAGACCATCCCGGCGGTCGGCGCGCCGGAGCCCGTGACGACCGAGGTCCCGACGCCGTACGCGTCGACAGGCTCCGCGCGGAGCGCCGCGATGGCGTGTTCGTCGAGGTCACCGGACACCACGATGCGGGTGTCCTTGGCGCCGAGGGAGTCCAGCTGCTCGCGGGCCTTGCGGGCCAGCGGGCCGACGTCACCGGAGTCGATGCGGATCGCGCCGAGCTCGGTCCCGGCCACCCGGACGGCCGTTTCGATGCCCTTGGTGATGTCGTAGGTGTCCACCAGGAGGGTGGTGTCGGCGCCCATCTTGTCGACCTGCGCGCGGAAAGCTTCCTCTTCGCTGTCGTGCAGCAACATGAACGCGTGCGCGACGGTGCCCCGCGTCGGGATGCCGTAGCGGCGGCCTGCTTCGAGGTTGGACGTCGTGGCGAAACCGGCGAGGTACGAGGCCCGCGCGGCGGCGACGGCGGCCCACTCGTGCGTGCGGCGCCCGCCCATCTCGATGATCGGCCTGCCGTGCGCGGCGCCCGACATCCGCGCCGCCGCGGATGCGATCGCGCTGTCGTGGTTGAGGATCGAAAGGATCAGCGTCTCCAGCACGACGGCGTCGCCGAAGCCGCCGGTGACGGTCAGGATCGGGGAGCCGGGGAAGTAGAGCTCGCCCTCGGCGTAGCCGTCGATGTTCCCGGAGAAGGAGTAGTCCGCGAGCCACGAAAGGGTGGCGTCGTCGACGACGGCCGTCGCTTCCAGCTGGCTCAGCTCGGCGTCGGTGAACCGGAAGTCCGCGATCGCGTCGAGGACCCGCCCGGTACCCGCGACGACGCCGTAGCGGCGGCCGTCGGGTAGACGACGTGCGAAGACCTCGAAGACACACGGCCGGTCCGCGGTCCCGTCGGACAGGGCGCTGGCCAGCATGGTCAGCTCGTAGTGGTCGGTGAGCAGCGCGGTGCTGGCGCCAGTGGCCGCCTCGGGGGAACCCATGGCATCAGCCTATTCACCCACATGGCCGGACCTGCCAACCCGTACCGGGTTGGGCCCGTGACACCATGGAGTGCATGTCCACGCCTGTCGCATCCGAGCAGACGCAGGTTGATCCACAGGGAGTAGAAGTCGTCTCTGAGGACAAGCCCTGGCGGACGGTCGTCTGGAACGATCCGGTGAACCTCATGTCGTACGTGACGTACGTGTTCCAGAAGCTGTTCGGTTACAGCCGGGACCACGCGACGAAGCTGATGCTCGACGTGCACCAGAAGGGCAAGGCGATCGTGTCCTCCGGTTCCAAGGAGAAGGTGGAGGTCGACGTCGCGAAACTGCACGCGGCCGGTCTCTGGGCGACTATGGAGCAGCCTTCATGAACGGATGGCGCCGCAAGGGCGAAACCATCGTCGCCGGGTTCGAGCAGCAGGAGGCCGCGGTACTGCGCGGTCTGGTCAGCCAGCTGGAGGACATGCTCACCGCGCGCGCCGAGGAAGCGCCGCAGGACGAGCTGGCCGAGCTGACCGGGATCCGCACGGGCCCGACGGAGTCGCCGGACGATCCGGTGCTCTCACGGCTGCTGCCGGACTTCCACAAACTGGACCCGGACAACCCGACCCGCGAGGACATCGACTCGGCCGCCGCGATGCGGTCGCTCCACGAGCCCGATCTGCTGGACAAGAAGGTCGGCGTCGCCAAGATCGTGCTGGACACCCTGCCGCGTGACGGCGGGAACGTGCGGCTGACCTTCGAGCAGGCCGACGCGTGGCTGGGCGCGCTCAACGACGTCCGGCTGGCGCTGGGCACCGCGCTCGACGTCACCGAGGACATGCCCGACGAGCTGCCCGAGGACGATCCCCGCGCGCCGCATCTGGGCGTCTACCACTGGCTGACCTGGGTCCAGGAGACCCTCATCCAGTCGCTGACATCGTGATCACCGACGTTCCCGGCGTGCTGGTCGGGCACCACGAGCGGGTCGGCGACGGCTGGGCGACCGGGACGACGGTCGTGCTGGTCCCCGGTGGCGCTGTCGGCGCTGTCGACCAGCGCGGCGGCGCACCCGGCACACGGGAGACCAATCTGCTGGAGCCGGAGAACCTGGTCCAGCACGTCAACGCGATCTGCCTGTCCGGCGGGAGCGCGTACGGCCTGGCCGCGGCGGACGGCGTCATGCGCTGGCTCGCCGAACGGAACCTGGGGATCCCGGTCGGGACGGAACCGCACGAAGTGGTGCCGATCGTGCCCGCGGCGGTGCTGTTCGACCTGCCGCGAAGCGACTGGGGCAACCGTCCGGACGCTTCTTTCGGTTACGCGGCTTGCGAAGCGGCTGTCGCGGGTCCTGTGCGGCTGGGGACCGTCGGCGCGGGCGCCGGCGCGAAGGCGGGTTCACTCAAAGGTGGGATCGGGACCGCTTCGGAGCGGGTCGGGGAGTTCACCGTCGGCGTTGTCGCCGCCGTGAACGCCGCCGGCGAAGCCGTGGACCTCTCGACAGGCCGCGCTTTCGCGGCGGATCACGAGGTCGACGGCGAGTTCGGCGTCCGCTGGCCCGACCGGCCCGGCGACGTCGAGGCGAAGGCGTCGGGGCTCAACACGACCATCGGCGTGGTCGCGGTCGACGCGGCACTGTCCAAAGCGGAGGCGCGACGGCTCGCGGTGGCCGCGCAGGACGGCCTCGCCAGGGCGGTCCGCCCGGCTCACACGATGTTCGACGGCGACACGGTGTTCGCGCTGGCGACCGGCGACCGGGAACTGCCCGGTGGCGCGGGCCCCA
The DNA here is from genome assembly GCF_055584485.1 of Amycolatopsis sp. NPDC102522. Classification (NCBI taxonomy): domain Bacteria; kingdom Bacillati; phylum Actinomycetota; class Actinomycetes; order Pseudonocardiales; family Pseudonocardiaceae; genus Amycolatopsis; species Amycolatopsis sp. NPDC102522. The sequence goes on along the minus strand of NZ_JBVJLY010000002.1, from coordinate 218,381 downwards.
TCGCGGCGACGCGGCGCGCGATGGTGCTGGACACCCTCTGCTCGGCGGCCGCGCGGGTGTTCGGGCGGGCGATGGTGCACGGCGTGCTGAACGCCACCTCCGCCGGAGGCATGCGCGCGTACCGCGACGTCTGGCCGGAAGCCCTCGCGTAACGAGAAGCGGGCGCGGGCGATCAAGCCGGCATGCGTCAAGGGGGATCGTGGATCATCGAGATCCACAACGACCACATCAACACCTACGCGGGTGTCACGCTGGTGCTGAGCGAAGTGCTCGGATACAGCACCGAGACCGCGTACCGGGTCGCCGACGACATCCACCGTCGCGGCCGGGTGGACCTGACTCCCGGTCTCTGGGCGGAAGGTGAGCAGCTGGTCGCCGCGCTGCAGGTCCACGGCCTCCGCGCGAGGCTCCGGCATGCGTGACGAGGCGCGTGCCGTCCGCGATGGAGACGGCGTCCGGCTCGACCTGTCGGAGAACGTGGCCGAAGTGCTGCGAGCGATCCTGGTCGATCTCGCCGAAGCCCTGGTAGCGGGAGCGGAAAACGTCCGGGACGACCTGTTGTTCCCCGACGCCTACCGCAAGAAGGCGGACAGCGAAGGCTTTCGGGAGCGTCACGGGGCGAAGATGCGCGCCGAAGTCCAGGCCACCCTCGAAGGGGTGCTAGAACGGTGGCCGGAGGGAACGACCTTCGTCCTCAGCCGGGCCGGGGTCCGCGACCTGCGGCTCGTGCTCGTGCACGCTCAGGCCAGGTACCTGCGCCGCCCCCGGTGGAAGGCCCGGCAGCCGGACGACTTCCTGGCCCGGCGGGACCACGAGGTGAAGTCCGTCTGGCTCGGCTCGCTCGACAACCTGATCACGACGGCGCTCCTCGACGATCCCGCCGCTCCGGGCGTCCACACGCTCTGAGTGGCGGCAATCTCAGAGTGTGGACCAGGCGCGTCCAGCACCTAAGATGTGCGGTGTGCTCCGGATCCGCCGTGAACTCGTCGACGAGATCGTCGCCCATGCCCGTCGTGACCACCCCGATGAGGCGTGCGGGGTGATCGCCGGTCCCGAGGGATCGGACAGCCCCGAGCGCTACATCCCGATGCTGAACGCGGCGCGCTCGCCCACGTTCTACGAATTCGACTCGGGTGATCTGCTCAAGCTCTACCGCGAGATGGACGCCAACGACGAGGTCCCGGTGGTCATCTACCACTCGCACACCGCGACCGACGCCTACCCGTCACGCACCGATGTCTCGTACGCCTCGGAACCCGACGCGCACTACGTGCTCGTCTCCACCAAGGACCCCGATTCGCATCAGTTCCGGTCTTACCGGATCGTGGACGGGGAGATCACCGAGGAGCCCGTCGAGATCACCGGCTGAACCCCCGTCCGGAATAACCCGGACCGGCCCGAACGTCTGCGTAGTAGAGAACCCACCGGAGGTAGAAACCCATGGCCGTGACCGTGTCCATCCCGACCATCCTGCGTACGCACACCGGCGGCGAGAAGTCCGTCGAGGCGAACGGCAAGACCGTGCTCGAGGTGATCGACGACATCGAGTCCCGCCACGGCGGCCTCAAGGCCCGTCTGGTCAAGGAAGAGAAGCTGCACCGCTTCGTCAACGTCTACGTCAACGACGAGGACGTGCGCTTCTCCGGCGGCCTCGAGTCCGAGGTCAAGGACGGCGACACCCTGACCATCCTGCCCGCTGTGGCCGGAGGCTGATCGATGGCTCGCTTCGAGTCGCTGCTCGACGCGCTCGGCGGCACCCCGCTGGTCGGCCTTCCCCGGCTTTCGCCCACGCACGACGTGCGGTTGTGGGCGAAGCTGGAGGATCGCAACCCGACCGGTTCGATCAAGGATCGCCCCGCGATGGCGATGATCGAGGCCGCCGAGCGTGAAGGCACCCTCCGGCGCGGCTCCACGATCCTGGAGCCGACGTCGGGCAACACCGGGATCTCGCTCGCCATGGCCGCGAAGCTCAAGGGCTACGGCCTGGTCTGCGTGATGCCGGAGAACACCTCCACCGAACGCAAGCAGCTGCTGCAGGCGTACGGCGCGCGGATCGTCTTCTCCCCGGCCGCCGGCGGCTCCAACGAGGCCGTGCGCCGGGCGAAGGAACTGGCCGAGGCCAATCCGGACTGGGTCATGCTCTACCAGTACGGCAACCCGGCCAACGCCGACGCGCACTATCGCGGCACCGGGCCCGAGCTGCTCAAGGACCTGCCGACGCTGACGCATTTCGTCGGCGGCCTCGGCACCACCGGGACCCTGGTCGGCGTCGGGCGCTACCTGCACGAGGCGAAGCCGGACGTGCAGATCATCGCGGCCGAACCGCGCTACGGCGAGCTGGTGTACGGCCTGCGGAACCTCGACGAGGGCTTCGTCCCGGAGCTCTACGACGCGAGTGTGCTCAACGGCCGGTTCTCCGTCGGCGCGTACGACGCGCTTCGCCGGACTCGCGAGTTGCTGGAGCACGAAGGCATCTTCGCGGGGATCTCGACAGGTGCCGTGCTGCACGCGGCGCTGGCTGTCGCGGAGAAGGCCGCCGCCTCGGGGAAGCCCGCCGACGTGGCCTTCGTGGTCGCGGATGCCGGGTGGAAGTACCTTTCTACGGGCGCTTACTCCGGCTCTCTGGACGAAGCGGCCGAAAGGCTCGACGGGCAGCTCTGGGCCTGACCCGCGACTGCAATGAACGGGTCTTTCATAGCAAAACTTGCAATGAAAGGCCCGTTCATTGCACGCGCGGCGCTGGCACGATGGCGGGCATGAAGGTCATCGGGCTGCTGGGCGGGATGAGCTGGGAATCGTCGGCCGAGTACTACCGGCTGGTCAACGAGCGCGTCCGTGAGGTGCGAGGCGGGTACCACTCCGCGCGCACCGTGCTCTACTCCGTGGACTTCGCCGAAATCGAAGCGATGCAGGCCGAAGGCCGCTGGGACGACGCCGGGCGGGAACTGAACCGCGCCGCGCGCGGACTCGAAGCCGCCGGAGCGGACTTCGTCGTCTTGTGCACCAACACGATGCACAAGGTCGCCGATCGGCTCACCGATGGCCTCGGAGTCCCGCTGCTGCACCTCGCCGATGCCACGGCCGCCGCGATCAAGGCGGAAGGCATCAAACGCGTCGGGCTCTTAGGCACCGGCTTCACGATGGCCCAGCCGTTCTACCGCGACCGCCTCGCCGCGCACGGGCTCGACGTGCTCGTCCCGGACGGACAAGACCGCGAAACGGTGCACCGGATCATCTACGACGAACTCGTCCACGGCGTCGTCACCGAGGACTCCCGCGAGCGGTACCGCGAGGTCATCGCGAGGCTCGTCGAGGCGGGCGCGGAAGGCGTCATCTACGGCTGCACCGAGATCGAACTGCTCGTCGGCTCTGAGGACAGTCCGGTGCCCACCTTCCCCACCACCAGGTTGCACGCCGAAGCGGCCGTGGACTACGCGCTGGGCAAGGCCTCACTCCCTCCCGCGGTGTGAAGCTCGTGCTGGGAGACGGCCTGCCGCCACAGCCTGTCCTGTTCTTCACCGGTGAAACCGCCGCGAGGCACGCCGAAGACGTCCTCGATCGCCGTCCACCACTCGGCCGGTGATTCCAGCACCGTCTTGCCGCCCGGCAGGCCGCTCAAGGTCAGCGCGCGCAGCGAGTCCAGGCCGTCGGCGTCCCGCCGCTGCAACACCAGCGTGCGGACGAACCCGGAGTCCTCGGACGTGGACAGCTCCACGTGCTTCTCGGCGAAGTCCGCCATCACGGCCTTTTCCGGCGCGAAGTCCATCCCGACGAAGCTGCCCTGCGGATCGTGGTCGAACCGCCAGCCACCGGGCGTGACCTCCGAAGGTCGCAGACGGAACACCAGCGGCCCCTGTTTGTACTCGCCTTCACGCAGCGGGATCGGCTCGTGGATGCCGTCCCCGAGCCCGACGTCGACCAGCCAGCCGACCTCGGGTGTCTCCGAAAGCCCGGTCACCGTCAGCGCGAGGTGGTTGAGGTGGATCCCGGCCTGGTCGCCTGCCATCTGCGCCCCGCTCGGATGCCGGGTGACCTGGTAGCCGAGAGCGCTCAGCAGCGCCGAGAACGCGCCGTTGAGGTGATAGCAGTAGCCGCCGCGCCCGGCGGCGATCCGGCCGAACGACACCGCCGGATCCAGCGACGTCACCCGGCCCAGCTGGACTTCGAAATCCTCGTACGGCACCCGCTCCACATGGGCCGCGTGCAGCCGGAAGAGCGCGTCGAGGCCCGGCGGCTCGTGCTCGAGGCCGAGTCGCGCGAGGTAGGCGGGCACGTCGACGTGCTCGGAAGAAGGGATCCCCATACGAGCGACCGTAGCCGCCCCCACCGACAATTCAGGGTTCTCACCGAGGCGATCCCGCCGATCCCCTCGTAGCCTGGGGAGGTGACCACTTTGCCTCCCCAGCCGGTCCCGGCGAGCGAGTCGCCCGGTGCGGACCCGGCCAAACGTGTCCTCCCGCCGAACCCGAAGGCCGCCGCGATCGTGGCGTTGGCCTTCACCGTGCTGCTCTACCTGGTGGAACTCGTCGACGTGGTGCTGCCCGCCGACCTCGACCAGGGCGGCATCCTCGCTCGCGACCTCTCCGGGCTCGACGGCGTGATCTGGGCGCCGTTGCTGCACCACGGCTGGGCGCATCTGTTCTCCAACACCGTCCCGGTCCTGGTGTTCGCCTTCCTCGCGATGGCCGCGGGCATCGGCCGGTGGGTGCTGGTCACCGCGATCATCTGGGTGCTCTCGGGCCTCGGCGTCTGGCTGATCGCGCCGAGCGGCACGGTGACCGTGGGCGCGTCCGGCGTCGCCTTCGGGTGGCTCGCGTTCCTGCTGGTCAGGGGTATCTTCAATCGGGCGGCCGGGCAGATCCTGGTGGCCGTGGTGCTGCTCGGCATCTGGAGCGGAATGCTCTGGGGTCTGCTTCCCGGTGATCCGAACGTCTCCTGGCAGGGGCACCTGTTCGGCGCGCTGTCCGGGATCTTCGCGGCCTGGGTGGCGGCGCGGATGGACAGGTCCCAAGCCAAGCGAACGACCGGTGGCGGTCCCGGTAACCTCGCCGTGTGACCAAGCCGAGCGCCGACGCCCCGATCGGCGTCTTCGATTCCGGAGTGGGCGGGCTCACCGTCGCCAGGGCGATCCTGGAGCAGCTGCCCGGTGAGCAGTTGCGCTACGTCGGTGACACCGCCCGCAACCCGTACGGTCCGCTTCCCATCGCGACGGCGCGCGAGTACGCGCTCGCGGCCTTGGACGACATCGTCGAAGGCGGGGTGAAGGCGCTGGTCATCGCCTGCAACACCGCCTCCGCCGCCTGCCTCCGCGACGCGAGGGAGCGCTACGACGTCCCCGTGGTCGAGGTCGTCCTCCCGGCCGCGCGCCGGGCCGTCTCCGCCACGCGCTCCGGCCGGATCGGCGTGATCGGCACTGAGGGCACCGTCCGGTCCCGTGCCTACGACGACGCCTTCAACGCGGCACAGGACGTCGAGATCACCAGCGTCGCCTGCCCGCGGTTCGTGGACTTCGTCGAACGCGGGATCACCACCGGCCGTCAGGTACTCGGCCTCGCGCAGGGCTATCTGGAACCACTGCTGGACGCGCAGGTCGACACGCTGGTCATGGGCTGTACGCACTACCCGTTGCTCTCCGGGGTGCTGCAGATCGTCATGGGCCAGGACGTCACGCTGGTGTCCAGTGCCGAGGAAACCGCGCGTGACCTCGTACGCGTTCTCACCGAGGATGATCTCCTCGCCGAGCGCGACACCCCGCCGCGGCACGAGTTCGTCGCCACCGGATCCGCCGAGCCGTTCACCAGACTCGCTCAGCGGTTCATGGGTTTCGCTCCGGGTGTGCTGGCTCCCACCAGTGCGTAAAATCGCCGAATCCGTGCTTAAGGTGTCACAGTGCGTCTCACGATCCTCGGCTGCTCAGGCAGCATCCCCGGGCCCAACGCCGCCGCGTCCGGCTATCTGCTCGAGGCGGACGGGTTCGTCCTGGGGCTCGAACTCGGCAACGGGACGCTCGCCGGGCTGCAGGCCCTGCGCGACCCGTTCGACCTGGACGCGCTGATCCTTTCGCACCTTCACCCCGATCATTGCGCCGACGTCAGCGCGCTCACCGTGCTGCGGCGCTACCACCCGGCCCTGCCGTATCCGGCGAGGCCGGCCCGGCTGCCGCTGTACGGGCCGTCCGACGTGCACGAACGGCTCGCCCACGCCTACGCGGCGAACGAGGAGGAGCGGGCGACCACCGATCTCTCCGACGTCTTCGCCTTCCGCACTCTGCGCACCGAGCCCATGGAGATCGGGCCGTTCGAGATCACCGCGGTCCCGGTCGACCATCCCACCCCGGCGTTCGGCCTGCGGATCGAGCACGGGGGCAAGACCCTCGCCTACACCGGTGACACCGGCGTCTGCGACACCCTCACCGACCTCGCCGGCGGCGTCGACGTCCTGCTCTCCGAAGCGTCTTGGACCGACTCGCCCGACCGGCCCGCCGGCGTCCATCTGTCCGGCAAGGAAGCGGGAGAGCTGGGCCGCAAGGCCGGGGTGGGACGGCTGCTGCTCACGCACGTCGCTCCCTGGACCGACCGCGCCGCCGTCCTCGCCGAAGCGGCCGTCGCGTATCCCGCGGCCGAGCTGGTCGAACAGGGCGCCGTTTACGACTTCTGACACGGGGTTCTAGAGTGACGGCCGTGGCGAGAAAAGACGGCAGGAACGACGACCAGCTTCGCGACATCAAGATCACCCGCGGTTTCCAGCGGTGGCCCGCGGGCTCGGTGATGATCGAATTCGGCGACACCCGGGTGCTGTGCGCGGCGAGCGTCACCGAAGGCGTCCCCCGCTGGCGGGCCGGTTCCGGCCTCGGCTGGGTCACCGCCGAGTACGCGATGCTGCCGTCGGCGACCAACACCCGCGGCGACCGCGAATCCATCAAGGGCCGCGTCGGCGGCCGCACCCACGAGATCTCCAGGCTGATCGGCCGGTCCCTGCGCGCCTGCATCGACCTGGCGGCGCTGGGGGAGAACACGATCGTCATCGACTGCGACGTCATCCAGGCCGACGGCGGCACCCGCACGGCCGCGGTGACCGGCGGTTACGTCGCGCTCGCCGACGCGGTGACCTGGCTCGGCGCGGCGGGCCGCCTCGCCGACCCGCAGCCGCTTTCGTCTTCGGTGGCCGCGGTGAGCGTCGGCGTCGTCGACGGCCGGGTGCGCCTCGACCTTCCGTATGAAGAGGACTCGCGCGCGGAGGTCGACATGAACGTCGTCGCCACCGACGCGGGCACCCTGATCGAGGTGCAGGGCACCGGTGAGGGTGCCACCTTCGCGCGGTCCACTTTGGACACCATGCTGGACATGGCGCAGGCCGGTTGCGAAGAGTTGACCCGGCTGCAGACCGAAGCCCTCGCGCTGCCGTATCCCGGCGAACTCCCCGAGCCGCGTCCGGACAAGAAGAAGGGCGCGAAGTGACCAAGCTGCTCCTCGCCACGCGCAACGCTAAGAAGCTCGGTGAACTCCGGCGCATCCTGGTGGCCGAAGGGATCGAGGGCGTCGAGGTCATCGGCCTCGCCGACGTCCCCGAGTTCCCCGAAGCACCCGAAACCGCTCCGGACTTCGAGGGCAACGCGCTCGCGAAAGCACAGGACGCGGCCGCCGCGACCGGCCTCCCGGCCATCGCCGACGACTCCGGCATCGCCGTCGACGCGCTCAACGGCATGCCGGGCGTGCTCTCGGCCCGCTGGTCCGGCAAGCACGGCGACGACGAGGCGAACCTGGACCTCGTGCTGGCGCAGCTGTCCGACACTCCCGACGAGCGCATGGGCGCGGCCTTCGTCTGCGCGGCCGCGCTGGTCGTCCCCGGCGGCGACGAAACCGTGGTGCGCGGGGAATGGCGAGGCTCGCTGATCCGGGAACGCCGTGGTGCCAACGGATTCGGGTACGACCCGATCTTCGTGCCGGACGGCGGGACGCGGTCTTCGGCGGAGCTGGAACCGTCCGAAAAGGACGGTGCTTCGCATCGGGGTAAGGCGTTGCGGGCTTTGGTGGGAGAGCTTAGGAAGTTGGCCGGTTGAGTCTCGTGAGTGGCGATTCGGGTTATTGAGGGGTAAGGCAAAGGTGTCGGGTCGACGAGGGCGCGTGTTGTTACTCAGGGTGAGGGGTGTGTGGAAATAGGGACGCTCAACGTCCCTATTTCCACACGCCCCCTGTTCGACTGTCGTGACCGGTCTGGTCACGACAGGACTGTGTGGATTTCTGGTCATCCAACGCACCAAAATCCACACAGTCGAGGCCAACGACCCGGTGTCGCGCAGAGTCACCGACACCGTCCACAAACACGCCAGGTTTGCCTTACCCCTCAATAGAACCCGAATCGCCACTCACGAGTCAGGACGCCAGGTCGAGGTCCCGCAGAAGCTTCGCGACGTGCCCTGTCGCCCGGACGTTGTACTGAGCCACAGCGATCTTGCCGTCGGCGTCGACGACGAACGTCGAGCGGATGACGCCTTCGTAGACCTTGCCGTAGTTCTTCTTCTCGCCGAAGGCGCTGTACGCCTTGAGGGCGGTCTTCTCCGTGTCGGAGAGCAGCGGGAAGGTCAGCCCCTCCGCCTCGACGAACTTCGCCAGCTTCGCGGGCTTGTCCGGCGAGATGCCGAGCACCTGGTAGCCGGCGTCGTTGAGCTGCGCGAGGCTGTCCCGGAAGTCGCAGGCCTGCTTCGTGCAGCCCGGCGTACCGGCACTCGGGTAGAAGTACACGACGACCGACTTGCCGCGGAAGTCGCTGAGCTTGACGTCGTTGCCCTCGCTGTCGGGGAGGGTGAAGTCGGGCGCTTTGTCGCCGGGGGAGAGTCGCTGCTCGGTCATGACGCACACGGTAGCGAATCGGCGGCGTCAGACCTTCCCGCAGTACTTCGCGGCGACAGGCTCCGCGAGGCTCGGCCGCACCTGCAGGCGGAGCTTCACCGGCTTGTCCGGAACGGCGAACGCCAGGTTCAGGTGGACCGACCGGCCGGGCGCCACGTCCTTGCCGGCGTCCGCGATGCCGTTGTAGCCCTGAGTCGGGTCGACGACCTGCTTGACCGACGGGCTTTCACCGTCCACTTCGCCGGTGACGGACAGGCCGGAGAGCCGGTACGTGTCGGCGCCCGCGTTCGTCACCTCGATGCCGAAGGCCACCGCGCGCGGGCTCTGCGGATATGCCGACGCGCTCGGCTTGAACGACTTCGGCGCGGACACGGAGATCGTGACACCGGTCGCGAACCGGTGCGGGGCACCGAACGCCAGGTCACCTTCCGCGTGGGTCGCGGCCAGTCCCTGCGCCGGGGCGTCCGCGCCGAGCACGGCGGCCCCTTTTTCCGGTGCCGGAACTCCGCACGCGGCCGCCAGCATCAGAGCGCAGGCGGCGATGAAGAGCTTCGGGGTGCGCGGGGGCGCCATGTGTGGTTACTCCAGTCGGCGGTGCGGGTGGGCCGTTCGAGGTAGTCATTAGTGCCGAAGAGTCCAGAGTGACGGTCTTCCGCAGCCGAGAGGAGCGGCACGGCCGGGTTGAGGCGCACCTGGTGTACAGCCGTGGCCGATCCGTGATCGGAAGGGCACGGCTAGTGACAGTAGTCACCTGGATGACACACCGGCCGAGGTCAAACGGCGAAGGCGAAGAACAGGATGAAGATCGCCAGACCGGACACCCAGGCCACGATCAGCCAGCCGAAATCGCGCATCGGGTCGACCGCGCGGCTCTCCTCGCCTGGGACGTAGACGCCGCGCTCCTCGAACCAGTCAGCCCATCGAGTCATCCAGCGAAAAGGGCTTCGAGACGCCATGACACTCACAGTACGGGCACGGGTGAGCCGGGTCGGCCAGGGAGGGGCCGCCCGAAAGGGCGAATCGGGTGTACCTGTAATCGCCCACTAGGCCCTTTTGTCCAACGGGTTCACCCGTCAGGCTGTAGCGATGGCGCTGGGAATAGATATCTACAGCCGCTTTCAGACCGTTACCAATTGGCAAGCCGTCGAAGACCATGGGGTGACGTTCGTCTTCGTCAAGCTCACCGACGGTGGTGGTCTGCCGAACGGCGGCCGCAACACCGGCGACGCGCTGGTGGCAGGCGCGAGATCGGTGGGGATTCCGGTGGGCGGGTATCACTTCGCCCAGGTGAGCCCTTCGCCGGAGGCGCAGGCCGACGTGCTGATCGGGGAGGTCCGGCGGCTCGGGGCGACAGGTTGCGTCCCGATGCTCGACATCGAGGACAACCCTCCCGGTTCGGGTACACCGAACATCCCAGACGGACGCAAGCGCGACTTCGCGATCAGATTCTGCAACCGCGTGGCGGGACACGGCTTCCGCCCCGGTGTCTACATGAACAACGCGCACGCCAGGATGCTGCGCCCGGATCAGTTCGGCGTGCCGGACCTGGTCATCTGGATCGCGCGCTACGGCGCCAAACCCGATCCGGCCGCGGGCCGCTACGACATCCACCAGTTCACGGACTCCGGCCAGGTCTCCGGTGTTCGCGCGAGCAGTGTCGACCTCAACGAGTCCTACACGAACGCCCACTTGACCGGCGGCGGCGCCGCCCCGAAACAGAAGGCGACGACAGAACTCATGGAACGCAGGACAATTCCGGCCAGTTCGGCCACCACATCCGTGCGGCTGCTGCTCTCCGGCAGCGAGACGGCCGCGATCGTCGTCCGCCCGCGAGTCGACGGTGACGGGGTCACCGACGCGCCCGTGTGGCAGGGCAACATCTACGCCTGGGGCAGCGACAAGGTCGGTGTCGGCGGGAATCCCTTGCAGACGCCCGGATTCAATCCGAAGACGGTTTCGCACCGGCGGTACGCCCTGCCGGGCGCGGTGTGGGCCGACTACGAGTACAGCTCGAACATGGAGTTCGAAATCGACATCGTCGGCTGATCCCCGAGGTCCGTGAAGGCCTGCTTCCCTACCTTCAAAGTAGGGAAGCAGGCCTTCGAGTTGTGGCACGATGACCGGGTGACGAACCTCCGAAAGGGCAATGCCGCGTAGAGCGCCCGCACAGGTCCGGCGAGGGCTTCGGCTTCGACGACCGGCCGAACTCCATGACCAGCGTGACTTTTCGCCCGCGCTCGCCGCCTGGATCGCTCGCCTCGAACGCGCTCGCGGCTACCTCGGCCCCGGCGCGACCCGGACCGCGCTGCGCCTCTGGCGGGAATTCACCGCGAACCCGTATCGACGGCTCAGGGTCGACAGCGAGGGATGCGGAGTCTGGGAGTGCTGCGGCGATCCGTGGGTGGCGAGGGAAATGCTCGAAGGTGTTCTGCTCGCGTTGCCCGCGCGGCTCACCCCGGAGTTCCGGACCTGCCTGTGGCGCATCGACGACCAGTGGTGACCTTTCAGCGGCCAGGGGCCGCGTCCCGGATGGCGTCCACGATGAACTGGTAGCCCGTGCACCGGCACAGGTTCCCCGAGATCCCCTGCCGGATCTCGGCGTCCGTCGGGTCCGGGTTCTCCTTCAGCAGCTCCGCCGCCGTCGCCAGCATCCCGGGCGTGCAGAAACCGCACTGCAGCCCGTGGTGCTTCCGGAACGACTCCTGCAGGGGGTGCAGCCGGCCATCGGAAGCCAGCCCCTCCACGGTGACGATCTCCGAACCGTCCACCTGGGCCGCCAGCAGACAGCACGAACGCGCGCTCGCGCCGTCGAGGGTGATCGTGCACGAGCCGCAGACGCCGTGTTCGCAGCCGACGTGCACCCCGGTGAAACCCAGGTCGTGGCGCAGGAAGTCGGCCAGCGTCCGCCGTGGTTCACACTCGGCGCGATAGGTCCGTCCGTTCACCGTCACGGTGACCGTGATCATGCGCGCTCCTTCGCACGCGCGATCGCGCGCCAGGTGAGGACGGCGGCCATCTCACGCCGGTAGTCGGCGGGGGCATGGAGGTCCTCGGGCGGATCGGTCGCCGTCGCGACGAGTTCCGCGGCGAGAGCGATCGCGTCGTCCGTCAGGGGGGCGCCGGCGAGCGACTCTTCGGCCGCGGCGGCCCGGATCGGCGTGGGGCCCGCGCCCGCGACGGCGATCCGCGCGGTTTCGCAGGTGCCGCCGGACATCGTCACGGTGGCGAAGACGGCGACCAGTGCGAGGTCGCGGCTTCGGCGGCTCAGTTCCTCGACCGCCCAGCCGCCTCGATGCCGTGGCACCGAGATCCGGGTCAGCAGTTCGCCGGGGGCCAGCGCAGTGCGCTGCGGGCCGAGGAAGAAGTCCCGTGCGGCGACGAGCCGTTCGCCTTCCGGCCCGCGCAAGGCGAATTCGGCGTCGAGCGCGACCATCACGGCGGGCAGTTCCGCGGCGGGGTCGGCGTGCGCGAGGCTGCCGCCGATCGTGCCCCGGTTCCGGATGGCCACGTGCCCCACGAAACCGAGCGCCTCGGCGAGCAACGGGGCCTCGGACCGCACGACAGTGGACGTCTCGGCAAAGCGGTGCCGGGTGAGCGCGCCGATCTCCAGCCGTCCGTTCTCCCTGCGCAGGAAGGAAAGCTCGTCGACGCGGTTGATGTCGACCACCAGCGACGGCCGGGCCTGACGCAGGTTCAGCAGCGGCACCAGGCTCTGCCCGCCCGCCAGCGCCCGCGCGCCCGGCGTGCTCAGCGCTTCGATGGCGTCGGCGAGCGACGAAGCTCGGAAGTACTCGAACGGAGCGGCTTTCACCGGCGTGCTCCCCGCTTCATCGCGGCCAGCAGCCGGGGCGGCGTGATCGGCAGCGACGTGATGTCGACGCCGTATTCGCGCAGCGCGTCTTCGACCGCGTGCGCGATCGCCGCGCCGCCGCCGATCACGCCCGCTTCCCCCATCCCCTTGAACCCGCCGGGAACGTGCTCGGCGGGCGTGGCCATATGGGACACGGAGAACGGCGGGATCTCGGTCGCGGTCGGCAGCAGGTACCCGGTGAACGAAGTGGTCTCCATCCGCCCGTCGGCGCCGTAGACCAATTCCTCGTACAGCGCTCCGCCGATGGCCTGAGCCGCGCCGCCGTGCAGCTGCCCGTCCACGATCGTCGGGTTGATGACGGTGCCGCAGTCGTGCGCGATCAGGTAGTCCAGCAGCGTCACCACGCCGGTCTCCTCGTCGACTTCGGCGAGGACGGCGGTGCAGCCGAACGACGTCGCGACGTTGACCGGGTCGTAGACCTCTCGCTCTTCCAGCGTCGGCGTCTCGTCTTCGGGCCAGACACCGTTCAGCCGCCGGTATGCCGCGTCGCCGATCGCGGCCAGCGTGACCTCCTTGCCCGGTACGCCCTTCACCGAAACGACACCGTCCTCAAGGGACAGATCGTCGGGGGAGACCTCCAGGATGTGACCGGCCACCCGCAGGATCTTCGCCCGCAGCCGGGTCGACGCGTTCAGCACCGCCGCGCCGCCGACGGCCGCCCCGCGGCTCGCCGCCGTGCCGTAGCCGGTATACGGGCAGCTTTCGGTGTCGCCGGAAATGACGGTGACGTGGTCGAGCGGGACGCCGAGCGTGTGCGCGGCCACCTGCGCGAGTGTCGTGTGGATGCCCTGCCCGATCGCGGAAAGTCCGGTGTGGACGGTCACGTGCCCGGTCGAGTCGACCCGCACGACCTCCTCGTCGAAGCCGGAATGCCCCAAACCGGAGAGGTTGATGATCCGGCTCGGCCCGAACCCGGTCAGTTCGTTGTGGAACGAATATCCGATGCCGACACCATTTCCGCGGCGTTCGGCCCAGCCCGCGTCCTCGACGGCCTTCAGGCAAAGATCCAGGCAGTCCGCGTAGCGGCCGCTGTCGTACACGAACACCGGGCTCTGGTACGGAAACGCTTCCGGCGGGATGAAGTTCTTGTGCCGCACCGCGTGCGCGTCCATGCCGAGCCGTTTCGCCAGCTGCTCCACCAGATGTTCGTGCACGAAGTTCGCCTTCGGCAGCCCGTAACCGCGGAAAGACCCGTACGGTGACCGGTTCGTCATCACGGCGACAAGGGTCAGTTCCACGTTCGGGATCGCGTACGGCCCTGTCAGCAGCGCCGTCGTCGTCCAGCACGGACTGGGGCCGACGGTCCCGAGCACCCCGCCGAGGACGCCGTACACCGTGGCCCGCAGACCGGTGATCGTGCCGTCGTCCTTGGCCGCGAGTTCGACGTCGATCTTCTGCTCGCGCGAGTGCGCGTTGGCGACGAAGCTCTCCGCGCGGTCTTCGATGAGCTTGACCGGTTTCCCGGTGCGCCGCGAGAGGATCGCCGCGACGACCTCCTCGGCGTAGAAGTCGAACTTGTTCCCGAAACCGCCGCCGACGTCGGGGGTGCGCACGCGGATCCGGTCCATCGAGAGCCCGAAGACCTCGCCGAACAGTTCGCGCGCGAGGTTGGGCGCTTGCGTCGCGAGCCAGACGTCGAGGCGGTCGGTGAACGGATCCCAGGTCGCCACCACACCGCGCGTTTCGATCGGCGTGCCCATCTGGCGGGCGAAGCGGAACGACTCGGTGAGCACGACGTCGGCCTCGGCGAACACGGCGCCGACGTCGCCCATCGGGATGGTCCCGGTGCCGGCGATATTGCTCGGCCAGTCTTCGTAGAGCTTCGGGGCGTCGTCCGCCAGCGCCTGTTCGAGTGAACTGGCGGCCGGGAGTTCTTCGTACTCGACCTCGATCAGTTCCAGCGCGTCTTCGGCGGTCGCCCGGTCCTTCGCCGCGACGGCAGCGACGCCTTGGCCGGGATACCGGACCTTGTCCACGGCCAGCGCGTGGGACTCGGGCACCCGCATATCCGGCAGATTCGACCAGATCACCGGCTGCGGCGCCATCGTGGCGGCCCGCACGTCCTCACCGGTGACCACGGCGAACACGCCGGGATGGGCCTCCGCCGCGGTGGTGTCGACGCGCACGATCCGCGCGTGGGGATGAGGACTGCGCAGGACGGCGGCCTCGAGCATCCCGGGCAGCCGGACGTCGTCGATGTACTGCGCCCGGCCGGTGAGCAGCCGGACGTCTTCCTGCCGGGTCACCCGCGCGCCGATCAGCCCCTCGCCCATGGCTTCACTTTTCCGTACCGGCGGCCCTTCGCGCATCGTGCACACGGGTCATGGCGTCCCGGTCCGCCACCGGGAGCCACTGCCGCTCCGGGTCGAAAGGCCGGTAGCCGGACCGGACGTGCTCGATCAGCAGCGGCAGCGTGGGGTGCCGGTTCTCGTGCCGCCACAGCAGCGAGAACGGGTACACCGGTGTCGGGTCGACGAGCGGGATCTGGACGACGTCCGGATGCCAGGGCACGTGCATTTTCGCGCCGACGAAGCCCAGCCGGTCCTTCGACTGGCTGAGTACCTCGATGTGGTGTTCGAGCCCGAAGTTCGGGCCGTCGGTGTCGACGAGGATGCCGAACGCCGGGCACAGTTCCTGCCAGAACTCGGCCCATTCGCTGGCCCGCGCGTTGTAGGGCATCCAGGCCGTCAGCCCGGCTAGTTCCGCCATCACGACCCGCCGCCGCCGCGCGAGCGGGTGCCGCCGTCCGACCAGCAGGTTCGCCGGCTCCAGGTAGGCGGGCGTACGGCCGATCCCGGGGTCCGTCACGGTGCTGACGCGGGCGAAGGCGGCGTCGACCGACTCCGGCAGCATGGCCCGGCGCGCCGCGCCCAGGCCGGGAGTGACGAGTTCCAGCTCGTCGTCGTGGTCGGCGTGAAACGCCCGGATCACCTCCATGGTCGCCAGCCGCGTGCCGAGGACGTCGACGCGCAGGGGATGGCGCCTGCCCTGAAGACGTTCGACGGCCTGGTCCGCGAGGCTGATCAGCGCGCGGGCGTGGACGAGGAACTCCTCGCCGTCTTCGGTCGGCTCGGCCCCGCCGCGTGTCCGCGACAGCAGCCGCACGCCGAGATCGGCCTCCAGCTTGGCGACCCTCTTGGAGATCGCCTGCTGGCTCACCTCCAGCCGGATCGCGGCCTCGCTGAAGTACCGGTCCTCGGCCACCGCGACGAACGCGCGCACCGCGCCCAGGTCCAGCTCCATTGTGCTCCCTTTACAACTGATGGTTGTCGCGGCCCGCGTGTCGCTTGTTGGACAGCACCTACGTGCCTTGGGTCCAATCGCCCCCGTCGGACCGGATCGTACAACTGTGGGGAGTGGCCGGTGGACTCCTTCGTGCACCTGCACGTTCATACCGAGTACTCGATGCTCGACGGCGCGGCCAAGATCGCGCCGCTGTTCGCCGAGGCCCAGCGGCTCGGCATGGCCGCGGTGGGCATGACCGACCACGGGAACATGTACGGCGCGGACGAGTTCTACCGCCAGTCCGTCCGGGCCGGGCTCAAACCGGTGATCGGCATCGAGGCCTACCTCGCGCCCGAGTCACGTTTCCACAGGAAACCGGTCTTCTGGGGACGGCGCGGCGACGGCGGCGACGTCTCCGGCGGCGGCGCCTACACGCATATGACCATGCTCGCGGAGAACGCGACAGGGCTGCGGAACCTGTTCCGGCTGTCCTCCTCGGCCAGCCTGGAGGGGTACTACCGCAAACCCCGGATGGACCGCGAACTCCTCGCCCGGCACCACGAAGGCATCATCGCCACCACCGGCTGCCCGTCCGGCGAGGTGCAGACCAGGCTCCGGCTCGGCCAGCCGGACGAGGCTGTCCAGGCGGCCTCGGACTACCGCGACATCTTCGGCGCGGACGACTTCTTCCTGGAACTGATGGACCACGGTCTCCCGATCGAGCGGTCCGTGCGCGAAGGGCTGCTGGACCTCGGCCGCAGACTCGACCTGAAACCCTTGGCCACCAACGATTCGCATTACGTCACCCAGGACCAGTCGGAGGCGCACTCCGCACTGCTGTGCGTCCAGTCCGGCAAGACCCTCGACGATCCCGGCCGGTTCAAGTTCGACGGCGACGGCTACTACCTCAAGTCCGCGGAGGAGATGCGCCGGTACTGGGACGCCGAGGTCCCGGGCGCGGCGGATGCCACCCTGCTCATCGCCGAACGGATCGAGCCCTACGACGAGGTCTACCGGCACCTCGACCGCATGCCGGTCTTCGAGGTCCCGGAAGGACACGACGAAGAGTCCTGGCTGCGTGAGGAAGTCTCGGCCGGGCTCCGCCGCCGGTTGCCGGACGGCGTCCCCGACGCTTACCTCACGCGTGCCGACTTCGAGATCGGTGTGATCGCCGAAAAGGGCTTCCCGGCGTACTTCCTGATCACCGCCGACCTGATGAACCACGCTCGCCGCGTCGGCATCCGGGTCGGGCCCGGCCGCGGTTCGGCGGCGGGCTCGCTCGTCGCGTACGCGCTCGGCATCACCAACCTCGATCCGATCGACCTCGGCCTGCTGTTCGAACGATTCCTCAACCCCGAACGGGTCTCCATGCCGGACATCGACATGGACTTCGACGACCGCCGCCGCGGCGAGATGATCCGCTACGCCACCGACAAGTACGGCGCCGAACACGTCGCGCAGGTGATCACCTTCGGCACCATCAAGACCAAGGCGGCTATCAAGGATTCCGCGCGCGTCCACTATGGACAGAGCGGATACGCCATCGCGGAACGGATCTCCAAGGCGCTCCCGCCGCCTGTCGCGGCGAAGGACATCCCGCTCGCCGGGATCGTCGAGCCGGGTCACGAGCGCTACGCCGAAGCCGCCGAGGTCCGCACGCTCCTGGAAGGCGACGGCGAGGCGGCCAAGATCTTCGAGACCGCTCGCGGACTCGAAGGACTGATCCGCAACGCGGGGGTGCACGCCTGTGCCGTCATCATGTCGAGCGAGCCGCTGCTCGACGCGATCCCCTTGTGGCGGCGGGACGACGGCGCGGTCATCACCGGCTGGGACTACCCGTCGTGCGAGGCCATCGGCCTGCTGAAGATGGACTTCCTCGGTCTGCGCAACCTCACCGTCATCGGCGACGCTCTCGACAACATCAAGGACAACCGCGGCGAGGACATCGACCTCGACACGCTCGGCGTCGACGATCCGGCGACCTACGAACTGCTGGCGCGCGGCGACAGTCTCGGCGTCTTCCAGCTCGACGGCGGTGCGATGCGGGATCTGCTGCGCCGGATGGGGCCGACCGGGTTCGGCGACATCATCGCGGTTAACGCGCTGTACCGGCCCGGTCCCATCGCGATGAACACGCACAACAACTACGCGGACCGCAAGAACCGCAGGCAGCCGATCGAGTCGATCCATCCCGAACTGGCCGAGCCGCTGCGCGAGATCCTGGCCGAGACCCACGGCCTGATCGTCTACCAGGAACAGATCATGCAGATCGCGCGCGACGTCGCGGGCTACTCCATGGGCCGAGCCGACGTACTGCGCAAAGCGATGGGCAAGAAGAAAAAAGAAGTACTGGAGGAGGAGTTCGAGGGCTTCCGGGACGGCATGATCGCCAACGGGTTCTCCCACGCGGCCGTGCAAGCCCTCTGGGACGCGATCCTCCCGTTCGCCGGCTACGCGTTCAACAAATCCCACGCGGCCGGCTATGGCCTCGTCGGCTACTGGACCGCGTACCTGAAGGCGAATTACCCGGCGGAGTACATGGCGGGCCTGCTGACTTCGGTGGGGGACAACAAGGACAAGTCGGCGGTCTACCTTTCGGAGTGCCGCCGGCTGGGGATCAAGGTGCTGCCGCCGGACGTCAACGAATCGGGGCTCCGGTTCTCGGCGGTGGGGGACGCTATCCGGTTCGGCCTCGGCGCGGTGCGTAACGTCGGCGCGAACGTCGTCGACTCGATCATCACGACACGGCGGGAAAAGGGGAAGTGCGCGTCGTTCACCGATTTCCTCGGCAAGTCGGAACTGGTGGCCTGCAACAAACGTGTCCTCGAGTCACTGGCCAAAGCGGGCGCTTTCGACTCGCTCGGACATACGCGGCTCTCGATCCTGCGGGTGCACGAGGACGCGGTGGACGCCGTGGTGCCGCTGAAACGCAAGCAGGCGATGGGGCAGTTCGATCTCTTCGGCGCGGACGAGGAGAACCAGGACGACACCTCGCCGCTCGCCCACCTCAGGTTCGGCGTCGAGGAGTGGCCGCGCAAGGAATTGCTCACCTACGAACGGGAAATGCTCGGGCTGTACGTCTCCGCGCATCCGCTCGACGGGGCGGAACGTGTCCTGCGCAGGCACGCGCCCCGGCCGATCGCGGCGATCCTCGACAATCCGCCTCGGGAGGGGGAGCTGGTCGTCGCCGGGCTCATCACGTCCATGGAGCGGCGGGTGAACAAGAAGGGTGAGCCGTGGGCCATCTGCACGATCGAGGATCTGGACGCCGCGCTCGAAGTGCTGTTCTTTCCCAAGGCGTACGCACTGTTCGTGGCGGATCTGGCCGAGGACAACGCCGTCCGCGTCAGCGGCCGGGTGAACTGGCGGGAGGACAAGATGTCCGTGTTCGGCGGCGGCCTGGTGTCGCTCGATCTGTCCACGGCGGGGGACGAGGAACCGCCGCTGACCTTGCACGCGATCGCCGAGCGGCTGACCGAGGAAGCGGTCCTGGAACTGAAGCGGACTTTGCTGGCGCACAAGGGGGACACGCCTGTCCGCGTGAAGCTCGCCGGGACGGTGTACGCACTCGACGACTATCCGGTCGCCGTCAGCTCGATGCTCCTGGGCGAGCTGAAGTCCGTTCCCGGCATCACGCCGGAGACCGGCCGGTTTACGGTGCGGGCATGAGTTCTCACGTCGCCCAGCGAAACGGCGAGACCGCGACCGCCGAAGACCTGGCGCCGCTCGCCTTCGCGGGCTTCGCTCACTTCACCGCCATACAGGTGCGAAACGGCCTGATTCGCGGTCTCGACCTGCATCTGGACCGGCTCCGGACAGCCTCGACGGAGCTGTTCGGAGCCGCTCTGCCCGACGATCGGATCCGCTCCTACCTGCGCAAAGCGTTGGAGTCCTGCCCCACCGACGTGTCCATGACCGTGACGATCCACCTGCCGGGTGACCTCGAAGTCCTGGTGCGCACCCGGCCACCGGCGGCCGGTCCGGCGGGGCCGCTGGCGCTGACGGCGGTCGAACACGAACGCGTCCTCCCCGCCATCAAGCACACCGGCGAGATGGCGAAGTCGTACTTCCGGCGGCAGGCCGTTCTGGAGGGCTTCGACGACGCGGCGTTCGTCGACCGTCAGGGCAGGTTCAGTGAGGCGACGATCTGGAACCTCGCCTTCTGGGACGGCGATACGGTGGTGTGGCCGGACGCCGGACTGCTGAGGGGAACCACGATGGGCATCGTGCGGCGACGGCTGGGGGCACTCGGTGTGCCGCAACGGGTCCAGGAGGTCACGCTCGCGGATCTGCCGGGGCTCGCTGGTGCGGTGGTCATGAATTCGTGGACGCCGGGGATCGCGGTGCGCCGGATCGGCGCGACGCCCCTGCCGGAGGCGCCGTCCTTCGTCGCGTCGCTGCACCAGGCTTACGAAACAGAACCCTTCACCCGACCTTGAAAGGAAGAACGCCGATGAAGATCTTCGTGGTCGGTGCCACCGGGACGATCGGGGCCGCGGTCTGCGAAGCGCTCACCGCGCGCGGGCACACCGTGCTCCCCGCCTCCCGCTCCGGCGAGGTCAAGGTGGACGTCGAGCAGCCCGCCACGCTCGACGCCGTCTTCGCCGCCGAACCCGGGATCGAGCACGTCGTGTGCTGCGCGGGGAGCGGCTCGCTGGTCCCGGTCGACGGCGGCACCGACGAAGAGTTCGTCCAAGGCCTGCAAGGGAAACTGCTCGGGCAGGTGTTCCTGGTGCGGCACGCGATCCCGCATCTGCCGGACGACGGTTCGGTCACGGTGACGGCAGGCCGGATCCCTGAGACGTTGCGCGGCAGCGCGTTCGGAGTCCTGACCAACGTCGGGCTCGAAGCCTTCGTCGCCGCGGCGGCCCGCGAACTGCCACGCGGCCTCCGCGTCAACGCCGTCAGTCCCGGCTGGGTGAGCGAAACGCTCGCCGCGCTCGGCGAACCGGGCGGCGGCACCCCGGCGGCGGACGTCGCGCGGAGCTACGTCGAGGCGGTGGAGAACGGGAGCCTCACCGGGCGGACGCTGACGCCGTAAGTGGACACAGTGACTGGTTGTCGACTAGCTTCGTTGAAGTGGACACGGTGTTCACTTAAGGAGGGTCCGATGACTCCGCTGCCGCGCGAGCAGTTCCCCGCCGTGAACCGCTGGGCCTATCTCAACCACGCCGGGATCTGCCCGCTGCCGACGTCCTCGGTGGAGGCCATGTACCGGCAAGCCGTCGAGGTGTCGCTGGACGGTGAGTTCACCTACGCCGCGCACAGTGCGGCGATCGAACGGGCCCGCGAGTCGGCGGCGACGCTGATGGGGGTCCCGTCGCGTGATGTCGCCTTCGTGAAGAACACCACCACCGGCCTCGGTTTCGTCGCGAACGGGCTGGAGTGGGCACCCGGTGATCGCGTCGTCATCCCTGACGGCGAGTTCCCGTCCACGCGGTATCCGTGGCTCGCGCTCGCCGATCGCGGTGTGGTGGTGGACCGCGTGAGCGGACCTCTCACCACCGAGGCCTTCGCCGAGGTGATCGCCGCTGGCCCGCCACCCAAGCTCGTGGTGACCAGCTGGGTCCAGTTCGGCCGTGGCAGGCGGTTGGACCTCGCCGCGCTGAGCCGGGTGTGCCGGGACGCCGGGGCGCTGTTCTGTGTCGACGTCATCCAGGGGCTCGGGGCGATTCCGGCGCGGCTGGCGGAATGGGGAGTCGACTTCGCGATGGCCGACGGGCACAAATGGCTGCTGGGTCCCCAAGGCTGCGGCGTGCTTTACGTGCGGGAGTCCTGTTTGGACTTGCTGCGGCCGCTGGAGCCGGGCTGGAACTCGGTCGTCCATCGAGAAGACTGGGACAACCCTGCCTACGTGCCCGACGCGACGGCCCGGCGGCTGGAAGGCGGTATGCCGAACGTCGCCGGGATCGCCGCCCTCGGCGCGTCGATCGACCTGCTGCTGTCCGCGGGAATCGAAGAGATCTGGTCGCATGTGGACGGTCTCTGCGAACGCGCACGCGAAGGGCTTGCCGGAATCGGTGCGAAAGTGCTGTCCGACAGCGAGGCCGGGCAGCGCTCGGGAATCGTGTCCGTCCAGGTCGGCGGGATGCCGATCCCGTTGCTGGCGGAACGGCTCAAGGCGCGCGGGATCGCCTGCTCGGCGCGGTCCGGCGGGCTCCGGATCTCGCCGCACGGCTACAACACCGAGGACGAAATCGATCGCCTGATCGCCGAGGTGCGCGAGATTTTCGCTTGACCGCGCTGCCACAGTGAATCTTCGTGGCGAACCAAGACAACGACAGAAACGATCTCCTCCGGCTGGCCGGGCTCGCGACGCCGATGGCGCTGCGGGTCGCGGTCACCCTCGGGTTACCGGACCGGCTGACCGGCGACGGCGCGACCGCCGCGGAACTGGCGGCGGAACTCGGCCAATCCCCGCTCCCGCTCGACCTGCTGCTGGGGCACCTCACCACCCTCGGTGTCCTCGAACGGACCTCGACCCGCTATCGCACCACTGCCTACGGGGCGAACCTCCGCGCCGACGCCGGAAACGGCTTGGCCGGACTCCTGGACATGAAGGCCGCCGGCGGGCGGGGCGAACTGGCGTTCGTCGAACTCGCGCACAGCATCGCCACCGGCGAGGCGGGCTACATTCGCCGCTACGGCCAGGATTTCTGGGCCGATCTCGCCGAGCATCCCCACCTTCGGGAGACGTTCGACCGGCAGATGACGCAGCGGTTCCTGACGCAGGTGCCGGGGCTCGTCTCCGGTTTCGACTGGTCGCGCTTCGGCACGATCGTCGACGTCGGCGGCGGTCATGGCAGCCTGCTCGCCGCGATCCTGACGGCGAATCCTTCGGTGCGCGGCCATCTCGTCGATCTCGCGCCCACCGCGGCCGCCGCCGAGAAGGAACTGCGCGATCACGGGCTCGAAGATCGGACCGAAGTGACCGCGGGCAGCTTCTTCGACCCGCTCCCGAGGGGCGCGGACGCCTACCTGCTGTCCGACATCCTCCACGACTGGGACGACGAGCACGCCCATCGCATCCTGGCCCGCTGCGCCGAGGCGGCTCGCCCGGGAGGTCGCGTCCTCGTCGTCGAGGCGGTCGGCGATCTCGGGGCCCAAACCGAATGGGACCTGGTCATGCTCGTGCTCTACGGCGGCCGCGAGCGACGTCTCGACGAGCTCCGCGAGCTCGCCGCCGCGCACGGGCTGGTCTTCGACTCCGTCACCACGCTGACCGAGCAGCGCAGCCTGCTGGAGTTCCAAGCCCAAGATATTCCTTGACAAGAATATTCTGCTGAGTGAATACTTCTCGGCATGGAGCAGATCGCAGCAGCACTGGGAGACGGAGCGAGGTGGCGCATCGTCGAGCTTCTCGCCGAGCGGCCCCGGTCCGTCGGTGAGCTCGCCGAGCTGACCGGCCTGCGGCAGCCGCAGACGACCAAACACCTCCAGACCCTCGCCCGCGTCGGTCTCGTGACGGTCTTCCCGCTCGGGCAGCGTCGCGTCTACGCGATCGAGGCGGGCCCGCTGAAGGACTTCGAAGACCGGCTGCGGGAGCTGATCACGACCGTCGAGGCGAACGAGGGCGAGCGAGATGTCCTCACGCGCTATCAGGCCGCGATCGGCGCCGACTCCGCGGACGCAAACCAGGACCGATGGGCGGACGGGCGGACGTTCTCGTTCGACCGCCTGCTGGCCGCGTCGCGGGACGACGTCTGGCGGCACTGGACCGAACCCGCGCTGCTCGCGTCCTGGTGGGCGCCGCCGTCGATGGCCGTCACCGATTGCGTCATCGAGCCGTGGCCCGCCGGGCGTGCTGTTCTCGACTACCGCGATGCGGAAGGGCGATACCGCTCCGCCGGCCAGGTCCGCGCCGCGACCGAACGCGAACACCTCGAGTTCGACCTCTCGGTGCTGGATGCCAAGGGGGAGAACTTCTTCACCGGTCATTACGACCTGAATTTCACCGAGGCGCCGGGCGGGACCCGGCTCCGGCTCGACCTGCGCATCACCGAAACCACCGTCGAGGCCGTGCCTTTCATCGCCGGGATCGAAACCGGCTGGGGCCAGGTGCTCGACAACCTAGAAGCCCGACTCACCCAGGAAAAGGACTGAACGACATGACTTCCCGCCGCGTTACCGCGAACATCAGCCTCACCCTCGACGGCCACTACAGCGGCCCCGGCGGTCCGGGCGACATGGGCGCGATCGTCTCCTACGCCACCTCCGACGTCGCCCGCGCCCACCTCGCTCGCATCCACGAAACCGCGACCACCGCCGTCCTCGGCAGACTGAACGCCGAGGGATTCCTGGGCTTCTGGCCGACCATCGCCGCCGACGAGAACGCCGACCCCCGTGACCGTGCCTACGCGAAGTGGCTGGTGGACGCCGAAAAGGTGGTCTTCTCCACGACCCTGACCGAAGCGCCCTGGGATCGTGCCCGCGTCGTGAACGCCCCCGTCGCCGACGTCATCGCCGACCTCAAGGCGAACGGGGACGGCGACATCCTGGTCAACAGCAGCGCCAGCGTCATCAAGGCGCTGCTCGCGGACGACCTGATCGACCGGCTGTACCTGATGATCTGCCCCGAGATCACCGGTGGCGGGCAGCGGCTGTTCGTCGACGGGCTGCCCGCGTCGAAGTGGACGCTGGCTTATCAGGAGGTCGGGGAGTCGGGGGAGATGGCGCTGGTCTACGACCGTTCGCGCTGATCCTCGGCTCTCGTGAGTGGTGAGTGTCGTTCTAACGGCACTCACCACTCACGACCAACGCGTCCCACTACGGCGCGGCACCCTGGTCACCTTGCGGTACATGAAGGCCCCCTTCATTGCGCCTAGCGCAATGAAGGGGGCCTTCATGTACTTGGGGAAGGCACCCGCGTCGAGTTCGAGGATCGCGCTCGCCACTGCCGACGGGAACAGCGTCGACCAGACGATCTCGCCGGGGGCTGGTTCCATCGCCGCCAGCTCGGACGGCTCGTCCTCTGGAGTTCACCGAAGCCGAACTCGTCGACCGTGCCTACGACGAGGTCGTCCTGCGCGACGTGGTGCGAGACGGGCTCACGGTGGCCGGGAGTCGAGCATGGCCGGCAGGCCGCCTGCGAAAGAGAAAAGGCTGACGTGCGGATCAGACGCTGCGACACGGGCGTCCAACGAGGACGTGGCCGACGCCTATGCGCTCTTTTCGGTCGACAGCTCGTTGCCGCGAAACGGCAACGAACCGGAGCTGCACCCGTCCAGCGCTGGGTTCGCTCCTTCGGATCTGGCTTGTGGTCGGGTTTCCGGCTGGCAGCCGCCCACGACCCGGACGACCTCATCAAGGCGTGGCGGCACTAACCCGGCAGCCGGCGTTGCCGAAAAAAGGCAAAAGCCAGCAAAACAGCGGCGTAGCCACCCAGAACGGCGAGCCCCGCCCATCCCGGCAGCGGGAAGTACCCCTCGGACGGCGAGTAGTGGGCGACCACCTGTGGGTATTCCTGTTTCGCCTGCAGGACAGCGAATCCCGCGGCCGGGGTCAGGCTCAGCAGCCAGTCGGCCAGGGTGTCGGGCAAGAGCGGAAACGCCGTCAGGACATACGGGATCACGATCGCGGCGATCGCCACGAGGCTCGCCGCCCAGGCACGCCGGAACAGTGCGCCGAGGGCGAGTGTGAAAAGGGCGGCGAAGGCGATCAGCCCGGCGACGCCGACGATGATCCCCAGTTCTTCGAGTGTGGACATCGGACGGACGGTGCCACCGTTGGCGCGCATGAACGCCACACCGACAGGGAGTGCCACGCCCGCCATGGCGAGCCCGGTCATGAAGGTCGCGCCACCGAGGACGACGGATCGCGCCGCCGACACCTCGACGCCTGGCCGCCTGAACCGCGCCGCCACGACGATCACGATGACGAGGCCGAACACCAGGCCGATCAGGGTGTCCGTGACGTCGAAGCCCGGGGCGGTGCCGATCGGCCCGATGTCGCCGGAGCCAGTCACAGTGAACGTGCCGTCCGCCGTGACGAGTCCCGGCGGCTGATGCTTGCGCTCCCATTCGGTGCCGCCCATTTCGCCCACCGCGTCGGCGCGCCAGCCTGCCTCGGCGAGGCCGGTCAGGGTGACGTTGTCGAAGGTGGCGGAGGCTTGGGTGAAGCGGACTTCCGAGGAGCTCCCGCCGAGGCCGGTGGGCTTGAGCGTCAGGTCGCCGGGCGAAGTGGCGAACAGCCCTATTTGGACTGTCTTGGCGACGCCGGTGAGGACGGCCGTGCCGACCTGCGTCCAGCGGACGCCGTCGGGTGACTCGTAGCCGGTGACGGTGTCGCCGGAGCGAGTCAGCCGGAGCCAGCGCGGTGCCTGCGGCGACACTCCGCCGGGGCTGCCTGCCGTGTCGTGGACATAGTCGGACTGCATCCGCGCACCGTTGCCGCCGGTGAGCATGAGCGCCGCGTAGGAAGAGCCCTGCGTGACACCGTCCTTGATCATGATGCCCGTTTTCGCCCACGGCACGAGACCGGGCACGATCTCGTCGTGGTCCGGCGGCGGATAGGTGATGGTGCCGGTCATCGAGGTCATCCGGACGGTGATGCCGCCGTCGCCGGTCAGCGACCGGTGTCCGAAGTAGAACGTGTCGCTCACCGCTTCGCCCAGCGGTCCCCGCGGGTCGGCGGGACAGGCGACTTCGACCGTCTCCTGGCTGCAGGTCGAGCGGTTGCCGAACGCGAAGAGCAGCCCGAACAGGATCACGACGACCATCGCGACGGCCAGCGCGGCGATCCGGCCTCGGCTGCGGAAGGCGCGCCATTCCTGGCGTAGGGCCACGGCGGAAGTTCTGGTGAGTGAAGGCACGCCGCCGGTTCTACGGGCCGGGGCCTAACACCGTCCGAACCGTCGCTGTCATACCGCTGTTAGGTCCGGTGCGGCATCCTGGGCCCATGGACGGCAAGCTACGGCGTCTGACGCGGCCAGTGCGGCTGAGGTTCACTCTCCTTTACGCCGGGCTGTTCCTCGCGTCCGGCATCGTTCTGCTGGTACTGACCAACCTGCTCGCTGGGAATCAGTTGACCGAGACCGTGCCGGCGCGGTCTCCGGGCACGGAGCAGACCAGTCTCGCCGCCGCGCAGCAGGTCATCCACGGACTGCAGGACCAGCTTTCGGACCTGGAGGCGGCGCGGTCACGCCAGCTGCTGGCGGGTTCGCTGATCGCGCTCGCCGTGATGGTGGTGGTTTCGGTGGTGCTGGGCAGGATCGTCGCCGGCCGGGTCCTGCGCCCGCTGCGGACCATCACCGGCGCCACCCGGCAGATCTCCGCCGAGAACCTGTACGAGCGGCTGGCCGTGCCGGGGCCGTCCGACGAGGTCAAAGAGCTCGCGGACACCATCGACGACTTGCTGGAGCGGTTGGAGGCATCCTTCGCGGCACAGCGCCGGTTCGTGGCCAACGCTTCGCACGAGTTGCGCACTCCGTTGGCGACGATGCGGGCGTCGCTGGACGTGGCCGTGGCGAAACCCCGGCCCTCGGCCCAGACGATCACCCTCGCCGACCGGTTCCGCACCGAGTTGGACCAGGTCGACAGTCTCCTGGAAGGCCTGCTCGTCCTCGCCCGGGCACAGCACGGCGTGCTCGACGACGAAGTGCCGGTCTCCCTGCGTCACCTGGTTTCCACGGCTCTGACGACGCGCGCCGCCGACATCGCGGGCAAGTGCCTGACCGTCGACGACGGGGACCTGCTGGAGACCGCGCGGACCCTGGGCAGCCCCACTTTGCTGGCCCGCGTGGTGGACAACCTCATCGACAACGCGATCACGCACAACCGCACCGGTGGCTGGATCCGGGTCGCGACGAAAGAGGAGTCCGGCGCCGTCGCGCTCGTCGTGGAGACGGGCGGCGCGCTTTTCGCCCAGGAACACGTCGACGGCCTCACCCAGCCGTTCCGGCGACTCGCCGCCGACAGGACCGGTTCGGAGCACGGCTCCGGCCTCGGCCTGTCGATCGTCGCGGCCATCACCGAGGCCCACGGCGGCCACGTCCGGCTGCGCGCGCGACCGGCGGGCGGGCTGGACGTCATCATCTCGCTGCCAGGCACCCCGGCATGAGGATCCTGGTGGTAGAAGACGCCCGGGCGCTGGCGGACGTGCTGGCCGAGGGGCTCCGTGACCAGGGCATGGCCGTCGACATCGCCTACGACGGCGTCGCCGCCGCCGCCAAACTCGACGGCACCGCCTACGACGTCGTCGTGCTCGACCGCGACCTGCCCGGAATCCACGGGGACACCCTCTGCCGGATGATCACCGGGCGAGAGGAACGCGCGATGGTGCTCATGCTGACAGCGGCGGGTTCGCCAGGGGACCGGGTCAGCGGCCTCACCCTGGGGGCCGACGACTATCTCGCGAAGCCCTTCCACTTCCCCGAACTCGTCCTGCGGGTCCGGGCACTGGGGCGACGGCGCCCCACGGCCCGCGCCCGCACCTTGCGCGGGGCAGGCATCGAACTCGACCCGGCGAGCCGCACGGTCACCCGCGACGGCAGGCTGCTCGACCTCTCGACCAAGGAGTTCGCGCTCTTGGAAGCCCTCCTGCGCGCCGGTCCGGTCTACCTCAGCGCGGAGAAGCTGCTCGAACAGGTCTGGGACGAAAACGCCAACCCGTTCACGAACACCGTCACCGTGACCGTCGGCAGGCTGCGCCGCAAACTCGGCGAGCCCGCTGTCATCACCACGCTGCCCGGCGTGGGCTACCGCATCGCCGGATCGGGGACGTGACCGGTGAACCCTGTGGGCCCGGAGAGACTCGAACTCTCACTGGCACGGACCTAAACCGTGTGCCTCTGCCAATTGGGCTACGGGCCCCCAGTACTGCCCTGAAAGCGTAGCGTGCGACACGTTCGGCGTTTCTCGGCGTGGCCGGTGCCGCCCGAGGGGGTGGTGTCCTCTAACGTGGGCTTCCAGCAAGTCCGTCGCGGCGAGGAGGACACGTGGCTCGCGATCCCGAGACCATCGAGCGTGAGATCGAGCAGGCCAGGAACGCGCTGGTCGCGACTCTCGACCAGCTGGGCACGAAGGCGAACCCCGCGAAGCTGGTGGATTCCGCGAAGTCCGGTCTGCGCGCCAAGCTGGACGACCCCAAGGTGAAGTACCCGCTCATCGGCGGGGCGGTGCTGATCGGCGTCCTGCTGATCCGCAAGCTCCTGAAGTAGCTTCAGGAGGTCTGGGCCGCCTTGGCGGGTGTCTTGGCCGGCTCGGCCTTCTCCTCGGGTTTCGCCTCGTCGACGACCTTCGGGAGTTCCTTGCCCTGGGGAACCGGAGGCTTGGCCGGGATCTTCTCCTTGGCCTTGCCGTTCGCCGGGGGCGGAACCTCGAGCGGCGCGATCTCCGGGAGCGTCAGCCTCGCCGTCATGTAGGCGGCGGTGAACTCGAGCGCACTGCCGTTGAGCAGGTGCACCACGGTCGACCGCTCCGGCGGGGACAGTTTTTCGACCAGCTGGTCGGCGCGGTCCCTGGCCGCGATGATGCCCGGCGCGCGACCGGTCAACTCCTTGCCGGTACCGCTGACAGTGACCTTCCAGTCGTCGTCCTCCTGGACGTACGACGCGGTGATCGGTTCGGTCATCCGCCTCACCCCTCTCCTCGCGAGCATGCGTCACTCTGTGGACCTCGCCACGCCCTCGTCATGACGCCACTTTCGGGTGGTGGCGCCCCCTCCTGACCGAGGCCGTGACGGTCCATCAGAGTTTCTACAGTGTCATCGATACAGTAGGACAACTCTGTGTCACAAGACACTGGCGGCAATGTGCTCTGAGTGACGACCGAATGGCCTAATGCACGCGCATCTTCACGGTCGTTTCAGCGGGCCCTCGCGGACAGGCCTGACCAGAGGACATCCATCGCGTATTCGGTCGCCAGTTCGGGGCTGACGTCCTCGTGCCGCTCGCACCAGATCGCGAGCCGTTCGCACGCGCCGACGACGAACTCCGCGGACGCCTCGGCGCGGAGGTCGTCACCCGCGTCGAAGTAGTCGCTCATCAGGGCGGCGATCAGATCGGTCTGCTGGCGCCGGGTCTGCTCGATCTCGTCGGCGGCGCCGGTGCCGATCAGCGCCATCTCGTGGCGGAGCAGTGACCAGGCCTGCCGTCGTTCCCGGATGAAGACGAAGAAGGCGAGCAGTCCGCGCCGCAGCGCGTCCTCGGCGGAGGTCGAGCCGACGGTCGCCCGTTCGGTGACCTCGCGCAGTGCCGCCCGCGACTGCTGGATGCAGGCCAGCAGCAGTCCCTCTTTCGAGTTGAAGTACTCGTAGAGCATCGGCTTGGAGACCCCGACGCGCTCCGCGATGTCGTCCATCGACGCCGAGCCGTAGCCGCGTTCGGCGAAGACCTCTTCAGCGATCTCGATCATTTGCCGCATTCGCTCTGCTCGTGGCATGCGTTTGCGCTTCGCCGTCGTCACCACAACACTCTACCGAAGGTAACCTACTTCGAGTAAGGTGAACTCTCGGTAACAGGTAAACGAGTGAGAGGTCGGGTCATGGGCAACCGCACCGAGACCGGTGTCGTCATCGTCGGAACCGGCTTCTCCGGGTTGGGCATGGCCATCCAGCTGCGGAAAGAGGGCCGCGAGGACTTCGTCATCCTGGAGAAGGCCGACGACGTGGGCGGCACCTGGCGGGACAACACCTACCCCGGCTGCGCCTGCGACATCCCCTCGCACATGTACTCGTTCTCGTTCGAGCAGAACCCCGGCTGGTCCCGGGCGTACTCGCCGCAGCCCGAGATCTGGCGCTACATGCGCGACGTCGCCGCGAAGTACGACCTCCACCGCTTCATCCGCTTCGGCCAGGAGATGACCGGTGCCCGCTGGGACGCCGACGAGAACCGCTGGCACGTCGCGTCGAAGTCGGGCGAGGAGTTCGTCGCGCCCGCGCTGGTCGCCGGGGTCGGCGCGCTGCACCTGCCGCAGATCCCGAAGCTGCCCGGCATCGAGCGCTTCAAGGGCCGGGCGTTCCACTCCGCGCGGTGGGAGCACGACTACGACCTCGACGGCAAGCGGGTCGCTGTGGTCGGCACCGGCGCGAGCGCGATCCAGTTCGTGCCGCGGATCGCGCCGGACGTCGCCGAACTGACGCTCTTCCAGCGGACACCGCCGTGGATCATGCCGAAGCCGGACCGCGAAATGCCGCAGGCGCTGCAGAAGACGTTCAGCTCGATCCCGCTGCTGCAGCGCGCCTTCCGCAACGTTCTCTACTGGGGCCTCGAAGCCCGCGCGATCGGCTTCAACGGGCAGCCGTGGGTGATGAAGATCGGCCAGCGCATCGCGCGGCGCAACATCTCCAAGGGCGTCAAAGATCCCGAACTGCGCCGGAAACTGACGCCGGCCTACACCATGGGCTGCAAGCGCGTCCTGGTCTCCAACGACTACTACCCGGCGCTCGCGCGGGACAACGTCGACGTCGTCACCGAGGGCGTGAAAGAGGTCCGCGAGCACAGCGTCGTCGACGGCGCCGGCGTCGAGCACGAGGTCGACGCGATCATCTACGGCACCGGCTTCCACGTCACGGACGCCTTCGACGACTTGGAGATCATCGGCCGGGACGGGCGCAACCTCGGCAAGGAGTGGGCGGCCGAGGGCATGCGGACCTATCAGGGCATCACGGTGTCCGGGTTCCCGAACCTGTTCTTCCTGCTCGGCCCGAACACCGGGCTGGGGCACAACTCCGTGGTGTTCATGATCGAAGCGCAGATCTCCTACGTCGCGCAGGCGCTGCGGCTCGCGCGCGGCAAGGCGCTCGACCCGCGGCCGGAGGCGCAGGAGCGGTTCAACGGCGAGATCCAGCGCAAACTCGCCAAGGGCATCTGGACCCAGGGCGGCTGCAAGAGCTGGTACCTGGACGCGAAGGGCGTCAACCGCACGATCTGGCCGGGCTTCACTTGGCGGTACTGGCTGGACACCCGCAAGGTGCGGCGCGAGGACTACGAACTCCTCGGCTGAAGCCGCGAAGTGGGGAGGGTCCGTGAAAGCCAAGATGGGGGGCATGGCCTTCACGGACCTGGGGATGCCGCGCTCATGAGGGGTTGAGCCGGCGAAGCCTTCCGATGAGATCGACGGTGGGGATGCCGCAGAGTTCGGCCATCCGCTCCAGCGCCGCGAAGTCGAGGTGGACTTCGGCGGAACCGTTGTCGCCCGACCGTTTGAGCCGGTCGTCCGCCCACCGTCGCAGCGGGAACAGTTCTTCCTGGTCGTCCTTGATCACCAGGCGCAGGTCTATCCGGACCCGGCCCGGTTCGTCCACGAACACCCGGCGATGCACCTTGGCCAGCAGGTCCTGTGGCAGCTCGTCCATCGCCACGCACAGCTCGACCAGCCGCACCACCGAACAGTGCCGGGTGCCCAGCTCGTAGGTGGCCAGCGTCTGGAGCGAGATCTCGCTCTGCAGATGCTGGTTCAGTTCCTTGCGTGTCCAGCCACGTTTACGGCGGAGCTTGCGGAGCTCGTCTCCGAGTATCCGCTGATAGCTCTCAGCGTCGATCAGCACTCTCCCCGACCCCTCTTCCACCGGCTCGCCCCCTGTGACAAAAGGCGGCACGAGCGCACTCACGTGTATGAAAGTCGGCAGGTCGCCCGCTCTTACGCGGTTTCGGGGGTGCTTTTCATACCGATTTTGACCTGATAGGCCGAACGGGTGAAGAAAGCGGGTGTTTCGAGGGCGTCAGTTGACGCAGGGGACACCTTCGGCGGTGATCGGCTGCTCGTCGGACTGCTCGGGCGGCGGGGCCGCGGCCGACGAACCGGCGGCCTTCTGCGAGGAGCCGGAGCCCTCCGCGCCGCTCGGCGTCTTGAAGTCCGAGCCGAGGAACACCATCACGTGCCCGGCCTCGACGCTCTTGTCCTCTTGGACGGTCGGGTTGCCGCCGAGCTCGTCCGCGACAGCCTGGCCCGCAGCCTTCTGGCCCTTGGCGACCCAGACCACCGTCTTCTTGCGCGCGCTCGCGGTGGCCGTGTCGCCCGCGGTGAAGCCCTTGTCGGTGAGCTGCTTCAGCACCGCCGAGGCCAGCCCGTCCCGGGTCGTGGAGTTGCGGACGTCGACCGTGGTCGCCTTGTTGGGCGACTCGGCGGGCGGCGCCGGCTTCTCACCGGGCTGCGGGCCCGCGAGCCCCTGGACGAAGTCCTTGACCTGTTTCGGGTCGACCTGGATCGCGACGCCGTCGTTCGGGGTCTTGTACTCGATGTTGACGACCGGGATCGTCCGGAACTCGAGCTGTCCGCCGGTGAGGCCCTTCATCTGCTGCGCGAAACCGAAGACGTCCCAATTCTGGTTGAGCACGACCGACTTCTTGATGGCCGCGATCAGGTCGTTGAGCCTGCCCGGGTTCGTGAGCGTGCCCGCCGAGAGCACCTTTCGTGCCATCCCGGCCATGAACACCTGCTGCCGGACGACACGGTCGAGGTCGCCGCGCAGCAGCCCGTGGCGCTGCCGGACGAAGCCGAGCGCCTCCACGCCGGAGATGGTGTGCGGGCCCTTGGTGAACTTCGCGCCGGAGAACTGGTCGTCGACGTCGTCGTTGAGGCAGACGTCGACCCCGCCGATGGCCTGGGTGATCTCGCTGAAGCCCAGCAGGTTGATGGCGGCGTAGTTGTCGATGGTCGAACCGGTCAGCTGCTCGACCGTCTTGATCAGGGTCTTCGCTCCGGCCTCGTTGGCCTTCTGGTCGAGTTCCTTCGGGTCGGAGACGCCGTTCTCCTGCTGCTTCTTGCGCTCGTCGAGCATCGCCCGGGCATACGCCGAGTTGATCTTGTGCCTGCCGAAGCCGCCGGGAATGTCGACGTAGGAGTCACGCGGCAGCGAGATCGCGACGGCTTTGGACCCGTCGTTCGGGATGTGCACGAAGATCAGCGAGTCGGTGTTCAGCTCGCCGTCGGCCTGTCCGGCGCGCAGCTGGGCGAGGACCTCCTTGGACAGCGGGTTGCCCTGCGCGTCCGTGCGGCTGTCGAGGCCGACGAGCAGGATGTCGCGGGCGCCGTCGGCGGGCTTGTCGCCCTCGTCGGCGCCGATGCCGACGTTCGCGAAGGTCAGGCCGTCCATCGCGGCCCAGGCATAGCCGGTCAGGCCCATGATCAGCAGCGAGACGAGGCCCAGCGCGACCTTGGGCCCGCGGAACGACCGTCGCGGGGCACGCCGCTGTTCCGGGCGCCGGGGCGGAGGGCCCGCGGGCGCCGGGCGGGCGCCACGGGGCGCGGCCGGGCGGGAAGGCACGCGTCCGGGCGCGTCCTGCCGCGGCCGGGCGGGACGTCGATCCCCTTGCCCATTCCGAGGCGGGTACTCCACGCGGTCTGCTCCTTCTGTTCGTTACCGGTCGACGGTCTGCTCAAGGGACGCATGGTGCCTGTTGCGGGTTGTCGCAGGATTACACATCCCCCCGAAGATGTGTCATGCACCACCGGTTTCCCGTCAAGAGTACGGAGAATGCCTGGTCAGCGCCGCCTGGATCAGGGCAGTACGCGCCGGGCCGCGCGGGCCGGGACCAGCGTGGCGGCGGCCGCCAGCATCGCGACGACGATCGTCGCGACCGGCAGCGCGACCGAGGCGGCGCTGACGTGCTTGCCGTCGAGGGCACCCATCAGGGGCGGCGCGCACGCGACCGCACACACCAGCCAGGTCCCGGTCATCCGGCTGGTGCCGTTCCGCACGGTGTGCAGCAGGTACACCCCGAGAAGCAGGTTGACCAGGCTCTGGACCGGCCCGAACCGGAGCCCGAGGAGGTCGGCGTCGGCCGAGGCACCGCCGAAGCGGGTCAGCGCGAACCCGAACACGCCGAGCATCGCGTACGCCATCCCGACCGTCGCCGCCGCGCGGCAGAACACCGCGGCGCGCAGGCCCGGCTCGTCGACGGCCCGCTGCTGCGGTCCCGAATGACGCTCGAACCACCAGAAGACAAGCACGGCGGGCACGGCCAGCAGCGCGAGCGCGAGCAGGACCCTCGGCTTGGCCAGCCAGCTGAGCCCGTCCACGAACGGGCCCGGGAGGTAGACGACGGCCACGAGCAACAGCATCGCGGACAGGAAACCGAGGTAGAGGCTCATCGGGGCGCGCAGGACCAGGCGAGCGGTGGCGGCGACCACGCGACGCGAGCCGAGCCGGGCCAGTGGCCGTGCCACCAGGCCGAGGAGCGCGAGCTGGATCAGGCCGAGCAGCAGCACGCCCCACGGCGGGCCCGACAACGCGGCCGGGGCGCCGGGACCGCCGAGCAGCATCGGCCCCTCGCCGCGGGCGACGACAGCGAGGCCCAGCCCGGCGGCGCCGGTGAACGCCGTCACCAGGAGGACACCCCGCGGCGGGCGGACGCCGTCGGCGTGGGCGAACGCCAGTTGCTGGACGAACAGGGCGAGGAACAACGTCTCGGCGTAGCGCGGGACGGCCGAGCCGGACCACTGCGCCGCGGCCTCGCTCGCCAGGGTCAAGGCCAGCAGCCCGGCGACGGAGGCGATGCGCGTCCGTCGGTACAGGGCCAGCAGCGCCGGCGCGAGGACCACGGTCAGCAGGAAGACGCCGAGCAGCCAGAGCGGGTGCAGCGCTATCCGCATGACGGTGGCGTTCGTGCCCGTCGGGATCCCCAGCACCTCCAGCGCGAGCGGGACGACCAGCGCGACGACGGCGAAGATCAGCGCCGGGCGCAGGAGCGGGCTCGCGCGGTCGGCGAGGTACTGCGGATACCGGCCGCCGCTCGCGCGGATCGACCGCCAGCCCGCCTCGTTGATCCGGCCCACCGCGAAGAAGATCACCGGACAGAGCTGGGCGAGCCAGGTGAACGGCCACAACGACCGCTCCGGGGCGCCCGCCCAGTGCGCGAGCGCGACGGCGGATTCGCCGAGCAGCATCAGCACGACACCGGCGACCCCGAGCAACGCCCAGCGGCCGACCGGGATTAGCGGCCGCGGTTCGCGGGGGAGCGTGACGGCGGTCCGGCGGACGCGGGCCCAGCCGCGGAGACGGAACACCAGCAGCGCGCCGATCACCAGCACCCCGACGATCATCGGGCCGAGCGGGTCGCCGACCGGCGGTCCCCAGCGCTGGTGCCAGGAGTTGAGCACGAGACCGGCGGTGTAGAGGGAGGCGACGACGTCGCAGGTGTCGCGCGAGTCCATCGGGTTGAGGACGCAGGCGTTGTGCATGTCGGTCGAGAGCCGGTCGTCGAGCGAGGCCCTGGCCTCCTGGCCGAGCGGATGCCCCTTGCGTTCGGCGTAGCGGAGGATGTCGTAGCCCAGGTCGTGGGCCTTGCAGGGGATCGCGTAGTCCCATTTGGTGTTGTCGTCGCCCCAGGGCGCCGAGCAGCCGCCGTCGGTGTGGACGGCGCGCACGGTGCCGTCCCGCGCCGTCATCACGCCCGGGGTGATCCCGCTGACGGAGGTGAAGTCGGCGGGCAGTTCGGCGATGACGTTCTCGACCGGGCCCGGCCGCACCAGCGCGTCGACGGCGTTCTGCGCGGCGAGGATGTCACCCGTCGGTGGTCCCTGGTCCGGCGGCGAGGCGGGCCGCGACGCGATCAGGCCGAAGCCGAACACCAACACCGTGACCAGCAGCAACCAGCCGGAGGTCGACCAGGGCCGCCGGATCCGGGCAGGCTTGCTGTCGGCTTCGGCTGTCGCTGGCATGCCGTTCAGGGTGCCATCCGCCGTTCGGGGCCGACATCCGGATAACCCCCGGTTTCACCCACCGGGTGGCCCGAGGGCGGGGGGCGGAGGAGTAGGCCGTTCCACGTCCTGGGCGAACCGCACCTGGTTCCGGCCGTTCTCCTTGGCCACGTAGACGGCGGCGTCGGAAGCGTGCAGGAGTTCCTCCAGCGATTCACCGTGACGAGGGAACAGAGCCGCCCCGATCGAGGTAGTGCGGCCCGAGATGGTCACGCGACTGCCCCGTTTGTCCGTGGTCACTATATGCAGTTCCGCGATAGCACTGCGCACTCGCTCGGCGGCGAGTTTGGCCGCCGTTTCGTCGATATCCGGCAGAAGGACCAGGAATTCCTCGCCGCCGAACCGGCCGATCACGTCGGCGGGCCGGGTGACCTCGTCCAATTTCTGTGCCACATCGCGGAGGACGTCGTCGCCCGCCGGGTGTCCATATGTGTCGTTAATCCACTTGAAGTGGTCGAGATCAATCATCAGAAGTGCCAGGTTGTCGTCCGATCGGGCAGTCCTTCCGAGCGCCCGATCGGCCGACTCCGACCATCCGCGCATGTTCAGAACACCGGTTTTCGGGTCCGTCCGCGCGTCGTTTTGCAGTTGGTCGATCTCGGCGAGGCGATTGAACACCACCGTCACCACGGCCATCACGATCACCATCGGTGGCATGATCAACAGCAGTACCGCGGTGACCGCGCCGAGGCCGATCGTGATGGCCTCCAGCAGGTTGTCCGCCGCATTGCCGAGCACGGTCGACAGCGACGGCCGCCTCGGCGAGCCGATCGCGAGGATGCCGCCGATGTAGGCGATCTGCACCGCTTCGAAGACCATCCCGGCGATGATCAGGACACCGAATTCGCCGAGTGTGTCCCAGCCGGAAATCCGTCCCCATTCATGCGGTCCGAACGCGGCGAAGGTGAGCGAAGCCAAGGTCACCGAAACGCCGTGGGTGACCGACGAGAACACGAAGTTGTGCGCGGGCCGCCGGGCGATGAACCAATGCTGGATCCGGACGAGCGCGATGATGGAAAGCGTCAGTGAAAGCGGCAGGATGACCGCGGCGGGAAATGTCCAGACCGCGGTGAGGTCGATGAGGACGGTGCGGCTTCGGTCACGCCGTCTTTCCTCTTGCCGCTGGGTGAGCTGAATATGTGCCGTGGCGCCGACGGCGAGAATTGCGAAACGAACCCAGTCTATTCTTCCCGGATTCGTGGAATCCAGCGTCGCGAAAACCATGATCGCGATTCCGATGGCCTCCATCGCGAAAAGGAACGCGATGAATCGCTTCGGCCGCTGCCACAGCGCCCAGGCCCTGGGGTCGTACGGATGGCGCTGCGGCGGTTCGGCCTGGTCACCTTCCGGGCTTGCCTGCCCGCGTTCGGTCACCGGTGCACCGCTGGGGGCGTCGGCCGCCGCCGCTCGCCCGTCAAGCTCGCCGGTGCCGTCGCCGTGCTGGCGGCGGTCGCCGGTCTCGGCTGGCAATTGCTACCTCTTTTCCGCGCGGATGGCACGGCTGAGTAATCTCACCGGTACCGACTGACACACCGTTCGTATTCCACGGCCGGTATCATCCCATCGCATCAGTTGTTCGACACCGGCAAGGGTGCCCGCGAACACGGACCGGAGGTGGCAATCGTGTCCCGTGATTTCTGATCTTGGCAGCTGAATGTTTTTCGAGACGCGACGCGGAAGGGGTGACGGATAGTGTCCAGCCGTGACTTCTGAGCCCGGACAAGGTATTAGTTCGCAGTAACGAGGTGGCCGGGAGGTGTCTGACCGTGTCGAGCCGTGACTTCTGATCGAGAGTCGTTTCTTTTTGCCCACGTGCCGAAGACCCCGGTGCCGAAGGTCGGAGCGTCGAAGCAGTGTTCCGTCGAGATTCACGAGTACGAGCCCGCCGGGCGGCAGTGCCGCCCCAGGGGTCGTCCAGTGTGGATTCCTCATGACAGCAACGGTTCCGGGCTGGATCCGTTGATGTGCCCCCAACTGAATGCGACCAGCACGGCCAGCAGCAGGCCGACCACGCCTGCCAGCGCGATGGCCGAGGTCGCGGCCCCGAGCCGATCGGCGGCGAGCCCGCCGAGTCCCGCCCCTATTCCCTGAGCCACCCGCAACCCTGTGCGATACACCCCGCCGGCACCGCCCCGGAGTTCGTTCGGGACCCAGGTGATGAACGTGGCGCTCACCGTGATCAGGTACGCCCCCGCGGCACCCGCCGCCGCCAGCAGGAGCAGTGCCGGGATCAGCCCCGGTTTGAGCACGAAGCCGATCAAAGCGACCATCGGTAGTGCTGCCAGCACGCCGAGAAGCTTCCGTCGTTGTTCCGCGGAGACGAACCGGGACAACAGGAACGCCCCGATGACGAAACCCAGCGGATCGGCCGCGAGTAGCCAGCCGACAGCCTGTTTTCCCACGCCCATCTCAGCGGCGAGCGGCGCGGCGAGCCCCTCGGGGATGACGGCCAGGCCGACCAGCCACGAGAACCAGACCAGCACCCGCAGGTGACGGTTGCCGAAGACCTGCTTCACCGCGCCGAACCAGCTGCCGTTGCCGTCGGACGCCGCCGACCGCCGCGAGACGGAGAAGCGGACAACGGCCGCGCTGAGCAGGAAGGTCGCGGCGTCCAAAGCCAGCGCCCAGCTCACCCCGACCTGCGAAACCAGCAGACCGCCGCCCGCCAGCCCGAGCAGCATGGCGGTGTTGGTCGAGATGCCCCGGATGTCCTGGCTCTTGAGATAGAGGTCGTCGTCGGTGAACACCTCGCGCGTCAACGCGTTCTGCGCCGCGTTGCCGGGTGCGTTCGCGAGCCGGGCCAGCACCACCAGCCCGCACAGCAGGGCGAGCGGGGTGCCGGGGATCGCCATGACCGCGATCAGCACGCCTTGGATCAGCGAGGAACAGACGAGGACGGTGCGCCTCGGGTAGCGGTCGGCCAGCTGGGAGAGGCCGAGGCCGCCGGCCAGCGCGGGCAGGAAGGTCAGCGAGTAGACCACCGCCGAGAGCAGGGCGGAGCCTGTCCGGTCGTAGACGAGGATCGCCAGCGCGACGATGGTGAGCTGGTCCCCGATGAGGGACTGCACCTCGGCGAGCCAGAGTGCGCGGAACTCGCGGTTTGCCAGGGCGGCGGTCATCCGCGGCGCCGCGTTCGTCTTCACTCCGTGACCACCTCCCCCCGATCGGGTGAACTTAGCTCCCTCGCAT
Organism: Amycolatopsis sp. NPDC102522; assembly: GCF_055584485.1. Lineage (NCBI taxonomy): Bacteria > Bacillati > Actinomycetota > Actinomycetes > Pseudonocardiales > Pseudonocardiaceae > Amycolatopsis > Amycolatopsis sp. NPDC102522. The sequence goes on along the minus strand of NZ_JBVJLY010000002.1, from coordinate 178,608 downwards.
TCTTGCCTGCCTTGTTACGTGGCCGACGAGGGAGTCACAGTTGTCGTCCCGCCGAGCAACGTTCAGTATGCCTCTGACTACAGGGAGACGAACAGAAGACCAGTGAATCCTTCCCCTGTTAGGCCGATCAAGCTACGCCGTCTGACCGGTGAGTGACGCCGGACTGACTCGCCCACGGGTATCCGCGCGCCGATCGCCCCTGCCTCGCTCGGCGCAGCCCGGACACCGTTCGCCGCCGGTTGAGTTTCGGCTGAGCCGAATGGGCCAACACTGAGTAGAGACCGGCCTGGAGGTGGAAGGTCGGCTGGGCCAAAGGGGTGAAGGCGATGAACGGTTTGCTCGACGACAAGGCCGTCGTCGTGACCGGGGCAGGGCGGGGCCTCGGCGAGGCGTTCGCGGTGCACGTGGCCAGGGCGGGCGGTGCCGTCGTGGTCAACGACGTCGATGCCGCACTGGCCGCGCGGACGGCGGAGAACATCCGGCAATTCGGTGGCAGAGCGGTCGCCAGCGGGCACAGCGTCGCGGATCCGAAACAGGCGCAGGAGATCGTCGACCTCTGTCTCGCCGAGTTCGGCGCGATCGACGGGCTGGTCAACAACGCGGGACTGAACTACGAGGCGTTGCCGTGGGAGGACGACGTCGACCAGGCCCGCGAACTGGTCGAGGTGAACGTCCTCGGCGTCATGTACACCGGGCTCGCCGCGATCAAGGCCATGGTGGCGCGGGGGAGGCCGGGCTCGATCGTCAACATCTCGTCCGGGGCGTCGCTCGGGCAGCGCAAGCTCGGCGTGTACGCCGCCAGCAAGGGCGCGGTCGCTTCGCTGACCTATTCCTGGGCGCTCGACCTGGAGGAGAGCGGGATCCGGGTGAACGCGGTCTGCCCGCTCGCGCACACCCGGATGGTGTGGAAGTCCGAACGGTCGCTGCGGTCCTGCCCGCCCGACCGGACGCCTTCGCGGATCGCGCCGGTCGTGCTGTTCCTGCTCGGCGCCGGATCCGACGGGATCACCGGGCAGATGATCCGCTGCAACGGGCCGCAACTGCACATCATGGGGCAGCCGTACCTGAAGCAGCCCATCCTCGAACGGCCGGTTTGGGATACCGAGACCGTGCAGCGCGCCTTCGACGAGGTCTTCAGCGCGCACCTGGAGAACTACGGACTCGAGAAGCGGGTCCCGCCCCGGTTGCGCAAGTGGACGGAGTCGACCCGGACCGCCTAGTTCGCGTGACTCGCGTGATCAGGGACGTGACTCGCGTGATCAGACGGCGAACTCGCGTGATTGGGGGCGGAACACTCGAGTTCCGTGTCTGATCACGCGAGTTCCGTGTCTGATCACGTGTGTCGTCCGCTAGCCGACGACGAAGGGGAGCTTCGCGGCCAGGTCGCCGAGGGCGGCCTTCTCCGCGTCGGTCGGTGAGCGGCGTCCGGTGCCGACCAGGAGCGCGTCGGTGTCGGAGAACGACTCGGGGAACTTCTCGCCGGTGCGCTGCTCCAGGATCTGCCGGGTCTTGGCGAGGCTGTCGGCGGCGGGGCCGTCGAGGTGCGGGAGATGCGCGACGAGGTCGAGGTGGTGCAGCGTCCACTCCAGGACGTACGCGGACAGGAAGTCGCCCGCGGACAGGACGATGTCGCGGGTGGCGACCCGCGTCTCGGGGTCGGCGAGGCGCGCGGCACGGCCCGCCGCGGAACCGACGTCGTCGAGGTGGAACTTGAGCAGCCGGGGTTCTTGGTACGCGGCGGCGAGGCGCACGATCAGCGCGTCGAGGTCGTCCTCGCCGGTGGGCGGGGTGCCGGTGACCTCCCAGTAGGTGACCGCGTCGCGGGTGGCCGCCGTTTCGACGGGGGTGGCGAGGGTGATCAGGACGTCCTGGGCGTCGATCACCAGGTGGCAGGCCAGATCCTGCACCAGCCAGCCCGCGCAGCCGGACGGTTTGGCGAAGTCTTCGTCGGGGGTTTCGGCGACGGCGGCGAGCAGCGCCGCCCAAGAGCGGGAGAAGAGATCCACGGCGGCAAGTTAGCAGCGCTGGCTGCTTGAGGTACGTGAAGGACTCCTTCATTGCGCTAGGCGCAGTGAAGGAGTCCTTCACGTACTTGGGGAAGGAGGCCTTCACGGACAGGCCTGCTCGGCGGCGCGTCAGGAACCGGCGACGGGAGTGTCCGACGGGTAGAGGCCCGCGATCGTCGGCGCGTACCGGTCGTTGATGATCCGCCGCTTCAGCTTCAGCGTCGGGGTCAGCTCGCCGCTCTCGGGCGTCCACGACTTCGGGATCACGTGGTACCGCTTGATCTGCTCGATCCGGGACAGCCGCGCGTTCGCCGCCTCGACGGCCTTCTCGATCTCCGCGCGCACCTGCGCGTTGTCGGCGAGCGATTCGCCCTCGGTGAGCTCGATGCCGTTCGCGGTCGCCCAGCCGGGCGCGATCTCGTCGTCGACGACGATCAGCGCCGTGACGTACGGCCGCTTCTCGCCGATCGCGACGGCCTGCCCGATCAGCGGGTGCTCCTTGAGCAGCCCTTCGACCTTCGTCGGGGCGATGTTCTTGCCGCTCGAAGTGATGATCAGTTCCTTCTTGCGGTCGGTGATCGTGACGAAGCCGCGTTCGTCGATCGTCCCGATGTCGCCGGTGGCGAGCCAGCCGTCGGCGTCGACGTCCGGTTTGATCGAGCCGTCCTCCTGCAGGTAGCCGAGGAACACGATCGCGCCGCGGACCAGCAGTTCGCCGTCCTCGGCGACCTTCACCTCGACGCCTTCCAGCGGACGGCCGACCGAACCCGCCTTGAACGCCGACGGCGTGTTCGAGGTGACCGCGCCGGTGGTCTCGGACAGCCCCCAGACCTCCTGGATCTCGACGCCGAGCCCGGCGATGAAGTACAGGATCTCCACCGGCAGCGCGGCGGCACCGCTGGAAGCGACCTCGACCTTGTCCAGGCCCAGCATCGCCCGCACCGGCGCGAGCGCGGCCGCGTCGGTCTGCGCGATCTTCTCCGCGAGTTCCGGCGGCACCTCCTTGCCGTCACTGCGCAGTTTGTAGCCCTGTTGCAGCAGTTCGTTCGCGCCGATCAGGCCGTTCCGCTTCTCCTCCGGCAGGGAGCCGAGCAGGTTCTTCAGGCCCGCCACCATCTTTTCCCACACCCGCGGGACGCCGAAGAAGCTCAGCGGATGCACCTGTCCCAGCGCGCCGACGACGGCTGTCGGGTCGCCGACGGTGTGCACGTGCCCGGCCCACACGATCGGCATGTAGATCGACAGTTCGCGTTCGGCGATGTGCGCGAGCGGCAGGTACGCGATGTTCGTGGCGTGCATCGGCGAGTCGTGCAGCCGCATGACCGCGGTGGCCTCGTGGATCGCGTTGCGGTGCGACAGCACGACACCCTTGGGGTCGCCGGTGGTGCCGGAGGTGTAGATCATCGACAGCGGGTCGTCCGGGCTGATCGCGGACCACGCCGTAGCGAACGCCTCCGGGTCGGCCGCGTGCGCCTCGGCGCCGGCCGCGCGCAGATCGGCGAACGACAGGAATCGTTTGTCGTCCTGGGGAAGCACGGACGCGTCGAGCAGGACGACGTGCCGCAGCGCGGGCAGGTCGTCGAGGACCTGGGACCAGCGGCCGAGTTCTTCGGCACCGGCGAGCACGACGACACCGGCGGCGCTGTGCCGGGCGACGAACCCGATCTGCTCCGGGCTGAGCGTCGCGTACGCGGTGCACGGGATCGCGCCGAGATGGGCGGCGGCGAGGTCGGCGATCAGGTGATCGGGGCTGCTCGGCGCCATGATCAGCACCCTGTCGCGGGTGCCGACCCCGAGACCGGCGAGTCCGCGCGAAACCTCCGCGATGGCGGTGCGGAATTCACGCCAGTTCAGGGTCGGCTTGCCCTCGGCGTCGAGTGACGTGACCGCCGGCAGGTCGCCGAACTCCTCGGCGTTGCGGTGAAGCAGGGCGGGGATGGTCTGGCCTTCGATCTGCTCGGCGACGGTCGGCTGGGTGGTCAACGCTGGCCTCCTCGATGCTGCCTGATCAGGCCCACTGTAAGGGCTCTCGTCAGCGGTGGATAGAGAATCGCGGCCACGGTTGCGCTACGCGAAATGTCCACCTTTTCCGTTTTCAGCGCGTCAGTCGCGAACAAGGAGGAGCCTCGACGAGGACCGGTTCGGCACGCGAGTTGATCGACGCTGTCCAGGCGGAACTGGCACCCCACGACAAGGCGTGCGCCTCCTTCGACTTCTTCGGCGCACCGTCGCCGGATCTTGAGGACCAGGCCGCGCTCGACGCCGGCCAGGTGTCCGAAAAGGACGCCCGGACCCACGCGCGGTTGTTCCAGGCGTACGAACTGGACTTCTGGAACACACTCGCCGACGATGGCGGGCGTGACTGACCTCGTAGCCGAAGCCGCGGCACTGGACGCGGCCGATCCCTTGGCGCACAAGCGAAACGATTTCGACCTCGACGCGGATGTCGCCTACTTCGACGGCAACTCGCTGGGCGCGCCGCCGAAGCACGTGGCCGGGCGGGTCGCCGAGGTCATTCGCGAACAATGGGGCGGTCGGCTCATCCGGTCCTGGTCGGAGGGCTGGTGGGAGGCGCCGGTGCGGGTCGGCGAGCGGATCGCGCCGCTGGTGGGCGCCGCGCCGGGCCAGCTGGTCGTGGCGGATTCGACCAGCGTGAACCTGTTCAAGGCGCTGATCGCCGCGACCAGGCTCAACCCCGGCCGCGACGAGATCCTCGTCGACGCGGACACGTTCCCGACCGACGGCTACATCGCCGACGAGGCCGCCCGCCTGACCGGGCGTACGGTCCGCCGGGTCGTCGCCGAGGACATGCCGGACGTGGTGAGCGAGCGGACCGCCGTCGCGCTGATCAACCACGTCGACTACGTCACCGGGCGCGCCCACGACATGGCCGCGCTGACCGGGGCACTGCGCCGCGCCGGGGCGCTGACGCTCTGGGACCTCTGCCACAGCGTCGGCGCGCTCCCGGTCGAACTGGACGAGGCGGGCGTGGACCTCGCCGTCGGCTGCACCTACAAGTTCCTCAACGGCGGTCCGGGCGCCCCCGCTTTCCTTTATGTGGCAACGAAATGGCTGGACAGGTTCGAGCAGCCGCTGGCGGGCTGGGCAGGCGACCGCGATCCGTTCGCGATGCGGGGCGCGTACGAGGCGCACGCCGGGATCGCGCGTGGCCGTGCCGGCACGCCCGACATCCTTTCGCTGCTCGCGTTGGACGCGGCCCTCGACGTCTGGGACGGAGTGGATCGCGGGTCGCTGCGGGAGAAGGGGCTGGCGCTCGGCGACTTCTTCTTCCGGTGCGCGGACGAGCTGCTCGACGGCGTGAAGCTCCGGACCCCGCGCGGCGACGACCGCGGGCACCAGATCTCGGTCGTCGACGACGACGCGGCCAAGACGATGGCCGCCCTGATCGAACGAGGGGTGATCGGGGACTTCCGCCCGCCCGACGTGCTGCGGTTCGGCCTGGCGCCGCTCTACACCACCTACGGCGAGGTGCTTCGCGCCGTCACGACGCTTCGAGACCTCCGGAAATGACACTCGGGGTGGCGAAAAGCATGAAGTTCATTCGGGAATCGGTGGCAAATAGGTGATCACCTCGCCCCGGTGGGGGAGACACAGCGACCCGTCGCGAATTCGCTGTTAATCTCGACGTTCGCTCTCGCCGCGAGTGTGACGTAGATCCTTCCCCTGTGGCGTAAGGGAAACCCGCGTCGCTCGTCTCAGCGGCAAGGCGCGGCCCACGGCGCCCGGAGAAGGAGGGGATCGTGTCGTTCACCTATACCGCCATCGCCGTGTGCGGTGTCGTCTCCGGTTTCCTGCTCAATGAATTCGGCTCGCGATATCCGGTCGAGACGGCGCTCGTGCTGATCCTGGCCTGCGGAGTGGTGACGCTGTGCTGGGCGGGCGTCCGGATGCTCCGCGACGCGTCCGGGCGGGTCGACGCGCTCCTCGAAGACGAGCTCGGCCGCGTCGACGAAGATCATTTCGCCGAAACCGCGTCGATAAGCTTCGGAAATTCTCGATTCCGTGGTTCGAACGGCGTTACGGCGGCCTTCCTCCGTGGTGATGTCGTTCGCAAACCGAACGGTATGTGGAGCTCTGGTCCGAAAGCGTGAGCGAGGTCACGGCGAGTAGTTTTCGTCGACTTTTCGGCTGAGACGCGAACGCGGCGAGCTGTTACTTGATCGAGTCCGATGAGCGTCGATCAAGCCGCTGCCTGCGGTAAACCGCCAGGTGATCTACTGGCGAGTCACTTGGCGGGGTGTCCTGGTCCACGTGGTGGACTTTCGAGGTCCACCGAGCTCTCGTCAGCTGGTCACGGCCATACGCGACTACCCTTCGCGTCCGGGCTTGACTCACCCGTTTGGGTCTCCTAGCGTCGTCGCGGGCGGAGCGGACCACGCTGTGTTGATCCGGCTATCGGATCCCGCGGGTATGAGATCCCCGGCGACCCGACACCAATTACTGCCGGAAGGAAAACGGACCACGGTGAAGCAGATTTCCCTTCGACGAGGCCGCGGCTCTTCGATTCGTTCGCGCGTTCTCACGATCGCCCTCATTCCGAGCACCGCGCTGATGCTCGTCGGTCTCGCGATCGGCGGCTACTTGATCTTCGACGCGGTCAACGGTCGCGACTACGCGCAACGGATCCGTGACTCGGAAGCCCCCTCCGTCCCGTTCTTCGCCCAGATCCAGGAGGAGCGACGGCTGACGCTGCGCGAGCTCGCGGGCGACCGCTCGCAGCACGCCTCGCTCGTGGAGCAGCGCGCCAAGACCGACGCCGCCACCCAGGGCGTCGTCACGCACCTCCAGAAGTTCATCGGGGACTCGCCCGACAGCGTGCAGCGCAACATCGCCACGGTGAACGGGCTGTTCCAGAAGATGCCGCAGATCCGCCAGTCGGCCGACTCCGGTCAGCTGCCGCTGCTGGACGCTTTCACCTTCTACAACCAGATCCTCGACCAGTTCGTCGAAGGCCTCACGGGTCTCGCGCAGGACGCGCCGAACGCCGAGAACGCCTACCAGCGCATCACCGCGGTGCCGTTGTTCACCGCGATCGACCAGTTGCAGCGCGCGAACTCGCTCGCCGCCGCGGCGGTCGCGGGCGGAGGCTTCACCGACGAGACCTACCGCGCCTACGTCAGCCAGGTCGGTTCGTACCGCTCGCTGCTCGAGTCGTCCGTCTCGCGGATGCGCCCGGACGTCAAGGCGAAGTTCGACCAGCTCGTCGCGAGTGATCCTTGGAAGGCCGTCAACTCGGTCGAGAACACCTTCCTGCAGAACAGCAAGGCCACGCTCCCCATCCCCGAGCAGACGTGGCTGCAGGCGGCGCGCGGCGTCGGTGACGCGATGATGCGCGGCTTCGTCGAGCAGAGTGGTGCCGCCACGACCGAGGCCATCGACGAGGCCGACCGGACACTGATCACCTCGGCCATCGCCGCGGCCATCGCGCTGCTGGTGGCGATCGGCGTGTTCATCATCGCCCTGCGACTGTCCAACCGGCTCATCGGCAGGCTGGCCCGGCTGCGCGAGGACACCCTCGACGTCGCCGAGATCCGGCTGCCCGAACTGGTGGACCGGGTGCGCGCGGGCGAGCCCGTCGACCTCGACGACAAGGGTCACTTCCTCGACCACGGCGACGACGAGATCGGCCAGGTCGCCGAGGCCTTCAACAAGGCACAGCAGACCGCCATCGCGGCCGCCGTCGAAGAGGCCAGGACCCGTGAAGGCACCAAGACGGTGTTCCTCAACATCGCGCACCGCAGCCAGGTCATCGTGCACCGTCAGCTCAAGGTGCTCGACCAGGCCGAGCGCAAGCAGGAGGACCCGGAGCAGCTGGAGACGCTCTTCCAGCTGGACCACCTCTCCACCCGAGCCCGCCGCAACGCGGAGAACCTGATCATCCTCGGTGGCGGCCAGCCCGGCCGTCAGTGGCGCAAGCCGGTCACGCTGGCCGAGCTGACCCGCGGTGCCTCGGCCGAGACCGAGGACTTCGCCAGGGTGAAGACGGCGAAGATGCCCGCGGTCGCGGTGCAGGGCCCGGTCGTCGGCGACCTCGTGCACCTGCTCGCGGAGCTGATCGACAACGCGACCTCCTTCTCGCCGCCGCAGTCGCGGGTCGAGCTGCGGGGCAACGTGGTCGGCAAGGGCGTCGTGATCGAGGTCGAGGACCAGGGCCTCGGCATCGAGCCCGAGCAGGCCGCCGAGCTGAACGCGATGTTGGCCGATCCGCCGGATTTCGGCATCATGGCTTTGTCAGCCGAGCCGCGGCTGGGCCTGTTCGTGGTCGCGCGCCTCGCCGCCCGCCACGGGATCTCCGTGCACCTGCGCGAGTCCGCGTACGGCGGCACCAGGGCCATCGTGCTCGTCCGCACCGACCTGCTCGCGCCGGTCCCGTCTGATCAGCCGGAGGACGAGGTGGACCCCGAGAGCACCGAGGTGCCGGACGCCGCGCCGCTGCTCCCGGGCCGCCGTGCCCGTCACCGCACGGAGTTCCCCGTGGAGCGGCCCGAACTGCCCGTGCCGATGCCGGTGGCTCCCCAGTCGGAGTTCCCGCAGGAACAGCCCGGTGGCGCGCTGCCGCCGCTGCCCTCGCGCCAGCCGCGAGTGCCCCGGCCGGAGACGCCCAGGCTCGACACAGCCCGGCCCGAGCCGATCCGCCCGGAGCCTGCGCGTGCCGAGTCACGGCCGCAGGCGGTGCAGCCGCCGGCGTGGCCGCCCGCCGACACCCGACCGCAGGACGGCCGTCCGCCGCAGACCCGGCGACCCGGCCCCGAGGCGCCGGGCAGGCCACCGCTGCCGCAGCGCCGACGTCAGACGAACCTGGTCCCCCAGCTGATGGAGGACCGGCCTGCCGCGCAGCGCGAGGACGTCCGCGAGGACACCCCCGAGCTGGCCAGGAACCGCCTCGCCGCCTTCCAGCAGGGGACGCGCCGCGGCCGGGACACCGAACCCACCGACGAGTACACCGACCACGACATGTACGGAGATCGTGACTAGATGGCCAACGCGGGAGTCAGTGAACTCGACTGGTTGCTGGATGACCTGGTCAAGCGCGTCAGCGGTGCCGACAGGGCGGTAGTCCTGTCAGCCGACGGCCTGCTCATCGGACGGTCCGGCAACCTGTCGGAGCAGGACGGCGAGCATCTGTCCGCGGTCGCGTCGGCGTTCCAGAGCCTCGCGCGGGGCACGGGACGGCATTTCGGTGGCGGCAACGTCCGGCAGACCATGGTCGAGATGGACCACGCCTTCCTGTTCGTCACCGCGGCGGGCCGCGGCGCGTGCCTCGCGCTGCTGGCGAAGGAAGACGCGGACATGGGCCTCGTGGCCTACGAGATGAACCTGATGGTCAAGCGGGTCGGTGCGGTACTCACTTCGGCGCCTCGCGCCGCGACTCCCCTGTCGCCATGAGCGGGCGGCACGAGTCGTGGTTCGAGGACGAGGCCGGGCCGCTGGTCCGGTCGTACGCCGTCACGGGCGGGCGCACCCGCTCGGATACGCTCGGCCTCGACCTGATCACCCTGGTGGTGGCCATGCGCACCGCGCACGAGGTCGCCGGCTTCGAGCCGGAGTACGGGCGGATCCTCAACCTGTGCCAGAGACCGACCTCCGTCGCGGAGGTCGCCGCGCGTATCGATCTGCCGCTGCCGGTGGTGAAGGTGCTGCTGAGCGACCTCATCGAACAGAACCTCGTGCTGTTCCGCACCGCGACCCCGGTCACCGACACCCCCAACAAACACGTACTCCAGGCGGTTCTTGATGGCATCCGGAAACTCTGAGCCCCGGCGATCCTTGACCGCGAACGCGGTCAAGGTCCTCATCGCCGGCGGGTTCGGGGTCGGTAAGACCACGATGGTCGGCTCGGTCAGCGAGGTTCCCCCGCTGCGCACCGAAGAGGTCATCACCGCGGCGTCCGAGGGCGTCGACGACCTCACCGGCGTCGAGAAGAAGACGACCACCACGGTCGCCCTCGACTTCGGCCGCATCACCATCAACCCCGAGCTGATCCTGTATCTGTTCGGCACGCCGGGACAGGACCGGTTCTGGTTCATGTGGGACGAACTGGCCGAAGGCGCTCTCGGCGCCGTCGTGCTGGCCGACACCCGGCGGCTCGACAGCTGCTTCGCGGCCGTCGACTTCTTCGAGCGGCGCGGACTGCCGTTCGTCGTCGCCGTCAACTGCTTCGACAACGCGTATCGCTACGGCACCGAAGAGGTCCGGCAGGCGCTCGACGTCAGCATGGACGTCCCGCTGCTGCTGTGCGACGCGCGGGAACGCGACTCGACGAAGCAGGTGCTGACCGTGCTGATGGAGCACGTGCTCGCGCTGTCCGATCTGGCGGCCGGGCTGCCGCAGGGACGCTGATCTTCCCTCACCACCGACGCTATGAAAGGCCCGTTACTCGCAAAATTTGCGAGTAACGGGCCTTTCATAGCGTCGGTGGTGAGGCTCAGGACTTGCGGCGGCGGCGCAGCGTGTCGAGCGCGTAGGTGCCCGGGCCGACCACTGCGAACAGCAGGAAGACCCACGAGTACAGGGCGGCCATCTCACCCTTGTTCTGCAACGGCAGCAGCGCGTCGGGCTGGTGTACGACGAAGTACGCGTACGCCATGGTGCCCGAAAGCAGCACCGCGACCGGGCGGGTGAACAGGCCCGCCAGGAGCAACAGCGATCCGGCCAGTTCGATCACCCCGGCGTACCAGCTCGGCCAGGTGCCGACGGGGACGGCGGGCTTGTCGAAGAAGCCCATCGACTGCAAACCGTGACAGAGGAACAGGAACGAGACCACTACGCGGACGACGGAGAGGGCCAGTCCTTGCCATTTGGCTGTCTGGCCGATCTCGGTGGTCGTGGCGGTGGCTGTCTGGGTCATGACGCATCCTTCCGGCTCAAGGTGGTCTAAACCATTGATGCGATAGAGGATGCCGGATACCCCCATCCGTAGGGAACTTTCTTTCGGGGGGTAATTCCATGGTATGGCCGAATTTATTGACAGCGAATCGACAGGTACGCAATAAAGAGGCCCCTTTCCTGGAATCATTCCAGGAAAGGGGCCTCTTTATCGATGTTCAGCGGCGGCGGCGCAGTGTGTCGAGCGCGAAGGTGCCCGGGCCGACCACCGCGATCAGCAGGAAGATCCAGCAGTAGAGGGTGGAGAGCTCGCCCATGTTCTGCAGCGGCAGCAGTCCTTCCGGCGCATGCACGGTGAAGTAGGCGTAGGCCATGACGCCGGAGAGGAGCACCGCGACCGGCCGGGTGAACAGGCCCACCAGCACCAGCACGGCGCCGACGACCTCGATCACGCTGCCGTACCAGCCGGGCCAGGAGCCGAGTTCGACGGAGCCGCCCGCGCCGTCGACGCCACCGAAGAAGCCGAATCCCTGCAAACCGTGGCAGAGGAAGAGGAACGAGACGACGATCCGGACGGCCGACTGGATCGCGCCCTGTGCCTTGGCGGCACGCGGGGTGGCGGTGGTCGTGGTGGCGGTGGTCTCGGCGGGGGTGATGGTCTGCGTCATGGTTCCGGTCCTTCCGGGAGGTTTCTGTCTGGCTGCTTCTGCTCATGCGTCGGACGAGACCGGCGCCGATCGACATGCGAGCGGAAAGTTTTTTCGCGGGCCGGTCACATCACCCGATCGGAGCAGCGTCAGACTGGTCGCCATGGCGGGTAAGACGAGTGCCGGGATCCTGCTCTTCCGCAGGTCGGGCGAGGTGACCGAGGTGCTGCTCGGGCATATGGGCGGGCCGTTCTGGGCGAAGAAGGACGCGGGCGGCTGGTCGATACCCAAGGGTGAGTACGAGCCGGACGAGGCGCCGGAGGACGCGGCGCGGCGTGAGTTCCAGGAAGAGCTGGGGCTGCCGGCGCCGGAGGGCGAGTACCTCCCGCTCGGTCAGGTGAAGCAGTCCGGCGGCAAGGTCGTGACGGTCTGGGCGGTGGAGGGCGACCTCGATCCGGATCGGGTCGTCCCCGGCACCTTCGAGATGGAGTGGCCGCCGCGGTCGGGCCGGACGCAGGAGTTCCCCGAGGTCGACAGGGCCGCCTGGTTCGGGCTCGCCGAAGCGGAGGAGAAGCTACTCAAAGGCCAGCTTCCGTTCCTCGCCCGGCTGGGTGAGTTGTTCAACGGTGAGTAACCCGCGCCGGTGAGGCCTCGGTCCAGTGGGGGGGGGGGGGGGGGGGGGGGGGTGGTAGGACTAGAAGAACACAAAACACCCGGCCCCGCCCGCGGGGCGCCCCAGCCCCCCCAGGGTGGGGGGGGGCCAAGGGCCCCGGCGG
>NZ_JBVJLY010000002.1:147645-166322 GCF_055584485.1 Amycolatopsis sp. NPDC102522 | reverse complement strand
GGCCCGTTTTTGGTTTTTTTTTTTTTTTTTTTTTAAAAAAAAAAAAAAACCCCCCCCCCCCCCCCCCCGGGCCCCGACGCCTTGCCGCCACTTGCCCCGCTTTCAGGGGCCGAGCAGTTCGCCCAGCGGTTTGTCGGCCAGCGAGCCCAGTACGAGATCGGCGTGGTCGAAGTTCAGCACCTCGGTGATCGGGTTCGGCACCGCGACGCACTTCAGCCCGGCCGCCTTCGCCGCGGTGACGCCGTGCGGTGAGTCCTCGAACGCGATCGCCTCGGCCGCGGGCAGTTCCAGCGCGGCGAGCGCGGCCAGATAGAGGTCCGGGCTCGGCTTCGCCTGGTGAAGGTTGCCGGTGAGGACGGCCTCGAACGCGTCCGCGAGGCCCAGCCGGTTCAGATGCGTGGAGACCCAGTCTCCGGTCGAACTGGACGCGATGGCCAGCCGCAGGCCCTGCTCCTTCGCGTCTTCGAGGTACTCCTGGACGCCGGGGCGCGGCCCCTCGGACTCGAGCAGTTCGGTGACCCGGGCGCGGACGCCGGTGCGGACCGCGATCCGGTCGAGGTTCTCGTCGTCGATCTCCAGCAGTTCGAACATCGCGACGGCGGTGTTCTGGGTGCCGATCACGGTGTGCCAGACGTCGAGGGGGAGCTCGCCACCGCGTTCGCGGAAAGTCTCTTGCCAGGCCACGAGGACGGCCGCCTCGGTGTTGACCAGCGTTCCGTCGAAGTCGAAGATCAAGGCACCGGTCATGGGACGAGTCTATGTCTTGACTCACTGAGTGGCACGGATTACCGTACGCATTCGTTAGGAAAGTTACCAAACGAACAAGTGTACTCGAAGTGAACGCCGCGCACCCGTCCCTCTCAACCCGCCGCCACGGATTCCCGGGGAGATCGATGTGAAGGCCCGTACCCGACTACTGCCCTTAGGCGCGGCCGTAATCCTGCTGCCGACGCTGCTCAGCGGCAACGCACAAGCCGCCGACGTCCTGTTGTCCCAGAACAAACCCGTCATCGTCTCCTCGGTGGAGTCCTCCGAGTACGGCGGCGCGCTCGCCGTCGACGGGAAGACCAGCACCCGCTGGGCGAGCGCCGAAGGCGCGGACCCGCAGTTCATCCGCATCGACCTGGGCGGCCCTTCCGCCGTCAACCGGGTCAAGCTGAACTGGGAGGCCGCGTACGCCACCGCGTACAAGCTGGAAGTCTCCAACGACGGCTCGGCGTGGACCTCCATCAAGTCCGTCACCAACGGAAACGGCGCAACCGACGACCTCACCGGCCTCTCCGGCAAGGGTCGCTACCTGCGCCTGGTCGCGACCAAGCGTGCCACCAGTTACGGCTACTCCCTTTGGGAGATGCAGGTCTACGGAACGTCGGACTCCTCCGGTGACACGCAGGCGCCCACCGCGCCCACGAATCTCAAGTCCGGTTCGATCACAGCGTCCACAGTGGACCTGACGTGGACCGCGTCGACGGACAACGTCGGCGTCACCGGCTACGAGGTGCTGCGGAACGGCCAGGTCGTCGGCACCACGGAAAGCGCTTCCTTCGCCGACACCGGACTGACCGCCGCGACCGCGTACACCTACAGCGTCCGGGCGAAAGACGCCGCGGGCAACACTTCGGCCGCCAGCGGCGCGATCCAGGCGACCACACAGGCGGGCGGCGGTTCGTCGTTCGTGCTCGCCGCCTCCGGTGACATCGCGGAACAGTGCACCGCGTCCTCGTCGTCGTGCGTCCACCCGAAGACCGCCAACCTGGTCGGGCAGATGAACCCGGCCGCGGTGATCACCATGGGCGACAACCAGTACGACGACGCCCACATCGAAGACTTCACGAAGTACTTCGACAAGACCTGGGGCAAGTACAAGAGCATCATGCACCCGATCCCGGGTAACCATGAGACGTACGACGACACCCCGCTGGGCGCCTACAAGAAGTACTTCGGCAAGATCGCGACGCCGAACGGGAAGACCTACTACAGCTGGGAAATGGGCAACTGGCACTTCGTCGCCATCGACAGCACGGAGTTCTCGCCCGGTCTCGCCGCGAACGCGGTCAGCGACGAGCAGCTGAACTGGATCAAGCAGGACCTGAAGAACAACACCAAACCCTGCGTCGCCGCGTACTACCACCACCCGCGCTACACCTCGGGTGACCACGGTGACAACGACAAGATGGCCACCCTCTGGGAGACCATGGTGCAGAACAAGGTCGACCTGGTGCTCAACGGCCACGACCACCACTACGAGCGGTTCTTCCCGCAGAACGCCGCCGGTGACAAGGACGCGGCCGGCCCGGTCCAGATCATCGGCGGTGGCGGCGGGGCGACCCTGTACCCGGTCAAGACCGAACACCCGGCCACGGCGAAGGCGATTTCGACCTACGGCGTGCTCAAGCTGAACATGTCGGAGAACGCTTTCTCGACCCAGCTGATCGGTCTCGACGGCAAGACCATCGACTCCTCTCCCACCTACACCTGCCACTGATCCTCGCGATCAGGTGCCGGGTCGCGGCCGTGTGCACCGCGACCCGGCACCTCCTCACGGCGCTGGAGGTCTCCCATGTACATAGCCACGAGCAGGGGAGCGGACACCGCGGCGGAAGTCCCCAAAAGCGGCGTGAAACGGGCCGTCACCGGGAATGTCGTCGCGCTCGGCCTGGTCAGCCTGGTCACCGACATCTCGTCGGAGATGGTGACCGCGGTCCTCCCGCTCTACCTCGTCCTCGGTCTCGGCCTGAGCCCGCTGCAGTTCGGCGTGCTCGACGGCCTCTACTCCGGTGTCACCGCCGTCGTCCGGCTCGTCGGCGGGCATCTCGCGGACCGGTGGCAGCGGCTCAAAGCCGTCGCCTGCTTCGGTTACGGGCTCTCGGCACTGGGCAAGATCGGCCTGATGCTGGCGGGTTCGTCCACCGTGGCGATCGGCGCCGTCCTGGCGGCCGACCGCACCGGCAAGGGTGTGCGGACCGCGCCGCGGGACGCGTTGATCACCTTGAGCAGCGATCCCGAACACCTCGGCCGCGCGTTCGGCGTGCACCGCGCGATGGACACCTTCGGCGCTTTCCTCGGCCCGCTGGTCGCCATGGCCGTGCTGTGGCTCAGCCTCGGCAGCTACGACTCCGTGTTCTTCACGAGCTTCTGTATCGCCGCGATCGGCGTGATCATCCTGGTGGTGCTGGTCAAGGACCATCAGCCGACGCCGTGGGCGGAGCGGCCCAAGGTCTCCTTGCGGGAGACCGCCGGCTTGATCCGCCAGGCATCGTTCCGCCGGATCTGCGTCTGGGCGGCCCTGCTGGGCTTGGTCACCCTCAGCGATTCGTTCCTCTACCTGGTTTTGCAGCGCCGTTGGGAACTCGGCGCGGTCTTCTTCCCCTTGCTGCCGCTGGGAACCGCCGGAGTTTACTTGCTCCTCGCCGTTCCGTTGGGCAGGCTTTCGGACCGGATCGGCCGCTGGAAGGTGTTCCTCGGTGGGCACGTCGCGCTGGTCGTCGCGCTGCTGGCGCTGCTCGGACCGGTGGACGGCGGCATCCTCGCGGTGCTGGCGCTGGTGCTGCACGGTGTCTTCTACGCCGCCACCGACGGCGTCCTGATGGCCGCCGCCGGGCCGCTGCTGCCCGAGCACCAGCGGGCGAGCGGACTGGCGCTGGTGCAGACCGGGCAGGCGACGACCCGGATGTTCGCGTCCGTCCTTTTCGGACTCGCGTGGACCACTTGGGACCTGCATGCCGCGGTTCTGGTCGCCGCGGGCGCGCTGGCCGTGGTGGTCGTCGCGGCCGCCGTCCTCCGTCCTTTGAGGACTTACGCATGAGGGCGCGGATCCTGGGCGTGGTGGCGGCGGTCGTCGTCCTGGTCGCGGCGGCCGTCGGCTACGGCCTCTACTCGCGGGACCGCGGACCGGCGGTCAACTCCGTCGCCGTCGTGACCGGGCAGCCGGTTTCGGTGCAGGCGAAGGGACAGCTGCTGTTCCGCAACACTGCCGAAGGCCCCGATTTCGGGCACTTGGCCACCGTCCCGGCCGATCGACCCGGCGAGGCGCGGAAGGTGTCCGGCCTCAGTTGTGACCGGTTCGCCGCTTCGGCGGGGACCGCGCTGTGCCTGGCCGCGCAGCCGGGGGTGCTGCCGCCGATGACCGACGTCATCGTGCTGGACAAGGACCTCAACGAGATCCGCCGGATCGAACTGCCCGGCACCCCCAGCCGCGGCCGGGTCTCGCCGGACGGGAAGCTCGCCTACTGGACGCTGTTCGTAAACGGGGATTCCTATGCGGAGACCGGGTTTTCGACCAGGGCCGGCATCTTCAACGTGTCGACCGGGAAGCTGACGAAGAGCATCGAGGAGATGACCCTCCTGCTCGACGGCAAGCCGTACTACGCGTCCGACGTGAACTACTGGGGGATCACCTTCGCCGCCGACGGCAAGAGGTTCTACGCGACCGTGGGGACGAAGGGGAAGACCTACCTCGTCGAAGCGGACTACGAGAAGCTCGTCGCGAGGATGATCCGCGAGAACGTCGAATGCCCGTCGCTTTCGCCGGACGGGAAGCGGATCGCTTTCAAGAAGCGGGTTTCCGCCGACCTCGCGGCGCCTTGGCGGCTGGCCGTCCTCGATCTGGCCTCGGGGAAGGAGACCATGCTGGCCGAGACGCGGAGCGTGGACGACCAGGCGGCCTGGCTCGACGACCGGACCGTGGCGTATGGGCTGGAGTCGGGGATCTGGGCTGTTCCGGCGGATGGGAGCGGGGCGGCGCGGGAGCTGGTGACGCGGGGCTCCTCGCCTGCGGGGGTGTAGGTGGCTCGTGAGTGGTAAGTGTCGTTCTAACCGTCCTTGCCACTCACGACCACCTGGACCGACGCGTCACCGCCGCTTTGGCTGCTTGAAGTACGTGAAGGACCCCTTCATTGCGCCTAGCGCAATGAAGGGGTCCTTCACGTACTTGGGGAAGGTGTGAAGGTCGAGTTTCCTCGGCTGAGCCGAGGGAAGGGGTCCTTCACGCGGCACCGCTGTGACTGCTGGTGCGTCTGGGGCGAAAGTGGCGATCCGGAGGTCCGTGAAGGCCTCCTTCACTACCTTCAGGGTAGGCAAGGAGGCCTTCACGGACTGGACGTGCGAGCGACCGCAGCCAGAATCCAGTAGGTACCTAAGACATTGTCGGCCTAAACCGAATCGCCACCCACGCCGAGTGCGTCCGCCTGCTCCCGGAAGACGTCGTAGGCCGCGGTCCCGAACAGCACGAATCGCACCAGTTCCACCGAACACGAGCCGGTCGAAAGCGTGCTCAGCACGGCCTCCAGCGCGATCTCCGCCGCGGATTCGACCGGCCACCGGTAGATCCCGGTCGAGATCGCGGGGAACGCCACGGTGTGCGCGCCGAGATCGGCGGCCACGTGCAGGGAGTTGCGGTGGCAGGCCGCCAGCAGCGCGGACCGGTCTTCGTCGTCGGACCACACCGGCCCGACGGTGTGCACCACCCAGCGCGCCGGAAGGCGGCCCGCCGTGGTGGCGACCGCCTCTCCGGTCTTCAGCCCCTTGCCGTAGTGCCCCGCGCGCAGCGCCCGGCATTCGATGAGGATCTCCGGCCCGCCGCGGCGGTGGATCGCGCCGTCCACCCCGCCGCCGCCGAGCAGGGACGAGTTCGCGGCGTTGACCACGACGTCGACCTGTTGTTCGGTGATGTCGCCTTCGACCAGTTCGATCCTCATGATCGCTCCGTCAGTCGTTGAAGTACTCGAGCAGTACCGGGGCCACCGCCTTCGGCTTGAGCATATGCGTCTGGCCCTCGATCGTCCGGTGCTCGGCGCCGGGGACCGCCTTCGCCAGCGCTGCCACCCCGTTGCGGATCCACGCGGGGCTCTTGCCGCCGTCCATGACCAGCGTCGGCACGGAAACGCTCGCCCAGCGGCCTTCGGGCAGCGGGGTGCCGTCGTGCAGGCCGTCGAACAACGCGGCGTCGTAGCGCAGGGTCGGCGCGACCTTCTTCAGCTTCGGCCAGGCCGGCATGAACTGCATCATGAACACGACCGGCGCCGGGACCCGCACGCCTTCCCGCATGAAGGTCTTGATCGCGGTGCCGGGCTTTCCGGTGGCGACGGCCTTTTCCAGCCGTTCGGTGTAGTCGGCCGGGACCGGCGGGCGGGTGTCGTCGACGACCAGCGGGAATTCGTAGACAGCCAGTTTCGTGATCGGCAGCCCGGCTTTCGCGGCTTCGAGGGCGAGCGCGGCGCCGGACGAGATCCCGTACACGCGGGCTGTCCCACCGGCTTCCTTGATCAGCGCCGCGATGTCTTCGACTTCGCGGGCGATCGAGAACGGCGCGGTGTCGCCGCTTTCGCCGCGGCCTCGGCGGTCGTAGGTGTAGACGGTGAAGTGCGGGGCCAGTTCGGCGGCCAGCGGTTTGGCCGGGCCGAACTCGCGGTGGCACATCGCGCCGTCGACCAGGATGACGGCGGGGCCGGAGCCGGTGCGGGTGTAGGCGATGGTGGTGCCGTCTTGCGAGGTCACGGTGCTCATGGCGGGAATTCTCCTAGGGTTGTCTAGCGGGAAGCGCGGAGGATGACGGCGGTGACCCAGCCCCAGGCCAGCATCACGGTGGCCCAGAAGGCGAGCATCACGACGGCGTTCGCGTTGCCGGAGCTGATCCCGGCGAAGGAAGCGAAGAACGCGATGCCGGTGGCGCGGGAGTAGACGGCCCAGCCGCGGCGGCCTTCACGGGAGAAGCGGCTCGCGAACACGAAGGTCGCGACGATCAGCGAGAGGAAGCCGACCGAACCGGCGGCCATGTGCAGGACGCCCGCGGTGCTGAGGGTGGCCGGGCCGGAACCGACCGGGCTTGAGTCGACAGGGAAGCCATTGCCAGGGTCGGCCTTGAAGACGCCGGCGAAGAGCAGGCTGGCGCCGAAGACGCCCAGCAGCCGTGGTCCCCACGTACTGCCTCTGCCCGGTTCGAGCGTCCGGCTCAAGCCGATGGCGCCCGCGATCATCAGGATGCCGGTGACCAGGAAGTTCGTCACCTGGATCCAGCCGGCGTCGCCGTTGCTGAGCATGCTCGCCGGGTGCTTCGTCGGGTCGAAGCCGTCGCGGACGGCGGCCTGGGTGAGCGAGACCAGGAAGTACAGCGGGCCCGAGACCGCGCCGCAGGCGAGCAGGGCGCGGGCCGGGACGGTGGTGGTGGCGCGGGTGGCGGCGATGGTCATCGTTTCGGCCTTTCGGGGCGGGAGTGCGTCGGGCACAACTCTCGCTCCGAAAGTCTCGATTGTCAAGACAAAAAAATTTGTCGGTGATGTGTGACGCGATGCCCGGAGGCGTCGCAACTAGTCGACTACTTGCTGTTTCGCAAGGTCAGGAGGGTGATCTCGCTCGGCGCGAAGACGCGCAGTGGCGGTCCCCAGAAACCGGTGCCGCGGCTCGTGTAGAGCTGCGTGCGCTCACCGTGGCGCGAAAGCCCGGCCAGGACGGGCTGGTCGAGCCGGACCAGGAGGTGGAACGGCCAGATCTGGCCGCCGTGGGTGTGCCCGGAGATCTGGAGGTCGATACCGGCCTCGGCGGCCTGCTTGACCTGCTTCGGCTGATGGGCGAGCAGGACGACCGGGGTGCTCGCGGCGACGCCGTCGAGCGCGGCGGGGAGGTCGGGGCCGTGGCCGGGCAGGCCGGAGGCGGCGCCGGTCGGGTCGTCGATGCCGGCGAAGACGAGCGTGTCCCCGCCCTGGGAGACCGGCAGGTGCCGGTTGTGCAGCGGTTCCCAGCCGAGGTCTCGCATGTGGTCGAGCCAGGCCTGCGCCTCGCCGAAGTACTCGTGGTTGCCGGTGATGTAGAACTTGCCGAGCTTCGCGCGCACCTTCCCGAGCGGCGCGACCTGCTGCGCGCGCTTGGCGACGGAACCGTCGGCGAGGTCGCCCGCGTGGGCCACGACGTCGGCGTCGAGTTCGTTCACCACCTCGACGACCTTCTCCGACCACTTCGTCCGGTTCAGCGGGCCGAAGTGGGTGTCGGTGATGATCGCGAAGCGGAGACCGTCGAGTCCGGCGCCGAGGCGGGGGATCACGACGTCGAGCTCCTTGAGCCTCGGCACGCGCCGGGCTTCGACCATCCCGTACGCCGCCAGCGCCACGAAGGCCACCAGGACGACGCCGGACACGATTCCCGCCGCACCGTCCACTCCGGACACCGCGAGCACGAGCCGCAGCACGTTCCCGAGTACCGACAAGGAGAACAGCAGCCAGATCAGCCCGAGGGAGAGGTCACCGGCCTTCGCCGCGAGGTCGCGTTGCCAGGGGCCGTGGCCGAGGATCATGCACGCGGGCACGGCGACCGCCGCCGCGGCGAACACGATCGTGCCGAGGACTTCGAGCGCGGACGGGAGTTCGGGGGAGCCGACGATCGTCCACCACGGCACTCCGAACAGGAGGGCGAGAACGGCGATCAGCGCGGCGACGCGGGCGAGGATGCGGGGCATGATGACGCCAGGCTAACAGACCGTCGGTCTCTACCGTGGTCTTCGCTGAGGGGCTCTCAGGTACGTCGCCGGACGTAGACGAGGTGTCGCTCCACGGCCGACGCTTCCTGTCGCGCTCCCGAAGACACTCTTGGACATGAAGGAAATACGGACCATCGAACGCGTCGCCTACGTGACCGGGGCGCTTCTGTTCCTCAGCGGTCTCGTGCACGCGGCCGTGCTGATCGCGTCCGGCGGTTCGTGGACCGGGCCGCTTTCGCTGCGGAAGGCGGTCACCTTCGGCCTGTCGTTCGGACTGACGCTGGCGACCGTCGCCTGGGCGACGTCGTACGTCGCGGTGCGGCCGCGCGTGCGGAACGTCCTGCTCGGCGTTTTCACCGGGGCGAGCGTCGTCGAGACGGTGCTGGTGAGCATGCAGGCCTGGCGCGGGGTGCCGTCGCACTTCAACTTCGAGACCGGTTTCGACAACGCGGTGTCGACGACGCTCGCGGCGGGCGGCGGCGTCCTCATCCTGACGGCGGTCTCGTTCACCGCGGCGGCGATGCGCGGCGAAGGGGAGATGACGGCGAGCATGCGGCTCGCGGTGCGGTTCGGCTTCGTCGCGCTGCTGGTGGCGCTGGGCGCGGGCGCGGCGATGATCGCGAGCGGCGTCGTCGAGGCGCGGGGCGGGAACCCGCAGGCCGCGTACACCACGGCCGGCGCGCTGAAGCCGCTGCACGCGGTGGCGATGCACGCGATCCTCATCGTGCCGGGACTCGCTTGGCTGCTGCGGTTCGCGGACTGGACGGAACGGCGGCGCGTGCGGCTGGTGTGGGCGGCGATCGGTGCTTACGCGGTGCTGACCGGGGTGGTGGGGGTGGAGTCGGTGACCGGGGTTTCGCCGCTGGCGGCCTCACCGGTGGAGATGGTGACCTCGGGGGTGGCGCTGGGGGTGTTGGGTCTTATCGGTGCGGTGGCCGCTCGTGAAGCGGTTCGGCATCGGTCCCGAGTGTTATGAATGGGACTTTCATTGCAAATTTTGCAATGAAAGTCCCATTCATAACGCGCGCTACCGGCCCACGTAAGTGCGAAGGTGCTGTGCGGTGAGCGTGTCACCGGAGGCGACCAGATCGGCCGGAGTCCCGGTGAAGACCACCTGGCCCCCGTCCGACCCGGCGCCCGGCCCCAGGTCCACGATCCAGTCCGCGTGCGCCATCACAGCCTGGTGGTGCTCGATGACCACCACCGTGTTGCCGTCGTCGACGAGCCTGTCGAGCAGCCCCAGCAGCTGGTCGACATCGGCGAGGTGCAGGCCGGTGGTCGGTTCGTCGAGGACGTAGGTCGCCGACTTCTCCGCCATCCGGATGGCCAGTTTGATCCGCTGCCGTTCCCCGCCGGACAGCGTCGTGAGCGGCTGCCCGAGCCCTAGGTAGCCGAGGCCGACGTCGGAAAGCCGGTCCAGGATCGTCCGTGCCTGGCCCGAGGGGAAGAACTCGCGCGCTTCGGCGACAGGCATCGCGAGGACCTCGCTGATGTTCTTGCCCCGCAGTCGGTAGGTCAGCACTTCGGCGGTGAAGCGCTTGCCTTCGCACTCCTCGCAGACCGTCGCCACCCCGGCCATCATCGCCAGGTCGGTGTAGATCAGCCCGATGCCCTTGCACTTCGGGCACGCGCCTTCGGAGTTCGCGCTGAACAGGGCCGCCTTGACGCCGTTGGCCTTGGCGAACGCGGTGCGGATCGGGTCGAGCAGGCCGGTGTAGGTCGCCGGGTTGCTCCGCCGCGAGCCGCGGATGGGCGACTGGTCGAGCACCACCACGTCGTCCCTTGTGGACAGTGAGCCGTGGATGAGCGAGCTCTTGCCCGAACCGGCGACCCCGGTGACCACGGTCAGCACGCCCAGCGGGATGTCGACGTCGACACCGCGCAGGTTGTGCCGGGTCGCGTTCCGGACCTCGATCCGCCCGGCAGGCTCGCGGACGTCGGCGCGCAGCCGCGCCCGGTGGTCCAGATGCCGTCCGGTGAGCGTGCCGGACGCGCGCAGCCCGGCGATGTCACCGGTGAAGCAGATCTGCCCGCCGTTCGGCCCGGCGCCCGGGCCGAGGTCGACGACGTGGTCGGCGATCTCGATCGTCTCCGGTTTGTGCTCGACGACGAGCACCGTGTTCCCCTTGTCCTTCAGCAGGAGCAGCAGGCCGTTCATCCGCTGGATGTCGTGCGGGTGCAGCCCGACGGTCGGCTCGTCGAAGACATAGGTGACGTCGGTGAGGCTGGACCCCAGGTGCCGCACCATCTTCACGCGCTGCGCCTCGCCGCCCGAAAGCGTCCCGGACTCGCGGTCGAGGCTCAGGTAGCCGAGGCCGATCTCCACGAGCGAGTCGAGCGTGCCGCGCAGGGTCTGGATCAGCGGGCCGACCGACGGGTCGTCGAGTTTGCGGACGACGTCGGCCAGGTCGCTGATCTGCATGGCCGAACAGTCGGCGATGTTCAGCCCGTCGATCTTCGAGGACAGCGCAGCCTCGTTGAGCCGGGCGCCGTCGCACGCCGGGCACCGCCGGAAGGTGATCGCCCGGTCCACGAAGGCCCGGATGTGCGGCTGCGTCGCTTCCTTGTCCTTCGCCAGGAACAGCCGCTGCACCTTCACCAGCAGGCCTTCGTAGTTGGTGTTGATCCCGCCGAGCTTCATCTTGGTGGCGGGTTTGTGCATGAAGTCTTCCCACTGCTGCGGGGTGTAGTCCTTCAGCTTGACCGCCGGATCGACGAAGCCGGACTCCGCCAGCCCCTTCCAGTACCAGCCGCCCGGCGCGAAGTTCGGGACGGTGATCGCCCCTTCGTCGAGTGAAAGCTCCTTGTCGACAAGCTGGTCGACGTCGATGGTGGAGACCTTCCCCAGCCCCTCGCAGTCGGGGCACACCCCCTCGGGAAGGTTGAAGCTGAACGCGCCCGACGTCCCGATATGCGGCTGTCCCAGCCTGCTGAAGACGATCCGCAGCATCGTGTGCGCGTCGGTCGCGGTGCCGACCGTGGAGCGGGAGTTGGCCCCCATCCGCTCCTGGTCGACGACGATCGCGGCGCTCAGGTTCCGCAGCGCGTCCACGTCCGGCCGTCCGACGGGGGCCATGAAGGACTGGATGAACGCGGTGTAGGTCTCGTTGATCAGCCGCTGCGACTCCGCGGCGATGGTGCCGAACACCAAGGACGACTTCCCCGAGCCCGAGACACCGGTGAAGACGGTGAGGCGGCGCTTGGGGATGTCGACCGAGACGTCGGCGAGGTTGTTCTCTCTGGCTCCTCGGACCTGGATCATGTCGTGGCTGTCGGCGGCCGAAGGCATGGCTCTCCCCTGGTTGGAACTCTTTAGCCTGTAAAGTGAGGGTAGCAGAGGCCAGTTTATGCTGTAAGGAGTTAGCGAGTGGTCGTCTACGCGGCTCAAGGGGACCCTCGGCGGTCGATGGCGCTGCTGTGGCGGACGGAGTCGCCGGACGCCGAGCGGCCCGGTCCCAAACCGGGGCTTTCGGTGGAGCTGATCGTCGAAACCGCCGTCACCATCGCGGACGCCGAGGGCATGGCGGGTCTCTCGATGCGGGCCGTCGGGGACAGGCTCGGCCGCACCGCCATGGCGCTGTACACCTATGTCCCGAGCAAGAGCGAACTGCTCGACCTCATGTACGACAACGTGCTCGCCGAGCTGCCCGCTTCCCGCGACGGAGACGGCTGGCGGGCCGACGTCGCGCGCTGGGCCGAGGATCTCTGGGAGTTCTACCTGCGGCATCCCTGGGTCCTGCAGATCTCGCAGGCTCGGCCGGTGCTGGGGCCGAACGAGTACGTCGTGCTGGAGGGACTGGTGAAGATCCTGCGCCGGACCGGGTTGCGCCCGGTGGTGCTGCGACGGCTGGTCAGCGCGCTGTACGCGTGCGTGCGTGAGCCGGCCAGGACGGCTTCGGAGTCGAGGCTGGCCGAGAAGCTGACGGGACAGTCCTGCGACGAGTGGTGGTACGCGCGGTCCGCGCATCTCCGGGAGGTCTCGCCGGACTTCGCCGAACGGTTCCCGACGCTGACCTGGATGGAGGCCGGACACGCGTTCCGGATGGAGGACGAGACGGTTTCCTACCTGGAGCAGGAGGCGAGGGAGGCTTTCGAGCTCTCGCTGACCGTTCTCCTGGACGGAATCGAAGTCGCGATGAAAGCGGAGTAGCCTTCTCCGCATGCCCAGTGATTTCGCCTTGAAGACCATGAACGCCGTCCACCGCGTCATCCAGAAGGTCAGTGGCGGCCGCGCCGGCTGGGAGGTCGCCGGGATGACCGTCCTGGAACTGACCACCATCGGCCGCAAATCCGGTCAGCCGCGGACCGTGCTGCTGACCTCGCCGCTGCGCGAGGGCGACGCGTACGTAATCGTCGCCTCCCGCGGCGGCGACGACCAGCACCCCGCGTGGTTCCTCAACCTCCGCGACAACCCCGACGTCCAGGTCACCCTGAAGGGCCAGACCGCCCAGCCGATGGTCGCGAGCGTGGCCGACACCGAGCTGCGTGCCCGCCTGTGGCCGAAGATCACCAAGGACTTCAAGAACTACGCGCAGTACCAGACCAAGACCGAGCGGGAGATCCCCGTGGTCCTGCTCTCTCCCAAGGCCTAACACGCGCATCCCCCGCATGAGGCGGGTCCATTGGCCCTACCAGTGAGTCGGCAGGCCAGGGACCGTGGACCTCGACACAGGACTACGAGAACGCGGGGATGCCGATGTCCGACTCCTTGGGTCTCGAGACGCTCGACCGCGAGCAGTGCCTGGCGCTGCTCGCGGGCGCCGGGCTCGGCCGGGTGGTGTTCACCTCCCGTGCCCTGCCCGCGATCCAGCCCGCCCGGTTCGCGCTCCATCACGGCGCGATCGTGGTGCGCACCCCGGCGCAGAGCGCGTTGTTCGCCGGGGTGCTCGACAGCGTGGTGGCGTTCGCGGTCGACGAGTTCGCCAAGGACCTGGAGACCGGCTGGTTCGTCACCGTCGTCGGCCGCGCCTCCGAGGTGCGTGACCCGATGGTGACCACCGAGCTTTCGGCCCTGCCGCTGGGCTGTTGGACCGGTCGGACGGACTCCCGATACCTCCGGATACCGATCGAGTCGGTAACCGGTCGAAGGATCCTCGGCGTGTGCAGTAACGAAGCACTGTCCGTGATCGACCCACCAAGTGAGCGATCCGGGCGCGTTTGTCACTCCTGACCCCACTGCCCGGAGCGTTACTCCGGGATGGTGGCGGCGGTGCGGCGGGTGAATGCGGCGAGTGACGCCAAGGCACCCAGGATCCTGGACGCGGTGGCGGGGATCGCCCACGATCTCAGCTTGCCCGACGTCCTGCGGCGCATGGTCGAATCCGCTTGTGAGCTGACCGGTGCGCCGTTCGGCGCACTGAGCGTGCCGGATTCGGGCGAGTTCATCCGTTACGGCGACGCCTGGGCAAAGCCGCCGTCCGAGGTCGAGTCCCGGGTGATGCCGCTGCGCGTGCGCGGCCGCATCTTCGGGATGCTGTACCTCGCGCGCAAACCGGACGGTGAGGAGTTCACCGAAGCCGAGGAAGACCTGCTCGTCGCCCTCACCGCCGCGGCCGGTGTGGTGATCGAGAACGCCGCCCTGTTCGACCAGGTGCAGCGGCGCGAACGCTGGCTCGAAGCCTCCTATCACGTCACCGGCGCGCTCCTGACCGACCAGGATCTGACAGCGACCCTGCACCTCATCGCCGAACGCGCCCGCGTCGTCGCCGGTGGCACCGCGGGGGCGGTGGCCCTTCCCGACGGCGAAGGACAGCTGGTCTTCGAAATCGTCGAGCCACCGGGACCGGACGCCGACAAGCTCGCCGGTGTCGCCGTGCCGACAGAGGGCACCGCGACCGGGATGGCGTTCACCAGCGGGAAACCCGTCGTGGTCCGGGACTACGGCGAGAAGGTGCTCGAATACCAGGGCGACAACGCTTCCGCGATGCCCGCGGCGATCAAGGACCTGGACTCCACGATCGCCGTCCCGCTGATCGTCGGCGAGGCGAAACTCGGTGTCCTGCTGGTGGCGAAGTTCCGCGACAAGACGCCGTTCTCCGCCTACGACGTCCAGCTCGCCGAGACCTTCGCCGCGCACGCCGCGCTCGCTGTCGAATTCGCCCGCGCCCAACAGGACAGGCAGCGGCTCGCTGTCTTCGAGGACCGCGACAGGATCGCCCGCGACCTGCACGATCTGGTGATCCAGCGGCTGTTCGCGATCGGGCTCGGCCTGGAGGGGCTCAGCAGGCTCGCGGCCGAGCCCGCCGTCGCCGACCGCGTGACCGGCTTCGCGCACGAGATCGACCGCACGATCCGCGAGATCCGTAACAGCATCTTTTCGCTGCAGGAACCGGCGGAGGCGCAGGGCAGCCTCCGGTCGGAGCTGCTGCGGGTCGCGCTGGACGCGGGCTGCGCGGCCGAACCCCGGGTCGGGTTCGACGGCCCGCTCGATTCGACCGTGCCGGACACGGTCCGCTCGGACCTCATCGCGACCCTGCGCGAGGCACTGTCCAATGTGGTCAGACACGCCGAGGCGACGACGGTGGCCGTCGACGTCTCTGTCGACCGCGACGGGCGATGGTTGAGACTCTCGGTGGTGGACGACGGGGTCGGCATGCCCGCCGAGCCCGGCCATCGCAGCGGGGTCGCGAACCTCGCCGAACGCGCGGCCCGCTGGAGCGGGTCGTTCAGCGTCGAAGCGAGGCCGGAAGGCGGGACGAGGCTCGACTGGTCGGTGGAGTTGCCGGCCCGACAGGGGAGTGTGGGATGACGATTTCGGTGTTCCTGCTGGACGATCACGAACTCGTCCGCACCGGGTTGAAGACCGTCTTCGAAGCCGAGGACGACCTCACGGTGGTCGGCGAGGCGTCCACGGCCGCCGAGGCCTACGTGCGGATCCCCGCGGTCAAACCGCAGGTCGCGGTGCTCGACGTCCGGCTGCCGGACGGCGAGGGGGTCAGCGTCTGCCGGGAGATCCGGGCGTCGATCGACCCGCCGCCCGCCTGCCTGATGCTGACGTCCTACTCGGACGACGACGCGTTGTTCGGCGCGATCATGGCCGGCGCGGCCGGGTACATGCTCAAGCAGGTCTCCGGTGGCGCGCTCGTCAAAGCCGTCCGCACGGTCGCCGCGGGGGGATCGCTGCTGGACAGCACGCTGACGGCGTCGGTGATGAACCGGCTGCGCGGCGAGACCGACCTCCCGGACCCGCGGTACGAACAGCTGAGCCCGCAGGAGCGGCGGGTGCTCGACCACATCGCCGACGGGCTGACCAACCGCCAGATCGCGGAAAAGCTGTACCTGGCGGAGAAGACGGTCAAGAACTACGTGTCGTCCCTGCTGCACAAGCTCGGTTTCGAACGCCGCACCGCCGCCGCCGTCTACGCCACGCAACGCCGGAAGCCCACCTCCTAGAAGAAGGTGAACCCGCCGGCGAAGTCCGGGTCCTCGCGCAGCACCCGGCGCAGTTCGTTGAGCGCCCGGTGCTGGGTGACGCGGACAGCGCCCGCGCTCGCCATGCCCAGCGCGCCCGCGGTCTCCTCGGCGCTGAAGCCGTGGATCACGCGGAGCACCAGCACGTCGCGCTGCCTCGCCGAGAGGACCTCGAACAGCCGGGACAGGCGGCGGCTGCGATCCGCCTTCTCGACCTCTTCGAACGTCGGGTTCCACGGTCTGTCCAGTTCGGGCTCCGGATCGGGCACCGGCGCGGACGGGTCGCGGGCGAGGTTCCGGCGGACGTCGGCGACCTTGTGCGAGGCGATCCCGAAGACGTACGGCAGGAAGCTGCTGTCGTGGTAGCGGTAGCGCGGCAAGGCGACCAGCACGGCCATGAGGACTTCCTGTGCGCAGTCCTCGGCATTGGAGATGCCTCGCGTCGTTCCGCCCAGCTTGCCCGCGCAGTACCGGATCACGATCGGCCGGAGAAGCGCCAGCAGGCCCCCGACGGCCCGCCGGTCACCACTGATCGCCGCGCGGATCAATTCGCCGTCCGGCTCTCCCGGCCGGGGCGAATATGTCGGGCGCACGGCTTCGGCCACGGCCATCACGCCGGATGTGCCGTTCTCGGTGTGCCCCTGTGCGTTCCCATTGTCCCCACCTCCCGAAAGCCCCCAGCCCTCTTTGGCCCTTCCGACGTTACGGAGCGCGCTCGCGCGTCACACCGGTACAGCAGCCCGGAGTAGTCAGGTCTTTAGGCCCTGGTGTCCCTCGGGTATGGACTTTCCCTGGATTGGTCTAGACAATTAGCCCAGTGCGGCGGCAGGCCGCCCTTTCACGGAGGAATCGCGATGAGGCGTTCCAGATCCCTGGCCTTTCTGGCCGTTTTGGTGCTCACCTTCACCGGACTCATAGCGGGGGGCGGCACCGCGAGCGCGGCCAATCTGCTCCTCAATCCCGGTTTCGAGGCGGGTTCGACGTCCGGCTGGTCCTGTGCGGCGGGCACGGCCGTCACCACACCGGTCCACTCGGGCGGTCACGCCGTCTCGGTCACGCCCGGCTCGACGATCGGGAAGTGCGCACAGACGGTATCCGTCAAGCCCAGTACGACCTATGCGGTTTCCGCCTGGGTGAACGGGAACCCGGTCTACCTCGGGGTCACCGGCGGGCCGTCGACCTGGACCGCCGCGACGGCGTACACGCAGCTTTCGCTTTCGTTCACGACGTCGGCCACACAGACGACGGCGGAGGTGTACGTCCACGGCTGGTACGGGTCGGGCACCTTCTACGCCGACGACATCAGTCTCGACGGTCCCGGCGGCGGGACCCCGGGAGCACCGCCCGCGCCCGGGAATCCGACCGCGGGCGCGGTGACGAACTCGTCGATCGCGCTTTCGTGGGGGGCCTCGGCGGGCACGGTGACCGGGTACCGCGTGTACGAAGGCGGGAACGTGGTCGCGACGGTGACCGGGACTTCGGCGACGATTTCGGGGCTGACGGCCTGTACTTCGCACAACTACTCGGTGGCCGCGTACAACAGCGCCGGTGAATCGCCGAAAAGCGCGGAGGCGGGCGCCACGACTTCGGGGTGCGTCGACACCGGTCTGCCGAAGCACGCGCTGATCGGCTACCTGCACGCGAGTTTCGCCAACGGTTCCGGGTACACGCGGATGGCCGACGTCCCGGCCGCTTGGGACATCGTCAACCTGTCCTTCGGTGAGCCGACTTCGGTGACCTCGGGCGACATCCGCTTCACGCGGTGTCCGGTGGCGGAATGCCCGACGGTGGAAAGCGACGCGGACTTCGTCGCCGCGATCCGCGCGAAGCAGGCGCAGGGCAAGAAGGTCCTGATCTCCATCGGCGGGCAGAACGGGCAGGTCCAGCTGACCACGACCGCCGCGCGCGACGCTTTCGTCAGCTCGGTTTCCGCGATCATCGACAAGTACGGGCTGAACGGGCTCGACATCGACTTCGAGGGACACTCGCTGTACCTCAACTCCGGCGACAACGACTTCCGCAACCCGACCACGCCGGTGATCGTCAATCTCATTTCGGCCCTGAAGACGCTGAAAGCCAAGTATGGTGCGGGATTCGTGCTGACGATGGCGCCGGAGACGTTCTTCGTGCAGACCGGATACCAGTACTACGGCGGGCTCGGCGGCGCCGACAACCGGACGGGTTCGTACCTGCCGGTGATCCACGCGATGCGGGACGCGCTGACCGTGCTGCACGTCCAGGACTACAACTCCGGGCCGGTGATGGGCCTGGACAACCAGTACCACTTCATGGGCGGCGCGGACTTCCACATCGCGATGACCGACATGATCAAGGCGGGCTTCACGGTGTCTTCGACCGGGTTCCGGTTCCCGGGGCTGCGTGAAGACCAGATCGCGTTCGGGCTCCCGGCCGCGGTGAGCGCGGGCAACGGGCACACCGCGCCGGCGGCGGTGCACTCGGCGCTGAACTGCCTGGTGAAGAACTCCGGCTGCGGCTCGTACACGTTGCGCGGCGGTGCTTCGCCGGCGTTGCGCGGGCTGATGACGTGGTCGATCAACTGGGACCGGTACTACGGCTGGGAATTCCAGAACGCTCACGAACCGTTCCTGAACGCCCTGCCCTGATCCCACGGTTAGTCCTCTGAATGCGCCTCTGGGCTTGAGTGCGTGACGGGGTCGTGGGGGTTTTTTTTTTTTTTTAAAAAAAAAAAAAAAAAAAACCCACGATGGTGGTTTGGGGTGGCCCACAACAATGCGGTGAGGGCGAAATACCCCTAGGCCAGCGGGCGTAGGGCCCCGCG
>NZ_JBVJLY010000002.1:0-147635 GCF_055584485.1 Amycolatopsis sp. NPDC102522 | reverse complement strand
CCCCGCCCGCCCCTCTGGGCGGGTCTGTCCTGCGCCGGCGGGGGGGGGTTTTTCGGGGGGGCCTTTCTGTGGGTCGCTTCGGCCGGTAACAAAAACACAAAACCCCCACGACCCCTTTTGGTGTGAGGGGATGCCCTCCATGCATGCGATGCGGCGAAAGTCCCCTTCGCCCTGCGCGCTTCGGCCAGGCCGAACACCCAGCGCGAGTTCGTCCCGCCCTCTGCCCGCATTCAGAGGACGAAACGCGGGGCGTCGGGTGCCTGCTGTTGCTCTTGGGTGCGCCCAATGTGGCGTTGGGAGCATCCAGCGTCCCCAACGCCGCATTGGGGACATGACGGCCTGGCCGGAGCTGGGACGCGGGCTTGAGTAAGTGCCGGGCCCGCGAAGTGCCGCATTCAGAGGACGAAAAGGAGCGGGCCCGCACCGTGCAGCTCGGCGCGGGCCCGCAGTTCGGGGAGTCGGGGGCTGAAGGGGACTTTCCCCGCATCTGACGTGGCGAAAGCTCTCTTCGCCACGTCAGATGCGGTTATGGGCCCTTTCAGCCCACCGGGGGAGGGACGTCAGAAGCCCGCGGTGATCCGCGTGAAGTCCCAGTCGTTCTGTGCGATGCCACTGCAGTTCTCGGCGACCCCGCCACCGGGACAGGGCCGGTCACGGTTGGCCGACCAGAACGCGAGCCGGGCGATCTTGTTCGTCTTGGACCAGTTGGTGATCTTGGTCCAGGCGTCGAGACTCGTCAGCTCCTGCTGGTCCGACAGACCGTTCATCCCGCTGATGCCCAGGTGGCTGTACGCCGTGGCGTCATCCCACCCGAAGGTCGACTTCAGCTTGTCCCGCAAGCCGTTCGAGGCCTTGATGGTGTTGCCGTACATGTCCGCGCCGCCGCCGAAGTCGAACGGCATGATCGTGTAGACGTCGACACCGGCGTTCAGCGCCTTCGACTGGTCGATGAGCCGGTTGCCCCAGGAGTTCGGGCCGCTGGTCGTCGTGCCGAAGGTGAGAATGGTCTGGATACCGGCGTTCTTCGCCTTCACGATCTTCAACGCGTTGAGGACACGGTCCTGCACGGTCGCGTTCTCGAACTCGTCGGTGTTCTCGATGTCGATGTCGATCGCCTTGAGACCGTAGGCGTCGATCACCTTCTGGTAGGCACCGGCGAGCAGTTCCGGCGTCGAGCAGTTCGGGCCGAGCTTGTTGCCGCTCCAGCCGCCGAAGGACGGCACGATCTGCCCGCCCGCGGCCTTGATCTGCGCGATCGCGTTCGCGTCGACGCCGCCCTGCAGCGGACGGCTGCCGTCCCAAGCGGGGTTGCAGCCGTTCGAAGCCAGCACGAACGCCAGGGTGAACCACTTGATCCCGGTCGCGTTCATGACCGTCTGCGGGTTCGGCGGGCTGCCCCAGCCCATGTACAGATACGGCGCGCCACGGCCGCCGGGCAGCGGCGGGTTGCTCGTGGTCGTCGTGGGCGGGTTCGACGTCGACGTGGTGGTCGTCGGCGAGGAGGTGGTCGTGGGAGTGGTCGGCGTCGTCGTCGGCCCGCCACCGCCCGGATCACACGAGCCGCCGTTGATCTTGCAGTTCGCCGGGGCGACGTAGCTTCCGGAGTACTTGACGTTGAACCCGAAACTGGTGCTGCCCCCGTTGCCGAGGTTGCCGTTCCAGGTGTTCTTCACCGTCACGTGCTGTCCGGAGGCGGAGTAGCTGCCGTCCCACAGCGAGGCGATCGAATGTCCCGCGGGAAGGTCGAATTCGACCGTCCACGTGGGAAGGCTCGATCCGGAGTTGTTGCTGATCGTGTACTTGCCCTCCCAGCCGGAGCCCCAATCGGAGCCCTTGCTGAAGGCGGCGCCGACGCCGCCGGCCGCGGAAGCCGGCGCGATCACGAGGACCGCGCCGGCTGTTGCGGCAGCGGCGGCCAGGCCCACGGCCTGGATCCAAGTCCGCTTAGCCACTGTCAAACCTCTCAGTTAAGGCCGTTACGCATGGCCGTGACGAGCTCGCCGTTGCCGGTGTCGCCGGTGAGTTCCCAGAAGAACGCGCCGCCGAGACCCTGGTTCTTGGCCCAGCCCATCTTCGAATTGATGGTTGCGGGAGTGTCGTAGCTCCACCAGTTGTTGCCGCACTTCGCGTACGCGGTGCCCGCGATCGTGCCGGTTGCCGGGCAGGAGTTCTTCAGGACCTTGTAGTCCTCGATGCCCGCTTCATAGGTGCCAGGTGCCGCGCCGGTCGCGGTGCCGCCAGGGGCGTCCTGTGTGACGCCGGTCCAGCCACGGCCGTAGAAACCGATACCCAGCAACAGTTTGTTCGCCGGGACGCCCTTGGACTTGAGCTTCTGGATGGCGTCGTCGGTGTTGAAGCCCTGCTGCGGGATGCCGGGGTACGCGGTCAGCGGCGAGTGCGGGGCCGTCGGACCCTGCGCCGCCCAGGCGCCGAAGAAGTCATAGGTCATGACGTTGTACCAGTCGAGGTACGCCGACGCGGGGCCGTAGTCGGCGGAGTCGATCTTGCCGCCGGTGCTGGCGTCCGCGGTGATCGCGGCGGTGACCAGGAACGAGGAGCCGAACTTGGTGCGCAGCGCCTGCGACACGTTCTTGATGGCGGCGGGGCCGCTGGTGTCACAGGTGAGACCACAGGCGTTCGGGTACTCCCAGTCGATGTCGATGCCGTCGAAGACATCGGCCCACCGCGGGTCCTTGATCAGCTTGTAGCAGGATTCCGCGAACGCGGCCGGGTTCTTCGCCGCCTGGCCGAAGCCGCCGGACCAGGTCCAGCCACCGAACGACCACAGCACCTTCAGACCCGGGTACATCTTCTTCAGCTTGCGCAGCTGGTTGAAGTTACCGCGAATCGCGCCCGCGTCCCACGAGTCCGCGACACCGTCCACACTGGACCCGGCGTCGTAGAACTTGTCGTAGTCGGCGTAGGTGTCGTCGTTCGCCGTGCAGGAGCCGTTGGTGACGTTGCCGAACGCGTAGTTGATGTGCGTCAGCTTCGCCGCGGATCCGGAAGTGTGAATGTTCTTCACGTGGTAATTACGCCCGTAGACGCCCCACTGCACGAAGTAGCCGAGGTTCTTCTTCGCGCCCGGGTTCGGGTTCGAAGTCGTCGTGGTCGGCGGGTTGCTCGTGGTGGTCGTGGTGGGCGGGTTCGACGTCGTGGGGTTGGACGTCGTGGGGTTGGAAGTCGTGGTCGTGGGCGGGTTGCTCGTCGTCGGGGTGCCGCCACCCGGGTCGCAGGAGCCGCCGTTGATCTTGCAGTTCGCGGGCGCGGTGTAGGCGCCGGAGTACTTGACGTTGAAGCCGAAGCTGACGGAAGCGCCGTTGGAAACGTTGCCGTTCCAGGTGTTCTTGACGGTCACGTGCTGGCCGGAGGCGGTGTAGCTACCGTCCCACAGCGAAGCGATCGAATGTCCCGCCGCGAGGTCGAACTCGAGGGTCCAGGAGGTGAGGCTCGATCCCGAGTTGTTCGTGATCGTGTACTTGCCTTCCCAGCCGGAGCCCCAATCCGAGCCCTTGGTCAGCGTGGCCCCGACCCCACCCGCCGCGGCCGCGGGCACGGTCACCAGACCGACCGCCAGTGCCGCGACGGCCGTGAACAGGCCGACCAGATGCCATCTCTTTCTTGACATTTCACTCCTTACAACACGGTGCAGGGAAATGATCTTGGAGAAGGATTTCGTCAGTGCGAAATCGGCGACATCGCGTTGCCGCGGCCGAAGCCGGGCAGGCGGGGATGCGTCTTCATCGACCACCTCCATGCGGAACGCTTTGTTGCGGGAGACGGTACGTGGTCTGGACCAATATGGGAAGCGTCACTACGCAGCGTGGTGATTTTCCCGCGAACGGCCTAATACGTTCGACAGCGTTAACCGTTCACAGGTTCGGTGCCGTTCACCGACGGAATTCGTCCATTTCCCCGAGCCGGGCGATATTCGCCGATTCGTCGGGATCCGGCGCGATACCGGAAAGGAACACCTCGGTGATTTCGACGGCCACGTCGGGGGCGAGCCGTTTGAGGCTCAGCGCCAGCACGTTCGCGTCGTTCCACTTGCGCGCGCCCGCGGCGATCCAGGTGTCCCAGGCCAGCGCCGCCCTCACCCCGGGGACCTTGTTGGCCGCGATGGCCGTGCCTGTCCCGGTCCAGCACATCACCACGCCGAAGTCGGCCTCGCCGTCGGCGACGGCCTTGCCCACCGCCGAGCCGAGTTCCGGCCAGTCGTCCGACGTCGCCGGGCGGATCACCTCGTGCCCGGCCTCGGCCAGGAAGGCCTGGACGGCGTCCGTGGTGGCGTTCCGGTCGTCGGCGGAGAAGGCGATCCTCATGTCCGGATCGTAACGCCGCGTCAACAGGTGACGAACCGGAAGTCATGGGAGGATCGCGTCGTGGACTCGTCTGCGGAGGAGCGTCAGGTCCAGCGTGACCAGGAGATCGTCAGGGCGCGGATTCTCGACACCGCTGCCCGCCTGATCGGCGAGGCGGGTTTCGCCCGGCTCAAGATCGGCATGATCTGCGCCAGGACCGGCTATCACAGCGCCATCGTCTACCAGCTGTTCGGCTCCAAGGAAACGCTGGTACAGCGGCTCGTCGAGTTCGCGGCGGAGAAATTCGCCGACCTCTTCGGCGCCGCTGTCGCCACCCGGACCGGCGGGCTGACACCGAGCCCGATGGACATGCTGCGCGCGCTGCTGGACATCTTCTTCGAACTGCTCACCGACATGCCGCCGCTGAACCGGGCGTTCGTGGTGCTCTGGACGGACGCGACGGTCGGCGATCCGGCGGTGCGGTCGGCGATGACCGAAGCCGACCGCCGGTACCGGTTCGCCATCGCGCAGACCGTCGCCGCCGGGATCGCGGACGGGTCCATCGCCGGCGTCCGCGATCCGGACGCCTACGCGGCGGCGCTGGTGGGACAGCTGCGGGGGATCGCCGTGGCCACGATCATCGATCCCGGCGGAATCGATCTGCGCGCCGTCCGCGCGGAAATGGAATACGCGGTGAACCGGCTCGCCTAAAGGGTTTTGGTCAGCTGGGCCGCGCCGAACGACACGTCGAACCGGTCGCACCAGATGGTCACGCTCGAGTACCGCGCCAGATCGGTGCCCGCGGGCAGGGGGTAGTTCTGGCTTCCCTTGTTGCCCTTGAGTTTCCCGGCGCTCACGTGCGCTCCGTCGTCGAACACGAACCAGCCGTCCTTGCCGGGGAGCACCGGTGCGTCGGTGAGCCAGACCCGCAGATCCGGGCCGTTGCTCGTGTCGAGATTCTCCAGGCGCAGCACCAGTGATCCGTCGTCCGCGCGCAGGATCCGGACACCGCCGCTGGTCGCGTGCTCGTGATCGATCAGTTCGCCGGTCGCCACGACCGTGGGCTTTTTCGGGGCGGGCGCGGCACTTTCGGAGGTGCGCGCTGAGGTTTGAGGCAGGGGAAGCGCCTCCTGGACCGTTTCGTTCACCCAGAGCTTCCACGGCTGGAACCAGTAGAGGCCCGCGGCCACCGCCACCACCAGTCCGGCCGCCAGGACGGCGAGCACCCGCTTGCGTTTCATGAGGGTCATTCAACCGCGCGAACCGTCCGGATCGCCGGGTTCGCGCGGTTACCGAACCCTTACGGCGTGAGTACCACCTTGCCCGCGACAGTCCCGGATTCGGCCAGCCGCATCGCTTCCGCGACCCGGCTCAACGGCAGCCGCGCCGCGACCTGAGCCGTGATCGCGCCGTCCTTGAGCGCGGCGAAGACCTGGGTGAGGTCTTCGCGCAGGCGGGCACGGAACCGGTTCTTGGCGAAGGACCGTCCTGCCCAGACGTTGAAGAAGTACGCGCTCCGGCCGTTGGGCAGGGTGTTCCACAGCAGCACGCGGGCGAGGATCTTGAGCACGGGCAACTGCTTGGAGCCCTCGTCGTCGCGGGTCGCGGCGCTGCCGTAGGAAACGAGCGTGCCGCCGCGGGCGAGCAGCTTCCACGACGCGGGCACGCTGGCGCCGCCGACATGGTCGAAGACGGCGTCGACACCCTCGGGCGCGAGCTCGCGGACGCGGGCGGAGACGTCCTCGGTCCGGTAGTCGATCGGCATGACTCCCCAGCCCCGCAACGCTTTGTGGTGCCGCTTCGACGCCGTGCCGATCACCTGCACACCCGCCTGGGCGGCGAGCTGGACCAGCAGTGAGCCGACCCCGCCGTTCGCGCCGTGGACCAGGATCGTCTGCCCGGCGCGCACCCGGGCCTTGCGGTGCAGCATCTGCCAGGCGGTGATGCCGTTGACCACCGCGGTCTCGGCCTCCTCGGCGCCGAGACCGTCCGGGACGGGCACGACGTCGGCGGCTTCGAGGACCACGTGGCTGGCCCAGCTCCCGACCTTCGTCAGCGCGGCGATCCGGCGGCCGGTGAGTCCGCTGTCGACCCCGTCGCCGGTGGTCAGCACCGTGCCGACCAGGTCGTAGCCGGGGACGAAGGGGAAGGGCGGCTGGTCGTAGTACTTGCCGCGGCGCATCTGCTGCTCGGCGAACGAGACCCCGGTCGCCTCCATCGCGACCACGACCTGGCCGGGACCGGCTTCGGGGAGCGGGCGTTCCCGCAGCTCCAGGCCTTCCGGCTCGACCTTGCCCGGCAGTACGACCTCGGTCAGCGTGCTCATCTCGTTCTCCCTGATTGCTTGTCGTGTCCGTTAGAGCTTATAACTATAGTGAGCACTGCTCTCGAAAATGTCAAGTGGGGTCACGTCTGGGTTTCGGTGTCTTGACCGGGTTCTCGCCGCTTGGCACGATTGCCGAGCTGAAAAGGGCATATCGGACGGAGGCCCCTGGATGGGTTCGGCGATGTTTTCGATCCTCTTGCCCGTCGCGCTGGCGCTCGTCATGTTCGGGCTCGGGTTGACCCTGACGGTCGGCGACTTCACGCGGGTGCTGAAGTACCCGAAGGCCGCCGTCATCGCGCTGGTGTGCCAGATGATCGTGCTGCCCGCGATCTGCGTCGGGCTCATCCTGTTGTTCGGCCTCGAAGGCGTGCTCGCGGTCGGGATGATGTTGCTCGTCGCCTCACCCGGCGGGACGTCGGCGAACCTGTTCAGTCACCTCGCCGGCGGCGACGTCGCGCTCAACGTCACGCTCACGGCGATCAACTCCGTGCTGGCCGTGTTCACGCTGCCGCTGGTGGTCGGCCTGTCGATGGCCGGGTTCCTCGACGGCGGTGCCTCTGTCGGGCTCCAGCCCACGAAGTTCGTGCAGGTGTTCGCGATCGTGCTGATCCCGGTGGTGATCGGGATGGCGGTGCGGAGCCGGTTCACCGGCTGGGCGGAGCGGATGCGCAAACCGGTCAAGATCGGCTCCGCCGTGGTGCTCGTGCTGGTGATCGCGGCCGCGATCGCGCAGGAGTTCCGGACCCTGCTGGACAACATCGGGACGCTCGGGCCGGTGGCGCTGGCGCTTTCCGTGCTCAGCCTCGCGATCGGGTACTACGTGCCGCGGCTGTTCCGGGTGGACCGCGGGCAGTCGATCGCGTCCGCCATGGAGATCGGCGTCCACAACGCCACCCTCGCGATCGCCGTGGCGATCTCCGTGCTCGGCGACAAGACGATGGCCGTGCCCGCCGGGATCTACGGCGTGCTCATGTTCTTCCCCGCCGGCATCGTGGCCGTCCTGTTGTCCCGCAGCAAGGAGACCTCACGGGTCTGAGGCTCAGCCCGCCGGGCTGGAGAGCTGGACGTACTCGGGGGTGTCGTCGACCCGCACCCGCAGGATCGGCACCGTCTTGTTCACCGGGTCACCGCGATCGTCGAACGAGATCATGCCGCTCGCGCCGGGAACCGCGAGCTTGCCGTGCAACCGGTTCTTGGCCTGGAGCACGTCCTGCGCGGTCACCTGGGCGGGCGCTGTCCTCGGGATGCCGCGGATCGCCCACACCACGGTGAGCACCGCGTCGTGGGAAAGGATGGCGATCCCGTCGTCGAGCCGCTCCTTCGGGAACACCGCGCGGAAACACTCCTTACAGCCATCTTCCTGGAAGCTCGCGACGGCCGCGGGGTTGAACACCGACGGTTCGGTGGTCCACGCGCGGGGATGGGCCAGCCCCGGGCCCAGCACGGTCACTCGGGATTCCAGTCCCCGGCGCATTTCCGGGCTCGGCGGGCCGACCAGCGCGAGGTCGCCGGTCAGCACCGTGATGGGCCGGTCGAGGCACGGGCGTTGCGCGAGCTCCGCGACGAACGAGGCGAGATGGTTTTCGCGGCCCGCGAAGTAGACCACTTCCGCTTCGTTGCCACAGATGTTCGGCATCATCTGCAGGAAGGTGTTCTCCATACCCGGCAGGCTGGAGTCGTACACCTCGGTGCGGCCGACGATCCGGTGGGTGTCGTCCGCGAACCGTTCGGTGAACGCCGTCGCTAGCGTCTTCGGGTACAGGTCGCCGGGGTTGACGTCCCGCACCACCGTCGCGGTGCGCGTGGTGGGACGGACGTAGCCCGCCGCGGCCAGCCCGTAGGTCGAACTCGTCGGCGACACCCGCATGAAACCGGGGATCTCGGAGAACTCGTCGGCGGCCACGGGTGCGGCGACGACCGGGATCTTGTGCTGTGACAACCGTTCGATGGCGCTGCGTGCCGAGCCGAGGCTCAGGCCGATCCCGGTGACGGCGACGAGACGTTCGCTCTCCACCCGGCCGATGAGGTCGTCCACGACGGGTTCCCACTGGGCCAGGCGGCTGCCGGGGTTGGCCAGCAGCAGCCGGATCAGGGGGAGGCTGCCCCAGGATCCGGTGGTGTTCGCCCGGCGCTGCGCGATGTAGGCGCCCTGGACCTGGTGCCTTACCCATTCGGCGGACAGGATGTCGTTCTCCACCAACGTCATCGGCAGCAGGAGCGCGATCGTCACGTAGGGCTTGCCCGAGCCGGTGACGGAAGCGTTCTCCTCTCGGATGCGTGTCTCCACATCGGACAGATCCGGCGAGAACGCGTAACTGCCGTCCGTGACCCCGACGCATTCGGCGTACTCGCCGCGCTTCTCCACCCCGTCCGCGCAGCTGCGCCCGGCCTCGTCGACCGCCGGGACGACGACGAACACGACCACGAGCGCGACGACGAGCAGGAGTACGGCACCGCCCGCCGTCAGCCACTTCGACCACGTCGGACGTGGCGGCCTGATCCGCTCGCTCCCTGCGGTCATCGGTATCTCTCCGCCCTCTCGTGCAACAGGATGG
This sequence comes from Amycolatopsis sp. NPDC102522, assembly GCF_055584485.1. NCBI lineage: Bacteria > Bacillati > Actinomycetota > Actinomycetes > Pseudonocardiales > Pseudonocardiaceae > Amycolatopsis > Amycolatopsis sp. NPDC102522. The sequence continues at coordinate 138,453 of NZ_JBVJLY010000002.1, read as the reverse complement.
ATCCCCGCCCCCGGCCGTGCGCCAGCTGATGGAAACCGCCTTCGATGGTCGAATTCAGCGTCCCGCCCGGATCGCCGAGCGGATCCGCCGCGATCCACAGCGCGACCACCAGCCAGGAGAGGGTGGTCTCCAGTTCGCCTTCCGCGTTCCCGGCGTGCGCTTCCAGCTGTTCGTACGATTCCGTGCCCGCGTCCAGCCGGTTGGGCGCCGCGGTGATGACGTCGAGTTCGGCGAGCCAGGCCTCGGCGGTCGCCACGTCGAACTCCGTCTGCCGGTCGGCGAACGGTTTGCTCAGGTGCGCGACCACCGCGCCGACGTTCTCCAGCGCCAGGTCGTGATAGCGCGCGGCCACGGTCTGCCCGTGTTTCTCGTAGAAGTCGCGGCACCGGGTGTGCACCCGCTCCCAGCTCAGCGGGTGATCGTCGCCGCGGGAAGCGAGCTCCTGCAACAGGATCCGGCGCAGCCAGGGGTGCAGGACATAGTGGAGTTCCTCCCCGGGTTCCGCCCGCAGCCACAGGAGATCGCCGAGTTCCTTGAACAGCGCGCCTTCCTCGGTGGCGTTGCGCAGATCGACGATGTTCTTGTGGAACAGCGTTTCCACGTCGTGGGCGGCGCTCGCCGTGACGAGGTCCTGTCTGCTCGGGGCCGGCAGGTCCTGCAGAAGATAGGCCCGCGCCGCGGCGAGCAAGGTCGTCGCGGCGCCGTCCTCGGTCTCGACGGTGGCCCGCAGCGTGGTGCGGAGAGCGGCCGGGGTGCGGGAATCGTAGAGCTCCGCCGACACGTCGAAGGCGGTGGCGACCGCGCCGGGATGCCCATCGGTGAGCCGGTAAAGGAAACGCGGCAGCCGCGAGGTCGGATGGATGTCGCCGCGGGCGACGATGTCCACCACGTCGTCCTCGGAAAGCGTGCCCAGTTCGAGGAGATACCACGGATACCAGCGCGGATCCCGGTGAGCCGCGTCGGCCGCCCAGTCCGATTCCACATCGGACGGTCGCCGAGGCGCCGGTGCCCGCAGTTCGTCCGTCCGGTGACCGGACGGCCGTCTTCGCGGCGGGGTGCCGCGCTGGGGGGTCAGCAGTGACCAGCTCTCGTTCCAATCCGGATTCCACCGGCGACTGGTGGCGATCACGACCAGCGGGTCGGGCTCCCCGCCGGAGCGATGCCGTGCCTCGGTCAAGGCCCGCAGGAAGACCTGGCCGCCCGGCGTATGCGTGTTGTCCAGCAGGACGACGCTGTTGAGCGTGCGGCGGGACCGGTTGACGCCCTGGTAGCCCAGGCGCAGATCGGTGAGGAAGGCGTCGCAGAAGATGCCGTCGACGGCGGCACGATCCTCGTCGTCGCCTCGGGCCTGCTTGGCGATCTCGATGAGGAAGTCCTCGCGGTTGCCGGAACCGGCGGGCAGCGCCTTGATCTTGCCCGCGAGCCGCCGCCTGCCGTACCAGCCGAGGCCGCGGAGCAGGAGATCGGTGGCCTCTGGCCAGCCCTTCAACCCGCCCGCCGGGGCGACCCCGCCGACGAGACGCACGACGTCGACGATCGTTTCCCGGTTCTGTTCGAGCGGCTGGTTCTCCGCCAGCAGTTCACGGATCTTGCGCAGCGCGGCGCGGCGGTCGCGCAGTTCCACCGGCGCGCTCAGCACGAGCATGCAGAGCCACAACCGGGGAAACGCCAGTCTGCCGAATTGCTTCCGGTGCCTGCCGAGGTCGAACGCCAGATGCACGAGCAGTTCCCGCGGCTGGATGTTCTCCCGCCCGTGGCGTTCGAAATCGAGATAGGCGTGCGGAATTTCTTCGCAGCGTTCGGCGATCGCGTCGAGCAACGCGGACTTCCCGGTACCGCGCGCGCCGAGCGCGACCACGACGGGCAGGGCGCGGCTCTGCCCTTTCGGGCGGGTGAGCAGTTCCTCGACCAGACCGCCGGTAATCGAACCGAGTCCGGATATTCGGGGTATGCCGGCAGGCATCGGCCCCCCTCCCCGCGCGGCTCCCCGATTCGACCGCGCCCATTGTGAGCGTCGACTATAGACAGCCGAAGGGGGAGCCGCCGGGATTCCGGCGAGGACTAATACATCGGTGTTTCGGATTAACCGATTTGGCCTAAGATCGGGTCGTCGTCAGGAGTGCGCGGGAACTGTGAAACGGTAATTTTCGCACGGATATGAAGACGTTACGAAAGTGACAACGCGTCCCCGATCGCCTGGTCCAGCACACCCAGCCCTTCCGCCAGTTCGTCTTCCGTCGCCGTCAGCGGGGGAGCGATCCGGAAGACCCCGCCCATCCCCGGCAGCTGCACGATGTTCATGTGCAGCCCCAGTTCGAGACAACGCCGCGTGACCAGTGCGCCCAGTTCGTCGGAGCTCTGTTTCGTGGCACGGTCCACGACGAGTTCCACGCCGACCAGCAGGCCCCGGCCGCGGATGTCGCCGATGACGGGATGACGGTCGGCGAGGTTGTCGAGGCCGTGGCGGAGGAAGGCGCCCAATTCGGTCGCGCGTTCGTCGAGGCGGTCGCGGGTGAGGACGTCGAGCACGGTGTTCCCGACGGCCGCCACCAGCGGGTCCGCGACGTGCGTGGTGAAGAACAGGTAGCCGCGGTCGTGCGCCTCCTGCTCGATCTCCGCGCTGGTGATCACGGCCGCCAGCGGGAGCCCGGCGCCGAGCGTCTTGGACAGCGTCAGGATGTCGGGGACGACGCCGTCGCGTTCGAAGGCGTACCAGTTTCCCGTGCGGCACAAACCTGTCTGGGCTTCGTCGAGGATCAGCAGCATTCCGCGTTCGCGGCACTTCTCCTGCAAGGCCGCGAAATAGCCGGGCGGCGGCTCGATGATGCCGCCGGAGCTGAGGATCGGTTCGACGATGCAAGCCGCGAGGCTGCCGACGGACTGGGCGTCGATCATCTCGAAGCCGAAGTCGAGCTGGCGCCGCCAGTCCAGATCTCCTTCAGCCGTAAGGAAGTCCGGCCGATAGGAGTTCGGCGAGGGAATGGCGAAGTTGCCCGGCGCGGTCGGGCCGTAGCCCTTGCGGCCCGCGCTGTAGGTCGCGTTCGCCGCAGCCTGCGTCATCCCGTGCCACGACCGGGCGAACGAAACGATCTCGTGCTTCCCCGTCACCAGTTTCGCCATCCGGATCGCGGCTTCGTTCGACTCCGCCCCGGTGGTCAGCAGCAGTGCCTTTTCCAGCGGTGACGGCAAAGTCTCGGCCAGCCGCCGCGCGAGGTCGACGACGGGACGGCTCAGCATCCCGCTGAACAGATGGTCGAGCGAGCCGATCTGCCGTCGCACGGTCTCGACGATCTCGGGATGCGAATGCCCGAGGATCGCGCTCATCTGCCCGGACGTGAAGTCGAGGATCCGCCGTCCGGACTCGGTGAACAGATAGCTCCCGGCGGCGTGGTCGATGATCTCGCGGGTGAAGTCGCCGGCCCCGGCGTAACGCACGAGGTGCCTGTCGGCGTCGGCCCAGAAACGTTCGGCGGTGGACGGGTCGGTGATCGGAGCAGCCATGCTTCGACGGTAAGCCGGATCCGAGCGACACGTCCATCTCACGATTCCGGCTGTGCTGTTCGGCTGATCCGTACAACAATGGACGTCATGCTCAACCCTTGGAGACTCAGCCTGCTGAGCCGGCTGGACACGCTCGGCACCGTCCGCGCGGTCGCGAAGGCGGCCAACCTGAGCGCGTCGAGCGTGTCCCAGCAACTCGCGGTCCTCGAGGCCGAGACGCACACGCGGCTGCTGGAACGCACCGGCCGCAGGGTCCGGCTGACCCCGGCCGGGCTGTTGCTGGCCCGTCGCGCGAGAGCGATCCTCGACCACATGGACACCGTCGAGGCCGAGTTGCGCGGCCTCGGCGACGCGACGGCGGGGCTCGTCCGCCTCGGCGCCTTCCAGAGCGCGATCCACACCATCGCCGTCCCCGCGGTGACCCGGCTGGCCCGCTCGCATCCGCAGCTGGACATCGAACTGCTCGAACTCGAACCGCACGTCAGCATGCCCGCGCTCCGCGTCGGCGACGTCGACGTCATCGTCACCACCACGGACTTCGTCGAACAGCCGCTGGGGCCGGACATCGACCTCGTGCCGCTCGCGGCCGACCCGATCGTGCTCGTCGTCCCGCCCGGCCATCCGGCCGCCGGCCGGGGTCCCGCCGATCTCGCCGCCTACGCGAGCGAGCCCTGGGCGTTCGACATCCCGCAGTCCTACATGGCGAACCTTGCCACCCGGCTCTGTCGCGAAGCGGGCTTCGAGCCCCGAGTGGTCGCCCGGTACAGCAACTACATGATGACCCTGCAGCACGTCGAAGCCGGGCTCGCGATCGCCCTCCTGCCCGGCCTCGCCGTCGACAAGCGCTACCGCGTCGCCACCCGTGAGCTCGCGACGCCGGTCACTCGCGCCATCACCGCCGCGATCAGGCGCGGGTCCGCACCTCGCGCCGCTGTCGACCTGGTTCTCGAGGCGATCCGGAGCCATCCGGAGCTGCCGCTGTGAACCCGTGCCGTCGCGCCACCAGCACGACGGCCAGGGTCGGCACGAGCAGCGCCAGGACGCTCCAGGGGAACGACTCGGCGCCGAAACCGTCGAGGAGGACGCCACCGGCGATGCCGCCGCCCGCCATCGCCGCGTTCCACAGGGTGACCAGCATGGCCTGCGCGATGTCCGCCGCGCCGCCCTTGTCGCCCGCCTGCGCGGCGGCGGTCTGCAGCAGCGTCGGGACGCCGCCCCAGCCGAGTCCCCACAGCGTCACGGCGACGTAGACCAGCGCCGGACTTTCGCCCAGCAGAGCCAAGATCGTCGCGCCGAGCGCCACGAGAAGGGTGGCTCCGACGGTCAGCGGCCGCAGCCGCCGGTCGATCAGGAGGCCGACGATCCAGATGCTGACCATCGACGCCAGCCCGAACACCAGCAGGATCAGATCGACCGAGTCGCCCATCGACACGTGTTCGAGGAAGGTGGCGATGTAGGTGTAGAGGATGTTGTGCGCCAGCACGAAGGTCAGCGTCACGAACAGGACCGCGGCCACACCCGGCACGGCGAGCGTCCCGCGCACCGGGAGCCTGCCGCCCTTGTCCTGTCCCGGGAAGTCGGGGACGGCCAGCGCGATCCAGCCGAGCAGGCCGAGCGCGAGCACCGACATGATCGCGAACGTCACCTGCCAGCCGAAGGCGCCGCCCAGGAACGTGCCCGCGGGGATGCCGAGCGAGAGCGCGAGCGGGATACCGGTCATCACGACGGCGATCGCCTTGCCCCGTACCGGTTCCGGCGCCAGCCGCCGGGCGTATCCGGTCAGCAGCGCCCAGACGACGCCCGCCGCGATCCCGGCGACGAACCGCGCGCCGAGGGTCAACGGGTAGTTCGTGGACAGTGCCGTGACCGTGTTGGCGACGGCGAAACCGACCACTCCGGCCAGGAGCAAGCGTTTGCGGCGCCAGCCGGCCGTCGCGGCGGACAGGGGGATCGCGGTGAGGGCGGTGCCGATCGCGTACACCGTCACCAGCTGACCTGTCGCCGCTTCGCCGACGCCGAGGCCGGCGCTCATCGCGGGCAGCACGCCCGCGGGCAGGGCCTCGGTGAGGACGGTGACGAACGCCGCCGTGGTCAGCGCCAGCAGCGCGCCGAGGGGGAGTTTCGGAGTCATGAACCGTATGCTCGAACCATCACATAGATGTGATGGTCAAGTCGGCCGGGGTGAGGTGGCGCACATGCGGATAGGGGAGCTGTCGGAGCGGACGGGGACGTCGCGCCGTCTGCTGCGGTACTACGAGGAGCAGGGTCTCATCATCTCCGAGCGGCAGGCCAACGGCTACCGCGACTACGGCGAGCCGTCGGTCGACAGGGTCGTCCAGGTCCGCGGCCTGCTCGACGCCGGGCTGCCGACCAGGATCATCAAGCAGATCCTGCCGTGCCTGGACAAGCCCCGGCAGATCTACTTCCCGGACGCGACCAGGGAGATGCTGGAAACCCTGGAGGCCGAACGCGACCGGATGACCAGGCGTGCCGAATGCCTGCTCCGCAACCGGGACGCCATCACCGAGTACCTCGACGCCGTCCGCGCCTACGACCCGGCCGCCTCGTGAGCTGAAGGGAACCTTCCCCGCATCTGACGCGGTGAAAGCTCCCTTCGCCGCGTCGCATGTGGGGAAAGTCCCCTTCCGTCCCCTCCGGTCTTGACAGTATGAGAAAGCGCTTTCAGGATAGGTGCAGGAAAGCGCTTTCAAAGGAGAACGGATGACCACGCGGAAACTCGGCGTCGTGATGAACGGCGTCACCGGGCGGATGGGCTATCGGCAGCACCTGGTGCGCTCGGTCCTGGCGATCAGGGAGGCGGGCGGGGTCGAACTCTCCGACGGCTCGCGGGTCCAGCTTGAGCCGGTACTGGTGGGGCGCAACGCGGACAAGCTCGAAGAGATCGCCAAGCGACACGGGCTGACCCGCTGGACCACCGACCTCGACGCCGCGCTCGGCGACGACGACTTCCCGCTCTACTTCGACGCGCAGCTGACCGCCGTCCGCGAGAAGTCGATCGTCCGCGCCATCGACGCGGGCAAGCACATCTACACCGAGAAGCCGGTCGCGGAGTCGGTCGAAGGCGCGCTCGCCCTGGCCCGGCACGCCGAAGCCGCCGGGGTCAAGAACGGCGTCATCCACGACAAGCTGTACCTGCCCGGCCTGCTCAAGCTGAAGCGGCTGATCGACAGCGGCTTCTTCGGCCAGATCCTCTCCGTGCGCGGCGAGTTCGGGTACTGGGTCTTCGAGGGCGACTGGCAGGCGGCGCAGCGTCCCAGCTGGAACTACCGCGCCGAGGACGGCGGCGGCATCGTCGTCGACATGTTCTGTCACTGGAACTACGTGCTGGAGAACTTGTTCGGCGCCGTCAACGCCGTGACCGCGAAGGCCGTCACCCACATCCCGGAGCGCGTCGACGAGAAGGGCGAGCGGTACGCCGCGACGGCCGACGACTCTGCCTACGCGATCTTCGAGCTCGAAGGCGGGATCATCGCCCAGCTCAACTCGTCCTGGTGCGTGCGGGTCCACCGCGACGAACTGGTCGAGTTCCAGGTCGACGGCACCAAGGGCAGCGCGGTCGCGGGCCTGCACAAATGCGTCATCCAGCCGAGGGAGGCCACCCCGAAGCCGGTGTGGAACCCGGATCTGGCCGAGACGCAGTCCTACCGCGCGCAGTGGCAGGAAGTGCCGGACAACGAGGACTTCGGCAACGGTTTCCGCGCCCAGTGGGAGCAGTTCATCCGCCACGTCGTGGAGGACGCGCCGCACCCCTACGACTTCATGGCAGGGGTGCGGGGTATCCGTCTCGCCGAAGCCGGCCTCCAGTCGTCACGCGAGAACCGACGGATCTCGCTCTAGCGGCCGAAAACCGTTCCCGGGTCCTCGGCGATCAGCACCGAGATCTCCCGGATCTTGCGGTTCGTGTGCTGTGACGCCTCGGTGAGCCAGCGGAAGGCTTCCTCGGCGTTCAGCTCCAGACGTGCCATCACGATTCCCTTCGCGGTGGCGATGGCGTCCCTGGTCTCCAGCGCGGCGACCAGGGTCTCCGCCTGTCTTTCGGCGGCGGCCCAGCGGGACGCGGTCAGGACGATCGCGGAGATCGCCGAGGTGAACATCGCGACCAGGGCCGCTTCGACCGGGTCGAAGGCGTTCTCCTCGAAGCTCCAGACGTTGAGCGCGCCGGACAGCGGTTCGCTGTCGCGCCGCCTGAAGTGGGATTCGTCGGGGACGAACAGCGGGCAGGCCAGCGCGGTCCGCACGCCGAGCTGCTCGGCGGCGGTGGCGAAATCGGGCCAGCGGCTCGCCGTGTCGGCGTCCAGCAGGGTCCGGACGATCGTCCCGCTCTCGGCCGCCTTCAGGCAGGGACCTTCGTCCGCGCTGTACTGCGCCTTGTCCAGGGGGAGCATGGACTCGTCGGTGGTGGCGACGGTGCTCGGCTCGTCGTCGGAGTACAGCGTGACCGTGGCCGCGTCCGCGCCGGGCAGCAGGCCCACCACCTTCTTCGCCACCCGTTCCAGCAACTCGTCGCGGGGTTCGTCGAGCCGCATCGACTCCGTGAGCTCCCGCAACGCCGAAGCGGTGTCGCGAAACTGATCCATCGTGTCCCTTTCCGCCGGCCGGCGTGTTTCGCCGACCACCAGAACGTACCCGCTCCGGACGCGCCCTCGTTCGCCAAGACGTCGGCAAGGCGCTGGCCGATTCGGGGGAACCGGCCGGTCTCCGCCGGCTCGGCCGGACGTTAGCGACGTGTTTCCGGCTCGTCACGTGATTCGTGCTGGGGCGTTGACTTGACGCGACGCACCTGAGTGACCTGCCTCGTTAGCGGCACCCACGCTAACTATTGGGGGGTAAGTCAAAGGTGTCGTTTGGCGGATGTCCCTGGTGCGGCGTTGGGGACGCTTGCTGTCGGTGCCCGACGCTGGTCCTGATCCGGTCGGGCGGGATGGTGACCTGGGTGACGTGACACCGCACTCGCGTGTTCAGGCACGTGACTCGTGTGCTTGGAGACGGAACTCGCGTGATCGGACGCCGCACACGCGAGTCACGTGCCCAAACACGCGAGTCACGCCTTCACTCACTGCCGGCCCCGCCCACGACCACGCCACGTTTGCCTTACCCCTCAATGGAACCGTTCTGGCCACTCACGAGTCTTCGGGCGTTGCTGAAGTGCGGAATCCGTGCTTCACTCCTTCCGTGCCGTACCGACGTACCCCGAAGACGCAGGCCAGGCTGGACTCGCAGCGAGGCGAGATCCTGGCCGCGGCCATCGCGCTGCTGGCCGAGACCGGCTACGCGGGCTGCTCCATGGCCGCGGTCGCGGCGCGGGCGGGCGTGGGCACAGGCAGCGTGTACCGGCAGTTCCCGTCCAAGGCCGACCTGGTCGTCGAGGTGTTCCGCGAGGTCGTCTCCCGCGAGATCGCCAGCGTCGAGGCGGCCGCGGCGCGGGGCGACGTCCGGGAGCGGGTGGTCGCGGTCATCGAGACCTTCGCCGGCCGGGCGTTGAAGGCGCCGAGGCTGGCGTACGCGTTGCTGGCCGAACCGGTCGACGCCGTCGTGGAGGCCGAGCGGCTGGTGTTCCGCCGCGCGTTCCGCGAGGTCATCGCCAGGGCCATCGCCGACGGCGTCGCGAGGGGGCTGCTGCCCCCGCAGGACGCGGAAGCGACCGCCGCTGCGCTGGTCGGCGCCGGTGCGGAAACGCTGGTCGGCCCACTGGCCGGGGACGGCGGCCCGGACACGATCCCGCACCTGGTCACGTTCACCCTTCGCGCGCTGGGAGGCTCCGATGGCGCCTGAGACGCTCACTTACCGCGTCGAAGACCGGAAGGCCTACCTGACGTTGAACCGCCCCGAGCGGCTCAACGCGATCAACGACGTCATGCCCGCCGAGATCCGGCAGGCCGTGGAGCGGGCGAACGAGGACGACGCGGTCCGCGTGATCGTGGTCCGGGGCGAAGGCCGGTCGTTCTGCGCCGGGTACGACCTCAAGCAGTTCGCGGAGGAAGACACCGAAGGCCGCTGGAACCAGGGACCGGTCTGGGATCCGGTCAAGGACTACCGGGTGATGAAGCGCAACACCGACGACTTCTTCAGCCTGTGGCGGTCGCTGAAACCCACCATCTGCCAGGTCCAGGGCCACGCGATCGCCGGCGGCAGCGACATCGCGCTGTCGTGCGACGTGCTGATCATGGCGACAGACGCGCGCATCGGCTACCCGCCCGCACGGGTGTGGGGCTGCCCGACGACCGCGATGTGGGTCTACCGCGTCGGGGCCCAGCGTGCGAAGCGGATGCTGCTCACCGGCGACACCATCGACGGCACCACCGCGGCGGACTGGGGACTCGCGCTCGACGCGGTGGAACCCGGGCGGCTCGAAGCCGCCGTCGAGGAACTCGCCGACCGGATGGCGGGTGTCCCGACGAACCAGCTGGTGATGCAGAAGCTGATGATCAACCAGGCCTACGACAACATGGGCCTTTCCGGCACCCAGACGCTCGCGACGCTTTTCGACGGCATCACCCGGCACAGCCCGGAAGGGCGCTGGTTCCGCGAATTCGCCGAACGCGACGGTTTCCACGAGGCGGTGGCCTACCGCGATTCGGGGCAGGTCATCCCGGACGGCGGCGGACCGCTGCCGGAGAACACGGATCCGAGGAGGTCGTCATGACCGCGAACACCGAAAGCGAACGTGTGGCCGAGCGCCTGCAGCGTTCCTCCGCACGCCTTTCGTACGACCCTGACGTCGACGTCGACTGGCTGGCACCGCTGGTCGACGGCGCCTACGGCAAGACGCCGGAACGATGTTCCTTGTACGGCACCGAACTGTGGGACAAGCTCGACGAAGACCAGCGTGGCGAGCTGAGCCGTCAGGAGGCCGCGGCCGCCGCGGCGTCGGGCATCTGGTTCGAGCTGATCCTGATGCAGGGTCTGGTGCGCCACGTGTACAACAGCGATCCGACGACGCACAACGCCCAGTACGCGCTCACCGAGATCGCCGACGAATGCCGTCACAGCACCATGTTCGCCCGCTCGATCGCGAAGACCGGCGGCGTCGTCCGGCGCCCGAGCCGCACGGCGCACCGGGCGGGCAAGGTGTTCGGCGCCGTCTGCGGTCCCGCGCTGCTGTTCGCCGGAGCGATCTACGTCGAAGAGCTGGCCGACGGCATGCAGCGCGAGATGATGCGTGACGACAGCCTGCAGCCGATGATCCGGATGATCTCCCGCATCCACGTCATCGAAGAGGCCCGCCACATCAGCTTCGCCAAGGACGAACTGGGCCGGGCCTGGGCTCGTCACGGCCGAGTCGGCCGCGAACTGATCCGCTGGGCGATCGCCGGCATGGCCTACGTCGCGACCTCGGAGTTGTTGCACCCCAAGGCCTACACCTCCGTCGGGCTCGACCCCCGTGAAGCTCGCCAAGTCGCCGAAACGAATCCGCACTGGCGCCGGACCAAGGCGGCCTGGGCCGCCAAGGCCGTCGAGTACTTCACCGAGATCGGCCTCATCGGCGGTCCGAGCCGACGGCTTTGGCGCCGCGCGGGCGTCCTCGACTGAAACGAACAAGGAAGGTAGTTCCATGTCTTCACGTACCGGCAAGGTCCTCGGTCTCGGCATCGCCGCGACCGGTCTCGCCCACTTCGCCGCCCCGGCGGCCTTCGAACCCGTGACGAAGATGGCCTTCGCCGACGACGTCCGCAACTGGACCTACCGCAACGGCGCCACCGAACTCGCCATCGGACTGGCGATCGCGGCCCGTCCCACCCGTAAGGCCGGGGTCGCGGGGCTGGCCGTCTACGCCGGATGGCTGGCGAAGCGCGTCCTTTCCCGTCGATAGACCGATAGCCCGACCGACAGGGGAGAGGGCCGCCCGCCGACGTGGATCGGCAGGCGGCCCGCTCTTTCCCGGTCAGATCCCGCTGGTCTGCCGGATCCAGCTACGACCCGCGGCGACGCTGCCATAGCTGGTGGTGCTGGACCGGTCGCTGGTCGAGCACACGCCGACCTGGACGCCGTCGTCGATCATCGGGCCGCCGGAATCCCCGCCCGCGACCGCGCCGTTCGGGGTGTCGGCATCGATCGCCGGGCCGCCGTAGTTGTCCTGGGCGTTCGTGTCGGAGATGCGGACCGTCGCCTGCTTGAGCACCTTCGACTGGTGGTCGCCTTCGTGGTCGGCCTGGGTCGCGCCCCAGCCGTACACGCGGGCGGAGTCCCCTTCCTGCGCGTCGGAAGTGCTGCCGGCGAGCCGCGCGAAGGTGCTTCCTCCATCTGCGTTCAGCTTGATCAGGGCGAGGTCTCCGCCCGAGTACAGGTAGGTCGCCGAAGCCTTGGCGTGCACGCCACCGGAAGCGCTGTTGGAACCGACGTAGAGGTCGATGTCCTTCAGGCGCTGCCCGTTGTTGTCGTACATGCAGTGCTTGGCGGTGAGGACCCAGCGCGCGCCGATCAGCGTGCTGGTGCAGAAGAACGTGTAACCGTTGGCGCGCCCGTTGAACCGGGCGATGTAGCCGGGATTCTGGGCGGTGCTGCCGCCGATGATCGACGGCGCGGCACCGGGCGAGACCGGTGCTGTCGGGGTGCTCGCCGCCGCGGGCGCCGCGACAAGGGTCGCGAGCGCGGCGCAGGTGCCGGCGAGAAGGGCGACGGCGCGGGCTGCCCGGCCGGTGGTTTCACGCATGGGGACTCCTCGGAAACGCAGGGGAGGGGGAACACTTCGAACGTATTCACGAGAGGTGCCCGGGGAAATCCGCGAGAAGATCCGAACCGGTCAACGGGAAGGAACAGTTCTTTCGGCGGATTGCGCTGCGCGAAACTGTCCAAAATAGACGAAAAAACGGCACGCCTCGATGGTCGAGGCGTGCCGTTTCGTGTGCTGTCGCTCAGATGCCGGTCTGCTGCTTGATCCAGCTCAGGTGCTGGGCGATGCCGGTGTAAAGGGTGGTGGTGGCGCATTCGCCCCTGTTGTCGCCGGGGCCGTGCGTCTCCCCGACCAGGGTCCAGCGTCCGGTGGTGCCGACGACCGCCGGTCCGCCGGAGTCGCCGTGACAGGCGGAATGCGTGCGGTCGCCGGAGATGCAGACGTCACCGGCGCTGCCGCCGCCGGCGTAGCAGGAGCTGCTGGCCAGGACCTTGAGATCGATCTGCCGCAGCGTGGTCGGCGTGCTGCAGCTCGGCCAGCTGGTGCAGCCCCAGCCGAGCAGCCGCGCCGTGGTGTTCGGCGCCGGGTTGCTCGTGGCCATCGCGACCGGCGTGGAGCGGGCGGCCGTGGACAGGTGCATGAGGGTGAGGTCCGTGCCGGGTTTGGTGACGCGGCGGTCGATCCGGCCGACCTCGCCGCCGGAGTTCTTGTTCGTGGAGCCGATCCGGCCCTGCGACGCGCTGCCGCAGTGGTTGGCCGTCACGATCCACTGGGGCGCGACGAGGCTGCCGCCGCAGCCGTTGTTGAGCGAGACCATGAAGCTGTAGGTCTCCGTGGCGGTGCCGCCACCGATGATCGAGGGCTGGACACCGGAGTCCGTTTGAGCGTTCGCGATTCCGGGCGTGGACACCGCGAGTGCCGCCGCCAGGATCCCGAGAGCGACTGAAGCCAGTTTTCTCATGGTTGCTCACAATCGGGCGGCCGAGCCGCCTGGTGGTCGTGGATGAGCGGGGACGATGGGGAATCCGGCAGAGGAGCTCGATGCCGGTCGATCCAAGATGTCCGACAACGGGAGAAGCGGAATACCTTCGTAGGTAGGGATACGAAAGTCGCGGATCGTTCCGCCCGTGGCCGGTACGCGGAACACCGGCTGCCTCGTACTTTCCTTCGGCTGAAGGATGTCGCGGCCGGAAGCCCGGAACGTTCACGGCTCCGGGCCGGGGTCTCGGACGGCCGGGAATCGGGCTGCCGGAATGGTTTCTCCGAATTGTCCGAAATTGTCGCGGAATCCGGTCATCGTCATCCGGTTCGGACTCGGGGATTATGTGGGAAATCCGCGTCAACGGAACAGGACACTACTTTCTGCGGATTGCGCTCACGCCGAAAAGCCGTCCAAGATCACCGCTGAAGTCCGGCGGGCCACGACCCCTGCCGCGGCTTGCCACACCGCAAGGGCGCGACCGGCGACGACCCGCCGTCCGCGGCTCCGGTTTCGACGCGATCGTCCTTCCGGGGAGAGAATCCGATGTCGCTGTTCGTCGTCACCCCAAGGGCCTCGGCCGAGGGGGAACTGGAGCGCGCGCTCGTCACAGGGCCTTTCAGCAAGGCGTTGTCGCGGGCCATCGACCGTAGTGGCCTGGGGCTGGGCAGGGTGAAGGAGCGGCTCGCCAGAGCGGGGGTGTCGGTCAGTACGACGACACTGAGCTATTGGCGAACAGGGCGGACCCGGCCTGAGCGCCCCGACTCGCTGCGGGCGGTCGCCTTGCTGGAAGACCTTCTCGGGCTCCCCTCGAGATCTTTGCTCGATCTGCTCCGCCGTCCGGAGGGCGACCGCCCCGCGATCCGCCGCCTGGTCGGCTGGGACCGGCTGTGGGATCCGCGGGAGCCGGTGCTTTCCGTGCTGCATTCGTTCGAGGCGGCGGACGAACCGTCCCTCGTGCTGCTGAGCCTGCACGAGGCGCTGCACATCGGGAGCGACCGGAAGCTGACCCGGTTGCGCGTGCGAGAAGTCGTCCGTGCCACCGAAGAACCGGCCCAGGTCCGGGTCGTGGTCCTGCGCGGATGCGCGCCGGGAAGCCCTCCGAGGCTGATGGCGACCCGCTACTGCGTGCCCGGCCGCACCGAGGTGTTCCCGGAGCAGGCGCTCATCGTCAGCGAACTGGTGTCGAACCGGATGCTCGCGCCCGGGGAGACCGCGATCTTCGAATACGAATTCGAGTACACCGACGGTGTTCCCGACGATCGCCACGACCGGCGATTCCGTCACTCCGTGCCCGAGCACCTCCTGGAGATCCACTTCGCCCCGGAGGCGACGCCGGAGAGATGTCATTCCTACCGGCTGGATCACGTCTCCGGCCCGGAGCGCGACGTCACCGATGTGCCGCTCTCGACGCTCTCCCCGGCTGTCGCCTTCACCACGGCGGTGACGCCCGGGATCCAGGGGATGGCTTGGACCTGGCCTGCCGAGCCCGGCAGGCCAGACCATGAGTCCACTATGGACGCGGGCTACTCCGCGTAGAGCTGATCCGTGCCCTGGGCACTGTAGCCGAGGCTCCAGATGTAGCCGTCCGGATCCGCGAAGGAGCCGCCATATCCGCCCCACGGCAGAGCGCCGGCGGGCTTGAGGACCGTGGCGCCGGCCTTCTCGGCTTCCGCGATGATCTCGTCGACCCGCGCCTCACTGCGGACGACGTAGGTGAGGACCAGCCCGCTGAAACCGCTGCCCTCCGGGCTCGTGCCCACCTGGTCGGCCAAGCCCTCGCGGCGGTAGAAGCCGACGGGCGACGCCCCGTCCGATTCGAAGAACACGGAGACGCCGTAGTTGTTCTTGATCTTCCAGCCCAGGCCGTCGGTGTAGAACTGCTTGGCCCGGTCCATGTCCTCGACGGCGAGGAGGATCGAGCTGACGTGCGCTTTCATTTCCTGTCTCCTTCGTGCTGTCACATCGGCGTGGCGTCGCCGGTCAATCCGAATGACAGGTCCGGACGAAGGAATGTGACAGATGGCCGAACAGGACTGGCTGACCGAGCGGTTCGCCGAGCACCACGATCGCTTGCGGGCGGTGGCCTACCGGATGCTCCGCTCCACCGGCGACGCCGAGGACGCGGTGCAGGAGGCGTGGCTGCGGGTCAGCCGCGCCGACACCGGGCAGGTGGAGAACCCGGGCGGCTGGCTGACCACGGTCGTCGCCCGCGTCTGCCTGAACATGCTCGAGGCGCGCCAGGTCCGGCGTGAGGACCCGGCCGGTGCGCTGCCGCCCGAGCCGGTCGCGCCGCAGGCGGGCCCCGAGGACGACGCGCTGCTGGCCGACTCGGTCGGCGTGGCGCTGATGGTGGTGCTGGACACCCTGACGCCCGCCGAGCGGCTCGCGTTCGTCCTGCACGACATCTTCGCCGTGTCGTTCGGCGAGATCGGCGGAATCATCGACCGCTCCCCGGCGGCGGCCCGGCAGCTCGCCAGCCGGGCCCGGCGGCGGGTGCAGGGAGCGGCCGCCGCGTCCGACGCCGCACGATCCCCGAAGCGGGAGATCGTCGCCGCGTTCCTGGCGGCCTCCCGGGACGGCGATTTCGCCGCCCTGCTCTCGCTGCTGGACGCGAACGCCGTACTCGTCGCCGACCCGGCCGCCGTCCGGATGGGCGCGGCCGCCGAGGCCCGCGGTGCCGACGCGGTAGCGGCCGTCTTCGCCGGGCGCGCCCAGGCCGCCCGGCTCGCCCTGGTCGACGGCGTTCCGGCCGCGGTCTGGGCACACCGCGGCCGTCCGCAGGTCGTCTTCACGTTCACCGTCACCGACGGGAAGATCACCGGCATCGAGCTGCAGGCCGATCCGGACCTTCTTCGAGACCTCGACATGGTCTATCTCGGGGGTGAGTGACACGTGGATCTCAGACTCTCGCGTTGCGCTCTCGTCGTCCGCGACCTCGACGAGGCGGTGGGTTTCTACCGCGACGTGCTCGGCTTCAAGGTCCGCGACGACGGTCAGGCGGTGAGTGTCAGCCCGCCGTCGCAGCCGGAACTGCGGATCGTCCTCATCGAGGACCGCATGGCCAAGGAACTGCTGGGCCACCTCGGCTTCGTGACCGACAACTGCGACGCCACCTTCGAGCACATCGAAGCCTCGGGCGCCGAAGTGATCCAGGAACCCATCGACCGGCCCCACGGTGTCCGAGACTGCGCGTTCTTCGACCTCTCCGGGAACGTGCTGCGGTTCAGTCAGCTCCGCGGCGGGCGGCCCGAACCCGGAGGGTAAGAGTCGGAGCCTTGGCGTGTTCCCCGCATCGGCTGGCCGAGTTCGCTAGTGGGTCTGGGCCCCTGTGGTACTCGGGGCACTCCATCGGACCCCGTAAGCGAATCCCGGCGCGAGGTTTCGAAACGAAACATGCGCTTCGCCCGAAGCATCCGGCTTCAGGGCGGCACCTGTCACGTCTGTGTCTCTGACGTCGTCTTGAAACGCCCGATCAAGTATCAAAATCTCGGTCGGCACAGGGCTGGCGAATCTTACGTGAAGGTTGAACAGCTCGACTGGATGTCGGGGTACGCATACGAAATGTGTATGTCGCAGAGGTGCGCGGAACCGTAGTGCGAACTCATGTCGGTCACCTCGAAAAAGTTGCCTCGGCAGGCGTAGGCCGAGTCCGATCCGTTCGCTCGATTCCATGAACCGGGAGGTCAACAATCCACCGTAAAAAACGTCGATACGGATATCATCCCCGGCAGCGTTATCTTCGCCTCTATCGCTGGCCAGCGTCAACGCCAAGTCCAGCTCGGACGCATTGTCGCTGTCGGAGACGATTCGGCGAAATTCGAAGGCTTCGGGCACCGGTTGGTCGAGTGCGAGAGTGACCCGCAGCTCCTCTGTGTGCCAAAGTCTGCTCGCTTGTACCGGATCTCGGTCCTGCACGCTGTCCATCGCGAGGGCCGCGAGCCGATCCATTCCCTCGTCGATACGGCGGCGGGCGGTACGATCGTCGCGGTCCAGTGCGCGGGCCAGCCATCTCACGCGGTCCTGGTAGAAAGGATGGCTTGCCTCCTCGTGTATCGCGAGGGCGGCTTGCACCGCGAGACGCAGGTCGTTCGGCAATGACGCGATCAGCGAGAGTAGAGCTTCGGTGATTTTGTTTCTGATCTCTACGTTGTCGTCGCCCTCGGAGATTCGGAATATGGTTCGCAGGGCAGGTCCCGTGCGTTCGCGGAGTTGTTGAGCGGCGATGCCCCTGCCTCGGCGGAGCGACTTCAGCTCGCCACCCAGGTCTGCCGCACTGACGTTCATTGCGATGATTTCAGGTACGCGGCGGAGTTCGAGCTGAGGGCGGCCGCGCAGAAGCTGGCCTCAGTGGTGCTGCGGTGAGAGGCCGTCGGGAATGGCTTCCGCGCGGCCGCGCTCAAACTGCCCACCGAGACTGGAGCCTGCTGAGGCTTCTTCCTAGCTGTCCCGCGACCAGACAGGTCGCTCCTGAAGCTGCGAGAGCGACTTCCAGCGTGTATCCGCGGGTGATCAAGAATCCCGTGAAGGCCTGGATCAGTATCACGATGACGACAGCGTCGCGGGGGTAGCGGACCGGATCCCGATCAATCGGATCGGGCGTGCAGGGGCGATCTTTGCGTACTGGTGACATTGAACTGCGAAACCCTTTCTGCTATCGACCTAGGCGTGCGTCCGTGGACTTGTGGTGGGGTTGCAGTCCCAGCCACGTGGACGGCTTGAGTCTTGCGCAGTGTGCTCATGATCGGAAGACTGACTACGCAGAGTCAGATGAGGGTTGCAAACTGAAGGGGCCGCCGGCTGCAACCCGGGGCCCCTTCGGCGACGCGCCTAGGTCGATAGACAGATCGCGAGACTCAGGATTACCGACGGGTTCGACGATGTCGTCAGTTGTCATTCTTTTGTCTAATTTTTGTCACGTCTTGCTAAGGGATGTCCAGTGTTCCTGGCCTTGGCAAAGCTGCTGCTCGAGGACGAACAGTGCCACAGTCTGCCTGGTCGATCACCGCGGCTGGAAGTTTTTTGCCGCTGTATTGCACATTTGAAGATTGCGTCTCGTTTTACGGGATGGTCTTGGGTTGATGCCGCTCGTCGATGATGCTGCGGAGTCTGCCGGTGAAGGCGAACGAGGTGGCCCGCCTCGGTGTTGCCGAAGTCGCGTTCATTGGCCACTTTGCGCCACCTGGCGGGCCACGCCGTCGTCGCCGCGGCCATCGACAGCGTCGTCCTGCTCGCTGCTGGGCGCCGGATCGGGCCAACGTATTGACAATTCGTGATATTACAATCCAAGATCACCGTATGTCGACTTCGATGTGTGCGGTGGAGCTTGTCCGCTTCGGTGACGCGGACACCGCGTTCGCCATCCGCGAGCTGCCAAGACCCGCTCCCGGACCCGGCCAGGTGCTGGTGCGCGTGCTGGCCACGTCCGTGAACCCTCTCGACCTGCAGACCCGGCGCGGCGACTACCGCGATCAGGTGGCGCTGCCCGCGGTGATCGGCAACGACGTGTCCGGCGTGGTGGTCGAGACCGGCTCTGGGGCAGACGACTTCCAGCCGGGCGACGAGGTCTGGTATCTGGCGCCGATGTTCGCCGGGCAGGGAACCTACGCCGAGTTCCACGTGGTCGACCAGGCTCTGGTCGCCCGCAAGCCCGCACGGTTGTCGCACGTCGAGGCCGCCGGCCTCGCGCTCGTGGGCGTCACGGTGTGGGAGGCGCTGGTCGAACGCGCCGGGGTGCGGGCCGGGGAACGGGTCTTGGTGCACGGCGGAGCGGGCGGGGTCGGCTCGGTCGCCATCCAGGTCGCCCGCGCGCTGGGAGCCGAGGTGGTGACCACCGCGCGGGTAAGGGATCACGAGTTCGTCACCGGACTGGGAGCCGACACCGCGATCGACTTCTCGGCAGGCGACTACGCGCCGCAGGTCCGCGCGCTGGGCGGGGTGAACGTCGTGCTGGACACCGTGGGCGGGGACACCCTCGCCCGCAGCCCGGAGGTCCTCGCCGACCGAGGCCGCGTGGTGTCCATTGTGGACATCTCCGAGCCGCAGAACCTGCTCGCCGCGTGGGGCGTGAACGCGACCTACCACTTCCTCTTCGTCAGCCCCGGCAGGGCGAAGCTCGAGGCAGTCGGACGGCTGGTCGACCAGGGCGAACTCCGGCCGGTGATCGGCGCCGTGCTGCCACTGGCCGACGTCGCACAGGCGCACGCGCTGCTGGAAGGTGGCTCTGGCCGTCCCCGCGGCAAGATCGCCATCGCCGTGGACCCTCCGGACGATTCACTGCGCCGGACAACGTCTTTGCCTTAGGAGACAGGCCATCGGTTCAGCCGTGAGCGGCGGCGCGGACATCGGACCTGCCGCCGATCCGGTTGCGCTGGCCGCGCTTCCCTGATCCGCCGCGCTGCTAGCGTGGCCGAATGGGAATTCTGGACCGGATGCGCCGTACCCGAACGAGATCGGCCGCGGCCGACACCACGAGTCCGTCGCCGTCGAGTCCGGCCGAACCGTCGATCGACGACCTGTACCTGACCTTGCGGGCTCCCGTCTTCCGTGACCCTCACAGCGGCGACCCCGCCCCGCTCGACCCGCACGGCGACCTCGTCAGGACCGCGGTGCTCGGGGGCGACACCGCGGCGGCTTGGCGGTTCCGGCCGGACCTCGATCTGTTCCAGCCGTGGCTGGTCTTCGAGGAACCGACCGGTGAAAACCATGTCGTCACGCCGGAACTGCTGGAGAAACTGGGCGTGGACCGGGAAACCGCGATCGAGCGGGCGCGGGTCACCACCGCCGGACTGCTCGGTGGAACCGGCGGGGCCGAGGTGAAGATCGGTGACGGCGGCCCGGCGAAGAGCTTCGCCGTGCGGTCCGTGCGGAGTTCTCGCCGCACCGTTCCGCTCGTGGCCCCGGCCATGCTGGAGCCGTGGCGGAATCGGGTGCCGGGTGAGCTCGTCGTCCTGCCCGCCTGCGACGACGACATCATGATCATCGGTGCGGACGGCGAATATCTCGAAATCATGGTGAGCAGCGCGATCGGCAGCTTCCGGAATTCGGGAAACCGGCGGCTGTCTCCCGCGCCCTACGGGATCGTCGACGGCGCACTCAGTCCGTGGCGGCCGCCGGAGGATTCACCGGCGTACCCGACGGTGCGCGAAGCCGAGGTGATCCAGCGGGTCGTCGCCTACGCCGATTTCCTCGAATACCTTCGTGAGCACCTGCACGGTGTCGAAGCGGACGTCGCGCCGGCGCAGCGGGGCGAGAACGCGAAGACCTCGCTCCCGTTCAGCTACTGCTCCACGACCCTGGTCGGCCCGACCCAGTACCTTCCGTTCGTCGAGTACGTCGGGTTCGAAAACCTGGACCCCCAGCAGGACGACTGGGCCTGGATCCCCTTCGACAGGCTCCGCGACCTTCCCGGCGCGACGATGACTCCCGCCTGGCAGTACGGCCTGCCGGTCGTCCGCTTCGAGCCACCCGCGGACCCCGACACCCGGCGGCAGATTTCGGCCGCGCTTCGCGAGCACGCCGAAAATCCTTGGTGACGTCGTAGGACAGCGCGCGCCCCGGCTCGATCCGGACACTGCGCTGGGAGCACGTGCCGGGCCATTGGTGGCGTTCTGCGCCGATGTCGGTTTCCTCCAGGGCCGGTTGACCTTGGCGCTGCGGCGGAAGTCCCACCTGCTCTGACGAAGCTCGGAAGCATCTGTGCGCCATCTCGTGGCGGCGCCCCGGGCGATTGGGCCCGGGGCACCGCTGTTTCTGCCGATGGTGTGGTCAGAGGAATTTGAAGTGGGCGATGTGGTCGGTGCCGTCGTTGAGGGTGAGGCGGAAGGTACGGCAGGTGCCGAGCCAGAACGGGTTGGTCAGCCAGGTGTAGAAGTAGTTACCGGTCAACGGGTCGTAGGCCAGTCCGGGCCCACTGGCCGGTTGACTTGGTCCGGTGGGGGCCAGGGTGGTGCAGTTGACTTGCCGCGAGGTCGGCGAACCCGAGGCGAGGACGTCAAGACCCTGGTAACCGCCGAGGCTGAAGCGCGGAACGATCGGAACACCGGGCACCCGGATGTTGACGGTGGGCGGGTTGCTCACAGGTGGGAAGAAGCCGGTGAAGCCGTAGGTGTGGGTATACCGGTGTGGTGGTGCTGGTTCCGGCGGGGGTGGTGACCGTGATGTCCACCGCGCCGATCGTGGTCGCTGCGGGTGCGGTGGCGGTGATCGAAGTGGCGCTGTTCACGGTGAAGGAAGTGGCCCGTACGGAATGTCACGCTGGCCCGAAATGTCAAGCCGTGGATCTCGGCAGCGCCGAGAGCTTCGTGTGCGCCCGCTGATCGCCGCCATGGGCGTCCCGATCGTGCGGGCGTGGTCGCCTGCAGCACCTGCCGGGGTCTCCATTGTGCCGTTTCGGCAAGGTAAATTGCGGTAAGCAACTGACCGCAGCACCGTTGCTCGCATGAGCACTCACGACGTAGTCATCATCGGTGGCGGACCAGCGGGCCTGGCGGCGGCTGTGACGTTGGGCCGTGCCCGGCGTGACGTACTGGTCATCGACGCGGGCACGCCCCGCAACGCGCCTGCCACCCAGGTCCACAGCTATCTCGGACGCGAAGGTGTCGATCCGCACGAACTGCTGACCATCGGCCGATCGGAGGTCGAGCAGTACGGCGGCACCGTCCGCGACAACACCGTGATCGGCGTGGAGCGTGTCAGCGAGGATGCCCTGCGGGTCACCCTTGCCGACGAGAGCACGGTTGACGCAAGGCGGGTACTGGTGGCCACTGGTGTCGTCGACGAGCTGCCCGACATTCCCGGCGTCGCCGACCGCTGGGGCGTGGACGTGCTGCACTGTGCCTACTGCCACGGCTACGAGGTTCGAGACAAGGCAATCGGGCTGATCGCCAGCGGCGTCGCCTCACTCCACCAGGCGCAGCTGTGGCGCCAGTGGAGCGAGAAGGTCACCCTGTTCACCAACGAGTCCGTGGAACTGACCGCGCCGCAACGCATCGAGCTCGCCGCGCGCCAGATCAGCGTGGTGCCCGGCCGGGTCACCGGCGTCGAGGTCACCGACGACGCACTCAGCGGCGTCCGGGTCGGTGACAGCGTGACCGAAGTCCAGGCCGTCGTCGTCTTCCCCGTGTCGGTGGCCAAAGTCGACACTCTGCTCGCAGACCTGGGCCTGACGGTCGAGGTCAAGGACATGGACGGCCAGCTCATCGGCGAGACGCTGCCCGCCGACCCCCAGACGGGAGCGACCTCTATTCCCGGCGTGTGGGCGGCCGGCAACGTGCGAGGACACCGGGCGCAGGTCATCGACGCTGCCGCACAGGGTGGGCTGACCGGGGCAATGATGAACATCGACCTGGTCACCGAGGACGTGCACCGCGCCGTCGCGGCACATCCCGCCACGCTCTGAACTTCTCGTGAGTCCAGCGTGCAGGAACTCGATGAGCGCCGACACGAGGTGAAGCCCTGACACTCGCTTCGACAGCCGGCCACAGGTAAAGGGAAGGCGTTTGAGATGACAGAACACCAGCCGCTCAGCGACGAGGAGACGGCCGCCATGTTCGAGCCGCACGGCTGGGACGAGCGTTACGCAGGCCAGGAGCAGGCCTTCAGTGGACAGCCCAATGTGCAGCTCGTAGCCGAGGCGGCCGGGCTGACACCGGGCAGCGCTCTCGACGTCGGCTGCGGCGAGGGAGGCGATGTGATCTGGCTGGCCCGGCAGGGCTGGACTGTCACCGGCGCTGACTTCTCCACAGCCGGCCTGGCACGCGCTGCCCAGCGCGCAGAGCAGGACGGCGTCGCCGACCATGTCGACTGGTGGCAGATCGACGCTCGCGTCTTCACCGCCGGCGGCCGATCATACGACCTGGTCACCAGTCACTACTTGCAGCCGCCGGACGGCGGGATGACACAGGTGACCCGCCGGCTCGCCGACGCCGTCGCCCCCGGTGGCCACCTCCTGATCGTGGGCCATGCCCCGATGGGATCGTCCGCCCCACTGACCGCCGGGCAGCGCGCGGCGATGTTCTCTGCCAAGGACCTGCTGCCCGGCCTGCCGGACGGTTTCGACGTCCTCGCGGTCGAACAACGGCCGCGGACCTTGATCCGCGGCGGAACGACGATCCACGCCGCAGACTCCACCCTGCTTGCCTGCCGTCGGCACAAGAACGGTCGGTAGGCTGAAAACAGCCTCGGGGAACATCGGTTCAGCGGTTATCGATGAGAACGATCATGCTCCTGGGATGTCCTGCCGTGCTGGCGCAGCTGGTAGCGGTCGGTAACTGAATCGGGGTGACACGTCGGCTGCACCCGGGCTGCACATACGATCAAAGCCCACCGACGGCATCCGGAAATCCGGGATAAAACCGTTGGTGGGCTTTGACTCAGAAGTGTGCGCCATCAGGGACTCGAACCCCGAACCCGCTGGTTAAGAGTCGGAACCTGGGCGTGTCGGATGGTGTCGAGTAATGCCGGACAAGACCTTTTCGTCTGGTCGCAGCGTGTCCGCGGTGTCGGGGTATGTCGCCTGGTGTCGGACTGTTTCGGACTTCTCGGGCGCGTCTCGGGCTCGCGGATGTCGGGTTCTGTCGTCTGATCCGGCCCTCGTTGTGGGGTGGTTGGCGTGGTGAGTGCAGGAGACTGGTGTGATCCGCCGCTGGTCTAGTGCTGGCGGTCAAGTTGGTCAACGACCCGCTTGAAGCGAAGTGCTGTCGAAACTTGCTTCAAGACCGGTCCAGTCGACGATGAGATCGGCGACCAGGGTTCCAGACGCGAGGTCGAAGCGACCAAGTCTTCATCTACGCCTCAGGTCGACGATTATCGACGACGGCAATCGCACGATGAAGTCGGCAACGCGCCGCCGTCAGATCGGCGACAAGTTTATTCATGTACCTCGAGTTATGTGTGTATCGGTAACAATCCGCTTCGCGGTTCCGGATTTCGGTATGTTCCATTGCTAGTGCCACTAGAGTGCCTTTGAATTCACGTGCGGATAGGCGGACTCGGTGTGGCACATGCCAACGATGAACGTTGAACCGCCACCAGTTTTGAGTCGGGTAGAGTGTAAGAACGAGCCTCGCTTCTTCTTTGGATAGAATTCCGATGTCGACCAGATGGTCAATATTGGACTTTAGCTGTTGATTTCGTGAATGAAATACCACTGCAGGGGCACTTAGAGCCATAGTCATGTTAAGCATGCCGGTCAGGTATTCCCACCAGCCGCCGGGATGACAGAACACGGTCAGGAGCGCCGCCGCGTTCACCTGCAGGAACATTAACTCAACGTCGCGATGTGAGATAGAATTGCCGAAGTGCTTCCATTGTCGCGCGCGGCGTCGGCTTCCAGTGGTTGCTGCGGAAAAAAGTGCGCCTATTGTGAAGCGCAAGGCGACAATGAGTTTGATCAACTTTCCTGGTGCTTCTTCGACTACGCTTTCCAGTTCAAGCAGCCTGACCTGTAGGCGCTGGGGCTGATCCTGATATCGCAGTCGTGCCGCCCTTCGGATCAGTCGGCGAGCTAGCCAAGGCGAGACGTCGCAGCATTCGTTCACCGCCAAACCTGCAACGATTCCTCCGAGGACTTCAAGCATGTTTATCGGGCAGTCCACCCCGCTCCGAGTCGGCGCCACCAGCCCAATTGCGCGGCCGGACCGGATGTGCTGCGCGTTGTGCCTGACCGGGGTCGGCGCGCCGCGAGTAGGTCTCGCGCGGCAGTGGTCCCTTCGCCTGTCAAGTGGTAGAGCCGCAGGGGCGGCTTACCTGGCTGTGGGTTCACCTCTTCCCAACGCCCCCGGATCCAGCCAGCGTCTTCCAGCCGGTCGATCACTCCGTAAACCGTCGGGCCGGACCGATTGACTTCACGCATGATTGCCCATCCGTGCATCTCGCGATTGCTGTCCGCGGCCGCGGACAGCAGCACTTCGAGCACGTCGAGCAGCGGATTGGTGATCCTCTCCACGCCTGCCATGCGCTATCTTACCTAAGTCGACTAGCGTGGGTCCGGAGAGTGCGGGGACACGGCTGGGGAGGAACATCGCAGCGTGCACGGCCGCGAAGGCTGCGAACCACTGCGATGATCGATCTCTCCGTCCCTTCCCTGGTCGCGGCGCTTGGGTTGTTTACGCGCTGTCTACTTTGGCTTGTGCGGGGGACCAGGCGGTCGTCCATGGCACAACGGGCCCACCGCTGCGGCCTGCAGACACGGTGGCCATCTCGAGGTACGTTGGCGGTTCGATTTCCCGTTCCCATTCGTAGAGGGTGACTCGCAGGGTGTTGCAAGCGCGGCCCAGCATCACGGCTAGGGGGAAAGGCGCACGCATGAACAGGTGCACAGGCCGGCTTCCTGCGATCTCGCCGATGCGCTGGCGTAGTTCGGTGACGAGTGCGGGGGCCGCCTCGGCGGGGATGGGTTCGCGTTTCGCCACGGCGATCTCGACTGCGTGGGCGTAGGTCTGGCTTTCGGCGTAGCGGCGGAAGCCTTTGTTGGGTGGCGCGGGTACGAGATCGAGGTACACGGCGACGGGGCCATCGGGAGAACCGTCGAGGGGAATCGCGCTCTGCACAAGCGGCACAGTCTGGGTTTCAGCTCCCGTCCACTCGGTTCCGTCTTGGTCGGTGATTGTGACGGTTAATCCAGTCGTGGTCGGTAACGCGGCCCCGAGCGCGAAGGCCATGCTCAGGTGCGCGCCGCCAGTGATGTGCAGATGCTGAACGCCAGCCGACTGGACGATGCGGGGCAGCTCACCGAGGAACGGCGCGAAGTCTTCCCAAGCCTCGGCGGGCGGCACGCTGGTATCGCGCAGGGGCGGGCGGGTCCGGGGCGCGAGCGGTACCTTCCGAGTACCCAGGGCGGGGGCCCGGGTTTGGATGTCCAGATGCAGCCGATCATCGACTGCCGCGCGGCGGACGCGGCGGACTGCCATCTCGCTGGCCAGACGAGCGAGCCCTGCGTGGTCACACACCGCGAACTGATCGAAGTCGCTCAGCGTTGCTATTTCCTGGGGGAGCAGACGATCAGGGGCACCGTAGTCTA
Source organism: Amycolatopsis sp. NPDC102522 (assembly GCF_055584485.1). Lineage (NCBI taxonomy): Bacteria > Bacillati > Actinomycetota > Actinomycetes > Pseudonocardiales > Pseudonocardiaceae > Amycolatopsis > Amycolatopsis sp. NPDC102522. Next base: position 112,320 of record NZ_JBVJLY010000002.1, on the reverse strand, counting down.
GTCGCCCATCCGAGTCGGTGATGGTGTTGCCGATGGCGAAGGTGAAGGCAGAGTCAGCCTCCAAGCGAAGGAGGTTCGGTAGTTCCAACTCTCGGACGAAACTCGAGTGCGCCATGTCTTCGGTGACGAGAAGTACGGCTCCGGACAGCCCCGAATCGAGGGCTTCTTGCAATCGCCGCTGAAAGCGTCCCGGTGGCAGGTGAGTCTGGTCATGCCACACGGGGACGCCGTGGGCGCGAAATATCCATGCGGCGCGTTCTGCCAAAGCATCTCCGTCCGAGTGCCGGTAGCTGAGGAAGATCGGGTCCAGGTCGTGTATCTGAGTCATCTGCAACCTCCTGTGCAGGGCTGGGACAGATTCAGGGATTGGCAGCGGGATGGCACTGCTGCGCGGCGTTCTACCTCTGCGGTGAAGATAGGACTCGGTGTGAGTTTGGCGGTGATGGTGAGGAGGCGTTCTTCGCGAACCGGGTGGTCAGGGGAAACATCGAGGGTGAGTCGGCGCTGTTCGTTGTCCGGCCGACTGAAGTGAGCGTTGCAGCCGAACTCGATGGTGCGCCGGCTGCTGGCCGGGGAGCAGTCATGTCGTTGCCCTCTCGGGTGTTTGGGGGATCAGCCCGCGGATGAGCGGGTGATTCGCGGACGCGGTGACGACGGCCTCGACGAGGCCGTCAGCCCGGTGGACGAGAAGCACTAGAGGCTGGTTGTACTGGTCGGACGCGTGCTGGATCGAGGTGAGGTCCTGACCACTGGCCCCGCTGGCCGTGGGATGGCTGTGCCAGTCCCCCACGTACCCGAGCCAGGGATGTCCCTGGTCGCCGAGAGCCTCTTGGAGCGCAACCTGTGCCGTGTCGTAGTCGCGGACCCAGGACCCCTGGGTGGCGTCGGGGTCTGGTACTTCGATGGCGTGGTGCACGATGACTCGCTCGTCAAGCCACCACCCGAGCAAGACTCCGCCGGTCTCGCGAGGGCGAGCGGCCGCCGCAGTTGCGGCGATCGTCGACGTCACCTCGGTGGCCACCTGTAGTACTTGGTCCAAGTCATTCATGACGCGGCTCGTACTAGGTGGTCGGAGGTGATCCAGCCGACGACGTCGAAGGGCGGTTGATCTTGGGGCTTGCGCACGTCTGCGACAGTCGCGGGGAGCTTGCGCTCGGCGGTGACTTCGTCGATCACGACTTGGAGAGCGAGCTCGGCGGCCGCCACGACCGCTCCCGGGGGTGTGGGAGAAACGGGGCTGCCGCAGCCCCGTTCACGCAGCCGACTGGTGTGCTCGACTGCGGCGAGCGACGGCAGGTGGTTCTCACCGGGACGCAGGGGCATCCGGTCGACACGCAGGACGTCGCCGTCACGTTGGACGCACACGGACACGACGGTGCGGTCCGATCCGGCGTCGAGACTCATGACCGCGGCCGCGAGCATGCTGCTTGCTCGGCCACTGCCGGTTGCATCCACGACGATCCGGTGTCGGAGCACCAGAGCGGTTGCCTCCTCCAGCACGGTCAGCCGATCGCGTGAGACCGTCACGGTCGTGACATCAGGGTCGATCGCGGAAAGGCGGTCGCGGACCGCGTGAGGCTTGGGCCATCCGACGTGCTGGAGGTCAGCGAAGTGCCGGACGACGTTTCCCGGCCTCAGGCGTTCGGCGTCGACCAGAGTCAGGATGCGGGCCCCGGACCGGAACAGCAGGTCGGCGGTGAACGAGCCGATCGCCCCGCAACCGACGATCGCGATGGGAACGTTGGCGAGCGCAGTACGCGCCGGACCGGCGCGCATAGTACGCGTCGGTGTGCTTGTATCCGCACTTTCGCAAGCGGTGATCCGAATACCGGCATCGTCGGGGCGTACCCGCAACGCGAGTGCGGCGTCCGCTCCGCCTCTGGTGTATCGGAGCAGGATGACGGTGATCACGCGCATCTTGATCAGACGGCTGACTTCCGCGGCGTTGGTGCCTAACGATGCGGCGAGGTCGTCCCAGCTCCGTATCGGCTGAACGACGGTTCCGATATCGGCTATCCAGGCGAGTCGGCGGTCCTTGCGGTTGCGTCGTCGCCCGTTGACGATGTTGCCGGTTCGCCGGGCCCTATCGGTGATACAGATGATCTCAGGGCCACCTTCGGTCTGCGCGGCTTGATTCGGGACCAGCCTCGTCGCGTTGTAGAGCACCATCCGGGGACCATCGTCTTCCTGGTCCAGGTAGCGTTCCAGGTCACATGAGTCGTCGCCGGGCCAGCCGGCCGCAGTCTTCTGCAGCCAGTCGACGATCCGGGCCAGGAGTTTTCGAGGGTCCAGCCACGGTGCGTCGTCGACCGACCAGTCGTCCTCCCAGAGACATAGTGTGTTGTCGGCGTTGATGTGGAAGGTGATCTTAAGAGGCCTGCCGGGGTCCAAGAGTCGCACCATCGGTGGCGCGAAGGGAAAAGTCGCGCCGGACATGATCTCCACTTGCGCCGTGAACACGGTCGTCGGTTGGTCGGGCGTTACTGGCTCGCTCCACCGCACAGGGCCGTGGAGCCGTTCGCCGTCATCGGTGAAGCCGAGAGTGGGGAACTGTTCTCGCCACCGGGCGATGTCAGCAGAGAACATGCTCATGCGTACCGGTCGCGGCCGGCTGGCACCGCCGGGGCACCTTTGACCAGAGCGCCCGTCGGCTTCTCTGTCCCGTCGGCGTTGCACGCTTCGGGTGGGGCGAAGACAAACTCGGGTTCATCGGTCTGCTGCGTCTTGCCCAGCAGCTCTTGCCATTTCAAGGCACTCGCGCAGATGTCCTCCTCGTTGAGCGCATCCTCCGCGAGCTGGGCGGCCTCCGCGATCCGCTCGGCAGCGGCCTCGATCTGTTCCTGCGTCGCCTTAGTCGTGATGGTGCGCTCGTCGAGCGTCGGGTCGGCAGGGCCGTCGGTGACGTAGTCCGGCAGCCGGTCCGCGATCTCCCGCAGGATGACGCAGAGGTACCCGGCGACGGTGTTCTCGCCCGGCTCGAGATCCTGGAAGGCGTGGTAGGCGAGGACCTCGAAGTAGTATCCGCCCGGCTGTTCGTCGACCCAGGTGCGCCGGATCTGCCGGATCAGCTTGACCAAAGGCACGTAGACTCCGGACCCGGACAGGAGAAAGTCGTCGTTCGCCTCGGTCGTGAGCTCGCTCATCTTGACCGGGTTGGTCTCGATCCAGCTAGCGCGCCCGTCTTCTTCGATTCTCTCTGGGATCTGCCAGTGCTCCGTGGGGTGGTCGACGCACGGGCGGGCGATGACGACGTCGACCGACAGGTCGAAGTCCGGAAACTTGATCATGACCGAGCGGCGCTGCCGTGTCACCTGGCCGGGGAAGACATCCTCGAGAATATCGGTCACGTGGTCGAGTATTTCGCCTGGCCGCAAAGAGTTGGTCGCTTTCTCCAGGCGCACGAACACGTCGACGTCTTTGACCCGTTTGATCGACACCTGCCGACCGTAGGAACCGATGAGAAAGGCAGAGATTCCCAGCTTCTTCAGCTTGTCGTCGGCCTTCAAGGCCGCGGTCACCAGCTTGTGAGCTTCGGCGGCGTTCTGCGCGTCGACCTCCGGCTCGATGCGGCTTAGCGCCGCTTTGAACTGCGTGGCGAGGATCGCCATCAGTGCTTCTCCTTCCGAGCTTTGGGCGAGGGCCCGGTGTAGGCGAATGCCGCCAGGACCTGGTGCTTGACGTTTTTCTCCCCGGCCATGCCCGAGCACCTCCTTCGTTGGGCGCGCGGCCCGTCGATCCGTGCAACGGATTCATTGAAACAGATGAAACCGAGAGGTTGTGCGGCACCCTCTCCCTCGGCGTGTTGATCTGAAAGACTCGTGGAGTGCGCATCGAGCTCGTCGGTCGGCAGCCGCTGCTGCGCCGGCTCTGCCCGGTCAAGCCGGAGGCTGGCTTACTGGTCTTGGACGGTCAGCGGCTCACGTTCGCGTCGCCGCTGGACCTCGCGGCGATCGTGGCGCTCGCTCGGTCAGCCGGATCGCGAGGGGAAAAGGTACGGCTGATCACGCCGCGTGATCACAATGTCGCGTCATACCTCGAGCGGCTGGACGTCATCAGTAGCCTGCCCCCGGGTACAGATGTCGTCGGTGATCTCCCAGGCGGTCCGCGTATGGACCTGCCGGATCGCTTGCTCGAAGTAACGCATTTGACTCCTGATGGCGCTGACCGGCTGGGTGAGCGAATGGGGTGGATGCTCACTCGGCACTACGGCGATCTAGGCCGTCGGTACTTCGCTGGGGTCGGTGAGCTGATCGACAACGCGATCAGCCATGGGTCGAGCGATATCGGCGCCTTCGTCGCGGCGCAGGTCTATACCGGAGCAACAAGTGGTCTGCCTGGTATCGAGTTCGCGGTCTGCGATACCGGGATCGGTGTGCGTGCGCACCTCGGTCACAACTTGGCCGACGATGTCCTGGTCGACGATGTAGCTGCCCTCGAGACGGCGCTCGAGCCTGGGGTGACCGGAACTCAGGAGGTGCGAGGTCATGGTCTGAACGACCTGTGGCGGGCGGTGCCGAAGGGCGGTGTTGCCCGACTTCAGCTCCGCAGTGGCAAAGGTCTCGCCAGTGTCGTCGGCCACGGCGATTCGAGGCGTCCGACGTGCGTGTCCGCCGACGTTGACGTGGCGGGGACCTGGGCGTCATTGCGGGTACATCCTTACTAGTTCTCGCGGCCTGTGTTTCAATGGTTTCAATGAAACCGGGAGGCTTTGTGATGGGTTCGGAACATCTTTACCGGGTGGGCAAGCACGGTTCCTTCCTCGCCGCCCGGAGCACAGCCAAGGCGGCGCGGGAGTCATTGGAGCATGAGTCCTCCGCTGGATCGGACGCCACCGAGGTCGTCATCGACTTCGCTGGCGTCGATGCCATGACCATCAGTTTCGCCGACGAGTTCCTCGGCAAGTTCTACGCCGCGGTCGCGGCCGGAGATGTCGCGGTATCGGCCGTGCTGTTGCAGGGGCTCAACGAGGAGACGCTCGAGACGATGCAGGTCTGTCTTGATCGGCGCGAGTTGATGGCGGCCACTGTGGACGGTGGCGAGATTCGCTTGATAGCTGCGCCAGAGCATCTTGACGAGACGTATCGCCAAGCTTTTGCCCTGCGAAGATTTCGCGCCGGGGAGCTGTCCGAACGTCTCGGGGTCACGCTGCAGAACGTCAATAATCGATTGAAACGCCTAGTTTCGAGCGGCACGCTCAAACGCGAAAAGAGTATTCCGTCCAACAGGGGTGGCAAAGAATTCGTTTACACGATCCCGGGTTCGTGGTTCGAAAGGCCTGCGTAAACTACCAGGACTGTGGCACATCTTCCGTCGCGGTGCCCGTCCACCCCGAGTTTGGTGCAGCATTTGTTTTTGGACTACTCCCGCTCAGCATACGCAGCCTGGTAACCGCACCTGGCGATCATGCCGGCTGGAATCCGAATTGCGATCTTGAGGCGAGCCAAGATCGCCAGCTCAAGTCATCGGCCATCAGGCGCTGTAGTCCCTGGTGGCAAAGTTCCTGTAGTCCAGGTGCAAGTCGGCGATCACCCTTCTTTCGGGTTTGTTCGCGCACCTTCTGGTTCGGCGAGGCCCGTCTCATGCCCGGGAATCAGGTGCGGCCTGACTAAGCGAGCACAACCTCGAGCCGGGCGCGGTCGGTTGTCTTGGAGAACGAGGTCGCATCCGCCGATGCACACCTGTACTGCATTGTCATGACGCGGCGCGTCCCTTCGCGCGGCGGAACGCCGATCGACGTGCTACGACGCCGTGGGTCGTACTGGGCTACGACGTGAGTGGTGGACCCGGGGAGAGAGTCGGTCTGGTTCTGCGGATCGGTAAGCAGTTCTGCGGTGCCTGGGCGGAGACCGCACGATGCAACTTGGGACGTTGGCGCAGTCCTCGTTCTGCGGCTGACGCAGGTAAGGCTTGTACTCGCCGAGCTTGGCCAGGCGTCCGGCGCGAGCCTTGGTCGGCAACTCATCGACACCGTCGGCGCGTTAGAAGCGGCGCATCATGATCACAGAGCCCTGCTGGGGCCGCCGCAGCAGGGCGAGACGATCACGAAATGCGGACCAGAAACAGGTCAAAATTACCGAAATCGCAGCGAAATGCCCCGTCCCCATCAGTGTGGGCAACTGCAGTCTGCATGTGCAGCTTCCGGGAGTTCAAGGTTTTCCTGGCTCGGAACGTTGCGTTAGTGAGCGGGACTGCAGATACATTATTTGATGAAGATTTAAGGTAATTGCACCTGTTGGGTGGTTGCTGCTTGTGGATCTTGTTTCTGGTCGCGTAGGGCAGCATTCTCTGCAGGCGGGTTGATGATCGGCTACGAGGGAGAGTGATGACGGCATGTCGGGTGCGCTGTCGCTGGCAACCATGACCGGACCGATGCTCACGGCAGTTTTCAAGTTTCTGTTTGATCGCGCGAACTCCGTCCTGGATCGGCGAAGCAAGGAAAAGCTCGATGCGGATAGCGGGATTTCCGAGGTAAGCGACGGTAAAGAGGTGGACAAACTCAAGGCTGCCATAAAAGTTCTCAAGGTATACGAATCCAAAGGTATTCAGGTGACGCCAGATGATTCGGACCTCGTGGAGAGCCTGTCAGATGTTCACTCCGAGCTTGAGCGTCTGGAAGGCCGCCCCATTGACATCGAGGCTGTCGCTCGTACAGGTGTACGGGTCGACATGGAGCACGACGACGTTGATGGCAAGGTGACGGGGCTGTCGGTCGGTGAGGTTGATGCGGGCGCCAATGCGGAGGTGCGGGTTCGCGCTGCGAAGGTCCGTCGAGGTGGCGAGGTGACCGGTATGCGGATCGACGGGAGGCTCGGGTGAACCTGTTCCGCGACCGTAATGCGCCGCAGTCAGGACGGCCGCTCGACGAACCGGAACGCGCACCCGTGGCACCCCCAGGCCAGGCTTACGGAGAAGACTTGGGCGAGTCCGATTGTGGCCCTGCTGTGGAGGCGAGTGCGGCCGAGGCCGAGGCGGCTGTGGCCGATCAGATGCGCGCGGTCTCGACTGCTGCGACCGTCGCGACTGCGGAATCTCTAGCCAAGGCTGCTCAGGCGACGGCATTCGCTAACTTCAACTATGGCGATGTCAACGCGGTCAAGATCGTCAACAACTTGCAGGAGACTCTCGAACAACTCCACGCCGATGACAAATACCTGGAGGCCGTACTAGAGCTGTTCGCGCCTCCAGAGGGCTTCGAGCAGGTGGTCGACAGGTGGCTGGGCTCTCACCTTGTCGTAGTTGCACCTGGGCCGGATGTCGGACGGTTTATCACCGCCCACGCGCTCTTGGCCGCCATTCGGCAACGTCGCGGTGTCGAGGTCGGCGCTCTACCGTTCGGCGGAGGCAGCCTGTTCCCGAGCAAGCGGCTGCCGCACGACGAGAACTGGGCGTACTTGGTCGAGGTGCCCGCCGATGAAGCCGACCTCAAGCTCCACTCCAGCTTTGGCAGCAGTCTTCGGTCTCTGCAGCAGAAGCTGAAGGACCGGCATTGCTGGATGATCATGCTTATGAGCCCGGACCAGTGGAACCGCGCGGAAGCGCAGGCGCCTGGTGATATCAAGATGCCCGTTGGAGAAGTCATCGCCCGTGATATCGCTGAACGTGCGCTGCGCGCCCGCGACCCATCCTTCCCTGTGAAGGACTGGCTGGACACGAAACGGGTGCAAGAGCTGGTCGACGGCCACAAGCCCGCAGATGTGCAACGAGTCGTCGACCTGATCTATGCGGCACAACGAATGCCCGAGGCGGAATTCAAGGAGAAAAATAATCCGGGAACGACTGACGGCGTTTCCGCAGGCGAGCTTGCGCTGGGTAAAGACTGGCTTTTCGTCAAGCGCGTGGACATGGTCGTTGCCGCACGTCGCAACTGGAAGGACCAGTTGCTCGACTGGCACCGTCAGAAGGAGCGGACGAGTTTCGAACGCAATTTTCTGATCTCTGCGGCCGCACAGAAAGGTGCGCCGGTCGCCCATGTCTACGCCGGTGCTTCCGACCTCGCCGAAAGGCTCGGTGAGAAGATCGAAGGCGCTGTGACTGGGCAAGCCAGTCCCGGGGTCATCGAACTCGTCGACGCGGTTGGTGCTGATCTGACAGAACGGAACACGGTGATCTTCGACCGGGTTGGGTGGGACGACGCGGCACTGCAGTACTTCTGGATCGACCGCCCGCTGTCGCGGACCCAGTTCCTCGAGTGGTTGGCGCAAACTGCTGTGCAGCAGCAGCGGGAAGCACTGGAAGCACTCGACGAAACACAACGTCGCGAACTCGCATCACGAATATCCGGGCTGGCGGTGGACTGGGCTGTCCGCCAAAACCGCGCGCTGCCGCTCGAGAAGGTCGCCAACACCTGGTCCAAGGACAGCATCCTCTGGTCTGAGTTCATCGAGGTCCTCGATCGTGCGGCAGTCCAGCCCAGTACGGCACGGAGCATCCATCCTATGCTACTCAGCTGGGCGAGTTCGAAATCGGAAGTCGACCAGTCACGTAAGCTCGCGGTCGCCGAGATCTGCTCACGTCAGTTCGGGCGCAAGCAAACAGGCAAAGCGTTGGTCCGGCTGAAGCACGCGGCGAAGTCGTACGACAGCAGGGTGATCGAGGCCGTCCAAGCCGCTGTGCGCACTCTCTGGCAAGACTCCAGTGTACGTGGTTCGCTGTTCACCGCGGTCGTCTCGTGGTGCAACGATGACAAGACCGTTGAGGTGGGCCGTCGTTCGTTCGGCACGCTTGTCGTCGCAGAGGATCCCAAGGATCCGACCCGGCCCTGGTTGATGACTGCGCAACAGACAGAGGGCGACGAACCCGCATCCACGGAGACCGAGCTCGCTACGGGGTGGCGGTGTCTGCTTGCACCCGAAAACAGCGATGCTGAGCTACAGAGGGCCCTGTTCTTCTGGCTTGACGCCGGCGTTGCCGCACCGGGCCACACCGAGCGGATCATCGAGGTGCTGTGTCAAGCTGCGCAAGGTCCGGAGATCGCCGGTCGTGAGTCTCCGCGTAACCGCCTGACAGGCTTGGCTCGCCAGTGGAGCAAGTCGCCCGCTGTCGATGCTGATCAGCGAGAGAGCTTGTACAACAGGATCAACGGTCGGCTCGACGACGACTTCGTTCGTATGCGTGCTCTGGATGAACCACGCGAGGCTCTGTGATGCGCCATCGACGCCGTGGACGCGACGTCTACCAGGTATGGGACTACCAGGACTTTCTGGCCAGCCACGACGACGGTCTGTACTTCGATATCCGTGTTCGTTTCTTCGGCTACCCCCGGTCGAACGAAGCAGCTCGCGACGAGCCAGGAGATTCCGGCGGAGACAAGATCCGCGCCGACTTTGAGGAAATCACACGCAAGTACACCGTTCTCCGCCGTCATACGGTCCGCCATATCTTGGCGACAGCGTTGCTCGAGAAGCTGCCATTTACAGTGTCTTCGGCGGATTTCCGAGACGCTACAGTCACCGTGCACGCACGTCCCGAGGACCTGGCGGCCGCGCAGCGGATCGAGCACGCTCGACACGAACTTGAGCTAGACGATCTAGCACATCGACAGATCAGGGCGCGGATGACCTTCCTTCGCGAAGAGTGCCTCCGTGATCCTGCATCTGCCCAGATCTTCACGCTTCTTCCCCCGTCGCCGCGACTAACAGAGACACACCCCGCAGCGGACTCGGACAAGATTATCGACTTCGTAAAGAAGTGGGAGCCGGACTCAGGGTGGGTGAAGGCAGCCAAACAGTTGATCGAGTTCGGAGAGAAGCTGACCCCGAACCAGCTAATCACCCTGGGCAAACTTGGACGCGACATTATGGAGCGTTTCAGTGAGGCTGAACTTGGCCGGCAATTCGCCGAAGCTTTGATGCACCAGGCGAACGCTGAGTCACTCCGAATCGAACCGTGATGTCATCGCCAGTCGACTCGGTCCCCTAGGTAATCCAAATCGATTGATTCCGAGTGCTAGGAGGAGTCGGATATTTGAAGGCTGTCGGTTGCCGGAGCAGTCACGGGTTGGTAATCGTGATTCCTACAGCGGAAGGGGCGTCGTGGGTCGCGTGGTTCCATGTTGAGGAACCGCTCGAACCTGTGGGGTTCCAGAAGTCGGTTCATGCATCAGACCTGCGGCGACAGGCGCGTTCGACGGGTAGGGCATGATCGCCGGCAATGTCGTTGCGTCTGCTCTATCTGATCTTCTCTCGACTGGTGGGCCTGGTGGTGTTGCTCGGCCGGTCGTCAGCGTCGAAGAACGTCGAGTTGCTGGTACTGCGCCACGAGGTCGCCGTGCTACGCAGAGGCAACCCGAAACCTCGTCTCGACTGGGCTGACCGGGCTGTGTTCGCCGCGTTGGTCCGCCTGCTGCCCAAGGCGCTGCGGCTGCACCGGTTGGTCACCCCGGGGACGATCCTGCGCTGGCACCGGCGCCTGATAGCCGCGAAGTGGACCTATCCACACCGGGTCGGCCGACCACCAGTCGACGACGCGATCGCCAGGCTGATCGAACGGATGGCCACAGAGAACCACAGCTGGGGCTACAAGAGGATTCAGGGTGAGCTGCTCAAGCTCGACCGGGTCGATGCCTCGACCATCCGGCGGATCCTGAAGCGGGCACGCATACCTCCCGCGACCGTTCGGCACACCGACACCACCTGGCGGCAGTTCCTGCGCACGCAGGCCTCGACGATGCTGGCGTGCGACTTCTTCCACATCGACTGCGCGCTCACCCTCCGGAGGATCTACGTGTTCTTCGTGCTGGAGGTCGGCAGCCGCTACGTCCACATCCTGGGCACGACAACGAATCCGGACGGCCGGTGGACTACCCAGCAGATCCGCAATCTCATGCTGGATCTTGGTGATCGCATCGACGAGTTCAGGTTCCTCATCCGTGATCGGGCTGGCCAGTTCTCGGCCTCGTTCGACGCCGTTCTGGCCGACGTCGGCATGGAGGCGGTAAGGATTCCTCCGCGTTGCCCGCGGGCGAACTGCTACGCCGAACGGTTCGTGCTCACGGCCAGAACCGAGCTCACTGACCGGATGTTGATTCTGAGCGAGCGGCATCTGCGCGCCGTGCTCGCCGAGTACGTCCGACATTACAACGGTCGACGGCCGCACCGTTCCCGCGAGCTTCGCCCACCACAGCCGACCCACCCCGCGGCAGACCTCAACTCTCAGCGGATCAGGCGACAGCGGCTTCTCGGAGGCCTGATCAACGAGTACGAACGAACGGCGTAAACCTACTGGTCAGAGCCGTCGGCAGACTTGTGGAACCCCGCAGGCTCATCCCCAGGAACTCCGCCCGAAAGCTCGGGCTCGTCTCGGGCGCGGATCAGACCACAATGGACAGTAAGGAAGTGGAAGAAATGCGTCCGTATAACACAAAACCCCACGTCATCGAAACCGAAAACGTGGGGCCTGAATGTGCGCCATCAGGGACTCGAACCCCGAACCCGCTGGTTAAGAGCCAGCTGCTCTGCCAATTGAGCTAATGGCGCCTGCTTGTTCCGCCGCTTTGGTGTTCCCCTTGGCGACGTGGAAAACATTAACACAGGGTTGCTGGGGCCCGTTTCAGGGGGGTCCCCAACGACGGGCCGGCATGGATTCGGCCATCCGGCCGCAGGCGTTGCGGCCGGTCAGGCAGACTATAGCCAGACGTAGGGGTTGGTACCAGGCGAAACGGGCGGTGTGCATGAGGGTCTGGGGAGCGACGGGGCGGTCGCGGGTGGCGTTGGTGGCTTTGGTGGCCGGGTTCACACTGGCCGCGTGCACGAGTACACCGTCGGGTGAAGCGCCGTCGCAGGGCGGCGCTCCCGGTGGTTCGCAGCAGAGCGGTGAGCCCGCTCCTGCGCCGAAGCCCGCCGCGATGACGCTGACCCCGGCGCAGGGTGCGGCGGACGTCGCGCCCGGCGAGCCGGTCACGGTCGCCGTCGCCGACGGCAAGGTCGGCGAGGTCAAGCTGACCGGCGCCGACGGCAAGGTCGTCGCGGGCAAGCCGAAGGAGGACGGTTCGGGCTGGGAGTCGGCGGAGCCGCTCGGTTACAGCAAGACCTACACGGTCACCGCGGCCGCGACCGGGACCGACGGCAAGCCGGTCACCGCGACCTCGACGTTCTCCACGTCCAAACCGGGCAAGCAGATCGGTGTCTCGATCAACCTGGTCGAAGGCGAGACGGTCGGTGTCGGGCTGCCGCTGATCTTCAGCTTCACAGGGAACGTGCCGGACAAGGCGGCGACCGAGAAGGCACTGAAGATCGTCACCGAGCCGCAGGCCGAGGGCGCGTTCCACTGGTTCGGCGAGAAGACCGTGATGTGGCGGCCCAAGGAGTACTTCAAGCCGGGCACGAAGATCTCGGTCAACGCGGCGATCTACGGCAAGAACCTCGGCAACAACACCTTCGGCCGTGAGGACAAGCCGGCCAAGGTGGTCGTCGGCGACAAACTGGTCGCGACCGCGGACGGCGGCACGCACCAGATGAAGGTCGTGGTGAACGACCAAGAGGTCAAGCAGATGCCGATCTCGATGGGCAAGCCGTCGAGCAGCACCCCGGCCGGGACCTACACGGTGATGAGCGAGCACACCGGGTACACGATGGACTCGGGCACCTACGGCGTCCCGTCGGACAGCAAGGCCGGCTACCGGACGTTCGTGAAGTACGCGGTGCGGATGTCGAACAGCGGCATCTTCTACCACTCGGCGCCGTGGTCGGTCGGTTCGCAGGGCAAGCGGAACGTGAGCCACGGCTGCATCAACCTGTCGACCGAGAACGCGAAGTGGCTCATGGACACTTCGAAGAAGGGCGACATCATCACGGTCGCAAACTCGGGCCCGCAGGTGCTGGAGCCGACCGACGGCTGGTCGGTGTGGCAGATGTCCTGGGACGACTGGAAGACCGGCGGCGACAGGAACTGACTTAACGCCAGAAGGGGTCTTCTTAGGACACAATCCGTCCTAAGAAGACCCCTTCTGGCGTCCGCACTTGAACCGGCGACGGCACCGATGTGATGGGGGTCCGGGGGCGCAGCCCTCCGGCGGGGGTTTGGGGGCTCGGCCCCCAAAAAAGGCGAAACCCCAGCCTGTGGGAGGCTCGCGAGAGCCCCGAACAGACTGGGGTGATGGGGTGAGCGACGGGTTTCGAACCCGCGACCTCCTGGACCACAACCAGGTGCTCTACCAACTGAGCTACGCCCACCATTGCCGGGCTCGGGAAGCTTCCCATCACCTCGGCCGCACTATATTAGCGTGCCCGTTGCCGGGGCTCGCAACGGGTTACCGTTCGTGGCGTTCCTGCACTTCAGCGGCCGCCGCCTTGGCCTGTTCGGTGGTCGGGCCGGGCTGCGGGACGAAGGCGGCGCGCCGGTAGTAGTCGAGCTCGCCGATGGATTCCTTGATGTCTGCGAGGGCGCGGTGCGCGAGGCCCTTTTCGGGCTTGGCGTAGTAGATCCGCGGGTACCAGCGCCGGACGAGTTCCTTCACCGACGAGACGTCGACCATGCGGTAGTGCAGGTGTCCGTCGAGGGCGGGCATGTCGCGGGTGATGAAGCCGCGGTCGGTGGCGATGGAGTTGCCGGCGAGCGGGGCGACGTTGGCCTCGGGCACGTGCGCGCGGATGTACTCGAGCACGCGCTGTTCGGCTTCTTCCATGGTGACCGTGGAGCGCCGGACCTCTTCGGTGAGGCCGGAGCGGGCGTGCATTTCGCGGACGACCTCCGGCATGCCTTCGAGGGTTTCGTCGTCGGTGTGGATGACGATGTCGACGCCTTCCCCGAGGACGTTGAGCTCGGCGTCGGTCACCAGCGCGGCTATTTCGATCAACGCGTCCTTGCCGAGGTCGAGCCCCGTCATCTCGCAGTCGATCCAGACTAGGCGGTCGTTCACCCCGAAACCCTAACCCGACCCGGGGATTCGCGACGCGCGACGTGCGGGTTCGGCGCGTTGCTGGCAGCGTGTGCATCCTCAGGTGAGCCATATCACAGACCAGGGAGCGACAGTGGCCGAACAGGGTCCAGCCCAGGAGATCGCGCAGGGTTACGTGAGCGAGGGGGCGGCGGTGGAACTCGGCGCCGTCGTGATCGACGGCAAGGCCGACGCCGGTGCGGCGGTCCGCCTGCCGTTGGCGACGCTGAACCGGCACGGGCTGGTCGCGGGCGCGACCGGTACCGGTAAGACGAAGACCTTGCAGCTGATCGCCGAGCAGCTGTCGGCCGCGGGGGTGCCGGTGGTGCTGGCGGACGTGAAGGGTGATCTGTCGGGGCTCGCCGCGCAGGGCGAGAGCAACGACAAGATCGCCAAACGCGCGGAGGAACTAGGCGATGCGTGGGAGCCCGCCGCGTTCCCCGTGCAGTTCCTGTCGCTGGGCACGGGCGGCAAGGGGGCGCCGATCCGGGCGACGATCACGAGTTTCGGCCCGATCCTGCTGTCGAAGGTGCTGGGGCTCAACGACACCCAGGAGTCGACGCTCGGCCTGATCTTCCACTGGGCCGATCAGCGCGGCTTGGCGCTGCTGGACACGAAGGATCTCCGCTCGGTCATCACGCACCTGACCAGTGACGAGGGCAAGGAGGACCTCAAGGGCATCGGCGGCGTCTCGGCCGCGACGGCAGGGGTGATCCTCCGGTCGCTGTCCAATCTGGAGGCTCAGGGCGGCGAGGACTTCTTCGGCGAGCCCGAGCTGGACGTCCACGACCTGATGCGCCAGGTCGACGGCAAGGCGATGGTGACCTTGCTGGAGCTGGACAACCTCCAGTCGAAGCCCGCGCTGTTCTCGACGTTCCTCATGTGGCTGCTGGCCGAGTTGTTCGAGGAGCTGCCCGAGGAAGGCGACCTCGACAAGCCGAAGCTGGTGTTCTTCTTCGACGAGGCGCACCTTCTGTTCAACGGCGCGTCGAAGGCGTTCCTGGAACGTATCGAGCAGACAGTGAAGCTGATCCGCTCGAAGGGCGTCGGCGTGTTCTTCTGCACACAGCTTCCGACGGACATCCCGAACAACGTCCTGTCGCAACTGGGCGCGCGGGTGCAGCACGCGTTGCGCGCGTTCACACCCGAGGACCAGGCCGCGCTGACGAAGACGGTGAAGACGTACCCGAAGACGAAGCACTACGAACTCGACTCGGCGCTGACGTCGCTCGGTATCGGCGAAGCGATCGTCACCGTGCTTTCCGAACGGGGCGCGCCGACGCCGGTCGCGTGGACCCGCCTGCGCGCGCCGCGCTCGAAGATGGGCTCCATCGGCGCCGAAGCCATCTCCGCGGCGACGGCGGCTTCGGATCTGCACGCGAAGTACGCCGAGACGATCGACCGTGAGTCGGCCTACGAGAAGCTCGCCGAGAAGGTGGCCGCGCCGCCTGCCGGGGAGGCTCCCCCCGCTCCGAAACCGGAGAAGCAAGAGCCGGGCATGGTCGAACAGGCGATGAAGAACCCGGCGGTGAAGTCGTTCCTCCGGTCAGCGGCGAGCGCGCTCGGGCGGGAGATCACGCGCGGCCTGTTCGGGAACCGGAGGCGGTGAGGAATACCTGACGCATTCTGTCAGGTATGTCCGGCAGACTCGGTGCCATGACCAACACCGCGACAGCGTCGTTCACCGTGGACGGCTGGGATCCGCAAGCCACCGAGAAGCCCGAAGGCACCGAGTTCTCGCGGGTGCTCCTGACCAAGACGTTCACCGGGAACGTGGAGGGGACCAGCGCCGTCGAGATGCTCACGGCGGTGAACGAGACGTCGTCGGCGTACGTCGCCTTCGAGCGGCTGTCCGTGTCCGTCGACGGGCGCAAGGGCGGCTTCGTCCTGCATCACTCGGCGGGGGAGAACGGGCATCACCTGATCGTCCTGCCGGGCTCCGGTCACGGTGAACTGGCCGGCCTCACCGGAACGGCGGAGATCGTCCAGGACGACGAAGGCAACCACACCTTCACCCTCACCTACGAACTCTGAAATCCGTGAAGGCCTCGTTGAGGGACCCCGAGTCCCTCAACGAGGCCTTCACGGACATCGCCTGCTGGGCCGCCCCCTGACAGCGGTCCAGACGGCCGGGTCAGCCGACGATCTGTTCCACGATCTTCTTCGCGTCGTTGATGGGGATCGCGAAGCCGATGCCGATGCTGCCGGTCGAAGACGGGTTGTACAGCGCCGAGTTGATGCCGATGACGTTCCCCTGCGCGTCCACCAGAGCCCCGCCCGAGTTGCCCTGGTTGATCGGGGCGTCGGTCTGGATCGCGGTGTAGCTCGGCCCGCTTTCGTTCGTGGTCCGGCTGTACGGCGAACGCTTGCCCTGGCCGCTGCTGAGCTCGTCGAGCTTGCGGTTCAGCGCGCTCACGATGCCGGTGGTCACCGTGTTCTGCAGGCCGCCCGGCGAGCCGATCGCCACGACCTGCTGACCGGCGGCGAGCTTGCTCGAGTCCCCGAGCGAAGCCGGTGTCAGCCCGCTTGCGTCCTTCGCCTGCAGGACGGCGATGTCGGCCTTCGTGTCGGCGCCGACCACGCTCGCCTTGTACTGCTTGCCGTTCGAGAGCGTGACGGTGACGTCGCCCTGGGCGTCGGCGACCACGTGGGCGTTGGTGAGGATGCGCCCGTCCGCCGTCAGGATGACGCCGGAACCGACGGCCTCACCCTGCGCGGTGGTCACGTTCACCTGGACGACGCTCGGCGTCACCTTCGCGGCGACCCCGCTGACGTCACCCGAAGTGGTGTTCCCGACCGGTTGCCCGGTGGCGACCGACGATGAACCCGCGCCGGACGCCGACGACGCCGAGCCGAACCCGACGAGCGCCGCTCCGCCGACCCCGCCGATCAGCGCGGCACCGAGCGCCGTCGCGCTGACGAGGACGGCGATCCGGCCGCCTTTCCTGCGTGGCGGCGGGACCGGCGTCTGCGTCTGTGCCTGGACGGGCGGCGGGGTGAAGAGCGGATTCGGCGCGGCCTGCCAAGGGGTGTAACCGGGGTACTGCTGCTGGTGCGGCGGCTGGTGCCCACCGGTGGAGGCGGGGCCGGGCCGACTCTCGTTCTCGGTCATGGAACAAGATTCGCGCCCGTACTTGTGAGCCGCCTGTGGAAAACCCCTTGGCTTTGCTGAGAAGAATCCCCTGAGAATTCTCAGCGTTTCCTCAGTCGAAGAACGCGGGCACGTCCAACGCGCCACCCGAGGACTCGAACTCTTCGTGCACCGCGGCGCGGAGTTTCGCGTCGGCCAGGTAATCGACGGCGGTCAATGCCAGCCCCAGCGCGCCGTCGACGACCGCGCGATCGCCGTCCGGCGAACCGGCCGCGGCCGCGAATTCCTTGGTGTGCAAGGCGGTCGTCGGCCCGGCGATGGCGATCATCGGGTGGATCGCGGGCATCCGGTAGGAAAGGTTGCCGAGATCGGTCGAGCCGGTGAGGAATTCGGGCACGATCCCAGGCGGGAGCGGTTTGCGGCCGGCGTCAACCTGATGCACCGACCAGCGTCCGGCGAGGGTGGTGTTGAACCGGATCGGCAGGTAAGCGGGCTGGGCGTCCCATTTCAGTTCGACCCCGCAGCCGGTCATCTCCGCCGCGCCGCGCGCGACCGCCGAAACCCGCTCGGCGAGGTCGCGCAACGTGTCCGGCTGTGCGGATCGGAGGTAGAACAGCAGCGCCGCGCGTTCCGGGACGACGTTCGGCCGCGCGCCGCCGTCGGTGAAGACGCCGTGGACGCGGTCGGTGGAGGGCAAATGCTGCCGGAGTGCCGCGACACCCTGATAGGCGGCGACGGCGGCATCGAGCGCGTTGCGTCCCATGAACGGCTGAGCCGAAGCGTGCGCGCCGACACCGTGGAACACCATCTCCAGCTGCCGCCTGCCGAGGAACGGGTGCATGGCGATGTCGTGGCTGAACGGGTGCAGCATGACCACCGCGTCGACGTCGTCGAAAACACCCGCGCGGGCCATGGTTTCCTTGCCGCCACCGCCTTCCTCCGCCGGCGTGCCGATCAGCGAGACCCGGCCGCCCAGCCGTTCGGCGACCGCCGCCGCGCCGAGGAAACCGCCCGCGCCCGCGGTGCAGATGACGTTGTGCCCGCAGCCGTGGCCGAGGCCGGGAAGAGCGTCGTATTCGGAGAGGACCGCGATGTGCGGGCCGCTGCCGGGAGTGGTCGCGACCAGGGCGGTGTCCAGTCCGCCCGCGCCGATCGTCACCTCGTGCCCGTGCCGTTCGAGCAGGTCTCCGAGCGCGCGGACCGAGCGGTGCTCGGCGAAGCCCTCTTCGGGGTGGGCGTGCAGGTCTTGGCTCAGCTCCACCAATTCCGCCGTCAGCGCGCGGATCCCGGCGCTGACGGCGTCCCGGGTGGCGGGGTCCGCGCCGTCGTGCGGCGAGCCGAGGGGTTCGGCCGCGGCGACGGCGTCCGCGGTCGCGTCGACCAGCGAGCGGAGGTAGCTGTCGTCGGGCGGAATCGGCGAAGCGTGCTCAGAGCGGATCATTTCCGGATGTTAACCGGTAGCTCTCCCGTGACGATCTGCGTGACACCGGAGTACCGCTCGCCGACGCGGTCGAATCCGCGCCGGAACAGTTTCAGCGCGATCTCGCCGCGGTCGAACATCCGCTGTCCGCTCAGCCTGCCGAGGAAGGTGTCCGCCAGCCGCATCGGCTGGTCGCTGTGCCGGGCGCTGGTCAGCAGCACCAGCGAACCGCCGGGCCTGAGCACGCGGGCGAACGAATCCAGCGCCGCGTCCGGGTCGGCGAACATGTGCAGCGCGGCGAAACAGCAGACGGCGTCCACAGTGGAATCGCCGAGCGGCAGGTCGACGGCGTCGGCACGCAGGTAGGCCACCGAAGCCGGGTTCGGAGCGGCAAGCGCCTTCTCCAGCATGGTGACCGAACCGTCGAGTCCGATGGACAGCCCGTCCGGGCCGACCGCTTCGCCGAACGCGCGGGTGAACCGGCCCGTGCCGCAGGCGACGTCCAGCGAGACCTGGCCTGGGCGCAGGCCGAGCGCTTCGACCGCGATCCCGATCTCGTCCGCCATGCTCGGGCCGTTCAGTCCTTTCGCGACCCTGCCCAGCGTCGGACGCCAATACCGCTCGTAGATCATCGGCACGGCGGCGGTGCGCATCAGCCGCTGCGCGAGCCCTGTCGGCGGCCCCGCCTGCGGGATTTCGCCCAGCAGATCGAGAAAACCCTTGTCCGGCCCGGTGGTCGTGGTGCCCGGCCGCAGCAGGCCCAAGAGACGTTCGCGGTTGTCCGGCATCGCTGCTCCCTTCACGGTGTCCACCCGAGAATCTGCCATGACCGGCCCGTTCGCGACATTCCCGCCGCCGCGACCCGAAACTGTCGGTGGCCGTCTCTAACGTCGGAGGGAGTCGCCGTTCCCCAGCCGAAGGAGCCCGAAATGACCGGCTCGATCCTGCAGCCCACCGCCACGACCACGCTTCGCATCCCGGTGCGCGGCCCGTTCGACCTCGACAAGTCCATCCGGTTCCTGACCGATTTCCCGCCCGCGTGCCGCGCCGACGCCGCCTCCGAACCCGGCACCCTGCGCCTGGCCTTTCCTGCCGAAGCGGGCTGGGAGCATGTCGGTGCGGCCGTCAGACAGAGATCGCCCGGCTCGATCGAAGTGGAGGTCTTCGCCGAAGAGGGGCTCGCCGTCGAGGTCGGCGCCCAGGTCCGGCGGATCCTTTCGGTGGACGTCGACGGTGTCGGCTTCGCCAAGGTCGGCACCGCGGATCCCGTGGTGCGCCGTCTTCAGCTGGCGTTCCCCGGGCTGCGGCCCGTCCTGTTCCACTCGCCGTACGAAGCGGCCTGCTGGGCGATCCTGGGTTACCGGACGCGGATGTCGCAGGCCGCCGCGATGAAACGACGGCTCGCCGAGGAGTTCGGCAGGCCGGTGGACGTCGGCGGGAAGATCCTCATGTCGTTCCCGGCGCCGGACGTCCTGGCCGGACCGGAGGCCGGGCGCGGCCTGCTGGAGGTGAAGGCCGAGCGGCTGCGCGCGGTGGCCAACGCCGCCAAGGACGGTCTGCTCGACGCCGCGTATCTGCGCGCGATGCCGGTCTCGGACGCGTTGAACTGGTTGCAGCGTTTGCCGGGGATCGGCCCGTTCTCGGCCCAGCTGATCCTGATCCGGGGCGCCGGCCACCCGGACGTCTTCCCGGCGGACGAGCCTCGGGTGCAGGAGGCCATGCGAGTCGCGTACGACCTGCCCGAGGCGCCGACAGAGGAGCTGGAGGAGCTGTCCACGGTGTGGCGGCCGTTCCGCAGCTGGGTGGCCTTCGCCCTGCGAAACGACCGGAGTCTCGCACGCGCGGGAACGGAGGTTCGATGACCGCCTGACACCGGGCATATCCGGCTTGTGGTGAGCTGGTGAGGTGAGCTCGTCTCCCGCCGAAACGGTTTCCGACATCGCCCAGTCCACCCCGCCCGGCACGATCACCCTGGTCACCGGTGGTCTCGCACTGCTCGTGGTGCTGTCGGGCAGGCCATGGCGGATCGCCCGCAACCTGATCACGCTCGTCCACGAGGCGGGCCACGCGCTCGCGGCGGTGCTGGTCGGCCGCCGATTGCAGGGCATCAAGCTGCACTCGGACACCTCCGGCGTCACAGTCTCCCGCGGCAAGCCGGAGGGGCCGGGGATGGCGTTCACCGCGCTGGCCGGGTACCCGGCGGCCGCGGTGCTCGGACTGGTGTTCGCCGGGCTGCTCTCGTCGGACCTGATCACCGTCGTGCTGATCGTGATGGCGTTGATGCTGCTGGGCGTGCTGGTGATGGTGCGCAACACCTACGGCGTGTTCGCCGTGGTCACCAGCTCGGTGGTGCTCGGCTTGGTCGCGCTGGTGGCGCCGTCGTGGTTCCAGGCGATCTTCGTCTACCTGCTGACCTGGTTCCTGCTGTTCGGCGGTGTCCGGCCGGTGGTCGAGCTGCAGATCAAGCGGCGCCGGGGCGGGGCGAGGGATTCCGACGCCGATCAGCTCGGCAGGCTCACCGCGATGCCCGCGGTGCTGTGGGTGCTGGTGATGGCCGTGCTGACGGTGAGCTGTCTCTTCGCGGGCGGGTTGTGGCTGCTGGAGCCGACCGTCGCCTGACCGGGGCGGTACGGCAGACTGATGGCTCGTTCCGCGCGGAAGGAGTCGGGGATGGACGAGGTCGCCAAGGCCGTCGAGGAATGCGCTCGATCGGCGAAACGGGCCGCGCCGTCACTGGCCGCCGCCTCCGCGGAGGCTATCGACGCCGCGCTGAACGCCATGGCGGACAAGCTGGTCGAACACGCCGACGTCGTGCTCGAAGCGAACCAGGCCGACATCGCCAAGGCGCGCGAGGACGGCATGAGCGCGGGCCTGCTCGACAGGCTCACCATCACCCCCGAGCGCCTGACCGGCATGGCCGAACAGCTCCGTCTCCTGGCCGGTGCGCCGCACCAGGAGCGGTCCGTCGACGTGTCCACTTTGGACGGTGGACTGCGGCTGGTGGAACGCCGCCGCCCGGTCGGCGTGATCGGCGCGAACTACGAAGCGCGCCCGAACGTCACGGTCGACGTCGCCTCGCAGCTGGTGAAGTCGCGCAACGGTGGCGTGCTCCGCACGGGCTCCGCCGCGCTCGGCTCGGCCCAGCGCCTGCGCGAGACCGTGATCGCCCCCGCGCTCGCCGAGGCGGGTATCGACGCGGACGTCATCCAGCTGGTGCCGCGCGCCGAGCGCGAAGCGGCTTCCGCGCTGGTCCGGTTCCCCGCGCTCGTGCCGCTGGTCATCCTGCGCGGCAGCGGTGACAGCACCCGGGCGCTGGCCACCGAGGCGGCCGTCCACGGCGTCGGCACGCTGGCCCACGCCGACGGCGGCGGAGTGCTGTACGTCGACGAAGCGGCCGACACCGACAAGGTGCGCGATCTCGTCTTCAACAGCCTCGACAGGCTCGGCGTCTGCAACCGGCTGAACCTGCTGCTGATCCACGAGGCCGCCCACGACCGCGTCTGGCCCGGCATCTCCGCCGCGCTGGCCGAACGCGGCGTCACGCCGTCGCTCGCCCCGCACGAGCACGCCATCGGCTACGAATGGGCGCTCGACTCAGACCGCGAAGCGACCGTCACAGTCGCGAAGGTCGCCAGCCTGTCCGAAGCGGCTGAGATCGCCAACGAGCGGACCTCGGGCCTGGCCGCCGGCATCGCCACCGAAAGCAGCGAAGCCGCCGACGCGTTCTTCGACGCGTACACCGGCACCGGTGTCTTCTGGAACGCGCCCACCCGGCTGCTCGACGGCTTCAAACTCCTGGCCGTCCCCGAGACCGGCATCAACCTGGACAGGGTCCCGGGTCCGCGCGGCCCGGTCACCTACACCGATCTCTACGTGCGCCAGTACGCCGTGCTGCCGGATGTTCGCTGATCTGCGGTAGCCACCTGTCAGCACCCGCCAGCCGTCGTGATCCGGACATGCGCGAGGCCAGGCAATCCCTGCTGTGCCGGGACTGCCTGGCCTCTTCGTGCTTCCACGATGACGCTCGCGGGCGCTCGGCGGCCTGCCTACGGCGCAGTTCCTGCTTCCTCTACCGCCGGGGGACCGACAGCACCGAGCCTGCGCAGGGCGGCCGGTGTCGTCTCGGGCACGATCGCGGAGTTCGTGAAAGTGTGCTGTCCCGGGCAGACGAGTGTCGCGTCCGCCAAGACGGTCAGCGGAGCCGTCGCGCCGCATTGAGGGCAGGCGATCGGCCGCATTGCCCCGCCATCCACGGCGATGTCGATCCCGTTCACCTCACACGAGCTTTCCGGTTCCTCTTCGGGGCCACCTGACCGCAGGGTCTCCATGGTTTCACCGTACTTGACAATCGCACCATCTAGACACAGGCGGGCTTGGCGGTGCGCCAGAAGTGGTCACGGCCGGGCACCTTGACCGAACCGTAGTAACAATCATTCGCAAAGCCGGACCATTGGGAACCTTTGATTTTCCCCGGCTCGGCGGTGAAGGACTCCGAAAAACGAACCAGGCCCGTATTGAGCCCGGTAACCTTGAGTTGCGACGGTCCGAACCTCGAACCACTACGATTATCGAACCATACCGTTGTCGGGACCCCGGGACCCGTGCTGACGCAGATCAGTGAGTTGTTCAGGGCCGGAATGGGATTGCATTCTCGAGCGATACGCTGGTCGCCGGCGGTCGCCGGAGCCTCGCTGACATCGACCGGCGCGTTGACCTCGCTCGGCGCGGCAACCGCTGCCGGAGCGAGCGATAACATGGCGCCAACGGCAAACACTCCACCCAGTATCCGCCTGCGAAATCGGAAACGCGAGTTATGCATAATTCCCCCTGAGTCGCAATACAGCAGTAAGCAACTATATGGTCAAGTAAGTCAGCGCTACCAGCCGCAAGCTACCGCCGGATGGCGGAAACCCGATAGCTACTTAATTGCAAATCCCGTGCCCCTCACAATTTCGGTCAGCCGATTCGTGACAGGTGAGGACGCCATGTCAGCTCCAATTCGCCGGCCGCCGAGCTACAGCACCAGTCCATCTTCGATCGGTTCGACGGTGAGCCGGATCGAGTAGCCGAGATCTAGGGCGTAGATCTGGAGATGCCGGAGTATGTGCGTTTTCCGGCTGTCGTTTTCCCGCCGCCAGACCGTGACGCCGGCACGTCAACTCCTTCGCGACGCTGTCGAGGGACCATCCGTGCGCGATGCGTTCGTGGCGGAGTTGCCGTCCGGCTACGCGGGCGATAGCAAAGGTCCCTTGCTCCCGCGGCGAGCGAAGTGCTCAGCGTCGCCGACGTCGCTTCGAGCGAGGCCGAGGCGGTAACGAGGTCGCTGTGGCGTCCTCGATCTCCTCGGCGAGCTCCTCGACGTCAGGAGACTCCGAGGCGGCCCCGGAAGCACCCAGTCCCAGCATCTCCGCGGCAAGCTGCTGCGAAGACGCGAACATGCCCGAAGGCCTGTCCCGCGCCCGTCGCAGGGAAGAAGGCCGCAGCCGGTTGTACCCCCGGACCGAAACCGGCCGCCGCGTGCGGACCTCGTACGCCGGGAGTCCCAGGAGTTCGGTGGCGAGTTCCTTGTCCACCAGGATGGTGCCCGGCCGCGCGGTCGAGGTGAGGCGGGCGGCGAGGTTCACGACCGAGCCGTAGACGTCGCCGAACCGGCTGAGGATCCGGCCCGACGCCAGACCCGCGCGCACGGCGGGCAGGGTCTCGTCGGCGTCGGCGCGTTCGGACAGCGCGAGGGCGATCTCGGCGCCGTCGACGGCGGAATCGGCGACGAACAGGACCTCGTCGCCGATCATCTTCACGATCCGCCCGTGGTGATCGGCGACCACTTCGGTGGCGACGGATTCGAACCGGTCGAGGATGGCTGTCAGCTCGTCTTCGCCGACCTGCCTGGTCAGCCGGGTGTAGCCGACCATGTCGACGAACCCGACCACCTCGGTCCTCGTCTCGAGGTCTTCGTCCGGCATGGCCATCGCCCGGCCGGCGTAGGCCGCGAGATGGCGGCGCCAGACGAAGTCCTGCACCTTCTCCAGTTCGGGCAGCAGCCGTTCCACGAGCCGCCCGATCTGGCGTTCGCTGCTGCCGATCTCCTTGTTCTCGGTGATCATCGTCCACAGCATGTGGACCTGCCATTCCGCGAGTCGCGAAAGGTGCTGGCCCAGCGCGCGCGTCACCGCCAGCTCGATGCTCGGGTCGATCATCCCCGAGTTCATCAGCTGGTCCGCCGTGCGGATCGCGTCGATGTCGGCGTCGGTGAAGACGACCTCGTCGTCCTCGACAGTCGCGAAGCCCAGCGCGCGCCAAAGCCGCCGAGAGCGTTCCTCGGGAACGCCTGCCTTCTCGGCGACTTCGAGCCGGGTGTACTTGCGCTTTCCGCCGAGCAGGATCCGTTCGAGGCGCTGTTGCAGCGCGTCGGACGAGATCTCGCCGGGTTCGGGCATCAGGTGGTGTGGACGATGAGTACGTCCACCCCGGACTTTCGCGCGACCTCGGACGGTACGGAGCCCAGGATGCGGCCGGTGATCGTGTTCAGCCCGCGGTTGCCGACCACCAGCAGATCCGCGGAACGGTCGGCGACGACCTTGCGCAGCGAGTCGACCGGGTCGCCGACGACAGCGGCGGTCTCGATGCTCCGCGCGCCTGCCTTCGCGGCCCTGTCACGCGCGGACAGCAGTGTGTCCTCGGCCGGAGCCGAGCCCACGACCTGGTACGCCTCGTCGCCGAGGACGTCCTGCGCCTTCTCCACGTCACCCTTGGCGGCGGGGTAGTAGGCGCACACGATGACCAGGGTCGCGCCGGAGTCCCCGGCGACGCCCGCGGCCTTGTCGACCGCGGCGAACGAGGAATCCGATCCGTCCGTGCCCACGACCACGGTCCGATATGCAGCCATCCGCAACCTCCACCGATCTCCTCCGGCTCGCACACGCGCGCGAGCAGCGACGATAACCGCTGGACGATCGGCCCGCAGGCCGTCGCGAAGGCGGTCGGGTGAGAAGGTTACTCGCCAGTCGGTTTCTGTGCCGCCGCAGGCCGAGGTGAAGCCTTCGCACCGGATGTGGCCTTCGGCACATCGGCCATCCGGAGCTGCACGGTGGCCTCCGAGTCGGGTGACGGCTTCGCCTTCAGATCCGCCGGGACGTGCGGTTCGTCGCCGAGGACGTGCGTCGCTTCGGCGAGCGCGGTCCGCGCGGTGCGGACCTGCTCGGCCAGGCTGGAGCGCACCTTGCGGAGCGCTTCCACCCGTTCGGTGGCCTGGGTGATCCGCCGGTTGGACTCCTCGGTGGCCTGCCGGACGCGGCGGCGTGCCTCGTCGGCCGCCTCGGCGAGCCTGGCGTTGGCCTCGGTGATCGAGTCCTGCTTGCGCTTGTTGGCGTCCGCGACCGACTCCCGCTGACGGCGCTCGATGTCGGCCTTGGCCGTCGTCTCCTCTTCGAGCACCTTCGCGCGGATGGCGGCGGCGTCATCGGTGGCCTCACGGACCCGGCGGGCGGCCTCGGCCTTGCTCGCGGCCTCCTGCTCGGCCAGCGCGTGCATGGCTTCGGTGCGCCGCGACGCCATCGCGATCTCGAAGTCCTCTTCGACCTGCGTGCGGCGCTGCTGCGACTCGGCGTCGAGCTTGTCGCGCTCGGCCTTCGCCTTGTCGGTGATGTCCTTCGCTTCGGCGCGGGCCGTCTCCAGCACGCCGCGGTGCTCGGCCTCCATCTCCTTGCGACGGAGGTCGAGCTCGTTGAGCAGCTGCTCGTAGCGGGCCCGCATGGCGCTCGCGTCGGTCTCCGCCTTGGCGCGGATGTGCCCGGCTTCGGCTTCCGCGCGCGCCTTGGTGTCGGCGGCCTCGTCCTGTGCCAGCCGCAGCATGCGCTGCAGCCGCTCGGACAGGCCTTCGACGCTCGTCGGCGGCTGGGCGAGCCTGTCGACCTGCCCGCGCAGGTCCGCGATCTCGCCGCGCGCGATCTCCAGCTGCCGTGCCAGGTCGCCCGCTTGCCCGATGGCGGCATCGCGATCGGCGGTGAGCATCTTCAGATCGGCGTCCAGCCGCTCGAGATGCTCGTCGACCTGCGCACGGCTGTAACCGCGCTTCGCCACGTCGAAGCCGGCTCCCAGCGGCACTAGCTCCCGTTCCTCGCCAAGGCTCATCCTTCTACCGTAGTCGAGCTGGGGTCACGGAAGGGTGAGCACCCACGCAACGCGCGGCGAAAGTGCGTTCTGGCGCGCTAAACGTTCCGGAACGCGTTGATCCCGTCGATGTGCTTCTCGCGCAACTCGTGGTTCCGGACACCCAGACCTTCTTCCGGCGCAAGGGCGAGCACGCCGACCTTGCCCTGGTGGGCGTTGCGGTGCACGTCCAGCGCGGCCTGGCCGGTGTCTTCCAGCGCGTAGGTCTTCGACAGCGTCGGGTGGATCAGACCTTTCGAGATCAGCCGGTTTGCTTCCCACGATTCGCGGTAGTTGGCGAAGTGGCTGCCGATGATCCGCTTCAGGTTCATCCACAGGTAGCGGTTGTCGTACTGGTGCATGAATCCGGACGTCGACGCGCAGGTGACGATCGTCCCGCCCTTGCGCGCGGCGTAGACCGAAGCACCGAAGGTCTCACGGCCCGGGTGCTCGAAGACGATGTCCGGGTCCTCGCCGCCGGTCAGCTCGCGGATCTTCTTGCCGAACCGCTGCCACTCCTTCGGGTCCTGGTTGTTCTCGTCCTTCCAGAACTTGTAGCCCTCGGCATTGCGGTCGATGATCAGCTCCGCGCCCAGCTTCCGGCAGATCTCCGCCTTCTCGGGGCTGGAGACCACGCACACCGGGATCGCTCCGCCGTTGAGCGCGTACTGCGTCGCGTAGGAGCCGAGGCCGCCCGAAGCGCCCCAGATCAGCACGACGTCGCCCTGCTTCATGTCCGCGCCGTTGCGCGAGACGAGCTGGCGGTAGGCCGTGGAGTTCACCAGACCGGGGGAGGCGGCTTCTTCCCAGGTGAGGTGGTCCGGCTTCGGCATCAGCTGGTTCGACTTGACCAGCGCGATCTCGGCGAGCCCGCCGAAGTTCGTTTCGAAGCCCCAGATCCGCTGCTCGGTGTCGAGCATCGTGTCGTTGTGCCCGTCCGGGCCTTCGAGTTCGACGTTGAGGCAGTGCGCGACGACCTCGTCGCCCGCCTTCCAGTTGTGCACGCCGGGGCCGGTGCGCAGCACGACGCCGGACAGGTCCGAGCCGACGACGTGGTACGGCAGGTCGTGGCGCTTCGCCAACGGCGAAAGCCGCCCGTAACGCTCCAGGAACTTGAAGGTCGAGACCGGCTCGAAGATCGAGGTCCAGACGGTGTTGTAGTTGATCGCGCTCGCCATGACCGCGACCAGCGCCTCGCCGGGGCCGAGTTCCGGGGTCGGGACCTCGTCCACGTGCAGCGACTTGCGAGGGTCCTTGTCCCGGCTTTCGAGGCCTTGGAACATGTCGGCTTCGTCCTTGTGCACGGTGACACCGCGATAGGCCTCCGGCACGTCGAGCGACGCCACGGCGCCGAGGTCATCGTTCAGAATGGCCTGCTGGATCTCGCCGAGCTGCGACATCGGAACCTCCGCGAATGGGGTGGTGGCGTGTGGCGGCTTAAATTACTCACCGGTAACCAAGACCACAACTGTACGAGACGTGGAGCACGTACACATCCCGAAGTGTTATCGACCGGTCTTGACCGGCCGGCCAACCAAGCGGAGCATGGGCGGTGGAGATCTCTCCGACCTGCAGGTTCAGCCGAATTTCGGAGGTGAGCACGCATGAACGAACCCACGACGCGCCCTTGGACCCGCCCCCATGACTGGGCGGAGGTGGTCATCGGTGTCGTGGTCGCGCTTTCACCCCTCTGGATGACCACGGACAACATCGCCATGTGGTCACTCGTCGTCCTCGGCGCGCTGATCGCCCTCGACGGCCTCGCGTCGCTCGCGATGCCTGGCATGGTCTACGGCGAAGGCATTCAGATCGTCCTGGGCGCACTGCTGTTCGTTTCGCCCTGGGTCATGGGATTCGCCACCTTCATGGGCGCGTCCTGGACGGCCTGGGTCGGTGGCGTCCTGACCGTGGTGGCCGGGGCGGCCGCGATGCCGATCGCCCAGGCGACGCACAAGACGGCGGGACAGCACTGACGCAAGAGGAGACGGCGTGAAAGAGGACTCGGCGAAACAGCGCATCCTGCGGGCCGCGGAGGCGCTGTTCGCCGAGTCCGGTTTCGACGCCACCCCCACGTCCCGGATCGCCGAACAGGCCGGCGTCCCCAAGGGCCTGGTGCACTACTACTTCCGGCGCAAGTCGGATCTGCTGGCCGCGCTGGTCGCCGAACTGCCGGACGCCCGCATCGAACCGGCCGTCGTGGTGGTCCCCGGCGACCTCGCGGGCAGCCTGCGCGGCCTCGTCGTGGAACTCGACAGGCGGTTCAACCGGTCCTTGGCGCTGTCACACCTGCTGTGGCGCGAGGCCGACACGCACCGCGCTGTCCGCGACGCGCTGGCCGAACGGTTCCAGCAGCTCGTCCGCCAGGTGAAGGCGGTGATCGTCGCCGCGACCGGCGGCAAACTCGCGATCGCCGACGTCGATTCGGCGTCGGGGCTGCTCGCGAGGGCTGTCAGCCATCGTCACGCGACAGCACGGCACAACGAGGACGGCGACCCCGCCGAGATCGATCGTGAGGTCGCCTTCATCGCCGAAGCGTTGACGCGCGGTCAGTGACCGTCTTTGGCGGGCTCGACCAGTTCCACCAGCACGCCACCGGCGTCCTTGGGGTGGACGAAGTTCACCCGGCTGTTGGACGTGCCGCGCTTCGCCTCGTCGTAGAGCAGCCGGAGTCCCTGCGCGCGCAGTGCCGCGGCGGCGGCGTCCACATCGGACACTCGGTACGCCAGCTGCTGCAGCCCGGGGCCGCTCTTCGCGAGGAACTTGCCGATCGCCGAATCGTCGCGCAGCGGCGCGAGGAGCTGGATCGCGGTCTCGGTCCCGGCGGTGCCCGGCGCGCGCAGCATCGCCTCGCGGACGCCCTGCTCCTCGTTGACCTCCTCGTGCGAGACCTCCAAGCCGAAGTGCTCGGTGTGGAAGGCGATCGCGGCGTCGAGGTCGGGCACCGCGATGCCGACGTGGTCGATGGCGGTCACGAACGGTTTCAGCGCCTGGTTCATGCAGAGCAGGATAGGTGCGGGGGCGGACGAACCGGCGTGCGCCGCCTCACACTGGCTCCATCAAGACGCCCGTGACCCGGGTATGGTCGCGAAGACCCCCTTTGCCCTTGCGCCGATGCTTGGAGGACGCCGTGTCCGGTTCCGTGATCCTGGGTGCCGCCCGTACACCGATCGGGCGATTGCTCGGTTCCCTGAAGGACTTCTCGGGCGCGCAACTCGGCGGTTTCGCCATCAAGGCGGCGCTGGAGCAGGCCGGTGTCTCACCGGACGCGGTCCAGTACACGATCATGGGCCAGGTGCTCACCGCCGGCGCGGGCCAGATCCCCGCCCGCCAGGCCGCGGTCGCCGGCGGCATCCCGATGACCGTCCCGGCGCTGACCATCAACAAGGTCTGCCTCTCCGGTCTCGACGCCATCGCGCTCGCCGACCAGCTCATCCGCGCGGGCGAGTTCGACCTGATCGTGGCGGGCGGCCAGGAGTCGATGACCCAGGCGCCGCACCTGCTGCCGAAGTCCCGCGCGGGCTTCAAGTACGGCGACACCACGCTCGTCGACCACATGGCCTACGACGGTCTGTTCTGCGCCTTCGACCAGGTCGCGATGGGCTCCTCGACGGAGAAGTACAACAACCGCTACGGGCTCACCCGTGAGCAGCAGGACGAGTTCTCCGCGCGCTCGCACCAGCGCGCCGCCGCCGCCATCGAGGCCGGTCGCTTCGACGCCGAGATCGCGCCGGTGTCGATCCCGCAGCGCAAGGGCGACCCCGTCGTCTTCTCCAAGGACGAGGGCGTCCGCGCCGACACCACCGCGGCAAGCCTCGCGAAGCTGCGCCCGGCGTTCGCCTCCGACGGCACCATCACCGCCGGTTCGGCCTCGCAGATCTCCGACGGCGCGGCCGCGGTCATCGTCGCGAGCAAGGCCAAGGCCGAGGAGCTGGGCCTGACACCGCTCGCCGAGATCGGCGCGCACGGCGTGGTCTCCGGTCCGGACGCCAGCCTGCACGAGCAGCCGTCGAACGCGATCCTGGCCGCGCTGGCCAAGGAGAAGCTGACCGCGGACGCGCTCGACCTCGTCGAGATCAACGAGGCGTTCGCCGCCGTCGGCCTGGTTTCGGCCGACAAGCTCGGGCTCGACCCGGAGAAGGTCAACGTCGACGGCGGCGCCATCGCGCTCGGCCACCCGATCGGCGCGTCCGGCGCGCGGCTCGCCGTGCACCTGATCCACGAACTCCGCCGTCGCGGTGGCGGCCTCGGCGCGGCCGCCCTCTGCGGCGGTGGCGGCCAGGGCGACGCGCTGCTGCTCCGCGTTCCGTAAAGCCCTTGCCGGTACAGCTGGACATCGACGAACTGGTCGGTCGCGCGCGGGACGGCGTCCCCCGCGCGATCGCCCGGTTGCTGTCGCTGGTCGAGGACGCCCATCCGCAGTTGCCCGAGGTCGCGGCGAAGCTGACGCCGCACACCGGCAGCGCGCGGGTCGTCGGGCTGACCGGCCCGCCCGGTGTCGGCAAGTCGACATCGACGTCCGCGCTGCTCACGGCCCTGCGGGCGCAGGGCCTGCGGGTCGGGGTGCTGGCGATCGACCCGTCGTCGCCGTTCTCCGGCGGCGCCCTGCTCGGCGACCGGATCCGGATGACCGAACACGCCACCGATCCCGGTGTGTTCATCCGCTCGATGGCCACGCGCGGGCATCTCGGCGGGCTTTCGTGGGCGACACCGCAAGCGGTCCGGGTGCTCGACGCGGCCGGGTTCGACGTCGTACTGATCGAGACCGTCGGGGTCGGGCAGTCCGAAGTGGACGTCGTGAAACTGGCCGACACCACGGTGGTCCTGCTCGCGCCCGGGATGGGCGACGGGATCCAGGCGGCGAAGGCGGGCGTGCTGGAGATCGCGGACGTTTTCGTGGTCAACAAGGCCGACAGGGAGGGCGCGGACGCGACCGTCCACGACCTCAAGCAGATGATCTCCTTGGTACGCCGGGAGATCCGCGGTCCGAGCTGGCGTCAGCCGATCGTGCGAACGGTGGCTTCGCGCGGTGAAGGTGTCGAAGACGTCGTCCGCGCGCTGGGTGACCACCACGACTGGCTGGTCCAGCGCGACGAACTGCCCCGGCGCCGCGCGGCGCGGGCTCGTGACGAGGTCGAGGCGATCGCCGTGCAGCGGTTGCGCGCGGAGATCGTCGATCTGCGCTCCGGCGACCGGCTCACCGAACTGGCCGAACGCGTGGTGGGGCGCAAGCTCGATCCCTTCGCGGCGGCCGAAGAACTCATCGCAGAGCTTAGGGACTCGTGAGTGGTAAGGACGGTTCTAACCGTCCTTACCACTCACGAGGTTTTGGTCAGAGGATTTCGATGACGCGGACCTTCGGCGGCCGATTCGGGAAACTGATGTCGGTCCACCGGTTGATTCTGACATCGGAGCCGTTGCTGTCGTAGTAGATCAGGTCGTTGTTGCCGGTGTAGATCCGGTCGATCCACCAGCCGCCGAAGCTGATCCTCCCGCGGTTGGCGTAGCAGTCGACGCTGGTGCCACCGCCGAGATGCGACCAGATCTTCAGGAAGTTCTCCCCGTCCCGGCAAGGGATGTGGTCGATGGCGAACGAGGTGCCGGTCGGCACGAGCAGGCTGAACGCGGCGGCAGCGGCGGCCGCCGTGGCCAGAACGCGCCGCGCCGTCTTCTTGGTCGAGATCACGGTTTCTCCTTACAAGGTGAGGTCAGAGGATCTCGATGTGGTTGACCCGCGGCGGGCGGTTCGGGTACGTGATGATCGTCCACCGGTTGACTCTCACCGAATCGCCGTTGGCGTCGCTGTAGATCAGGTCGTTGTTGCCCGTCTCGATCTTGTCCACCCACCAGCCGCCGAAGCTGATCCTCCCGCGGTTGGCGTAGCAGTCCACGCTGTCCCGGCCGTCGAGGTGCGACCAGATCTTCAGGAAGTTCTCCCCTGCGCGGCAGGGGATGTGGTCGATGGCGAACGACGTCCCGGTCGGGACGACCATCGTGAACGTGGCGGCGACGGCGGCCGCCACGGCCGCGATACGTCCCGCTGTCTTCTTGCTCGAGATCACGGAATTCTCCTTTAGTGAAGGGAAAAGGAGGTGCATCGTGCGCTTTCGAGCATCTCGATCAGGTGTGGCCGGTGTCAATTTCCCGGCGGTTTCACGGGTGCTTTGGGACAGGCAAGTCTGGCCTACCGTGCAGCGGTCAGAATTCGACGTACATCTTGATGTCGCCGAAGTCGCTGTCGAGATTGTCCAGGTGGCTGACCGCGTCCTCTTTCCAGACCTCGAGCTGGTTGGTCTCGCCGAACGTGAGCTGTTCGCCGTCGGCGACCTTGGCGGCGTAGTTCGTGATCGTGACCGTCTGCCCCCGGCAGAACTCGACGCGCTCCAGGAACCTGTCGGCCATGTCGGGGTCGAAGACGCGGCCCATCCGGACGTAGCCGTTGTTGATGTGCTCCTCGCAGTAGAAGTGCGCCGCGGCGGAGGCGACCCACTCGGTCAGCGACGGCTCCCGAGGCGGCCACTTCTCCCGGACGTGCGACTTGATCTCCCTGGCGAGCCGGATGACCCGGCGCCGTTCGAGATCGGTCAGCCCGTCCTCCCGGCGGAAGTCGAGGATCATGTCGTCGACGACCTTGGCGAGCCTGAGCATGCGCGGTTTGTCGAGTTCGGCCGGTTTCTCCGGCGGCAGCCCGGCCATGACCCTCTCGTGCACGAGGACATACTGCGTGTACGCGTAGAGGAAGGTCAGCGCGTTCAGCTGCCATTGGTGTCGTTCGGCGATCTCCACGGCTCCGACCCTAACCGCGCACCTACTTCCGGACCTGTGTGAGCGGTGGGGATTCACCCTATGCTCTCTTCTTCGTCCACGGCTGGGAGGCAGGAACCGTGCAGAGGATCGCGAAAGTCTTTGTGGCTGTGCTGGGCGCCGGGCTGATGCTCGCGGCCGGTACCGGAACGGCGTCCGCGGAGGGTGTTCCGCCGAAGGTCACGAAGGGGCCGTGCCAGTACACGCAGACACCGGACGACCCGGCCGTGCGCCCGGTCCCGCTGCCGCCGGACCCCCGTCGCACACCGAGCCGGGGCAAGGTGCCGGTGCAGCTGAAGACGAACCAGGGCAAGATCGACCTGACCCTCGATCGGGCGAAGGCGCCGTGCACGGTGCAGAGCTTCCTGCACCTGGCGACGCACCGGTTCTACGACCGGACGACGTGCCACCGGCTGACCGCGTACCCGACGTTGAAGGTGCTGCAGTGCGGTGACCCGAGCGGGACCGGCGAGGGCGGCCCCGGCTACAAGTACAAGGACGAACTGCCCGTCGGCCTGCCGCCCGCGCCGACCGATCCGACAGGCGAGCGCAAGGTGTACTCGCGCGGCGTGCTCGCGATGGCCAACGCGGGCCCGGCGACGAACGGGAGCCAGTTCTTCGTCGTGTACGGCGACTCCGCGCTGCGGCCGAACTACACGATCTTCGGCACTGTCGGTCACGAAGGCCTCGAAACCCTCGACGACGTCGCCGCGGGCGGGATCAAGCCCACGCCGGAGGCCCCCGCCCCGGTCGACGGCGCCCCCGTCCTGAAGACCGACATCCTCCGGGCGCGCCCCTGGTTCTGCTAGGTGACCTCGAAGATGGCCTCGCGCAAGGCTTGGGTGGCGCCGCCGAAAGCGTGCTTCGCGGCGGCGCCGTACCCGATGATGAGCCCTTCGCGCTGTGGCTCGCCGATCCAGTAGCCGCTGAGCCCTTCGAGCCCGATCGCGCGGCGGCGGCAGGCGGCGATCACCTCCATCTCCCGGGGGATCTCGCCGGGGAACTGGAGGACCAGGTGCAGCCCGGCGGAGATCCCCTGCGGCAGCACCGAATCCGGCAAGGCCGCGAGCAGCCTGTCACGCCGGGAGCGGTACTCGGTGCGGCAGCGGCGGATGTGCTGGTCGTAGGCGCCCGATTCGATCAGTTCGGCCATCGCCAGCTGGTCCAGCAACGCGGGCCGCGCGCCGCTCGCGGCCATCTCCGCGCGCACCGGTTCGACCAGGAACCGCGGCAGCACCATCCAGCCCAGGCGCAACGCCGGCGCGAGTGTCTTGCTCGTCGTCCCCACGTACACGACCCGTTCGGGTGCCAACGCCTGCAGCGCGCCGACCTGCTGGTGGTCGAACCGGAACTCGCCGTCGTAGTCGTCCTCGATGACGACGGCACCGGTCTCCTCCGCCCATCGGGTGAGTTCCGCTCGTCGCTGCGAGGCGAGGGTGACGCCCAGCGGGTACTGGTGCGCCGGGGTGACCACCACCGCCGGACTGTCCAAAGCGGACACCGTGATCCCGTGGTCGTCCACGGGGACGCCGACCACCCGGGGACCGTTGGCGGCGGCGATGTCCCGGTAGATGTGCAGCGACGGGTTCTCGAACGCGATCTCGTCCGCGCCGCGCGCGTGCAGGACCCGGGCCAGGATCGCGATCGCGTGCGAGAACCCGGAGCACACCAGGATGCGCTCGGGGTCGGCGACCACGCCGCGACTCCTGGCCAGGTAGGCGGCGAGGGTCTCCCGCAGTTCCGCCGCACCGGACTCGGCCGTGTAGTCGAACGCCGACATCGGCGCCCGGTGCAGGGCCCGGCGGGTCGCCGCGAGCCAGGCGGACCGGGGGAACGCGGACAGGTTCGGCCTGCCGGGGCGCAGGTCCCAGCGTGGAGCCGGGTCGTGGGGGACGGGCCTCGGCGGCGACGCGGGCAGCGCGCCCGCCGTCGCGACCCGGGTCGGGGCGCCCTGCGCTGTCCGCAGGTACCCCTCGGCGGCGAGATCGGCGTAGACGCGGGTGACCGTTCCCCTGGCCACCCCGAGGTCCTGCGCCAGCGCCCTGGTCGAGGGCACCGCCGCGCCGGGCTGCCAGCGTCCGGCCCGGATGGCCGCGCGGATCGCGGTGGCGAGCCCGGTCCGGCCGCTCTCGGGGCGCCAGTCCAGGTGCACGTCCATTCCCGAACTGGACCATGATTCTGCCATGTGACTGGACCATACTCGTGGGCCAGTTGCCACTAGATTCGAAGTCATGACAGAGCGAATCCACCTGGGCAAACGAGTGCCCGAGATCTACCAGGCCATGGCGAAACTGCAGGCCGAAGTCGAGAAGGCCGCCGCCAACGCCGGCGTCGAGCAGAAGCTCCTCGAACTGGTGAAGATGCGCGCGTCGCAGATCAACCACTGCGCCTTCTGTCTCGACATGCACTCCCACGACGCGGTGCAGCAGGGCGAGTCGCCGAGGCGGCTGTACGTGCTCGAGGGCTGGCGCGAGACCGAGCTCTTCACCGAGCAGGAGCGCGCCGCGCTGGCACTGACCGAGGCGATGACCAACGTCGCCACCCTCCACGACGTCCCGGACGACGTCTACGAAGAGGCGACGCGAGTCTTCGACGAGGCCCAGTACCGCGCTGTCGCGTGGGAGATCATCGCGATCAACAGCTGGAACCGGATGTGCGTGACCAGCCACGCGCCGCTGCCCGAGCGCGCCGAATGACCGCGGCGCGGCTGCGGGAACTGCATGTCGCGGGTACGCCGCTGCTCCTGCCGAACGCGTGGGATGCCGACAGCGCGCATCTCGTGGAAGCCGCCGGGTTCCCCGTCGTGGCGACGAGTTCCCACGCCGTCGCCAAGGCCCTCGGGTACGACGACGGGGAAAAGGCGCCCATCGACGAGATGTTCGCGGCGGCCGCGAGGATCGCGCGGGCGGTCTCGGTCCCGGTGACAGTCGACGCGGAAGGCGGGTACGGGCTCGAAGCGGGAGAACTCGCGACGAGGCTGGCCGAAGCGGGTGCCGTCGGCTGCAACTACGAGGACACCGATCACACTTCCGGTGGACTTCGGTCACTGGAAGCGCAGGCGGACCGGATCGCGAAGCTGCGCAAGGCCGCCGGGGACGCGCTGGTGATCAACGCCCGCGTCGACGTCTTCCTCGGCGCGTCCGACGAGCAGGCCGTTCTTGAGGACGGGATCGCGCGGGCCAAGGCGTATTTCGAGGCCGGGGCGGACTGTGTCTACCCGATCCTGGTGAAGTCGCCGGACGTGCTCGGCGAGTTCGTGAAGGCTGTCGCGCCGGGTGCGGTCAACGCCGCTCCGATGCCGGGAGGCCCAGATCTCTCCGCGCTCGCCGATCTGGGGGTGGCGCGGATCTCGCTGGGCACCGGGCTGTGGCAGTCGGTCCGCGCCGATCTCCGGGCGAAACTGACCGGGCTCGCGTCGGGCAAGCTTCCCTACTGATGGGAACCGGGACGGTGCGGCCGGGGGCGTTGGATGCCGGCCGCACCGTCCCGGCGACTAGTGCGAGACAGCCTTTTCGGCGCCCGCGCCGGTGAGGGAGCGGACCTCCATCTCGGCGTACTTCTTCTGGTTGTGTTCCTTGGACAGCACCGTCCCGAGCCAGCCGAGGAAGAACGCGATCGGGATCGAGACGATGCCGGGGTTGTCGAGCGGGAACCAGTGGAAGTCGACGCCCTGGATCATCGACGCGCTCTTCCCCGTCTTCGCATCGACTGGCTTACCCGAAACAGCCGGCGAGAAGACGATCAAGATGACGCACACGATCAGCCCGCCGTAGATGCTCCACAACGCGCCCTGGGTGTTGAACCGCTTCCAGAACAGCGAGTACAGGATCGTCGGCAGGTTCGCCGACGCCGCGACAGCGAACGCCAGTGCCACCAGGAACGCGATGTTCTGCCCGTTGGCGAGGATCCCGCCGAGGATCGCGACCGCGCCGATCACCAGCGCGGTGATCCGGGCGACCTTCACCTCCGAAGCCGGTGACGCCTTGCCCTTCTTGATCACGTTGGCGTAGACGTCGTGCGCGAAGGACGCCGATGCGGTGATCGTCAGGCCGGCGACCACCGCGAGGATCGTCGCGAACGCGATCGCCGCGATCAGGCCGAGCAGGATCGGGCCGCCGAGTTCGAGCGCCAGCAGCGGAGCCGCCGAGTTCACGCCACCGGGCGCGGCCTTGATCTTGTCCGCGCCGACCAGCGCGCCGGCGCCGTAGCCGAGCACCAGGGTGAACAGGTAGAAGACGCCGATCAGGCCGATCGCCCACACCACGGATCGGCGGGCTTCCTTCGCCGTCGGCACCGTGTAGAAGCGCATCAGGACATGCGGCAGGCCTGCGGTCCCGAGGACGAGCGCGATGCCGAGCGACAGGAAGTCCAGCTTGGTGGTGCCGGTCTTGCCGTACTGGTTACCCGGTCCGAGCAGCGCCTCACCGGCCTTGCCCGCCTTGTCCACGGCGCCCTGCAGCAGCGCGGAGAGGTTGAAGCCGTACATGCCCAGCACCCACAGCGTCATCGCGAGCGCGCCGACGATCAGCAGCGCCGCCTTGATGATCTGGACCCAGGTGGTGCCCTTCATCCCGCCGATGAGGACGTAGGCGATCATGATGATGCCGACGATCACGATGATCACGGCCTGCCCGGCCTTGCTCTCGATCCCGAGCAGCAGCGCGACGAGGCCACCGGCACCCGCCATCTGCGCCAGCAGGTAGAAGAACGAGACGGCCATGGTGGACGTCGCCGCCGCGGCCCGCACCGGGCGCTGTTTCATCCGGAACGCCAGGACGTCGCCCATGGTGAACTTGCCGGTGTTGCGCAGCAGTTCCGCGACCAGCAGCAGCGCGACCAGCCAGGCCACCAGAAAGCCGATGGAGTAGAGAAAGCCGTCGTAGCCGTAGACGGCGATCGCGCCCGCGATCCCGAGGAACGACGCGGCCGAAAGGTAGTCGCCCGCGATGGCGACGCCGTTCTGCGGACCGGTGAACGCGCGGCCCGCGGCGTAGTAGTCCGAGGCCGTCTTCGTGTTGCGGCTGGCCCGGAACACGACGAACAGCGTGACCACCACGAAGAGGCCGAAGATGGTGATGTTGAGTGCGGGGCTGCTGCCCTCGACTCCGGCGGCGAGGGTCATTTGGCCTCATCCTCGATTTCCGTGCGGATCTTCTCCGCGATGGGGTCGAGCTTCTTGTTCGCGTAGCGGACGTAGAGCCCGGTGATCACGAAGGTCGAAACGAACTGCAGCAGACCGAAGACCAGGCCGACGGTGATGTTGCCGACCAGCTTCGTGCTCATGAAGCCGTGCGCGTAGTCCGCGAGCAGCACGTAGAGCAGGTACCAGACGAGGAACAGCGCCGAGACGGGGAACACGAACCGGCGCAGTCGCGAGCGCAGCTCTTTGAACTCGGGGCTGTCGTGGGCTTTGTCCCAGTCCACCTCGGGCGGACTGGGAGTGTCCGTTTCGGTGCTCATCGTGCTCTCCTCGCGCCGCGAATGTGTTCCGCGACACGTTAGGGAGGGGGCATGGAGACCGGAACCTTCAGCGGTTCAAACGCCTGCCGAGACGACGAACGGTCGACGAACGGTGGTCGGACCACGACGAAGGGGTCTCGGCCGTGCGATCGTCCAAGTGCAGCCGCAGCATGGCGGCCGTCGACCAGGCGGGCGGCCTGCCCCGCCAGGAAACCACGATCATTACGCCGAATGCCAGTGGAACCGACCACGGCGCGGGCTGCGACACCAGGATCGCGGGCAGACCGCTCAGCCCGGGGGCGAACAACGCCACGAGGATCGAGCCCGAAGACGCGACGAGTCCGGTGAGGACACCGCTGATCGCGCCCGCCGCGGTGAGCCGGTTCCACCAGATGCCGAGGACCAGCAGCGGGCAGAACGTCGACGCGGCCACGGTGAAACCCCAGGTGACGAGGACGCCCGCGTCCAGTCTGGCCGACGGCAGCGCGAGCAGGACCATCACCGCCGCAGCCCCGAGCACCGACCACCGCAGTCGCCGCAGCCCGCCGGGCGCCAGGTCGTGCGCGATCGCGCCGGAGATCACCAGGAGCAGGCCGAGCGACGTCGCCAGGAACGCGGCGAACGCGCCCGCCGTCAGCAGGCCGGTGAACAGCGACCCCGCCCAGCCGTCGTCGATCTGCGCCGGCAGCGCGACGACGACGGTGTCCGTCGCGCCGGAGACGTACAGTTCCGGCACCAGCACCCGGCCGAAGACGCCGTAAACCCCTGGGAACAGGTAGAAAACGCCGAGCAGGGCGACGGTGATCGCGGCCGTCCGGCGGGCGGCCCGGCCGTCCGGGCTGGTGTGGAAGCGCATCAGGACATGCGGCAGGCCCATCGTGCCGAGCATGGTGGCGATCAGGATCGCCCACGTACCCAGCAGCGGGTAGCCGTGGTCGCCAAGGTCGAGCAGCGGCCGTTGCCAATCCGGCCCGCCCAGCGGGGCGCCGCCCCGGACTGCGGGAACCGGTGTGCCCGCGGCGAATTCCAGCGACTCGCCGCTCCTGGCCACCAGTTCCCCCGGTGGCACGACATGCTTTTCCGGGGTGAGCAGGGTGGTCGGCTCGCGCAGGGTCAGTGTCACGTCGATCTCGAAGGACAGGCTGGTGTCGCGCGCGAAGTGGGTGAATTCCACCGGGTGCACCGAAGCCGAGCGTTCCTCCGGTGAGGCCTGGGAGACCAGCCAGATCGCGGGGACGATGAACAGCAGCAGCTTCAGCACGAACTGGAACGCCTGGACGTAGGTCGCCGCGCGCATCCCGCCGAGCGCCAGTGTCGCGCTGACGGCGGTGCCCGCGATGACGACGCCGACCCAGTACGGCGTCCCGCCGACGGCGGTCAGCACGAGCCCCGCGGTCCGGAATTGCGGGACCAGGTAAAGGGTTCCGATCACCAGGACGACGAACGCGGCGAGACGGCGCAGGGCGGGGGAGGCGAGCCGGGCTTCGGCGAAGTCCGGGACGGTGAGCGCGCCGGAACGCCGCATCGGCGCCGCGACGAGCACCAGCATCGCGATGTACCCGGCGGTGAACCCGACCGGATACCAGAGCGCGCCGATACCGTCCTTCACCACCAGCCCCGCGACCCCGAGGAACGACGCCGCGGACAGGTATTCGCCCGAGACGGCGGCGGAGTTGACCAGCGGCGAGATCCGGCGCGAGGCCACGAGGAAGTCCGACGTCGTGCGCATGGCGGCGACGCCGCGCAACCCGATCAGCAGGGTGACCAGCACGACGGGGGCCACCGCGAAAGCCGCGACCACTAGTCGTCCTCGATCTTTTCCGCCCGGCGCAACTGCCACCACGAAAGCAGTGCCATGGCCGGATACGGGAGGACGGCGATCATCAGCCAGGACAGCGGGATCCCCAGCAGCCGCACCGAATCCAGCCCGGGGAACAGCCCGAACACCAGCGGGAGCCCGAACACCAGCCCGAACATCCCGGCCAGCGCGGGGAGTCCGCGACGGCGCTGGGCGCGGTAGAGCAGGTCCGCGCGTTCGGCGTCGCCCGCCGCCAGCCGGGGGACCCGCCAGCGGCCGCGAGCCCGGCGCCGCGAATGCGCGAGCCTGGTCTGCGGACTGGTGACGGCGACCCGTTTGACGCGGCTCAC
This sequence comes from Amycolatopsis sp. NPDC102522, assembly GCF_055584485.1. NCBI lineage: Bacteria > Bacillati > Actinomycetota > Actinomycetes > Pseudonocardiales > Pseudonocardiaceae > Amycolatopsis > Amycolatopsis sp. NPDC102522. Next base: position 71,379 of record NZ_JBVJLY010000002.1, on the reverse strand, counting down.
GGGCGGCTTCCCCGGCCCAGCTCACCGCGTTGCGCGGCGGCCAGCAGCCTGTCCCGCAGGTCGCGCGCGTGGCGACGGCTCACCGGGACGTCGCCCGCCTCCGTATGCGCGAGCAGCCCGCCGGTGGTGTCGCTGCGCAGTTCGAGCACCGCGTCCACTGCGAGCAGGAAACCCCGGTGCACGCGGGTGAATCCCGTTCCCTCCCAATACTCTTCGAGCCGGGAGAGGGGCATCCGCGTGACGTGGACGCCGGATTTCGTGTGCAGCCGGACGTAGTCGCCGTGCGCCTCGACGAACTGGACGTCGTCGCGCCGGACGTACCGCGTGCGCCCGCCGGATTCCACCGGCAGCGCGGACATCGCGTCCGGCGCGGGGTGCGGCTCGTCGGCCTGGTTGCCCGCCATCCGGACCACTTTGGACAGTGCGGCGGAAAGTCGTTCCGCGCGGACCGGCTTCAGGAGATAGTCGACGGCGCCGATGCCGTACGCGGCGACGGCGTGACCGTCGTGCGCGGTGACGAACACGATCACCGGTGGTTCGCTGAGCCGCGACAGCAGCGAGGCGAGTTCGAGCCCGTCGAGGCCGGGCATGGAGATGTCGAGGAAGACGGCGTCGAAATGACTGCCCTGCAACATCTTCAGCGCGGTGAGCGCGTCACCGGCCGCGACCGCCTCGGCGACCTCCGGCGCTTCGCGCAGCAGGCTGCACAGCTCGTCGAGGGCGGGCGGGACGTCGTCGACCGCCAGTACCCGCAACCCGTTCGTCACGGCAGCACCCCCGGCTGGAATCGGGGCACGCGCACCACGACTCTGGTGCCCGCGCCGGTCTCGGTTTCGACCGTCAGGCCGTACCAGGGCCCGTAGACGCTGCGCAGTCGTCTGTCCACATTGGCCAGTCCGACGCCGCCGTCGTCGCCGCGCCCGGCCAGGATCGCCGCCGCGCGGGCGGGGTCCATGCCGAGACCGTCGTCCTCGACGCTGATCACGCAGTCGTTCCCTTCCGCCATGCCCTGCACCTGGATGAACCCGGCCTCGGCGCGCGGCTCGATCCCGTGTCGGATCGCGTTCTCCACCAACGGTTCCAGCACGAGATACGGCACCGCGACGGCCAGGACCTCCGGTGCCACGCGCACCTGCACCCGGAGCCGCTCGCCGAGCACCGCGCGCTGCAACGCCAGGTATGTCTCGATGGCGCGGAACTCCTCGGCGACCATCGTGTACTCGCCGTGCCGGGCGAGGCTGTAGCGGGTGTAGTCGGCGAAGTCGAGCATCAGGTCGCGGGCGCGGTCCGGATCGGAGCGGACCAGCGACGAGATCACGGTGAGCGCGTTGTAGACGAAATGCGGGGAGATCTCGGCCCGCAGCGCGCGCAGTTCCGCCTCCGCGGCCTGCTCGGCGGACGCCTCGAGCCGTCCGCGTTCGAGCGCGTGGACGACGAGTTCGGCGGCCTGGCGGGCGATCGTGTTCGTCCCGCCCGCGACCAGGAGGACACCGGAAAGTTCGTCGTGGACGTGCAGTGGCAGCGCCAGCAGCCCCGGCTCGGACACCGGCGTCTCGGAGTGGAGGACCTCGTCGAGCGCCGAGACCACGACGTCGTCGGACGCCGGGCGCCCGGACCAGATGAGCGAACCGGAGAGATCTGTGAGCCCGAGGCCGGGGACCCCGAACAGTCGGCGGAGGCCGTGTGTCGCGTGGCGGGCGCGGGGACCGGCGAGGCCGTCCATGAGATCGTCCGAGACACGCTGGGCGGCGGCGAGCACCGGCACCGGATCCGCGGTCGCGGCGGGACGCCAGGGCAGACGGGTGGTCATCCGGCCTCCTCCGCGACGTCGAAGACCGAATCCTAACGTCGCTACGTGGTTTCGCCGGTTACGCTCCGGACATGGTCCCCGGTGATGCTGTGGTGCTGCGCCTGGACGTGGTGATGCGTCGGGTCGCGCTGGTCGGTTTCGTGGTCTTCGGTGGGGGCGGCGTGGTGGCCGTCGTCGTGGCACTGTCCACGCCGGGGGTGTCCGGAGAGGTGTTCGGGCTGCTCAGCGTGGCCTTCGCGGGGCTGATCCTGCTCGCTCTCCGGCGCTCGGCTTCGGTGCTGACGCTGTCGGCCTCGGGCTTCTCGGTGCCTGGGGTTTTCGACGTCCGGTGGACCGAGGTGACTCGGCTGCGGGTGTGGCGGGAGAAGCGCCGCGTGGGGCGGTGGATGCACTGGTGGCACTACCGGCTCGAGTGGACCGGTTCGGGGCCCGAGGTGCTGTTTGAGGACGGCGAGTACGCGTACGCGCTGGGGCACCTTGGTGGGGGCGCCAGGCTGTACGCGGCGTTGGAAAGGTTCGCGCCCGCGGGACTCGTGAGTGATTTGGGTCGTTAGAACGACCCAAATCACTCACGAGCCCCTTCGGTCAGCAGCTCTGCTTGTAGAAGTACTGAGCGTTCGCGTCCATGTTCGCCTTCGTGATGGAGTGCAGCGAAGCGGTCAGGTTGCGCGTCACCGGCTTGCCCTCCAACGCCGCGATCGCCTGCTGCACGCCCTGCTGCCCGATGGCGGCCGGGTCCTGCGCGATGAGTCCCTGGTACTCGCCCTTCTTCAGGCCCTCGATCTCCGACGGCGAAGCGTCGAAGCCGATCAGGTTGACCGCGCCGATCTTGCCCGCGTTCCGCAGGCCGGTCGCGGCGCCCTCACCAGTGTTGAGGTTCGTCGCGAAGATGCCGATCAGGTCCGGGGTGGACGCCAGCGCGGCGGTCACCTTGGACGCGGCCTGGTCCGGCTCGTTCTGGGTGAACTGCACGCCCGCAGACTTCAGGTTCGGGTAGTTCTTCAGCTCGTCCTCGAAGCCCTTCGCGCGGGTGTTCGTGGTCGACGTGCCCGCGATGGTGTCGAGCACCAGCACCGAGCCGGTCTTGCCCGCGGCCAGTTCCGACATCGTCTTCGCGGCGAGCTTGCCGCCCTCGGCGTTGTCCGAGGAGATCGACGACTCCGCCACGCTGGTGTCCTTCAGCGCGGTGTCGACCTCGATGATCTTCGCGCCGCCGGTCTTCACCTGCTGGATCGGCGCGAGCATCGCCTGCGCGTCGGTCGGCGCGATGAGCAGCGCGGCCGGCGGCTTGGAGCCCAGCGCGTTGACCAGCTGGGTCTGCATGACCGCGTCGAACTTCTGCGGCGCCTGCGTGGTGAGCTCGTAGCCGGACTTCTTGGCCTCGGCCTCGGCACCGCACTGCATCGAGATGTAGAACGGCTCGGCCTGCACGCCCGGGATCAGCGACAGCTTCTTGTTGTTGGTCTTGGCGGCGGAGTCACCGGAGGACGATCCGCCGACAGTGCCGCCACCGCAGGCGGTCAGCAACGCGGCGGCGGACAGGACGGCACCGGTGACGAGCAGGGTCTTCTTCATGGGGATAGCACCTCTTTGTGCGTAGGAACTAACGAGAGTTGCGGCGACGACGGCGCCGCTGGTCGAACCAGACCGCGGCGATCAGCACCGCGCCGACCGCGATCATCTGCCAGAAGTCCTGGACCTGCGTGATGTTGAAGCCCTTCTTCAGCACGGCCGGGATGAACACGCCGATCACCGTGCCCAGCACCGAACCGACACCGCCGAAGAGGCTCGTGCCGCCCATCACCGTGGCGGCGATGGCGTTGAGGTTGTCGGTGGTGTGCGCCGAAATCGTCGTCGACGCGTAGTACGCCAGCGAGAGGAAACCGGCGACACCGGCGAGGAAACCGGTGAGCGTGTACACCTTCAGCAGATGCGCGGTCACCCCGATGCCCGCCCGGCGCGCGCCCTCGGCGTTGGAGCCGACGGCGTAGGTGTAGCGGCCGAATTTGGTGGTGTGCAACAGCCAGGCGCCGATCAGGGTGATCACCACGGCCACCAGCACCAGGTTCGGCACCCCGCCGAACGACGTCCCGTAGCCGAGCGTCTTGTTGAGCTCGGTCGGCACGCTGCGCACGTCGGACCCGTTGTTCAGCAGGTACGCGGCGCCGAGCGCGGCACCCATCGTGCCGAGCGTGACGATCAGCGGCGGGATGTTCGCCACCGCGATCAGGAAGCCGTTGATCAGCCCCCAGATCGTGCCCGCGACGACGGCGGCGAGCAGGCCGACGAGGATGACGTCCCATCCGGCCTTGGTCGCGTCGCCGTCCGGGCTCATCGCCTCCATCGTCTTACCGGCCACCATGCCCGCGAAGATCAGCACGGAACCGACCGACAGGTCGATGCCCGAGGTGATGATCACGAACGTCATGCCGACCGAGAGCACCAGCAGCACCGAGGTCTCGATGAGCAGCGTCTGGAAGGTGAACACGGTCGCGAACTCGGCGGGCGCGATCGCGGTGAACACGATGATCAGTGCCAGCAGCACCAGCGCGATCCAGAAGGTGTTGGCCCCGATCAGCCGCTGGCCGATCGACCGCTTGCCGAAGCCGCCGTCCACAGAGGACTGGATTTCGGGGTCTTTCTTCGTCGGAGTGGACACGGTCACGCCGCCTCCTCTTGTACGAGGGCGCCCGTCATCGCGGCGACCAGGTCTTCCAGTTTCGTGTCGGCGCCGGTGAACCGGGCGACGCGCTTGCCGAGCCGCAGCACCTCGATGCGGTCGGACACCGACAGCACCTCGGGCATGTTGTGGCTGATCAGCACGACGGCGATGCCCTTGTCCCGCACCTTCTTGATCACGTCGAGCACGCGTTCGCGCTGCACGACGCCGAGCGCGGCCGTCGGCTCGTCCATGAACACGACCTTCGAGGCCCAGACGACCGACCGCGCGACCGCGACGCTTTGCCGCTGTCCGCCCGAAAGCGAGCCGATCGGGACGTCGGTGCTCTGCAGGGTCACGCCGAGCCGCTTGAACTCGTCCACGGCCTGCCGCTTCATCTCGGCCTTGTCCAGCATCCCGAGCTTGCCGAGGATCCCCTTGCGGTGGATTTCCCTGCCGAGGAACAGGTTCGCGGCCGGGTCGAGTTCCGGCGCGACAGCGAGGTCCTGGTACACCGTCTCGATCCCCATCCGCCGGGCGGTGGTCGGGGAGTCCAGGTGCGTTTCCTCGCCGTCGAGCAGGATCTTGCCCGACGTCGGCTGTTCCGCGCCGGACAGGCATTTGACCAAAGTGGACTTCCCGGCGCCGTTGTCTCCGATCAGCGAGGTGACCTCACCGGCGCGGGCCTGGAAAGACGCTCCGCGCAGCGCTTCGACCGAGCCGTACCGTTTGACCAGGTTCTGTGCGTCGAGCAGGAGTTCGCTCACGATCGCTCCCTCTTCTCGGGTGCCGGTGGCCTGCAGCGGATGACCGTGACGTCGCCCTCCACAGTGGATTGACCGGCGTCGTGCGGGACCACGAAGGTCTCGCCCTTGCCCAGTGCGTACTCGCCGCCGTGTTCGGTCCGGAGCGTCCCCGAACCGTCCATGACGACCAGCACCGCGAACGACGGGTCGAGTGACAACGTTGTCGACCCACCGGAAACACTGGGGCGGAGCTGGTCGGCACGGAAGAACGCGTCGCTGCCGTCGGCGAGCAGATCCACAGTGGACGCTTCGTCGGCCGCGGTGCGCTTGACGATCGAGCCGAGCCGTTCTTCGTCCCAGCCCGAAGTGTCCAGGGTTTCGATGGCGGTTTCGAAGCCGATCCCGAGATGCGCCTTCTCCGGGTTCGCCAGGAAGTCGCGCCATTCCAGGGTCAGCGAGAAGTCGGTCGGCTGCTGGAGTTCGACGACGAACACGCCCTCGCCGATCGCGTGCGGTAGCCCCGCCGGGATGTAGACCGTGTCGCCAGGGGTGACCGCGACGCTGTTCAGCGCGTCGAGCATGGCGGGCGCGTCCTGGCTGCGGGCCCACTCGTTGACCGTCGCCTTGTCGACGGTCTCCTTGAAGCCCGGGTAGACACGCGGGTCTTCGCCGTAGGTGCCGACCACGATCCACGCCTCGGTCTTGCCGAAGTGCGAGTCGAAATGCCGCCGCGCGAACGAATCCGACGGGTGGAAGTGCACCGGCAGGCGCTGGCCCGCGTCGAGCAGCTTCACCAGCAGACCGGTCGAATCGCCGAGTGCCTCGACGTGCTTGGCGCCGAGCCAGGCGGACGGGTTCTCGCGGACGGCGTCGCGCAGCCAGATCCCGCTGGGGAGCTTGGTCAGGCCGTTGGTCTCCTGGCCGAACATCGTGGTGGCCGAGCCGACCCAGTCCTCCGGGCCGTACTTGGATTCCGGCGACGCGCCCCGCAACGCGGCGATGGCGTCGCCGCCGCGGTAGAACTGCGGCGGCTGGTTCGCCGGCAGGCGGATCGGTTCGAGGTGACCGCTCATGAAGGGGCGACCTCCCCGGAACCGCGGGCTACGAGATGCACGGGCAGAACTACCTTTCTCGGTGCGGATTGATCTCCCTGGACCCGGGCGAACAGCAGTTCCGCGGCCGCCCGGCCCAGTGCGCTCACGTCGTGCGCGATCACGGAGACCGGCGGATCCAGCAGATCCGCCAGTTCGAAGTCGTCGAAGCTGATCATCGCGGGCCGCCGTTCGGCGTGGGCCAGCGCGCGCAGCAGGTGCACGGCGACCCGGTTGTTGCCCGCGATCACGGCGGTGGCCGGGTTCGGCCCGGTGAGCAGTCGCCGCACGGCGTCGCCGACGCTCCCGGCCGTCGGGGTCCGCATCGCGACGAGGCTTTCGTCGTAGGGGATCCCGTTGCGGACGCAGCCTTCCCGGAACCCGCGCAGGCGTTCGCCCGCGGTGAAGATGTCGGGGCTGTCGGCGAGGAACGCGATCCGGCGGTGACCGTGTTTCGCGAGGTGGGCGACCGCTTCGACGGTGCCGCCGATGTTGTCGACCAGCACCGTGTCGGCCACGATGTCGCCGGCGGGCCGGTCGAGGAACACCACCGGCGTGCCGGCGCGCATCTCGGGGACCAGGTAGCCGTGCTGCATCCCGGCGGGGACGACGAGGATGCCGTCGACGCGACGGGAGCAGAACTCGAGCACCAGTTCGCGTTCGCGGTCGGAGTTCTCCTCCGACGAACCGGTCAGCACCTGGCGGCCGAACGAGGTCGCGATGCGTTCGACGGCCCGGTTGAGCTCCGAATAGAAGGGGTTCCCGACGTCCTCGACGATCAGGCCGATCGTCCCGGTCGTCGAGCCGCGCCGCAGGTTCCGCGCGCCGAGGTTGCGGCGGAACCCGAGCTGCTCGATCGCCGCCATGACGCGCTCGGCGGTGTCCGGATGGACGGCGGGCTCGTCGTTCACGACCCGCGAGACGGTCTTGATGCTCACGCCCGCGAGCCGGGCCACGTCGCTCATCGTGGCCCGCCGGCCGGCAGTGCGGTGACCGTTGTCCGGTCCGCTGGAAGACAACGTTGTCATAGTGGCGGGAATTGAACGCGAGCGCCGCGTCGATGTCAATGCCCGGTCTGCTTCGAAGACGCTTTCCGAGGTCGAACCGTTACTGCCGGGTGCCTTCGATAGGCCTTTCGCGTGGTCTCTGTCCGGAATCGGACAGGGTTTCGCGGACCTCTTGACCAGGTGGTCTGTTCTTGTCGAAGGTGAGCAGGCAGCGACAACGTTGTCAGGAGGCGGCCTTTCTCATGCCTGCACGTACTTCGACCCGCGTCGCCGGGTTGCTCACCGCGCTCGTCGTTCCCGCCGGGCTTTGCACGCCCGTCGCGGCGGCGGCGCCCGGTGGTGGCGACCCCGTGGACGCGGTCAACACCTTCATCGGCACCAAGGACGACGGCAACACCTTCCCCGGCGCTTCGGCCCCGTTCGGGATGACTCAAGTCAGCCCGATTTCCTCGCATTACGCCGGCTACCGCTACGACGACACCGCGATCCGCGGCTTCGGGCATTTCTTCCTGTCCGGCGCGGGCTGCTGGGAGCAGGGTGGCCTCGTGTCGTCCCTGCCCACCACCGGCGCGGTCGGGCCCGGCGCGGCGTTCGACACCACGAAACCGGAGACCTTCGACCACAAGAAGTACGCCTCGCCGTACACACACGAGGGCGAGGTCGGGAAGCCCGGCTACTACAAGGTGCGGCTCACCGGCTACGGCGGCGTCGACGCGGAGACCACCGCGACCACGCGGACCGGCGTCGAGCGGTACACGTTCGCCAAGTCCGGTGACGCGAATGTCTTCGTCAACGTCGGGCAGGCCAACGACAAGGAACCCGTGACGGCGAGCCAGATCCGCGTCGTCGGGGACCGGACGGTCGAAGGGATGGTGGAGTCACAGGCGTTCTGCGGCGGGAAGCCGTACAAGACCTGGTTCACCACGACGTTCGACAAGCCGTTCAAGTCCTCCGGGACCTGGTCGCCGACGGGCGGCACCCCGGGCTCGAAGGAGTCCGCGGGCGGTGAAGGCCTGCGTGGCGCCTGGCTGACTTTCGGCGGCGGGCAGGTCACCGCGACGACGGCGATCTCCCACGTGGACGCTTTCGGCGCCAAGCTCAACCTGGCGTCCGAGAAGGGCCGTTCCTTCGACGCTGTCCGCGACGGAGCCCAGCGCGCCTGGCGCAAGGAACTGTCCTCAGTGGACATCAAGGGCGGGGCGAAGGACGACCGCACGGTGTTCTACACCTCGCTCTACCATGCGCTGCTGCAGCCGTTGACCGGCAACGACGCCGACGGCCGCTACCGCGGGTTCGACGACAAGATCCACCGGGCGCTGGGCTGGACGTACTACGAGTTCTTCTCGTTGTGGGACACCTATCGCACGCAGAACCAGCTGCTCGCCCTCTTGCGGCCGGCACGGGCGAAGGACGTCGCGAAGTCCGTGCTCGCCATCCACGACCAAGGCGGCTGGCTGCCGCGCTGGGCGTACGCGAACCAGGAGACGAACACGATGACCGGCGATCCGGTCACCCCGTTCCTGGTCGACCTGTGGCGCTTCGGAGCGCTGTCCGGGCAGGAGTTCAAGGCGTACCAGGCGCTTCTGCAGAACTCGCGGGAGATCCCGCCCGCGTCTTCGCCGTTCCAGGGCCGTTCGGGGAACGCGACCTACCAGAAGGACGGGTTCGTCCAGTACGACAAGGACTTCCCGAAGAAGGGGCAGGACACCGACCCGAACCACGGCGCCTCGGCCACGTTGGAGTACGCGCTCGCGGATTGCTCGCTGTCGATCATGGCCGCCGGTCTCGGCAAGAAGGACGACGCGAAGGCCTTGGCGGACAAGGGACGCAGCTATCGCACACTGTGGGACTCGTCGGTGAGCGACCGCGGCTTCACCGGTTTCTACCGGCCCAAGGTCACCGGCGGCGACTGGTTCAGCCCGCCGGACAAGCCGTACACCCCGCAGAGCCCGGACGGGTTCCACGAGGGCACGTCGTGGCAGTACCAATGGCTGACCCAGCAGGACGTGCCCGGCCTGGTCGACCGCATGGGCGGCAAGGAGAACACCGGCAAGCGGCTCGACGACTTCTTCGCCTACGGGGATCTGGTCAAGGACCCGGCGAAAACCGTGCGCGAGGAATGGGTCGTCGGTCCGTACAACTACTACAACCAGTTCCGCTACAACCCCAACAACGAGCCGGATCTGCACTCGCCCTGGATGTACACGCTGACCGGGCAGCCGTGGAAGACCTCGGCCGTCGTCCGCGCGGCGCACACGCTGTTCACCAACGCGCCCAACGGAGTCACCGGAAACGACGACCTCGGGACCATGTCCGCCTGGTACGTCTTCAGCGCGCTGGGGTTGTATCCGGCGGTGCCGGGCACCGGGCAGTTCGTGCTCAACGCGCCGAGGTTCGAGAAGTCGGTGCTGCGTCTGGAGAACGGCCGTGACATCACGATCAAGGCGGACGGCGCAGACCCGTCGAAGCTCCAGTACGTCCAAGGACTGGGATCCGGGTCGCAGCGGGCGTATGTCGGCTTGGAACAGTTGACGCGAGGGACCACTTTGGACTTCAAGTTGACTGACAACGCGGCGAAAGCCACTTGGGCGACAGGCCCCGAAGGTGCCCCGAAATCGCCCTGCGCCGGGTGATCCGAGTGGTTTAGACCGGTTCGCGCCGGGGGTCGTGAGAAGCATCACGGCCCCCGGTGTTCCGGTGAGGGCCGTCACGCCTCACACTGGTCTCACCACGTCCGACAGCGCTGTTGACGTCCCTGGCGAGTCCGCCTTGGACAGTGCTCGTCGGACGTAGTCATGTAAACACACATAGTGGTGAGACCCCACAGGAGGAGAACGTGTCCAGCAAGGCCGCTCTAGTATTCCGCGTGGCCGCGGTAGCCGAAGCCCTCTCCTGGGCCGGGCTGCTGGTCGGGATGTTCCTCAAGTACGCCGTCAAGCTCGGCGAAGGCGGCGTCCCCGTCCTCGGCATGGTGCATGGCGTCGTCTTCGCCCTCTACGTGCTGGTCTCCCTGTCCGTGGCGAAGCCGCTCGGCTGGCGCCCGAAGACCCTGATCCTGGCGCTGCTCTCCAGCATCCCGCCGCTGTTCACCTGGCTGTTCGAGTCCTGGGCGCTGCGCAACGGCAAGCTCGACGGCCCGCAGCGGCTCACGCACGGTGGTGTCGGCCTGTTCACCAGGACCCCGGAACCCGCCGCCGCCTGATCTTCCGCAAGTACGTGAAGGCCCCCTTCATTGCGCCTAGCGCAATGAAGGGGGCCTTCACGTACTTGCGGGGTTATTCGGTGAAGTCGCCGGTGGCCTTGCGGACCTTGGTCAGCAGGTCGGTCAGCTGCTCGGTCTGCTTGCCGGTGAGCCCGGTCAGCCCGAAGTCGATCTCGGTGACCGCCTGCGTGGCCTCCTCGCGGCGTGCGCGGCCCTCGTCGGTGATCTCGACCAGCGTGGTCCGGCGGTCGGTCGGATGCGGGACGCGCTTGACCAGTCCGTCCTTTTCGAGCCTGTCGACGATGTTGGTGACGCTCGTCGGGTGCAGCTGCAACCGCTCGCCCATCACGCGCATCGGCAGGTGGGAGGCGCGGGCGAAGGTCAGCAGGACGAGCGCCTCATATCGGGCGAAGGTCAGCCCGTGTGGTTTGAGCGCGCCGTCCACGGCGGACTGGATGATCTGCTGCACGCGCATGATCCCGGTCACCGCCGCCATGGTTTCGGACGGCCCGATGCGGGCCTCCCACAGCTGCGCCGCGCGGGCGATCGGGTCGAACGGCAACGGACGGCTCATGGCGATCGAAGTTACCAGCGGGTACCCGTGCCATGGCGCGCGACCGGGTGTTATCCGTGGGAAAAGTGTCCGAACAAGGAGCAGAAGATGATCGTGGCTTTCAGTGTCAGCCCGTCCGCGGCCGAGGAAGACGGCGGTGTCAGCGAAGCGGTCGCCCGCGCGGTGAAAGTGGTGCGCGAGTCCGGCCTGCCGAATTCGACCAACGCCATGTTTACGAATGTAGAGGGAGACAGTTGGGACCAGGTCATGGATGTGGTCAAGCGGGCCGTCGAGGCCGCGGGTGAGGGATCGTCGCGGGTCGGGCTGGTGCTCAAGGCCGACATCCGGCCGGGTTACGAGGGCCAGCTGACCGCGAAGGTCGAGCGCGTCGAGAAGCACCTGGAAGGCTAGGGGAGCGGCGGGGTGAAGGAGACCAGCCACAGCTTGTCCTTGACCGCGATGGCCACCGAGTAGCCGAACTTGCCGCCGTCGCCCAGTTTCCCGCTGACGGTGGCCGAAGTCGGCGCGGTGTCGTCCGGCACGAACTTCACTGTGACGTCGTGGGCGCCGCGGCCCGTCAGGGCGTCGATATAAGACTTCGCGAAGTCGTCCGCCGAGGCGGGCGGGTAGTCGATGAGCTCGGAGAGGGCCTCGACGTCGTGTTCGTTGAGCGCGGCGGTGAGGCCCTCCCGGAGCTGTCCCGGACTGCCGACGCCGGGGTCGGGCTGATGCGCTATCAGCACCGTGATGACGCTCACCCAAACGATGGCGATGCCTATCGCGACGGTCACGGTGGCTGTCCTGCGTGTCGGAATGTCGATCACCCCCTCGTGGGGAGCCTGCCGGAACGGGACCGTCCTGCCAAGCGGGCAGCCGGGGGCATGCGGTGAATCGCTCGGGGATGCGTGCCAGGATGGAACCGTGACACACCCACGCGGATCAGCATCGAAGACGGCGGCCCTGTCCGCCGCGCTTTCCGGCGCGGTCGACCTTTCCGCCCTCAAGGCGCGTGCCGAAGCGCCCCAGAAACAGCCTCCGGCCCCACCACGGCCGCCGTCAGCCGACGGTGACGTACCGGGCGGCCCCGTCGCGGAGGGCGCCGTGATCGACGTCACCGAGGCGAGCTTCCAGACCGACGTCGTCGAGCGCTCCTTGCAGCAGCTGGTGGTCGTCGACCTGTGGGCCGAATGGTGCGGGCCGTGCAAACAGCTCAGCCCGGTGCTGGAGCGCCTCGCCGCCGAGGCCGGTGGCGCCTGGGTGCTCGCGAAGGTGGACGTCGACGCCAACCCGCGCATCGCCCAGCTCTTCGGCGCGCAGTCGATCCCGACGGTCATCGCCATCGGCGGCGGCCAGCCGGTCGACGCGTTCTCGGGCGCGCTGCCCGAACCCGAGATCCGCAAGTGGCTCGGCTCGCTGCTCGACGCGCTGCGCGACCGGCTGCCCGGCATCAAGGCCGCCGAGGAGAACGGCGGCGGCGTCGAGGTGCCGGAGGACACGCGGTTCACCGAGGCCGAGGACGCCTTCGAACGCGGTGACTTCGCCGCGGCGCAGGCGGCCTACGAGCGCATCCTCGACGTCGAGCCGGCGAACGAGGAGGCCAAGACCGCGCTCGCGCAGGTCAAGTTCACCGCGCGGGCCGAGGCCGCGGGCCCGGACGCGATCGCGAAGGCCGACGCCGACCCGGCCGACCTCGACGCCCAGCTCGCCGCCGCCGACCTCGAAGTCGCCGGGCAGCAGCCCGAGGCGGGCTTCGCGCGGCTGATCGCGGCCGTGCGGCGGACCGCGGGCGACGAGCGCAACAAGGTGCGGGAGCACCTGGTGGCGCTGTTCGACCTCTTCGACCCGGCGGACGAGCGCGTGATGAAGGCGCGGCGGGATCTGGCGAGCGCGCTTTACTGAGTCTGGCTGTACGTGAAGGCCCCCTTCATTGCGCTAGACGCAGTGAAGGGGGCCTTCATGTACTTGGGCGGGGTTGAGGAGTCGTGAGTGGCAGTGGGTCGTGAGTGGTAAGTCGCGTTCTAACGCGCTTTGCCACTCACGACCCCCTTGCGCCCGGCCCGCCGAGTGTCATGAAAGGGGCGTTCAGGACGAAAAGTGTCCTGAACGCCCCTTTCATGGCACTTCACGGAGTCGTGACCGGACCGATCAGCCGTACTGCGTCGAGCACACCGCGGAGCTCTCCAGGTAGCCCTTCCGCAGCGCCTCGATCCGCTCGAAACCGTTGTCGACGCGCTTGCCGTTGACGTCGGCCGAGACCAGGCTTTCCGGGCTCAGCAGATCCGAGATGGCCTCGTCGAGGTCACCGGCCGAGAGCCGCAGCGTCCCGCCGGGCACCGAGCTGGCCTTCGCCCACGCGCCGACGAGGCACGCGGTGCGCAGTCCCGCGTTCGCGTTGTCGATCGACGCGCCGACACCCTTCTGGATGCCCATCGCGTAGCGGGACGCGATTTCCGAGAACGCGGCGAAGTCGCCCTTGCCCTCGCTGTGCCCGCTCTTCCATTCGGCCTCTTGGTCGACGGGCTGGGCGAGTTCGCGCAGTTTGGCCATGTCGATGCTGACGGTGTTGTTCGACGGGCAGTACGACGCGGGCGGGGTGCTGGGGCCGCCGGAGCAACTGCCGTTGCCGTCCTCGGTGATCTCCGGACCCGGGACGCCGGCGCCCTTGAAGGCCTCGTCGAGGCTCTTCTTCAGGATCCCGATGATCTCGGCGTCGAGCTTCGCGTCGCCCTTGCCCTTGTCACCCTTGTCGAACGGGCGCTCGGTGATGCGCGCCTTGATGTTCTCCTCGTTCATCGCGGCGCATTCCTTCGGGCCCTTCTCGAACCCGACCTGGAACGCGTACGTACGGTCGAACGCCGTGCCGTGCGCGCCCTGCTTCGTCGCGCTGGTGCCCGCCTGGTCGCGGATCAGGAACAGCGACGCCATGACCTGGTTCAGGCCCTCGGAGGTGGAGAGTTTGTAGAACTTGCTCTTCTCCTCGGCGACCCAGCGGAAGTAGCCGCCGGCGAAGCAGTCGGCCTGCTGCTCCTTGACGATCGACGGGGTGGTCTTCTTGATGTTGGCCTTCTCGCCGAGCCGGTACTGCACAGCGTGGCCGAGTTCGTGCGCGAGCACGACGGCGCTCGCCATTTTCCCGAACCGCTCGCGCAGCATCGGCAGGAGCACGCCGCGGTCCCACGCCACAGAGTCGTCCGGCGGGCAGTAGAAGGCGTTGACCAGGCCCTTGACGCTGCCGCACTTGGTGTCTTCGTCGTCGGACCGCGCGCTGTAGGACAGCAGCGACTTCAGCGGCTCGTACTGCTGGCCGAAGTCGCGAGGCATGACCTCGGTCCAGTAGGTCTGCGCGTCGGCGATGGCGGCGATGGCGAGCTGGTCGTCTTCGGAGCCGTCCTCGTTGCGGACCTGCAGGTCCGGCTTGGGGGCGTCCGGCTTCAGGCCGCTTTCGAAGTGCGTGACCGGCAGACCGGCGATGTCACCGGCGCCCGGCTGGCCGCCTTCCTTGCCCGCCGTCGAACCGCCCTTGTCGTTGCACGCGCTCAGCCCGAGGGCCAGCGTCACCACGATCGCGATCAGAGCCGGGCGGTAGAGGCCCCGACCTCCCCCTTGGATCATGTTCACTCGCTTGTCGTCAGGGCCCCGACCGGGCCGCGTACACCGGCAAGCAGGGACCCTACCCAGCGCTTATGGCTCGCGTGCAGGTAATCCCCGAAGTGGGTCTTGAGCGGGGTGGGGGCTCTGCCGATATGGTCGCTCCTCATGAGAGCAGTCCGCCGGTTCACCGTCCGCGCGAGCCTGCCGGAGTCGCTCTCCGGCCTCGGTGACCTCGCTACGAATCTGCGCTGGACCTGGCATCCGCCCACCCGCGACCTGTTCGCGTCGATGGACGCGGAGCTGTTCAACCGCGTCCGCGATCCGTTGCGGATGCTCACCGCGCTGCCGCCGACCCGGCTCGAGGAGCTGGCCGTCGACGAAGCCTTCCTCGCCCACGCGCGCGAGGCCGTCGCCGATCTGGACCGGTATCTCGCCGAGCCGCGCTGGTACCAGAAGCAGGACGGCACAGATCTCCCTCCCGCCGTCGCGTACTTCTCGATGGAGTTCGGCGTCACAGAGGCGCTGCCGAACTACTCCGGCGGCCTCGGCGTGCTCGCCGGTGACCATCTCAAGGCCGCGTCGGACCTCGGCGTGCCGATGATCGGGGTCGGGCTGCTCTACCGCGCCGGGTACTTCCGGCAGGCGCTGTCGCTCGACGGCTGGCAGGTCGAGCACTACCCGGTGATCGACCCCAACGCCTTCCCGCTGGAGCTGCTGACCGACGGTGGCGAGCCGGTGCTGGTCGACGTCGCGATGCCCGCCGGGCGGACGCTGCACGCGCAGATCTGGAAGGCCCGAGTCGGCCGGATCCCGTTGCTGCTGCTCGACACCGACACCGAAGCCAACGACGAGGACCTGCGCGCCGTCACCGACAGGCTCTACGGCGGCGACGCCGACCACCGCATCCGGCAGGAGATCCTGTCCGGGATCGGCGGCTTCCGCGCGGTGCGGCGCTACTGCGAGCTGACCGGGCATCCGCAGCCGAAGGTGTTCCACACCAACGAAGGCCACGCCGGGTTCCTCGGACTGGAACGCGCCCGCGAGATCATCCAGACCGACGGGCTGGCTTTCGACGAGGCGCTGCCCGCGGTCCGCGCCGGCACCGTGTTCACCACGCACACGCCGGTCAGCGCGGGGATCGACCGGTTCCCCGTCGACCTCGTCCAGCGGTACTTCGCCGACGGCAGGCTGGTCCCGGACGTCGACCCGCGCCGCGTGCTCGCGCTCGGCGCGGAGGACAACCCCGGCCTGTTCAACATGGCGCATATGGGCTTGCGGCTCGCCCAGCGCGCGAACGGCGTCTCGGCGCTGCACGGCCGTGTGTCGCGGAGGATGTTCTCCAGGTTGTGGCCAGGGTTCGACTTCGACGAGGTGCCCGTCTCCTCGGTCACCAACGGCGTCCATGGGCCGACCTGGGTGGCGCGCGAACTGAGCGCGCTGCTCGGGCGCAACCACGAGGAGCTGGGGCTCGACGGCACGCAGGGCAAGCCGCTGCGGGACGGCGTCAGCGACGAGCAGCTGTGGGCGCTGCGGCGTGAACTGCGGGAGAAGCTGGTCGCCGAGGTCCGGCGCCGGGTGCGGGCCGCGTGGATGCAGCGCGGCGCGTCCGCGCTCGAACTCGGCTGGACCGACACGGTCTTCGACCCGGACGTGCTGACCGTCGGCTTCGCGCGCCGCGTGCCGACGTACAAACGGCTGACGCTGATGCTGCGCGACCCGGAGCGCCTGCGCGCGCTGCTGCTGGACGAGCGGCGCCCGATCCAGCTCGTCGTCGCGGGCAAGTCGCATCCGGCAGACGAGGGCGGCAAGCAGCTGATCCAGCAGATCGTCCGGTTCGTCGACGATCCCGAGGTGCGGCGCCGCATCGTCTTCCTGCCGGATTACGACATGTCGATGGCGCGCTACCTCTACCGCGGCTGCGACGTCTGGCTGAACACGCCGGTGCGGCAGCTGGAGGCGTGCGGGACCTCGGGGATGAAGTCCGCGCTCAACGGCGGCCTCAACCTCTCCATCCGCGACGGCTGGTGGGACGAGTGCTACGACGGCAGCAACGGCTGGGCGATCCCGACCGCGGACGGCGTCACCGACCCGCTGCGCCGCGACGAACTGGAGGCCGCGGCGCTCTACGACCTGCTGGGCCACCAGATCGCGCCGCTGTTCTACGACCGCGACGCCGGTGGCGTGCCCGGCGGCTGGCTGTCGATGGTGTGGCACACGCTGGAGAGCCTAGGGCCGCGCGTGCAGGCGTCGCGGATGGTGCGGGAGTACGTCGAATCGGGCTACCTGCCCGCCTCGCGGATGGTCGCGGAGGCGACGGGTGACGGGTACCGCGGCGCGCTGTCGCTGGCCGACTACCGGACCAAACTCGACGTCTCCTGGCCGCGCGTGCGGATCTTCGACACCGAACTGCTCGTCGAGGACGCCGCGCCGATGGTCACCGGGACCGAGGTGATCATCCGGGCCCGGATCGACCTCGCCGGTCTCGAACCGTCCGAAGTGGACGTTCAGGCCGTCGTCGGCAAGGTCGGCGACGGGGACGAGCTGACCGATCCCGTCACCGTCGCGATGTCCGGCGACGGGATCGGCGCGTTCGCGGCGCGGCTGAAGCTGCCGCATCCGGGGTCGATCGGCTACACCGTCCGGGTGCTGCCGAAGCACCGTTTGCTGGCCACACCGGCGGAACTCGCCCGGGTGGTCCACGCGTAAGCCTTCGTCAAGCCGGTACCGAACAAAAGAAACCGTTGATTCTCGATTTCCGCCGAACAATGCGGAGCAGGCCGGTGAAATACACTTTGCCGGGCCGATCCTGAATCGCGGAGGAATGGTGGCTTCGGCGAAGGAAACGAAAACATCGCGCAGGGCCAAGGACCGGCTGCATCACGTCCACGCCCGTGCCGGGATCCAGCAGGACGGGCTGCGTCGCGCGCTGGGGCCGGAACTGCGGGCCATCTGGGGAGTCGCCGAGGACGCCGAGCCCGGCAGGGTTCGCGAGATCGTCCTTTTGCGGCTGAACCGCGTCCTCGAGCGGTTCGCCGATCCGCTCATGCCCGAAATCGTCTGGACCGCCTACAACCTCGGCGTGGATCCGGTGACCGGCGGGGCTGGCATGGTCGGCCGGATCAGGACCATGGTCGGCCGCGGGCGGGTGGCGGTCTCCGAGCGGACCTGCACCCGGCGGTTCTACGACTTCCTGGGGACCGTCAAGAACAGCTTGGACGGTTTCCAGGAGGACCTCACCGGCGAGGACTTCAGGCTCGCGTCGCAGTGGATCGCCGGGAACGTCCGTCCGGAGCGGGAGCAGACCGACGGCGGCCTGCGCGACCCCGTCCCCGCGGTCATGCGGATGTTCCTCGACGGCACGGTGTGGGGTCCGGCGGACGAGGCGGGCGCGCCGATCCCGGCCCGCCTCGGCGCGTACGGCGACTGGCTCTGTGTCTTCACCGACGAGCGCCTGCTGGCCGAGTACCGCGCGATCACCGGCGCGGGCTGGGCCCGGATCCGGCCCCGGACCGGCCGCGAGGTCGTGCTCGCGGCCGCCAGGCGGGAAGTGGCGACGGGCGTCCTGGTCAACCCCAGACCGACGCGAGGCTCCGGGATCCACGCGGCGCTTCCGCTTTCCCCGGACTCGATAGCCCGGCTGGCGATCCGCCGGTAGGGCGTCAGGGAACGGCGGGGGTGCCGCCTTCCCGGACCGGGAGGCCCGCCGAACGCCAGGCCCGGAAACCGCCTTCGAGATCGGTGGCACCCGGCAGGCCGAGCCGCTTCAGGTCGGCGGCGGCCAGGCTCGACGAGTACCCCTCGTTGCACACGACGATCACCGTCGAGTCCGGGTTCACCTCCGGCAGCCGCCATTCGCTGTCCGGCGCGAGCCGCCACTCGAGGTGAATCCGCTCGACGATCACCGAGCCCGGGATCTCGCCCTCCTCGAACCGGTTGACGTGCGGGCGGATGTCCACGATCAGGGCGCCGTCGCGCTGCAGCCGCTGTGCCTGCTCGGGCTCCGCCCGGTTCAGTCCGGACCGGGCGGCGGCCAGCCGTTCGTCGATAGCGCTCATCGGCCCAGTATCGGGGCCAGCGAGGGGATCTCGGCGGGAACGTCGGCGAGGGTCACGTATTCGCGGGTCGCGACCAGCGGCGGCGAGTAGGCGTGGACGCTGGCGGCGGGTGCGGTGCCGATGCCGGTCACCTGGTGCGCGCGCCCCGCGCCGAAGCCGATGCCCTCGCCCGCGGCGTGCGTGCGGCGCCGGATCGGGCCGCCCGGGTAGCGGTACTCCTCGCCCAGTTCGCCCTGCAGCACGGTGAACGAACCGGACGCGCCGCCGTGGTCGTGCGGTTTGGTCTGCTGACCAGGCAGCCAGGACAACAGCCACAGTTCGACGCCGTCGGTCAGCGCGAGCCGCGCCCACCAGCGGCGGTCCTCGTCGAAGCGCAGCAGTCCGCGCAGGCCCGAGGTCAGTTCGGTGGTGACGGTGGTGGTCAGGTCGGCCAGCTCCCGGGGCGTCCAGAGCAGGCGCTCGGGGTGCAGCAGCTCCGGCAGCAGCGGGTCGATCAGCTGCGGGTGGATCTCGAAGTCCTGGCGGGGCGAGACGGACGTGGTCACGGTGAGGCTCCTCGTGAAGGTTCGCGGGCAGGGCCGAACGCGGCGCGACACGGTTTCCCGGCACCCGGGGTGCCAGGGAAAGAGCAGGAATTCAGCCGTGTCGCGCGGTGGTACACCCGGACGAGGCGACGAGGAGCAGGTCGATGGTCCGGCGGCGCCAGAAAGAGCCCCCGATGACGGGGAAGGCGGCGGGCACGGACCTGATCACGTCTTCGATGTTGCCACAGCCGCCGGTTCGGCGGTTACTCGGAACAGCTCTGTCTCACTCCCTGGACCAGCCGCTTTCCGTCGAGCGGCGGCCCGGTGCACACGCGCGCGCGTGTGCGGACACAATGGGCTCGTGAGCGAGCCGATCCAGCCCAGCGAACTTGACGACCTCGTGGTGAGGATGACCGGTGTCGGGGTCCGCCGAACAGGCAACGACCTCCTCGCCGACCTCGACTGGACCGTGGAACTGGACGAGCGCTGGGTGGTGCTCGGCCCGAACGGCGCGGGCAAGACCACCCTGCTCCGGCTGGCCGCGGCCGAACTCCACCCGACCTCGGGAACGGTCGACCTGCTCGGCGACCGGATCGGCAAGGTCAACATCTTCGAGCTGCGCCCGCGGATCGGGTTCACCTCGGCCGCGATCGCGCAGCGGGTGCCCGGCGAGGAACGCGTCATCGACGTCGTGGTGAGCGCCGGATACGCCGTCGTCGGCCGCTGGCGTGAGGAGTACGACAGCCTCGACACCGACCGCGCCCGCGAACTGCTGGCCGCGCTGGGCATCCCGCACCTGGCCGAGCGCACCTTCGGCACGCTGTCCGAAGGCGAGCGCAAGCGGGCGCTGATCGCGCGGTCGCTGATGACCGACCCGGAGATGCTGCTGCTCGACGAGCCCGCCGCCGGACTCGACCTCGGCGGCCGCGAAGACCTCGTCGCGCGCCTTTCGGAGCTGGCCCTCGACCCCGAGGCCCCGGCGATGGTGCTCGTCACCCATCACGTGGAAGAAATCCCGCCGGGATTCACCCACGCGCTGCTGCTGCGTGACGGCCGCGCGGTCGCGTCCGGTCTCGTGGACGACGTCGTGACCAGCGACAACCTGTCCAAGACGTTCGACCAGGACCTCCTGCTCGAACGGTCCGGTGATCGTTACTTCGCCCGTCGCCGCTGAAGCTTCTGGGGGACGACCCCCAGACCCCCGAAGGGGTCGTACTGACCGGTAGCGTGTGAGTCTGTCGTTGTGGACGGCCCGTTGAGGAGGACTGGCGTGGGAGAGTTCGTAAGCCTTGAGGTCGAAGGCGGGGTCGGCACGATCCGGCTGGACCGTCCGCCGGTCAACGCGCTGAACAACCAGGTGCAGGCCGAGCTGGCCGAGGCGGCCCGTGAGGCCTCCGAGCGCGACGACGTGCGCGCCGTGATCCTGTACGGCGGCGAGAAGACCTTCGCGGGTGGCGCGGACATCAAGGAGATGGCCGAGCGCACCTACCCCGAGATCGCGAAGTTCGGCGCGGCGCTGACGGCGTCGCTGGCCACCATCGCGAACATCCCGAAGCCGGTCGTCGCGGCGATCACCGGCTACGCGCTGGGCGGCGGCCTCGAACTCGCGCTGACCGCGGACCGCCGGATCGCCGGCGACAACGTCAAGGTCGGCCAGCCGGAGATCCAGCTCGGCGTCATCCCCGGTGCCGGTGGCACGCAGCGCCTCGCGCGGCTCATCGGCCCGAGCAAGACCAAGGACCTCGTGTTCACCGGCCGCTTCGTGAAGGCCGAAGAAGCGCTGGCGCTGGGCATCCTCGACGAGGTCGTGGCGCCGGACGACGTCTACGCCGCCGCGCACAAGTGGGCTGCCCAGTTCGCGAACGGCCCGGCCGTGGCCCTGCGCGCCGCGAAGGCCGCCATCGACGGCGGTCTCGACACCGACCTCGCGAGCGGCCTCAAGCTCGAGTCACACCTCTTCGCCGCGCTCTGGGCGACCGAAGACCAGCGCAACGGCATGAAGTCGTTCATCGAGAACGGCCCTGGCAAGGCCACCTTCGAGGGGAAGTAAGCACGATGACCCAGGTGAACGACCCGGCGCCGAACCCGCACGCCACCGCCGAAGAGGTCAAGGCCGCCTTCGACGACCCCAAGCTCGCCAACGTGCTCTACCACGATTGGGAAGCCGGGACCTACGACGAGAAGTGGTCCATCTCCTACGACGAGCGCTGCATCTCCTACGCGACCGGCGTGTTCAACGCCGTCGCCGGTGAGGACGGCCAGCCTTACCCGACCGCGATGGAACTGGGCAGCGGCACCGGTTTCTTCCTGCTGAACCTGATGCAGGGCGGCGTGATCAAGAAGGGGTCGGTCACCGACCTCTCGCCCGGCATGGTCCAGGTCGCGCTGCGCAACGCCGAGAAACTCGGCCTCGACGTCGACGGCAGGGTCGCCGACGCGGAGCGGATCCCCTATGAGGACAACAGCTTCGACCTCGTCGTCGGGCACGCGGTGCTGCACCACATCCCGGACGTCCGCGCGGCGTTCGCCGAGGTGCTGCGGGTGCTGAAGCCGGGCGGCCGGTTCGTCTTCGCGGGCGAGCCGACGAAGGTCGGCGACTTCTACGCCCGCAAGCTGGGCCAGATCACCTGGTACCTCACCACCAACCTGACCAAGCTCCCGGTGCTGAACGGCTGGCGCCGCCCGCAGGAGGAACTCGACGAGTCCTCCCGCGCGGCCGCGCTGGAGGCCGTGGTCGACATCCACACGTTCGACCCGTCCGACCTCGAGTCGATGGCCCGCGGTGCGGGCGGTCAAGATGTCCGCGCGGTCACCGAGGAGTTCGCCGCCGCCCTCGCGGGCTGGCCGATCCGGACCTTCGAAGCCGCCGTCCCGCAGGAGAAACTGACCCTGCGCTGGCGTCTGTTCGCGTACCGGCTGTGGCTGCGGCTGTCCGCTTTGGACAAGAAGCTGCTCGCCAAGGTGCTGCCGCGCGAACTGTTCTACAACGTGATGATCACCGGCACCAAGCGGCCGTAGGTAGTGCCGTATCAGTTCACCCTCGACGACGTCGCCTTCCTGCGCTCCGGCGCGGGAAGCGCGGCGCTCGCCGAATGCTCGTCCCTGCCACTGACCGACAAGACCCGCATCGCCGACGTCGCCGCCGTCCGCCGGATCTCCCCGGAGCACGCGGCCGCGGTGCTGGAAACGGTGGTGCTGCGGCGGAAGTCGTCGTCCAAACTGGACTCCGCGGGTTCATGGTTGTTCACTGGTGACGCCCTTCAGCAGGCCAGCGCCACGCTGGTCGCCCGGCACCGGGCCTCGCGACTGGCCGGGCGCGACGTCCACGACGTGACGTGTTCCGTCGGTGCGGACCTGATCGAGATCGCCCGCGTCGCCGATCGGGCGATGGGCTCGGATCTGGACGAGGTCCGGCTGGCGATGGCCCGGCACAACGCTCTCGAAGCCGGCGTTTCGCCGGTACTGGTGCGGGCCGACGCGTTGCGGCCGGTCAGCCTGTCCTCGGTCGTCGTCGCCGATCCCGCCCGCCGTGACTCGGCCGGGCGCCGGGCGTGGAAGCCCGCCGATTTCCTCCCGCCGCTGGACGGCCTGATCGAGGCGTACGCGGGCCGCGAACTTTCGGTCAAATGCGCGCCGGGTCTCGATTTCTCCATCGCGCCCTGGGCGGACGAAGTCGAACTGGTCTCTTTGGACGGTCAGGTCCGCGAGGCCTGCTTGTGGCGCGGCGTGGGATCCACCGTGACCCGGCGCGCGACGGTGTTGCGTTCGGACGGTACACAGTGGACTGTCACCGACGCCGATCCCGACGACATTCCCGTGCGTGAGCCGGGTGAATGGATCGTCGACCCCGACGGCGCTGTCGTCCGGGCCGGACTTGTGCGGCATTACGCGGCACGGCATGGTTTGTGGCAGCTCGACGAACGCATCGCGTACCTGACCGGGGACGTACCGCCACCGGGAATCCGGGCGTTCCGGGTGTTCGAGTACGGACCGTACAGCGAGAAGAATTTGCGCGTACTGCTGAAGAAGCATGATATCGGTCGGCTGGAGATCCTCGTTCGCGGTCTCGACATAGACCCGGATGCGTTGCGGCGCAAGCTGAAACCCCGTGGCGGTGAAGAAGCGACTTTGGTACTGACCAGAATCGGCCGTTCTGGAGTAGCGTTCCTTTGCCGCGCACAGCTGACGTGAGGAGCACTTCCATGAGCCGGTTCACCGGTCTGCTGAAACTGGCCGCCGCCGCGGCCGCCGGAGCCGTTCTCGCGGGCGGTGCCACCGCCGTCGCGAACCAGGACGACGCCTCCTGGCGGCGCGGGCACGAGCCCGCCAACATCGGCCAGGTCAAACTCGACGTCAAGGCCTACTACGGCGACGTCGTCGGCCCCGACGGCAAGCACCAGTACTCGGAAAACAGCCGATTCGTCTCCGACACCAAGCGCCAGGTCTCGGACGCCAAGCGCTACCTCACGCGGCGGCTGGACCGCGGTGTGAAGAACCCCGCCGTCGTGTTCGACGTCGACGACACCGCCGAGGTCACCTACGGCTGGGAGGTCGACAACGACTTCGGCTTCGACCCGAAGAAGCAGCAGGAAGCGATCGACAAGGGCACGTTCGTCGCGAACAAGCCGGTGCTGGAGCTGGCGAACTGGGCGGCGCAGCGCGGCGTGAAGGTCTACTTCCTGACCGGCCGCAACGAGTTCCAGGGCCCGCAGTCGCTCAAGAACCTCGCGAACGAGGGCTACCCGGCGCCCGCCGGCGCGTTCTTCAAGCCGAAGACCACCGCGCCGGACTACCTGCCGTGCGGGCTGACCTGCACCACCGTCCAGTACAAGGCGGGCACGCGCAAGCACATCGCCTCGACCGGCGCGACGATCCTTGCCAACTTCGGTGACCAGTTCAGCGACCTCGAAGGCGGTTACGCAGAGTTCCCGGTGAAGCTGCCGAACCCGATGTACTACCTGCCCTGAGGGGAATATCCGCACGGGCGGCGTCGCTGTGCCAGGTAGCGGAGAAACCCCCGAGGGAGCTGATCCATGCCTGACAAGAAGGTGCTGAAGCCCAGCGCGAACCATCCGATCACGGTGGCGCCGAACAAGGCGCGCGTGGTCGTGACGGTCGGCGGGAAGGTCGTGGCGGACAGCGCGAACGCGCTCACGCTGCAAGAGGCGAACTACCCGCCGGCGCAGTACATCCCGCGTGCCGACGTCGACTTCGACGTGCTGGATCGGACGGAACACTCGACGTACTGCCCGTTCAAGGGCGACGCGTCGTACTACAGCATCCGGACCGGCGACGGCGTCGCCGAGAACGCCGTCTGGACCTACGAGGCGCCGCACGACGCGGTCGCCGAGATCAAGGACCACGTGGCGTTCTACCCGGCGAAGGTCGACGCGATCGAAGAGCGCTGACCCGCTGTCCGTGAAGGCCTCCTTGCCTACCTTGAGGGTAGGGAAGGAGGCCTTCACTCTTCTGGATTGCGGTCACGCGAGGTGATTGATCCGGTCCCCGTCGGCCGCGAGTGAGGTGTCGGGCTCGATCCGCCAGGCATCGAGGCCGGGCGAATCGAGGAGCGCGTCGATCAGGGCCTCCTCGCCCGCGACGAGGGTCGAATCGAAGTCGACCTCGGTGGCCACACACCAAGCGCGGTCTTCCGGCCAGAACAGGTTGGGGGACTGCGCCTCGAACCAGCTTGGCCGCGGCCGCCAGCCGAGTTCCGTCGCCGAGGTCAGCGGCCCGGCGAACATCAGGTAGTCGCGGCCCGGATGCCGCAGGCGCGGCGAGTCGAGGTGCTCGCGGGACAACGTCGCCTCGTCGGCCCAGTCGTAGCCCTCCCAAAGGCAGAACCAGCCGTCCGAAGAGGACGTGTGGTCGCCGAGGACGGCCAGCAGCGCGGTGAGGCTGTGCGACGGCAGCGTGCCGCGTCCCGGCGGCGAGCCCCGCCAGAGCGAGCCCGTGAGGTTCACCGGATCCGGGGAGCCGACGAGCGCGTGCCACTGCATGGTGCCGTGGGCGCGCCGTCCCGTTTCGGTCGCGGCCTCGCGCCAGCTCGCCCAGCCGCCGCGGTCGCGTTCCGCCGGGTGACAGAGGCGGGCGTAGGCGGCGTAGCCACGCGGGACCGTGCGGCAGGCGGCGCCGAACGCCCCGC
Source organism: Amycolatopsis sp. NPDC102522 (assembly GCF_055584485.1). NCBI lineage: Bacteria > Bacillati > Actinomycetota > Actinomycetes > Pseudonocardiales > Pseudonocardiaceae > Amycolatopsis > Amycolatopsis sp. NPDC102522. The sequence goes on along the minus strand of NZ_JBVJLY010000002.1, from coordinate 45,996 downwards.
CGAGCCTGGAGGAGATCCAGCCGGCGGGGGACGGGTCGAGTACCGGCCTCAGCACGACGGCAAGTCTTCAGCAAGATCAAGCGGGGCGCATCTTGTCGGTGGGCGGGGGCATACTGCCGGACGTGGGTGTTCCGCTGCGTCGCCGGTCGGGCCGTTCGACGTACCGCGAAAGTGTGCCGGTCGCGAAGGTGGCGGAGGTGGTCGAGAGCGCCTGGACGGGTCTAGTGGGGTGGAGCCGTCCGCTGCGGGTGTTCCCGGACGGCTGTGTGGACCTCGTCTGGGACGGGCGAGGGCTTACCGCCGTCACCACTGTGCGCGGGGTGCTGCGGCACGAGCTGCCGTCGGCGGAGTGGACCGTCGGGCTTCGCCTGCGGTGCGGTGCCGCCGGCGCGGTACTGGGGCTGCCGATGACGGATCTGACGGATCTGACGGCGGAGGCCACCCCGCTGCGCGACCTGTGGGCTGGCAGCGCCCGGCGTGCCGAATCCAGACTGGCCGAGTGCGGCACCCCGGGCGAGGCGCGTTCGGTGCTGGAGGCGCTGGTCGCGGAAAGGCTCCGCGACGTCGAGCTGGACGGGCTCACGATCGAGGCCGCTCGCGCGTTGCGGTCGCCCGGCGCCCGCGCCGATCGAGTGGCGGCGGAGCTGGGCGTGAGCGAACGTGGTCTTCGGCGGCATGTACGGCACGAGGTCGGCGTCGGTCCCAAGGAACTGCAGCGAGTGCTGCGGTTTCACAGATTCCTCAAGCGAGTCGAGGACGTCGCGCGGGACCGATCGTCGCTCGCCGACGTCGCCGCCGAAGTGGGCTACGCGGACCAGTCCCATCTCGGACGGGAGTGCCGGCGGCTGGCGGGCGCCTCGCCCGGCGCGCTCGTGCGTTCCTGGACTGGCCGAAACGTTCCAGACTGAGGCAGGCCCCCGAGGCGAAGATCGGGGAGTGCCCGAACCTTTCCGCGTCACCCTCGACATCCGCACGGACGATCTCGACATCAACGGGCACGTCCGCGGCCCCGCCTATCTCGCGTACGCCGATCACGCGCGCTGGGAATGCGTGTGGGCGGCGGGAGTGGACCCGCTGGCCCTCAAGGCCGCGAACCTCGGCGCCGTCAACCTCGAAACGACCATCCGGTTCCGCCGAGAGCTTCGGGCCCGCGCCCGCGTCGACGTCCTGACCCGGTTCGCCTGGGAGCCGGGCAAGGTGTCGCGGGTGGTCCAGGAGTTCGTCGCCCCGGACGGCGCCGTGGTGGCCGAAGTCGAAAGCCTCTCCGGGCTGCTGGATCTCGAACATCGGCGCCTGGTCCCGGATCCCGGACAGCACTGGCGGAAGTACGCGGCGCGGCCGGAAATCCTCGGGCTGCCGTGATCATTCGCCGGCGGTGACTCTCCTTTCGTAAAGGCTGGTGGGATCCGCCGCCGAGGCGGTCATCGGCTGACCACCACCTGGCACCCGGGCGAGGACGGTCCCGAGGGCTTCTATCTGAGGCTCGGATTCCTGCCGACAGGCGAGATGAGCGGAGATCAGAAGGTCGGGGAGTTGGTTTTGGATCAGGGCAGTCACTCGCGATCGGTGAAGCCTGGTCGTAAGTGATTTGGGTCGTTATTGAGGGCAGGTCAAAGGTGTCGTGCTCGGCTGCTCGCGACTCTGCCGGCCATGGGCAGGGGCCAGTGCTCCAAGCAGGGAGGATGTCTCCAATGTGGCATTGGGGACGCTCAAGGTCCCCAATGCCACATTGGAGACATCGCTGTGCGGTGAGGGGTCGCCGCACAGCGAACACGACATCTTTACAGCATCCAACTGGCGTTTGAGGACTTCGAGTTCTTGTTTGCGGGCGTGCAACGTCGCGGTGTCGACGCGCCACCACTCGGTGGGCGTTGTCGGGGGTGCGTTGTCGCTGGCCACGGAAGCAACGCTACCCGCAGTCGAACAGATGTTCTATCGCACGTTTATGTGGCACCCGCAAGTATGAGTGCGCGGCGGGGAAGCCCTGTGCTAACGTCGTTCCTGAGCCCCGTATGGGCCTATGCATGGAGGTAGCGGCTACTTAGCCACCAGAGATCGGCTCACACCGTCTCTCGCATTCACTCATTCCCTTGTCAGTGGGATGACGCCTCCATGCGCGCGCTCGAAACCTGGGCGTGCCAAGACTCGTGAGCATTTCTCCGGTGATCGTTCCGCGCCCTCCTGTCGACACATCGACGGGAAAGGATCGCATTGACCGGCTTCAACGACCAGGTGATCGAAGAATTCAGGCAGAACAAGGGAAAACCTGGCGGCATGTTCGAGGGGTGGCAGCTGATCCTGCTCACCACCACCGGCGCCAAGAGTGGCAAGCGGTGGACGAACCCGTTGGGGTACCTCGAAATCGACGGCAAGACCATCGTTGTCGCTTCGAACATGGGGGCGCCGAGGAATCCGGGGTGGTATCACAACATCCGGCACGACCATCGGGTCACCGTCGAGACGGGGGTCGAGACCTATGAGGCGATCGCGGCCCTTCCGTCCACGATGGAGCGTGACGCGTTGTTCGCGAAGGTCGCCGCCGAGGACCCGGGATTCGCCGAGTACCAGGCGAAAACGACACGTGAGCTGCCCGTCGTGATCCTGCACCGGATCGACGACAGGGTGCGGGGGCTGGGCGACTTCCTGGTCGAGGTCCACGAGTGGCTACGGGAGGAGCTCAAGACGCTGCGCGCCGGGGTGGACGACCTCGTGGCCGGTCGCGCGGATTCGCTCACCATGGAGAAATCCCTGCGGGCGCACTGTGTTTCGTTCTGCGAGGCGTTGACCAAGCATCACACCGGAGAGGACATGGGCGCGTTTCCGATGCTGGTGCAACGGTTTCCGGCGCTCGCGCCGGTGTTGACGAAGCTGGGGGAGGACCATGTCGTCGTCGCGGCGTTGCAGAAACGGATTCGTGTGCTCGTCGAGGGTTACGTCCACGGCGAGACCGACCCGATCCGGCTGCGTGACGACTTCGACGAGCTCGCGGGCAGGCTCGAAGCGCATTTCGCCCATGAAGAACGAACCGTCGTGACGGCACTCAACGTGACGGCACCCGGCTGATCAGGGTGGACGCCCTGGGGTTCCGGCCCCAGGGCGTGTACCGTGGTCGATGTCGGCGCTTCACAGCGTGACGCCGATCCGGCACGAGGCGGGTGGAATTCGCCCCCGGCCTCGCCGAAGACCGCTGACCAGCGGTCCCCTTTGAAAGGTTTCACCGTCAAAACTCACAGCACCGACAGTGCGCTGTTCAGCCATCCGCTCGACATCCAGGTCGAGCGACACGATCCGGCGACTCCTCAGGGCGAGCGATACCTGGATCTTTTTCGCGAACCCTCTTACCCCGAATCGGAACCTTCGGTCGACGCCGATCGTTCCACGGAGTAGCTCAACGTTTTGGGTGTCGTGTTGTCCAGGCACGCTCGCGCAGAATTCGTCGCGGGCATGCCTTCTCGTGCGCCGCGTCGTGCTCAGGCTTCCGCGGCTGACACATGCCCCGGCCATCGACCAGAAACGGCGACATGACCTCAGCGCTAAGACTCCCGGACAGCGAAGAGCGGCAGGCGCCGCAGCCCTTGATGTCCGGGGAGCAGTCCCGTACCGAAAATCTCCTCGTCAAGCTGTTCGCGGTGGTGCCCCTGGTGGCGCTGGCCGCCTCCGTCCCCTTCGCGTGGGGCTGGGGACTCGGCTGGGTGGACCTCGGCCTGGCCGCCGGGTTCTACTTCCTGACCGGCCTCGGCGTCACCATCGGTTTCCATCGCTACTTCACCCACGGCGCCTTCAAAGCCAACCGCGGCCTGCGGATCGCCCTCGCGGTCGCCGGCAGCATGGCCATGCAGGGCCCCGTCGTCGGCTGGGTGGCCGACCATCGGCGCCACCACGCCTTCGCCGACCGCGAAGGCGACCCGCACTCCCCGTGGCGGTTCGGTACCAGCCCGGCCGCGCTGGCCCGCGGCTTCTGGCACGCCCACATGGGCTGGCTGTTCGAGCGTGAGAAGACCAATGCCCGGCGATTCGCCCCGGACCTGCTCGACGACCGTGACATCGCCCGTGTCGACAGCCTGTTCCCACTGCTCACCGTCGTGACGCTGCTCGCGCCCGCCGTCCTCGGCGGCCTGATCACGCTGTCGTGGTGGGGTGCGGTCACCGCGTTCTTCTGGGCGAGCCTCGTCCGGGTGGCGCTGCTGCACCACGTCACCTGGTCGGTGAACTCGCTGTGCCACCTGATCGGCGACCGCCCGTTCGCCGCCCGCGACAAGTCCGCGAACTTCTGGCCGCTCGCCATCGCCTCGATGGGCGAGTCCTGGCACAACTCGCATCACGCGGACCCGACCGGCGCCCGGCACGGTGTCCGCCGCGGCCAGCTCGACATCTCCGCGCGGCTGATCTGGCTGTTCGAGAAGGCGGGCTGGGCGACCGACGTCCGCTGGCCGAAGGCCGACCGTCTCGGCCGCAAGCTCAACCCCGGCCACTCCCTGTCTCTGCGCCGGAGCGCCTGAGCTGCCTGCGTTGGCCGGTTCGGGCAGCACCTTCCCGCGCACGCCTCCATCATGCTCATCCGGCGTCCGGTTTGCCGTGTTCGGTGATCGCGCCGATGACAACCGCGACCACGACGCACAGCGCGATGACAACCTCGGCCCACAGGAAGGCCGTGTAGTCCAACAGCGAGCCGATCGGTGGTGAACCCGGGGCGAGATTGCGGAATCCGGCGAGCGCGAACAGTGTCGCGGCCATGAACCCGAACGACGGCCAGACCAAGCCCTTCCTTCGCGCGATCAGATGCCGCGCGCCGAAGAACACCGCGATGGCCAGGCCCCACATGGTGATCATCATGAACAGTGCGAAGACCAGCACGCTGGTGGAACGGCTGAACCGGACATCGAGGCCGCCCTGGTCGTCGGCCGCGCGATAGTCCTTGACGGAGAACGAGAACAGACTGTCCACTTTGTCCAGTGTGAACAGCACGGGAGCGGGTTCCCCGCCGTGGACGGCCGCGAACTCGATCCGCGCCTCGTAGCCGTCGAACGGGTAGTCGGTGACGGCGCCGCCGGTCAGCGCGATCGGGAGATCGAAACTGGAGATCCGATGGTGCGCGGGGAAGACGCGGTCATCGCGAAGGCTGGAAGACGTCAGCAGCCGCAGTTCGCCGGTCGACGCGACGCCGTCGTCTTCCCCGAACCGCCCGAGCGGGACGACCAGCACGCGCAGCACGGCCTCCCGCGCGGCGGCGTCCACCTTGAGCACGGACGCGTTGACCTCGATCCGGTCCGGGGCGTGCGAGCCCACCCAATGCCCGGTGTCGCCCGAGGTCCGGTCCGCCGCGTGCAACCACAGGCCGAGGCCGGCGGCGATCACCACGGCCAGCCCGGTGGCGACGATCTTGAGCGCCGGAGTGATCTTCCGCATGGCGGCCATCGTGGCAGGCCTGAGCCGGTTCGGCCGCCGTTGTCATGCGGAGGGGTGATCAGGGCTTCGTCGGCGGAAGCCCGAACTGCGCGAACAGGGCCGGATCGAGGAACGACGTGATCTCGTGGATCCGGTCGTCCCGCAGCGACAGCACGTTGATCGACCAGGCGTGGTGGACGGCGTCGGCCGATTCGCCGACGTAGCAGGCGACGGTCGGCTGGCCGTTGGCGGTGATGACCTCGTTGCGCCAGCTCGGGCACCGGCCGATCGGCACCTCGACGGCGAAATCGGAGACGGCCTCGATACCGCGGTACCAGTGCGCGAGCGGCGGCATGGACCAGGTGACGTCCTCGGTCAGCAACGCCACGAGCGCGTCGGCGTCGCCGCGGTCCAGCGCGGAGGCGAAGTCCGCGGCGATCTCGCGGACCCGCGCGTCTTCGAGCTTCCGCAGCGTCTGCTGCTGGCTGGGCGACGGGACCTTCTCGGCCACGATCGCCCGCGCCCGCTGCAGCGCGCTGTTCACCGCCGCGACCGAAGTGTCCATTGTGGACGCGATCTCGGCGGCGGAGAAGCCGAGGACGTCGAAGAGCAGCAACGCGGCCCGCTGGTTGCCCGGCAGATGCTGCAGCGCGGCGACGAACGCCAGCTCGACGGCCTCACGCTGCTCGTACCGGGTGTCCGGCCCGGCAGGGCCCCGGCCGAGGCTCCCGTCGGGATACGGGCCGAGCCACGCGACCTCGGTCACCGGCGCGTGTTCGAGCACCGCCCGCTCGCTCGACGGGCCGAGGTCCATCGGGAGGGCGCGCTTGCCGCGTGCGGCGGCGGTGTCGAGACAGGTGCGGGTGGCGACGGTGTAGAGCCAGGTCCGCATGGAGCTCCGGCCCTCGAACCGTTCCAGCCCCCGCCAAGCCCGCAGGAGAGCGTCCTGGAGCGCGTCGTCGGCGTCGTGGGTCGAGCCGAGCATGCGGTAGCAGTGGGCGTGCAATTCGCGGCGCAGCGGCTCCACCAGGCGGTTGAACGCCGCGTCGTCCCCGTTACGGGCCTCGGCGACGTCCGGGTCCTCGGCGCGCAGGATGTCTTCGCTCACAGTCGATGATTGTGCCCTTACTTGGCGCGAAGCGCGGTGAGGGCCGGGGTGAACATCGTCGTCTTGATCGCGGCCAGCGTGCCGCGGTCCTTCCCGGCCAGCGGGCGGACGAGGTCGGCCGCGTACTCCAGCAGTGCGGATTTCTCGGCGACGGCGTCCACGAGCCCCAGATCCCGCGCGTCCGTGCCGCCGAATCGCCGTCCCGTGGTCATCGACGCGATGGCGGCCGACGGGGTGAGCTTGCTCTGGATGAGCCCGGCCATCCCCGGCGTGAACGGGATGTTGATGTCGGCTTCGGGGAAGCAGAAGAACCCGCGGTCGGCGCGCATCACCCGGAAGTCGTGCGCCATCGCCAGCATCGCCCCGGCGCCGAAGGCGTGCCCGTTGATCGCGGCGACCGTGTGCACGCCGAGGGTGAGCACGCGGGCCAGCAGTTCGTGGACGTCGGCGACGTACTGCGCGGCCTGGACGGCGTTGCTGGTGAGCCATTCGAGGTCGAGGCCGTTCGAATAGAACTTCCCTGATCCGACGGTGACCAGTACCGCGGGATCCGGATAGGCGACGACGGTGTCGAGCTGGGAATGCACGGTTTCCAGCCAGGACGGCGAGAAACGGTTCTCGTCGTCTCCGAGGTCGAGCAGGAACACCGGGGCGTCGTGACGCAGCGTCGGCATCGTCAGTCCTTTCGTGGGGGTGGGAGCAGGAGTATGGCGTGGACCGCGGCGGCGAGCCGTACGCGGGAGTCTTCGGGGATCGGCTCGCCCGCGGTGAACGCGCGCCGGAACAGGGCCGTCGGCAGGTCGACCACGCAGGCTGTGAGTACCTCGACGGCTTGTGCGTCCCGCCTTTCCCAGAGCCCGTCCGCGAGCCTGACCAGCAAGGAGACCAGGCGTTTGTCGAGCGTCAGGAGGTCGCCGGCGAGGTCTTCGGGGACCTGCGGGCCGAGCAGATGCTCCTTCTTGACGGTGATGAGCAGGCGGGCCGCCTCCGGCCTTCGGTCGGCGAAAGCGGCAGGAGCGTCCGCCGCTGCCGCGATCGCCGCGGCCGGGTCCGCCGCTTGATCGGCCAACTCGGTCTGGAGGTCGAGGAAGTCGCCCGCCGCGCGGAGCCAGACCCGGGCCAGCAGTGCGCCGAGTGAGCCGAAGGCGTGGTAGATCGTGCCGTTGGGGACCCCCGCGGCGGCCGCGAGGGACCGGACGGTGACGCCCTGGGCGCCGCCCTCGACGACGAGGCGCTCGGCCGCGTCGAGCAGCCTGTCCAGGTCGTGCAGGCGGGGGCGGGCCATGGGGCGAGAGTAACAGAGCGCTTGCTCTAAAACGGCGGCACGCCTGAACGAACGCGTCGTATCGGGTTGTGACGTGCTTCACGCGCGGGGCTGTCACATCGGGCCGGTGGCCGGGGTCAACCCGACGAACCACCGAGAAACCGAGGAGAAACCGAAATGACCACCGCTTACGTCATCGTCACCGTCTTCGGAGCTTTCATGGCAGCCTTCTCGGCCGCCTCGATCTTCTTCCGCGCCAAATGGGTCGTGCAGCCTCTCGCCGACTACGGCGTCCCCCGCGGCTGGTGGAACCCGCTCGGCGTCGCCAAGGCCGCGGGCGCGCTCGGCCTGATCGCCGGCCTGTGGGTGCCCGCACTCGGTGTCGCGGCCGGGATCGGCCTGGTGCTCTACTTCGCCGGCGCCGTGATCACCGTGCTCCGCGCGCACTGGGCCTCGCACGTCGCGTTCCCGCTGATGTACATGGCGCCTGTCGCCGCTTCGCTGGTGCTCGGATTCGCCGCCTGATGTCAGGAGTCCGGGGACCACACCGCGAGTTCGGCGCCGCCGGGCTCGCGGAAGTGGAACCGGCGCCCGCCGGGGAACGAAAACGGCTCGACGGTGACGACTCCGCCCGCGGCCTCGACGGAACCCCTCGCCTGGCCGAGGTCGTCGGTGCGGATCGTCACCAGCGGCGCCGCCGTCTGCTGCGCGGTGTCCTGCTGGAAACCGAGCGAGACCGCGCCACCGCTCTGGACGTCGGTGTACGTCAGGCCGTACGACGCCGCAGTCCAGCCGAAAGCCTTTTCGAAGAACCTGCTCGAGCCCGCCGCCGAACTCGACGGGAACTCGACGAAGTCGATTTCGTACATGGCCCGGAAGCTACCCCGGGCCACCGACAGAAACCGGCTCAGACGCTGCGCAGGACCGAGACCACGACGCCCAGCACGGCCGCGCGGTCCCCGTCGATGACGTCGTAGGCGGGGTTGCGCGGTTCGAGGTACACGTGGCCGTCGCGGCGGCGGTACACCTTGACCGTGGCCTCCTCGTCGATCATCGCGGCGACGATCTGACCGGAGTGCGCCTCCTGCTGCTGCTTCACCACGACGATGTCGCCGTCGCAGATCGCCGCGTCGATCATCGAGTCGCCGCGCACCCGCAGCCCGAAGACGTTGCCCCGGCCGGTGAGTTCGCGCGGAAGGTTCATCACGTCGTCGACGTGTTCGACGGCTGAGATCGGCGTTCCCGCCGCGATGTCACCGACGACGGGCACCGGCACGGAGTCCTCTGTGGATTCCCGTGGTGCGGTGCCGTGCAGGAAGGCGCGGACGTCGATGGGGCGCGAAATGGAACTGCTGCGGCGAAGGAAACCCTTCTCCTCCAACGCCGCCAGATGCTTCGACACCGAGGACGTGGAGCGCAGCCCGACCGCTTCACCGATCTCGCGCGTGCTCGGCGAGTACCCGTGCTCCACCACCCATTCGCGGATGGTCAGCAGGATCTTCTGCTGGCGCTCCGGCAGCGAAGCGGCTTCCTCGAACACGTCAAGATCGTGGTAGGCGGTCATCAGTGGGATGGTAGTTCGTGCAGGCCGCCGCGATCGCCGCGGTGTCCCAGTAGAACGGCCGCACCTCGGTGATGCGCCCGTCTTCGACGGTGATGGTCTGCAGGATCGGGAAGTCCAGCTCACGGCCGGTGGCCCTCGCCCGGACGTGCGTCCAGGTCAGGACGACCAGCGGGCTGGTCTCGCTCAGGAAGCTCTGCTCCACCATGTCGAAGACTTCCCAAGTGCGGCCCATGGCGAGGAAGAACCGTTCCAGGCCTTCGTGGCCACGCCAGATTCCGCCGTACGGCAAGGCGTCCGCCTGGTGCAGCACCACCTCGGGGGAGAAGAACGGGGCGAGTGGCGCGAAGGTCGCCTTACCGGGGCCGTCACGACGACCACTGTGATGCGCGGAGTCCGTGGGCGCTGGCGGTTATCCGCCGTGGAGATCGGCCGGATGGCGGCTCGGCCGAGCCGAAAGTCCGATCCCGCGAACGCTTCCGCGAGGTTGACTCGATGGTATGAACACGAAGATCACCGCGGCGATCCTCGCCGCCGCGACGGCCACGGTCGCCCTGTCCGGCTGCGGACTCAAGGAAGGCCTGACCGAAAAGGCGAACGGCCACGTCAAGACGGTCGGCTACACGACCGGCGCCGCGGGCAAACGGGACGAGAACGCCCGTCTGCCGGAGTGGGTGCCGGACCGGGCGCGGGCTGTCACGGAGGTCATCCGGACGACGGGTTCGGAGCGGATCCTGCGGTTCACCGGCGGGACATTGCCCGCCGACTGTGGCCCGGGAGCGGCCTCGACGCAGCCTGCCACGCTCGCCGCCCAGTGGTGGCCGCAGGGACAGGAGGGCCGGACCGACAAGGTCTGCGGCGAATGGCACGTGCTCGTCCAGGGCGACGACGTGTTCGCGTTCAAGCCGGAGACGCTCGTGAACACGAGGTCCTGAGTCACTCCTTCGGGGAAAGCGCGTCGGTGCAGGCGGCGAGATCGTGCAGCAGCCTGTCCTGATCGGCCGCGGAAAACGGCTCCAGCATCCGTTTCTCCACCGCGCGCACGAGGCCGCTCGCGGCGTGGAGCAGAGCACGCCCGGCGGGGGTGAGCGTGCTGGGCAAGGCGCGGCCCTGCGGCGCCGTCGTCGGACGGGTGACCAGGCCGCGGTCCTGCAATCCGCGCAGCACCAGGTTCATCGACTGGCGGGTGACGAAAACGGCCCTGGCCAGTTCCGCGTTGGACAGTCCCGGCCGCTGTGACAGCACTTCGAGGCAGGAGTACTGCGGGACGGTGAGGTCGAGGGGGCGCAAAGCGGCGTCCATGGCCACGCGAAGCGCCGTCGCGGCCCGTTTCAGCAGGTATCCCACCGACTGGCTCAGCGGTCCGACAGTCTCGCCTTGACTCATGTCAGCATCATGACATACCGTCGCTATGTCAATACGCTGACATGGAGGACGACATGACGCTGACCGGACCTTCTTTCCTTTCGCTGCAGGTGCGCGACCTCGACCGCGCCGCCGCGTTCTACGAAACCCACCTCGGGCTGCGCAGGCTGCCCGTCGCGCCGCCCCACGCCGTGGTGTTCGGCACCGAGCCGATCCCGTTCGCGGTGCGGGAACCGGTGCCCGGACTGGACCTGGACGCGATTTCCCCGCGGCCGGGCTCAGGAGTGGCGCTGTGGTTCCACGCCGACGACGCCCAGGCGCTGCACGACCGGCTGGCCGCGGCGGACGTCTCAATCCTCACGGAACCGTTCGACGGGCCGTTCGGCCGCACGTTCGCTTTCGCCGACCCGGACGGCTACGCGGTCACTGTGCACGACAAGGTCTGAGCTCGCCTGCCGGAGCAGCGCGAGCGCCCGCGCGCCGGGGGAGTCCGCGGGGGTCGTGCACACGATCAGCAACTGGTCCGGCGAGCGGGCGATCGACAGCGTCTGCTGCGTCACCGTCACCCTGCCGACGATCGGATGGTGCAGCTCGTAGGACGCCGCGTCACAGGGCTGGACGCGGTGATCGCCCCAGAGCGAGACGAACTCGGGACTCTTCATCGTCAGCTCGCCGATCAGCTCCGCGAGCAGCGGGTCGTCGGGATGCCTGCCGACCGCGATCCGCAGATTCCCGACCACCGCGCGGATCTTCCGCCTCCAGTCGACGTACAGCTCCCGGTTGTGCGGGTCCAGGAACAGCATCCGGCCGATGTTCGGCCGTCGCGCCGGGTCGTCCGGTGCGTCGAAGTCCAGGTGCCCGCCCAGCAACGCGTGGCCGAGGGCGTTCCATGCCAGGACGTCCGAGCGGCGGCCGAGCACCAGCGCGGGCGCGTCGACGGTGCCCAGGAGGTCCCGTGTCTCGTCGTGGAGCTTCTCGGGCCGTGGACGGCGCGCCCGCGGCGTGTGGCGGGCGGCACCGGCGAGACGGCCGAGGTGTTCGCGGGCGTGGACGTCGAGCCGGAGCGCGCGGGCGATGGCGTCCAGCACCTCGGCCGAAGCGCCGCGTGACATGCCCTGTTCCAGCCGCGCGTAGTACGAGACGCTGACACCGGCGAGCTGGGCCAGCTCCTCGCGCCGCAGCCCGGCCACCCGGCGGCGCGGCCCGAAGTCACGCAGGCCGACGTCTTCCGGCCGCAGCCCGGCCCGTCGGGCACGCAGGAAGTCGCCGAGCGGTCCAGGTCCGTCCATGAGCCCGAGTATCCGTGGCCTGGCCGGCCTCAGCCACACCCTCCCAGTGGGAGGACAACCGGGGCGTGGTCCCCGCCCGGCTGGATGACCAGGCTCGGTCGCATGGAAGAGATCACCATCGGGGACGTCACGGTCACCCGCGTCAAGGAGTTCTACGGCTCGCTCGGCATGACCCCGGCCGAATTCCTGCCGGACAGCCCGGAGGGCTCGTGGGACGAACACCGCGGCTGGCTCGCGCCCGACTTCTGGAACCCCGAGACCGACGAATGCCACGCGGCGCTCCAGTCATGGCTGATCCGCAGCGAAGGACGCACGATCCTCGTCGACACCGGGGTCGGCAACCACAAGGACCGGCCCTACGCGGCGGTGTGGAACCGGCTCGACACCGCCTATCTCGACAACCTCGCGGCCGCCGGTGTGCGGCCCGAGGACGTCGACGTCGTGGTCAACACGCATCTGCACATCGACCACGTCGGCTGGAACACCCGGCTCGAAGGCCGCACCTGGGTGCCGACCTTCCCGAACGCGACGTACTTGATGCCACGGCCGGACTTCGAGTTCTGGAACCCCGCCGAAGCGCACGATTCCGTGCTGGGACGCGGAAATCAGAACGTCTTCGAGGACAGCGTCGCGCCGGTGCACGAAGCGGGACTGACCCACCTGTGGGACGGCACTCACCGCATCGACCGGAACCTGCGGCTCGACCTCGCCCCCGGTCACACTCCCGGCTCGTCCGTGCTCACCCTGGAATCGAGTGGGGAGCGGGCGCTGTTCGTGGGGGATCTCGTGCACACCGCGCTGCAGATCGTGGAGCCGGACACCAACTCGCCCTACTGCGAAGACCCGGCCGGTTCCAGGGCGACCCGGCACAAGCTGCTCGGCCAGGCCGCCGACGGCAACGCGCTCGTCTTCCCGGCGCACTTCGGTGCCCAGGGCGCTGTACGGGTCGAGCGCCGGGGGCCGAAGTTCGCGATCGCGCGGTGGGCCGGTTTCTCCCACCTTTCCTGAGAGGAGTTTTTTCGTGTTCCCGCAAGCAGAAACACCGGCGGGCGTCGTGCGCGGCCGTCGCGACTCCTTCGGTGAGCTCTACCGCGCCATCCCGTACGCGGCCGCTCCGCTCGGTCCCGGCCGCTTTCGTCCGCCGTCGCCGCATCCGGGATGGTCCGGCGTCCGCGACGGGACCGGGCCCTCGCCGACGGCTCCCCAGCCGGTGCGCGACTTCGGCCGTCTCGACATGACTCCCTACTTCGGACCGGGCTGGGTGCGGGGCGAGGAGTACCTGACCGTCGACGTCCGGACGCCCGCCGCGGACGACGGCAGGCGTCCCGTGCTGGTCTTCGTGCACGGTGGCGGATTCGTCACCGGTTCGACTCGCGCCGCGCTCTACGACGGGAGGGCGTTCGCGCGCGACGGCGTCGTCCTGGTGACGGTGAACTACCGCCTCGGTGTCCCCGGCTTCCTCGATCTGGAGGGTGCTCCGGCGAACCGGGGGCTGCTCGACGTGCTCGCCGCGCTCGGCTGGGTGCGGGACACGGTCGCCGTGTTCGGCGGCGATCCGGACAACGTCACCGTCTTCGGGCAGTCCGCGGGTGCCACGATTACCGGGGCGTTGCCGGCGACGCCGCAGGCCAAGGGGCTGTTCCGGCGGGCGATCGTCCAGAGCGGCAGCGGTACGGGCGCCTTCACGCCGGAGCAGGCGGCCAGGGTCACCGCGGCGGTGGCTTCGGCGCTGGGCATCGAGCCCACCGCCCAAGCGTTCGGGGCGATCCCGGACGAGCGATTCCTGGAGATCCTGCCCGCGCTGAGCGGTCTCGACCTGCGGACCGAGACCGCTTCGGATCCGCTGGCCGGGTTGAGCCCGTTCAGCCTGGTGCTGCCGGTCCAGCCCGCCGACGGTCTCCTCGGTGGCGACGTCGATCTGCTGATCGGCACCAATACCGAGGAAGGAAACCTTTATGGCGCCGCGAATCCCGCCGAGCTCGGGGAGACGTTGTTCGGGGCCGGAACGGCGCGGATGGCGCGGGCCCACGCGCGGAGCTCGGACGGCCGCACGTATGCCTACTCGTTCGGCTACCGCTCGACGGCGCTGGACGGACGGCTCGGCGCCGCCCACACCGTCGAGCTGCCGTTCGTCTTCGACCTCGCCGACGAGCCGTGGCTGCACGGGGACGCGGGGCTCCTCGGGCCTGACCCCGTCCCGGACGGGCTCGCGGCCAGGATGCACGGCGCGTGGGTCGCGTTCGCGAAGACCGGGGACCCTGGGTGGGGCGAGTACGACGCTGTCGAGTTCTTCGGCTGACAGGACGTGCCAGGCCGGTGCCAGCGTCGTGTGCGTGGCCTGACAGCGGTCCGCGACAGTCTCTGGAATGTCATTCCAGTCGCGATCCGAGGAGTCACCATGAACACACCGGTCACGATCATCGGCGCCGGGCTCGGCGGCCTCACGCTGGCCCGCGTCCTGCACGTCCACGGCATCCCGTCCGCCGTCTACGAAGCGGAGGCGTCCCCCGCCGCGCGTTCGCAGGGCGGGATGCTCGACATCCACGACTACAACGGCCAGCTCGCCCTCGAGGCGGCGGAACTGATGGACGAGTTCCGCGGCATCGTCCTGGAGGGCCGCCAGGCGCTGCGGGTCCTCGACATCGACGGGACCGTCCTGTTCGAGCGGGCCGACGACGGCACGGGCGGCCGTCCCGAGGCGCAGCGCGGGGACCTGCGGAAGATGCTGCTCGACTCGCTTCCCGAGGGCACCGTGCGCTGGGGGCACAAGGTCGCCGGCGCCCGGACGCTCGACGACGGCCGCCACGAGGTGAAGTTCGAAAACGGCACCACCGTCGTCGCCGGGCTCCTGGTCGGCGCGGACGGCGCGTGGTCGCGGATCCGGCCGCTGCTCACCGGCGCCATCCCCGAATACAGCGGCACGTCGATCGTCGAGACGTACCTGTACGAGGCCGACACCCGCCACGCCGACGTGGCGAAAACGGTCGGCGGCGGTTCGATGTTCGGGAACGGGACCACGCCGGGCATGGGCATCAACGCCCACCGGGAAGCCGGCGACACGTTGCACGCCTACGTGGAGCTCGTCCGGCCGATGGACTGGTTCGACGCCATCGACTTCGCCGACACCGAAGCGGCCAAGGCGCGGCTGGTGGCGGAGTTCGACGGCTGGTCGCCGGAGCTCACCGCGCTGATCGCCGAGAGCGACATCGCGCCGATCCACCGTCCCGCCTACGCGTTGCCGTTCGGGCTGCGGTGGGATCGGGTCCCTGGCGTGACCCTGCTCGGCGACGCGGCCCATCTCGCGCTGGCGAACGGGGAAGGCGCCAACCTGGCCATGCTCGACGGCGCCGAACTCGGCAAGGCCCTCGCGGCGCGTCCCGGCGACGTCGAGGCCGCCCTCGCCGAGTACGAGCCGGCGATGTTCGTCCGCAGTGAGACGATCATCGAGGAGGACGTCATGATCGAAAGCATCTTCGGCGACAACGTCCCTGAGCGGCTGATCACCATGTTCGAGGCCCAGCGCAAGGCCTGAGTCAGGCCCAGCCGACCTTCTCGTAGAACGGGGTGATCCACGCCCGGAACCGTTCCCCGTGGATCTCCTGGGCGGCGGCGATCACGGCGTCCGGATCCTCGGCCGGTGCCAGGCCGCGCTCCCGAAGCCACTCGACGAACATCTCGTGCGAGCCGCTGTGGTCGTCGTCCTCGTCCCGGAAGTAGTAGGCCGAGTCGTGGTCGACCGTGATCTCGGCGTCGAACCCCAGCAGCCGCAGGAGATCCCGGAAGTCGCGGGCGACGACGTGTTCGCCGCCCTCGTCGCCGAAGACCACGACAGGCAGCAGGGCGAGATCCGGCTCGTCGGAGGATCGCCAGATCGCGTAAGTCGAGCCGCTCCCGTTCGCCTGGGCGATGGGGATCAACCGGGACAGGAACTCCGGATCGTCCAGTTCCTGGGGGAAGCTCTTCTTGTCGTCGTAGTCGTACAGCTCGAAGCCGTCGGCGAGGAAGTCGCGGGTCGAGTCGTAGAGGTCCTTCAGCTCGTTCAGGACCGGGATCGGTGAATACACGCGGTCACTATAGGCACCGAATTTCGGTGGCGGGGAGCGTTCGCCCGAGGTTCACTTCCAGGGTGACCAGCGACGTCGTTCCGCCCGCCGATCTGCGCGGCCGGGTCAGCCGCGTGTGGCGGCGCAGCGGGGAACTGCCGCCCGCGTTGCCGCAGCCGTTCGTGGATCTGCTGGTGTTCGCGGACGGGTCGCTATGGCTGACCGGGCCGGAGACCGAGTCCAGGACCGGCAGCCTGACCGAGCCGTTGACGGGGATCCGGCTGCGGCCGGGGACGTGCGCCTCGGTGCTGGGGATCGCCGCGGACGAGGTGCCGTTGGCGGGGATACGGCTCCCCGGTTCGGGGCTCGACGACGGGTTGCGGGCGTTGCGGGCACCGGCGCGGCAGGCCGATCGGGCGATGGACCCTGTGCTCCGGGCCATCCGCGCGGCTCCAGGGGCGCCGGTGTCCCGGCACGCGGCCGCCGCCGGCTTGTCCGAACGGCAGCTGCGGCGGCGGTTCCTGGTGGCTGTCGGGATGAGCCCGAAGGCGTACGCGCGGGTGGTGCGGCTGCACGAGGCGATGGCGATGGCGCGGTCGTCCCCAGCGCCGGACTGGGCGGAGATAGCGGTCCGAAGTGGCTTCTACGACCAGCCGCACATGCTCGCGGAGTTCCGGCGCGCGGTCGGATCGTCCTGTGTCCGGTTCTTCCAAGACTCGGCCGCGGGCGGGTAGCACCCTGGGGAAATGCCCCTTGAGGAGATCTTCGCTTTCCACGCGCAGGAAGTGGGTCCGGTGCGGTTCGCCGAGCCGTTCGGCGGCTGGGTGGCCACCCGGTATTCCGATGTGGACAGAGTGCTCACCGACCACGCGGTGTTCTCTTCCGACGAGCTGCGCCACAGCACTCAGCCGATTCCGCACGGCTCGAACCCGTTGTTGACCAGCCTGCTGGCGACCGATCCGCCCCGGCATCACGTGCTGCGCCGGATCGTCAGCCAGGTGTTCACGCCCCGGGCCGTGTCGTCGCTGGAACCGGTGATCACGGCGAAGGTCCACGCGCTGCTCGACACCGCCGGACCGGATTTCGACCTGATCGGCGAAGTGGCGTACCCGCTTTCGGTGCACACGATCGCGGGGCTGCTCGGGGTGCGGCCGTCGCGGTGGCCGGATTTCGTCCGGTGGACCGAGGCCATCACGTCGTTCTTCGGCACCTTCACCGCGGACGAGGCCCGCCGGACCGCTTTCGACCGGGCGCTGGCGGAAATGAGCACCTTCTTCCGCGAGGAGGCGGAGCGGCCGTCCGGGATCATCGCGACCCTGATGGCGTCGGACCTCACCGAGGACGAGGTGCTCGGCTTTTGCGCGCTGCTTCTGATCAACGGCCACGAGACCACCAAGACACTGCTGGTGAACTCGGTGCTGTGCCTGGCTTCCCGGCCGAAACCGGCCGATCTGCGGCGGGCCGTCGAGGAGGTGCTCCGCTACCTGCCGCCCACGGGCGGGACGGATCGGTTCGTCACCCGGCCCACCACGCTCGGCGGCCGGGAACTCCAGCCGGGGCAACGGGTCGTCGCGATGATCACGGCGGCCAACCGCGACCCCGAGGTCTTCGCCGACCCGCACACCTTCGACCCGGACCGGGCCGCCAACCCCCACCTGTCCTTCGGCCACGGCGTCCACTTCTGCCTGGGTGCGCATCTCGCCCGGATGGAGGTCCGGATCGCGCTCGCGGCCCTGCTCGAACGCTCCTGGCGGATCACGGACCTGGACACCCACCGGACGCCTGTCGGCATCGACGTCGTGAAGCTCGCCCTGGGCGCCGCGATTTCCGTGGCAGGCCAGTACCCGCGCTGCGGCGGTCCACCGCTCCCAAGCTGTTGATCCCAGCAGCGGCAGTCCTGACCGGTTGACACCGCGGCGCCGGATGGAAATGATCTGCGCCGACAACTGAAGACAATCCAAGTCAGCGCCGTGGTGGTCGGTGGGTGCGCTGTCGTGTTCGTGCTGGTCGCGAACACGACTCACCCACCAGGAGGTTTCGTGTCCCACCACAGTTCCGAGATCGATGTCGTCGTGGTCGGCGCCGGTATGGCAGGTCTCGTTTGCGCGCACCGTCTCCGCGATCGCGGAGTACGGGTTCTTCTGCTCGAAGCCTGCCGTCAAGCCGGTGGCCGCACCGTCGGTGCCGAAGTCGGCGGCGAGGCCGTCGATCTCGGCGGCCAGTTCGTCGGACCAGGTCAGGACCGGGTGTACGCGCTGGCCGAGGAATTCGGTGTGGCCGTCTTCCCGACGTACACGGCGGGGGCGAACCTCCTCGAAACCGAGACCGGGCGTTTGCGCGGGTTTCGTGGCATGGTGCCGAAACTCGGCCCGTTGACGCTGCTCGACGTCGGGCGAGCCCAGTCCCGTCTCGACAGGCTCGCCCGCTCCGTCGACACCGAGGCGCCCTGGCGCGGCCCGGACGCGTTCGACGGGCAGACCTTGCGGACCTGGATCGATCGCACCGCGAAGACCCGGGGCGGGCGCCGGTTCCTCACCCTCGCCTGCCAGGCCATCTGGGCCTGCGAACCGAGTGAACTGTCGCTCTTGCACGCGCTGTTCTACATCAGGGCCGCGGGCAGCCTGTCGGCGTTGACCGACGTCGAAGGCGGCGCGCAACAAGACCGGTTGGACGGCGGCGCCCACGGCCTCGCCGGGAAGCTCGCCGAGCGGCTGGGCCCGGTCCTGCGGCTCGGCGAGCCGGTCCGGCGGATCGAGCAGGACGATTCCGGTGTCACGGTGACCGCCGAAGACGGCACCGCCTGGCGGGCCGGGTACGTGGTGGTCGCGGTCGCACCGCCGCTCGCGGCCCGGATCGGTTTCCACCCACCGCTTCCGCCCGCCCGCGACAACCTGGTGCAGCGGCTTCCGATGGGCAGCGTGCTCAAATGCGTCGCCACGTACACGGAGCCGTTCTGGCGGCAGGCGGATCTCAGCGGTGCCGCGTTGAGCCTGCGCGGCCCGATCGCGATGACCGTCGACAGCAGCCCGCGATCCGGCGGCAGGGGCGTCCTGATCGGGTTCGTCACCGGCGCGGCGGCCCGGGAACTCGGCACTCGCTCCCCGGCCGTCCGCCGAAGGATCCTGCTCGACGCGCTGACCCGCCTCTTCGGTCCACGAGCCGGTGCGCCCCTGGGCTTCGCCGAGCGGAACTGGAACGAGGAACCGTTCACGCGAGGCGCTTACTCGGCGGTGTTCCCTCCGGGTGCCTGGACCGGGCCAGGCACCGCCCTGCGCGCACCCTGCGGCCGGATCCATTGGGCGGGAACGGAAACCTCGACGCGCTGGTACGGCTACATCGAGGGCGCGGTGCGCTCGGGTGAGGCCGCGGCGGACGCCGTCACACCGCTCTTGTCCCGATAGGCAGCAGGGCCGGCGCGGCGGCGGGCCACGACCTCAGGCGGCCGGGCGGCCCGCCCCGGCGTAGTCGTCGCCCTGCTTCCGGTAGGTGTGCACCTGCACCGCCTGCCCGGTCTGCGGGGCGTCGATCATCTGCTGGTTCCCGATGTACAGCCCGACGTGGTGGATCTTCGTGTTCGGCTCGCCGTAGAAGATCAGGTCGCCCAGCTGGGGATCGGTCACCCTGGCCACGCTGTGGTACTGCGTGTGGGCGGTGCGCATGAGCTTGACGCCGGCGCTCGCGTACGCGGCCGTCGTCAGGCCGGAGCAGTCGAAACCGGGGTCGCCGCCGCCGGTGCCGTTGCCGCCCCAGACGTACGGCAGGCCGATCTTGTCGATGGCGAAGTTGACCGCGCTCAGCGCCGCCGCGTTCGGCGGCTGCGGGTTTTGGCCGACCGTGCCGTAGACGTTCACCGTCGCGAGCGTGCGGTGCATCAGCAGCGGCGCGGGCTGCAGGGTGCTCACCGCGCTCCACCACGTCTGGCCCTGGCCGAGGTCGCGGCCGCCCGCGCACAGGGCGCGCCCGGCGGTGAGCGTGGCGTCGTCGATGTTCTGCTGGTTCGGTTTCCCGCCGCTCGCCGAGGCCTGGAACTGGTTCCACACCGACGGTGTCAGCTGCAGCGGGCCGCTCGCGTTCGCGGACGAGACGACCTTGTTGTAGAAGTCGCGGACCTCGACCGAGCCGAGCGGCACGGTCATCACGCCGTCGGCGTTCAGGCTCGAACCGGTGGCGCGGCCGTGGTCCGAGCCGATCTTCCCGAGGGCCGCCAGCGTCACCCAGGACAGCCGGCAGCCGGGCATCTCCTTGCTCAGCGTCACGGTGGTCTTCGCGTAGCCGGTCATCGCGCGCAGCGGGATGTCGAGCCAGCCGCTGGTCTTCGACACCCAGGCGTCGAACTCCTGCCCCATCTGCTGGGGGACCTTCGGCTGTTCCTTCGGTATTTCCGCGGGAGCGGACGACGACGGCGGCGCGGGCGGCGCCGACGACTGGACCGCGGCGGCCTCCGACTTCGGCTCGTCCTTCGGCGCGAAGGTGATGGCGGCGATCAGGGCGGCGCCCGCGACGACCACGGCGGCGATGATCACCGGAAGTCTGCGGCGGCGGGAGGTTTCCTGTGCCATCACCGGTCTCCGGTGATCCGGCCGAGGACGAACTCGCGGAACGCGGTGACATCGGTGGTCAGCGCGACGTCGATGGTGCGGCCCGGCACGGCCTGCGGATCGGTGCTTCGCAGCCTTCGCCGGTCTACGAGTGTCGCGCCGCGCGCGGGGCCGAAGCCGCACTCGACGTCCACGGGGTACGACTCGGTGTGGAGGATGCCCGGCTGGATCGCTTCGGCCACCGCGACCGCGTCGTGCATGACCATCCCGGGCGAACCGAGGATCGGGGTGTAGTGCTTCACATAGGTCGGTGTCAGCGCTTCGAGCGCGGCGCCGAGCGGGCCGGACGCGGCGAGTTTGCCGAGCCACCCGGTGTCGACCGAGCACTGGTGGGTGATGTCGAGCGGGACCAGCACCGTCGGGACGTCCCCGTCGACCAGCACCCGGCGCGCGGCCTCGGGGTCGCTCCAGATGTTGAACTCGGCGGCCGTGGTGGAGTTCCCCTTGGTCACCCCGCCGCCCATGATGACGATCCGGCCGATCTTCTCGTGGACCTCGGGATGCGCCGCCAGCAGCAGCGCGATGTTCGTGAGCGGCCCGATCGGGGCGATGGTCACCGGCTCGTCGGCGGCTTCGAGCAGGTCCGCCAGCAGGCGGACGGCGCCGCGTCCGTCTAGCGGGCGCTTCGCCTTCGGCAGCGTGCCGGCGTGGCCGGACAGGCCGTCCTCGCCGTGGACGAACCCGGCGGGCTTGGCGTTGTCGTAGATCAGCGGCCGCGCGGCGCCGGCGGCGACGGGCACGTCCTCGCGGCCGAAAAGCTGCAGCAGGCGGCGAGCGTTGGCGGTGGTGTGGCTCAGCGGGACGTTGCCGAACACCGTGGTCACGCCGAGCAGGTCGACGTCCTCGGATTGCGTGGCCAATGCCAGCGCGAAGGCGTCGTCGACCCCCGGGTCGGTGTCGATGATCAGCTTGGTGCCCATGCGCGTGCTCCCCTTTGCGGTCGACGGCCTGATCACAGGTTACGGTCACCGGTATGACGTCCATGTGGGGTGCGCCCGCGCTGTCGCGGCTCCGCGCCTGGGGCCAGGCCCGCCGGGATCCGCGTCAGGCGAAGTTCCTGACCAAGGATTCGCTGCGCTGGGTGCTGCGGAACCGCGCGTACACGCCTTGGTACCTGGTCCGGTACTGGCGGCTGCTGAAGTTCCGCGTCGCGCACCCGCACATCATCCTGCGGGGGATGGTCTTCCTCGGCAAGGACGTCGAGATCCACTGCCGTCCCGGCTACGGGCGGCTGGAGATCGGCCGCTGGGTGCACATCGGCGACGGCAACGCGATCCGCTGCCACGAGGGTTCGCTGCGCATCGGCGACAAGGCGGTGTTCGGGCGCCAGAACGTCCTCAACGGCTATCTCGACATCGAACTCGGCGCGGCCACCCTCGTCGCGGACTGGGTGTACATCTGCGACTTCGACCACGTCACCACCGACATCACCGTCCCGATCAAGGACCAGGGCATCGTGAAGTCGCCGGTGCGGATCGGGCCGGACACCTGGATCGGCACCAAGGTCTCCGTGCTCAAGGGCACGCGGGTCGGCCGCGGCTGTGTCCTCGGCGCGCACGCCGTGGTGCGGGGCGACATCCCGGACTACTCGATCGCCGTCGGTTCGCCGGCGCGCGTCGTCCGGAACCGGCAGGACGACTACGCCGCCGACGCTGTCCGCCGCGAGGCTGTCGCGGACATGGCGCGCAAGGCGAACAAGGCGCTCCAGAAGACCCTGGGCGCCGACTCGTAACTCGCGTGATCAGAGGCGTAACTCACGTGCTTGGAGACGTAACTCGCGTGTTCCGCCTCCAAGCACGTGAGATCCGCCTTCAAACACGCGAGTGCGGTTTCTGAGCACGCGAGTCACGCCCTCGCGCTCATCGAGGACTAGCCGCGGAGCTGTTCGCGGACCTCCATGAGCGCGAAGCCCAGGAGGTTCTGCCCGCGCCAGTAGTCGGGGCGGGTGGCGTTCTTGTCCTCGCGGGCGACGCCGCTGCCCCAGACCAGGTCCATCTTCGACGCCTCGACGATCACCTTGTCGCCGGTGCTCAGCAGGAACTCGCGCAGTTCGGCGTGCTGGCGGAACTTCTCCAGGTTCCCGTCGATGACGATGTCGAAGCGGTGCCGCTCCCACAGTTCGCCGTCGAAACCGGTGACCTCGCGGCCGAGGATCTTGGCGGTCTTGGGGTCCGGCGCCTGACGAATCGCCTCCGCGGCCTCGACGTCGCCGAACAGTTCGGCCTTGCTCGCCATCATGAAGTGCTCGGCCGTCGGGTACCGCCCGCCGCCCGCGACGAACGGCGCGTGCCACCACTGGCTCAGACAGGCCGCGTTGACCCGGCCGCTCTTGAGCGGGGTGTGGCCGTAGAAGAGCTGGTACTCGGGCTCCGCGCCGCTGTGGACCAGCTCGCGCAACGCATCGAGACTCCGGACTCCGTCGACCTTGCTCACCATGGCGACCAGTTGACCACAAGCCCCCGACAACTTGCGAACTGGCTC
The DNA here is from genome assembly GCF_055584485.1 of Amycolatopsis sp. NPDC102522. Classification (NCBI taxonomy): domain Bacteria; kingdom Bacillati; phylum Actinomycetota; class Actinomycetes; order Pseudonocardiales; family Pseudonocardiaceae; genus Amycolatopsis; species Amycolatopsis sp. NPDC102522. The sequence continues at coordinate 22,902 of NZ_JBVJLY010000002.1, read as the reverse complement.
AAGCGCCCCGACACGGACCACTCTCCGCCGTGGCCGGGGGCGGTCGGTACATTCAGCCTTCGTGCAAGGGATCGAAACGGTGAGCGCCCGAACGGTCGAAGAGGCCGCCAAGCGATTGGCCGGGGTGGTGACCCGCACGCCGCTCGAACCGAACGAGCGACTCTCGGCGCGGGTCGACGCCCGGGTCTGGCTCAAACGCGAAGACCTCCAGACCGTGCGCTCGTACAAGATCCGGGGCGCCTACAACTTCATCGTCCAGCTCGACGCGGAGCACCGGGAGCGCGGTGTCGTCTGCGCGAGCGCGGGCAACCACGCGCAGGGTGTCGCTTACGCGTGCCGCCGTCTCGGCGCGAAGGGCCGCGTCTACGTGCCCGGCACGACTCCCCGGCAGAAGCGCGAACGGATCGCGACGCTGGGCGGCTCGCATATCGAGGTCATCGTCATCGGGGAGACCTACGAAGACGCCTTCACCGCCGCGAAACGGGACGCGGAAAGCACCGGCGCGACGCTGGTCCCCGCGTTCGACGCGCCGGAGACGGTCGCCGGTCAGGGCACCGTCGCGATGGAGGTCGTCGCGCAGCTCGGGTTCGTCCCGGACGTCATGGTGGTGCCTGTCGGTGGGGGCGGCCTGCTCGCGGGGATCGCCGCGTGGGCCGCGGAACGGGCGCCGGAGATGCGGATCGTCGGCGTCGAACCGGCGGGCGCGGCCTGCATGGCGGCCGCTCTGGCGGCCGGTGAACCGGTGCGGCTCGGAGCTGTCGACACCTTCGTGGACGGCGCCGCGGTCGCGCTGGCCGGGTCGGTGACGTATCCGCTGGTCCGCGACGGCGGTGTCGAACTCACCGAGGTCGCCGAGGGCGCGATCTGCACGGAAATGCTCGCGATGTACCAGTCCGACGGCGTGATCGCCGAGCCAGCCGGCGCGCTCGCGACCGCCGCGCTGGGCACGACGGTGAAGATCGACCCCGGCCAGATCGTGGTGTGCGTCGTCTCCGGCGGCAACAACGACGTCAGCCGCTACGGCGAAGTGCTCGAAAGGTCGCTGATCCACGAAGGGCTGAAGCACTACTTCCTGGTGGGATTCCCGCAGGAGCCCGGCGCGCTGCGGCGGTTCCTCGACGAGGTCCTCGGGCCGGACGACGACATCACGCGGTTCGAGTACGTGAAGCGCAACAGCCGCGAGACCGGCCCGGCGCTGATCGGCGTCGAACTCGCGCGGGCCGGTGACCTCGAAGGCCTGCTGCACCGGCTGGAGGCGAGCCCGCTGCAGGTGGAGCGGGTGGAGCCGGGCAGCCCGCTCTTCCACTTCCTGGTGTGAAAGACGCCCTAGCGGAAAGCGGCGAGATGCGTCCGCGCCCAGTCCGCGAAAGGCCGCGGCGCCCGCCCGGTGAGGTCCTGGACGGCACCCGTGACCACGGAGTCGTCGAACTCCTCCGGCATCTCCGCGCTCGTCGTCACCCGGGATTCGGCGTCCGGCAGCGGTTCCAGCCGTAGTTCCCGTCCCAGCAGTTCGCCCAGGACACGGAGCCGGTCGGCGGGCCGGAGCGAACCCGGACCGGTGATGGCGTACGCCCGGCCCTCGTGTCCCGGCGTGGTCAGGGATTCCGCGGCGACGGCGGCGATGTCGTACGGATCGATCGTCGCCACCGGCACGTTCGCGAACGGCTCCCGGACGACGTCCCCCGCCCGCAGCTGCGGGACCCACCGCAGCGTGTTCGACATGAACCCGCTCGGCCGCAGGAAGGTCCACGCCAGCTCCGACGCGCGCACCGACGCCTCGGCCGCCAGATGTGTCCCGGCGACGGCGTTGCCGGAGCGCTGCCCGCCCACGACCGAACGCGACGACAGCAGCGTGACCTGCTCGACGTCCGCGTCCCGCATCACCGCGAGCGCGCCGGGCAGGTCGTCGTGGCCGCAGAGCAAGAAGACCGCCCGGACGCCGTCCAGAGCGGTCTTCAGGCTCGTCGGTTCGTTGAGGTCACCCTTCACCCCTTCGACGCCGTCGGGCAGCGGCCGCGGCGTGCGGACCAGCGCTCTGACGGAATGTCCGTCGCGGGCCAGGATTCTGGTCAGTTCCGAGCCGACGTTGCCGCCGGCCCCGGTCACCAAGATCATGCGATTCTCCCCAGTGCGGTGGCCGCCGTCACACCGCGGCCGTCGTCGGCCACCCTGCCAGGGAGATCAAGACGGCTCAAGGTGCCTTGGGCACCGCCGGGTACGGGACGAAGGTGCTGGTGTTCTCGTCCACGGTCAGCTGTTTGCCGATCGTGGGGAACGCACGCTGTGAGCAGGCGGGGCGTTCGCAGACTTTGCAACCCATGCCGATCGGGGTGGCCGCGGCGCGGTCGTCGAGATCGAGCCCGGTCGAATAGACCAGCCGTTTCGCGTGCCGCAGTTCGCAGCCGAGGCCGACGGTGAACGTCTTGCCGGGACTGCCGTAGCCGCCGATGTTGCGCGACACCGTCCGCGCGATCCAGAAGTAGCTCTTGCCGTCGGGCAGGGTCGCGATCTGGGAGAGGATCTTGCCCGGCTGCGTGAACGCCTCGTAGATGTTCCACAGTGGACACGCGCCGCCGACGCGGGAGAAGTGGAAACCGGCCGCGGACTGGCGTTTCGACATGTTCCCGGCCCGGTCGACGCGCACGAACGAGAACGGCACCCCGCGGTTCTTCGGCCGTTGCAGCGTCGAGAGCCGGTGGCAGACGGTCTCGAAGCCGACACCGAAGTGGTCGCACAGGCGCTCGATGTCGTAGCGGAAGCGTTCCGCGGTGGACAGGAAAGGGCCGTAGGGGAGGATCAGGGCGCCCGCGAAGTAGTTCGCGAGCCCGACCCGGGCCAGCGAACGCGCGGCGGGTCCGGAGAACGCCCAGGAGTCGGCGAGTTCGGTGATCAGGTCGTCGTATTCGAGCAGAGCGATCTGCGAAGCCATCCGGAAAGCCTGCTGCCCGACGCGCAGGCTCGGCGCCAGCCTCAGCACGCGGGGCCCCGGCTCGTACCGGTGCTGCTGGCCGTTGACCTCGTCGATGCCTTCGCTGGTGACGTCGACGCCGTAGCGCTGGATCAGGGCTTCCTTCAGCGCCGCGAGCACCTGGCCACGCTGCAACGGGATGTCGTGCGCCATCCGTTCGGCGCGTTCGTCCAGCTCGGCGACGTAGTTCTCCCGTTCGTAGAAGAAGTCGCGGACCTCTTCGTGCGGCAGGGCGGTGGCGGCGCTGCCGTGCAGGCCGAGGCCGTTTTCCGTGGTCAGCGCGGCGGTGTTCTCGACGGCGTTGCGGTAGCTGCGGTGCAGTTTGACCAGGGCTTGGGCGATCGTCGGCAGGTTCGTGGCCAGGTCGTTGAGCTCGCTGTTCGTGACGTCCACGCCGAGCACCTCGTCGAGCAGTGCCTCTTTCACGTCCGCCACCAGCCGGGCGGTGTCGTTGTTCGCGAAGAACTCGGTGTCCACTCCGAACGCCTGCGTGATGCGAAGGAGCACCGGGACGGTCAGCGGACGCGAGTTGTGCTCGATCTGATTGAGGTAACTGGGTGAGATCTCCAGCACACGAGCGAGATCCGCCTGGCTCATGGACCGGCTTTCGCGCAGATGCCGCAGCTTCGCTCCGGCGAAGGTTTTGTCCACAGAGGCCTCTCTGTCCGCAAGGTTTCCGGGCCTGAACGATTCAGTGAACGGTCAAGCCCGTGGATTTTCGCTTCGCTTGCGAACGCGAGATTCGCAACCTTCGCAAGATGCTACGGAAGCTTCGCAGAAATTGGCAAATTGGAGCCCTGGATCGGGTTTCCCCTGTCGTGTCAGGGTCGGATCAGGAAAGGCGATCACTCGCAAACTTCGCAACACCGGGAGAATCCGATGACTCAGCACGCGCAGCAGCTGGAGCAGGCGGCCGCCGAACTGGCCAAGCAGTGGGCGACCGACCCCCGCTGGGCGGACGTGAAGCGGTCGTACTCCGCGGCTGACGTGGTCAAGCTGCGTGGCAGTGTGGTCGAAGAGCACACGCTCGCCCGCCGCGGTGCCGAGAAGCTCTGGGACCTCCTGCACAACGAGGACTACGTCCACTCACTGGGCGCCCTGACCGGTAACCAGGCCGTGCAGCAGGTCCGCGCCGGCCTCAAGGCCATCTACCTGTCCGGCTGGCAGGTCGCCGCCGACGCCAACCTCTCCGGCCAGACCTACCCGGACCAGAGCCTCTACCCGGCCAACTCGGTGCCCGCCGTCGTCCGCCGCATCAACAACGCGCTGGGCCGCGCCGACCAGATCAACTGGGCCGAGGGCAACACCGACACCGATTGGTTCGCCCCGATCGTCGCCGACGCCGAGGCGGGCTTCGGTGGCCCGCTCAACGCCTTCGAGCTGATGAAGGGCATGATCGCCGCCGGTGCCGCGGGCGTGCACTGGGAGGACCAGCTCGCTTCCGAGAAGAAGTGTGGTCACCTCGGCGGCAAGGTGCTGATCCCGACCAAGCAGCACGAGCGCACGCTGAACGCCGCCCGCCTCGCCGCGGACGTGCTGAACGTGCCGTCGCTGATCGTCGCCCGCACCGACGCCCAGGCCGCCACGCTGATCACCAGCGACGTCGACGAGCGTGACCGCAAGTACGTCACCGGCGAGCGCACCGCCGAGGGCTTCTACAACGTCACCAACGGCATCGACCCCTGCATCGACCGCGGTCTCGCCTACGCCGAGTACGCCGACCTGCTGTGGATGGAGACCTCCAAGCCGGACCTCGAGGTCGCCCGCCAGTTCGCCGAGGCGATCAAGGCGAAGTACCCGAACCAGATGCTGGCCTACAACTGCTCGCCGTCGTTCAACTGGAAGAAGCACCTGGACGACGCGACCATCGCGAAGTTCCAGCGCGAACTCGGCCACATGGGCTACAAGTTCCAGTTCATCACCCTGGCGGGCTTCCACGCCCTGAACTACTCGATGTTCGACCTGGCGCACGGTTACGCCCGCGAAGGCATGACCGCCTACGTCGACCTGCAGGAGCGCGAGTTCGCTTCGGAGGACCGCGGTTACACCGCCACGAAGCACCAGCGCGAGGTCGGCACCGGCTGGTTCGACAACGTCGCGACCGCGCTGAACCCGGAGAGCTCGACCACCGCGCTCGCCGGCTCCACCGAGGCCGAGCAGTTCTGATCCCTCGCAAGTAGGTGCCAGGCGGCGGTCTTCCGACCCCCAGGGGAGGCCGCCGCCGCACCCCTTCCCCTTCTATCTTTCGCGATGCCCAGCGGAGGCACACCATGGTTGAGAAGCTGAACTACCGGATCGACGTCTGCGGACCCGCCGGTGACCGGTTCGACGAGATCCTCACCCCGGCCGCGCTGGACTTCGTGGCCAAACTCGACAACGCGTTCGCCGGCCGCCGCCGCGAGCTGCTCGACGCCCGCCGTCTGCGCCGCGAAGAGCTGCAGTCCGGTGAGAAGCCCCTGGGTTTCCTGCCCGAGACGCGCGCCGTCCGCGACGACAGCAGCTGGTCGGTCGCCCCGGCCGCGCCCGGTCTCGAAGACCGCCGCGTCGAGATCACCGGCCCGACCGACCGCAAGATGACGGTCAACGCGCTCAACTCCGGCGCGAAGGTCTGGCTCGCCGACTTCGAGGACGCGACCTCCCCGACCTGGCACAACGTGATCGACGGCCAGCTCAACCTGTTCGACGCGATCCGCCGCAACATCGACTTCACCACCGAGGCGGGCAAGCGCTACACGATCGGTGACGAGCCCGCGACGATCGTCGCCCGCCCTCGCGGCTGGCACCTGGTGGAGAAGCACATCCGCATCGACGGCCGCCCGGTTTCGGCGAGCCTGGTCGACTTCGGTCTCTACTTCTTCCACAACGCGCGCCAGCTGCTGGCCCGCGGCAGCGGCCCGTACTTCTACCTGCCGAAGCTCGAAAACCACCTCGAAGCGCGGCTGTGGAACGACGTCTTCCTGCTGGCGCAACGGGAACTCGGCATCCCGCGCGGCACGATCCGGGCCACCGTGCTGATCGAGACGATCACCGCCGCGTTCGAGATGGAGGAGATCCTCTACGAACTGCGCGAGCACATCGCCGGGCTGAACGCCGGCCGCTGGGACTACATCTTCAGCGTCATCAAGAACTTCTCCTCGCACGGCGCGGATTTCGTGCTCCCGGACCGTGCGCAGGTGACGATGACCGTCCCGTTCATGCGGGCCTACACCGAACTGCTGGTGAGCACCTGCCACAAGCGCGGGGCGCACGCCATCGGCGGCATGGCCGCGTTCATCCCGAGCAAGGACCCGGAGATCAACGCGACCGCGCTCGAGAAGGTCCGCCAGGACAAGGAACGCGAGGCGAACGACGGCTTCGACGGCTCCTGGGTCGCGCACCCCGGTCTCGTCCCGGTCTGCCGCGAAGTGTTCGACGGCGTGCTCGGCGGCTGGCCCAACCAGCTCGGCAAGCTCCGTGAAGACGTCATCGTCACCGCGGAGGACCTGCTCGACGTCGCCAGCGCCGGTGGCGAGGTCACCGAAGCCGGTGTCCGCGCCAACATCAACGTCGCGCTGCGCTACATCGACGCCTGGCTGCGCGGCACCGGCGCGGCGGCGATCCACGGCCTGATGGAGGACGCCGCCACCGCCGAGATCGCCCGCTGCCAGGTGTGGCAGTGGATCCGCAACGGTACGAAGCTCGAAGACGGCACCGCGCTCACCCACGAGCTCGCCGTGTCCTATTTGGACGAAGAGCTGGCCTCGGTGCGTGCCGAACTGGGCGAGGGCAACCGTCTCGGCGACGCCTACGAGATCTTCACCGAGACCGCGCTGGGCGAGAAGCTGCCGAGCTTCCTCACCACCGGCGCGTACGCGCGGTACCTGACCGCGCGCTGACTCAAGGCTCCGGCCGCCCCTACCTGACGCGGGGCGGCCGGGTTCCACACCGGTTTGGGACGGTGTGGCCCAACGGGTCCGGTGGCGGTGGCTCCCCGCCGCCGGACCCGTTTCACGCGCGCGCTCTTCCGGTAGCGCTGTCGGGCGTGCGCTGTCGCGGAGGCCCCGTCCACCCCCACACCGCAGTGGACGGGGCTTCCGCTGACCAGCGGAAAGGGATTGACCGCACACGGACCGCGAATAGGTAGCGGTACCTAGTGATACCCCCGTTGTTTCCGCGGCGGGTCGCGCGAATGCTCGGCGCCGGGTGGGATTCCGCCCGTTTCCCCGAGGAGTCACCATGAAGAAGCAGTTGAGAAGCGTCTTGGCCGCAGCCTTCGTCATCCTCGCCGTCGTCCTCGCCGCACCGGCGGTGTCCGCCTCGGTGGCGGTCTCGGCGCGCCCGGACTGCGTCCGGCCCTGCCACTTCTGATCTTCGCCACCTAGAACAGCCCCGGGGGTCGCGCCCCTCGCGACCCGCGACACTCGTGGAGGGGGGATCCGAGTCCCCCGACGTCCCGGGTTCCCCCTCCGCCCTCCGTGTTTAGTCCTCTGAATGCACTCCCCAGGTACGTGAAGGACCCCTTCACGGCGCCTAGCGCAATGAAGGGGTCCTTCACGTACCTCAGGTGAGGGCGAGGGCGCCGGCACCGAGTCGGGCGCGTGTAGTCCTCTGAATGCGGGTTTACGGCTCGAAAGCGTTGCCCGTCGCGATCTTCGGGCGCCCCAGTTCCACCGGCTCCCCGATGCGGGCCCGCCGGTAGACCGCGACGGTCGCTTCGGCGATCCGGCCCCAGTCGAAGTCCGCGGCCAGGCGCGACTGCGCGGTCAGCGCCCGCCGGGCAGCGGCGACCTCGTCGTCCAGCACCGCTTCGACGGCGTCCCCGAGGGCGTCGACGTCGCCGGGGCTGAACGCCAGGCCGGTCTCGCCGTCGACGACGACCTCGCCGAGCCCGCCGGCGGTGGACGCCACGAGCGGCGCCTTCGCGGCGGCCGCTTCCAGCGCGACGATCCCGAACGGTTCGTAGCGGCTGGGCAGCACGACGGCGTCGGCCGCGGCCAGTACGGCGCGCAGTTCGCGGTCGGACAGGTGCCCGACGAAGTCCACCGCGCGGCGGACGCGCAGCTTGCGGGCCTGCTCGACCAGTTCCTCCAGATGCCTGCCCTTGCCGGCGACGACCAAGCGGGTCCCCGGTTTGGCGCGGCGGATCCGGGGGAGCGCGGCGAGCAGGTCCTGCACGCCCTTCTCCCATTCCAGCCGTCCGAAGTAGAGCAGCAGCGGCGCGCCGGAGGGGCTGTAGACCTCGCGCGCGTGCGCGACCTCTTCCGACGGCACCTGCCAGGTGCGTTCCTCGATGCCGTTGTGGATGACGGTGACCGCGCCGCCGTCGACCTCGAACAGATGCGACACCTCACGGCGCATGGCCTGCGAACAGGTGATCAGCGCGTCCGAGCGGTTCGCGAGCCACCATTCGACCGAGTGAACCTGCTGGTTCAGCGGATGCGAGAGCCAGCCGGAGTGCCGCCCGGCCTCGGTGGCGTGGATCGTGCCGACCAGCGGGACCCGTGCGGCCTCGGCGATCGCGATCGCGGGATGGGTGACCAGCCAGTCGTGCGCGTGCACGACGTCCGGCTGCCAGCCGCGCAGCAGATCGGTCGCGGCGCGGACCATCGCGTGCCCCATGGCCAGCGTCCACGCGACGAGGTCCCGTTCGAAGGTCACGTGCATCGGGTCTTCGGCGACCCGGATGATCCGCACACCCTCGACCACGCGATCGGTCCTCGGATGGGTCTCGGCGTCGGTGCCCGCCGTGTGACGGCACAGCACGACCACGTCGTGCCCCTGCCTGGCCAGGTGCCGGGCCAGGGCATGGACATGCCGTGCGAGTCCGCCGACGACCACGGGTGGGTACTCCCACGACAACATCAGCACGCGCATGGGTGGAGGTTACTCGTGAGTCGGTCGTCACCGGGACGGGGCGATCACCCTCGGCGATAAAGTCGATCAAGGTCTTGGCGAGGGCGACAGGGACGGCGATCTTTGCCACCATCGGGTTGATGACGTCCTCGGTGAACGCGGCCGAACCGGCCTTCAAGCCCGTCGAACCGGTGTTGTCGACCCCGTGGTCCGCGCAGGTCGGACCTGGCAACGCCCTGCCCGAGTACCCGCGCCCGCGGCTGGTCCGCGAACGCTGGCTGAACCTCAACGGCGTCTGGGAGTACGCGGGGGACCGCTCGCCCGGCCGGAACGGGTACGGCGAGCGGATCCTGGTGCCGTATCCGCCGGAGTCGGCGCTCTCGGGTATCGGGCGGCACGACGAAACCCTCTGGTACCGCAAGGTTTTCGAGCTCCCGTCCGGCTGGGACGGTCAGCGGGTGCTGCTCCACTTCGGCGCCGTCGACCAGTCCGCGACGGTCTGGGTCAACAACCAGGAGGTCGCCGTCCACGAAGGCGGGTATACGGCCTTCAGCGCGGACATCACCGACGCGTTGCGGCCGTCGGGATCGCAGGAACTGACCGTCCGCGCGATCGACCGCACCGACGCCTCGACCCACGCCGTCGGCAAGCAGCGCAACGACGCGAAAGGGATCTTCTACACCGCCGCGTCGGGCATCTGGCAGACCGTCTGGCTGGAGCCGGTGCCGTCCGCGCACGTCGCCGATCTCCAAGTGGTCCCGGACCTCACCGGGGCGACGGTTGTGCCCAAGGTCACAGGCGGCGCCCGGGTGGAAGCGATCGTCAGCGAGCCCGGCGGCCGGGAGGTGGCGCGCGTCGCAGGGGACGCGGGACGGCCGTTGCGCGCGGAGGTGCCTTCGCCGCGACTGTGGACGCCGGACGACCCTTATCTCTACGACGTCGAGGTCCGCTTGCTCGACGAGAGGGGCACCGTGCTGGACGTCGTCGAGTCCTACACCGGGTTCCGCGCGATCGGCACGGTCATCGACGCCGAGGGCAGGCCGCGGATCGCGCTCAACGGCCGGATCACCTTCCTGCACGGCCCGCTCGACCAGGGTTACTGGCCGGACGGGATCTACACCGCCCCGACCGACGAGGCGTTGCGGTTCGACCTGGAGAAGACGAAGGAACTCGGCTTCAACTTCGTCCGCAAGCACGTCAAGGTCGAGCCGGAGCGCTGGTACCACTGGGCGGACAGGCTGGGCCTGCTCGTCTGGCAGGACATGCCTTCGCTCACGGTCTCCTTCGACGGGCCTCCCGGGCCCGCGCCCGACCCGGTGCCCGAAGCGAAGGCGCGGTTCGAAGCCGAACTGACCGAGATGATCGAGCAGTTGCGCGGGGTGACCTCGATCGTCGGCTGGGTGCCGTTCAACGAGGGCTGGGGCGAATTCGACACCGCGCGGATCGCGGAGCTGGTGAAGGACCTCGACCCGACCAGGCTCGTCGTCGCGAACAGCGGAGTGAACTGCTGCTTCTCGCGGCCGGACACCGGCGCGGGCGACGTCTACGACGATCACACCTATGTCGGGCCGGGGAAACCCGCGGTGAAGGACCGCCGGGTGATCGTCGACGGTGAGTACGGCGGCCTCGGCCTGGTCCTCGACGAACACCGTTGGCCGGGGAAACCGCAGGCCTACGAGATGACGCCGACCTCGGCACAGCTGACCGAGCGCTGTGCCGAGGTCGGCGAACACCTCGAACGGATCGTCGCCGGAACCGGCCTTTCCGGCGCGATCTACACCCAGGCCACCGACGTCGAAAACGAGGTCAACGGCCTGCTCACCTACGACCGGCGGGTGGTGAAGGTGGACCTGCCCGCCGTCGCCACCCGCAACCGCGCGGTCATCGAGGCGGGTCAGCCCGGCTGAGGCTCGATCGGACCGCCGGAGTCACGGACCCGGACGGGCACCCCGAGCAGCTGAGAAGGCAGCCGTCCGGGATCGTGACCGGGGGTCATCCACACGTCGATCGTGGGTGCCCCCTCGGCCTCGCCCTGCCCGACCCCGACCACCCCGGGGACGTCGTCGAGCCACCTCGACGCCGTGACGAGGGCCGCGTCCACATCGGATACGTCCTCGGCCACTACGGATACACCCTGATCCCGAGCGCGGCCTGGACCAGCGTGATCCGGTTGACCACGGTGACCGCGGGCGAACCCGCGAACAGCAGGCCGACGGCGAAGTCGTTGTCCAGTTCCGCCACGATGCTGCCCGAGTCGCCGCCGGCGGACATGTTGGTGGTCAGCAGCTGGCTCGCGAACCGGGCCACCCGGCCGCCGCCGTAGTTGACGTCGACGGTGGCGTTGATGTTCGTGATCCGCCCGGTCGTCCAGCTGGTGGTGCGGCCGGTCTTCTGCACCGCCAGGCCGACGGTCGGCGCCGAGTTGACGCCCCGGAGGTCGCCGACCCAGAAGATCCGCCGGTCGAGGTCGTGGAACTGACCTTCGGCGACGGCCGCGTCGACGAAGTTCAGCGGGACCGGCTGCCCGGGGGTGATGAACTTGATCGGCACGTACCGGCTCAACCTGGCGATGACGTCGCTGGGGATGACGCCGCCGTCGAACGGTCCCGGTTGCAGGATCGGGTCGCCGACGGCCGCGGCGTTGGTGTTGGCGAGCACGTGGTTGTTGCTCAGGATGTAGAACCTCGACGGGATGCCGGGCAACGCCGTGGCGTCGTAGACAGCGGTGCCGTACGTGCCCGCGGTGATCTGGAAGTGACCGACACTCACCCCGCCGAACGCCGGACGGAAGCGCCTGGCCAGCGCCAACGGGTCGACCGTCTCGCGGGTGCCTTCGGCCTGGCGGACGGGCTGGGACGCCTGGACATCGTCGCGTGACGGGGCGGCGCCGTTGGTCTTCGGTGCCGCGATGGTCCGGCCCGCTTGCAGCACGCCGACCTCTTGGACGTCGGTGGGCACACCGGACAGCTTCGCGGGGATGCGGTCCTCCTCACGGAGCAGTTCTTGCGGCAGCTTCGTGTCGACCAGGACCGTGATCGCCTTTTCGTCGGTTTCCGTTCCGTGCGACCACTTGTTGCCCAGCGCGACGCCCACGACGTTCTGCCGGTCGAGCAGAGCACTCTCTTCGGACGCTTGTACGTTCGCGAGGGAGAGGAATTCCTTCGGGATCATGTTCTTTTCGATCATTTCGGCCACACTTTTCTGGTTGTCGGCGTTGACTAAGTGCGGGAGCCCCGACGAAAGAGTCTTCCCCCGTACGCGGGGTCGCGCCATAGTGCAATCGGGTACACCGCTTCACTGTCGAATGGCGAGCTTCCCTTGTGTGGTAAGGGTTTGTGAATGATCCACCGGTCATCGTGCCGGTGGCGGGGATGTTCGAGGACTTTGGTCACCGGTTTCCCGGAAAAGGAAACGGGCGGGTTTCCGGAGTGATCCGGAAACCCGCCCGTGGCCGGAAAAGAATCAGGCGTCGATCGCGGCGTCGATCGCCCCGGTGATCGTTTCGTCCTCAGGTTCGGTGCGCGGTCGGAATCGACCCACCACTTCACCGGACGGGGCGACGAGGAACTTCTCGAAGTTCCACTGCACGTCGCCGGTGGCGCCTTCCGCGTCGGCCGCCTTGGTCAATTCGGTGTAGAGCGGGTGACGGCTTTCCCCGTTCACGTCCAGCTTCGCGAACAGCGGGAACGAAACCCCGTACGTCGTCGAGCAGAAGGTCTGGATCTCCTCGGCGGTGCCCGGCTCCTGGCCCCCGAACTGGTTGCACGGGAACCCGACGACGGAGAAACCCTTGTCCGCGTAGCGTTCCTGCAGCTTCTCCAGCCCGGTGTACTGCGGCGTCAGACCGCATTTCGACGCCACGTTCACCACCAGCAGCGTCTTGCCTTCGAGCGCGCCGAGGGTCGTGTCCTCGCCCGCGAGTGTCTTCAACGGAATGTCGTGGATCCCCATGATTTCCTTTCGTCATTTCCTCAGCAGGTCACGCGCGTCGACGTGCCCGAACGGTCCGTCGTCGCGCCGGAACGCGGCCGCGGTCTCCCTGGCCCGCTCGTGCGCGCCGTCGCGGAGCAGCCCGGCGAGCGTGTCGAACCGGTCGGTGTGCGCCTTCGCGCGCCGGCGCGCGTAGTCGGCGGCGGAGTCCTTGGTGACCATGAACGCCCAGTCGCTCGAAAGCGCCAGCATCGCCTCGGCGACGGCCTGGTCGCGGACGGCGTCCCGGGTCGTGGTGTCCATTCCGGCGACGAGGTCGAGCATCCGGTGCTGCAGCGCGGTGTTGTCCCGCACCATGTCGGCGACCTGTTCGCCGTCCCAGACCCGCCAGTCCTTGCCCGAGCCCCACGAGGACGCCGGGAGATCGACCTTCCCGCCGAGGTGGCCTGCTTCGAGCGCGCCCTTGAGCGTGGTGACGCGGACGCCCGCCTCGGGCAGCGCGCGCAGGACGCCTTCGAGCCAGGCCGGTCCCTCGTGCCACCAGTGTCCGAACAGTTCCGTGTCGTACGCGGCGACGACGAGCGACTCTCGGCCGTGCTCCGCCTTGAGCGAGCGCAGGCGGGCGACGACGGTGTCCACGAAGTCCTGGACGTGGCCACCGAGGGTGGCCGCCGCCATCGCCGGCTCGTACGGCGCCTTGTCCGGCGGCTCGATGGTCTTGCCGGTCACCCGTGACGGCTTGAGTCCGACTTCGTGCGCCCAGGTGTGGAAGTCGCGATAAGCGGCGTGGCCGGGGTATCCGGCCTTCGGCGACCAGACGCGGTACGTGACTTCGAGGTCCCGTCCGAAGCAGACGACGTCGGAATCGCCGACGGTCCGCGCCGCCGAGGTGTCGCCGTGCAGCGACGGCCCGTCGACCATGAAGCGCTGGACACCCGCGGCCGCGTACCCGGTCTCCATGCCGGGCGCGTAACCGCATTCAGGGGCCCAAATGCTTTCAGGACGCTGTCCGATCCGCAACGCGGTGTCGGCCAGGCCGCCGCGCAGCATGAAGTCGCGGACCGCCGGGTCGAGCAGCGGCTGGAACGGATGCGCCAGCGGCCCGCCGAGCAGTTCGATCGTCCCGTTGTCCACAAAGGATCGGAGGATCGGTGAGAATCCGTGCCGCCAGCGGGTTTCGAGTTCTTCGGACGCCTTGACCGCCGTCCGGTACTCGCTCGCGGCGAGGTCGCGCAGCAGCGGGTCGCCGCGCCAGAGGGTGGACGCGTGCCAGGCACGCAGCTGCCAGTGGCCGAGCCAGTCGTGGAACGCGCCGATGCAGTACGGGTCGTCGAGCTGGGCGGCGAGGACCGGCGTCATGCCGAGCGTGAGGACGTCTTCGCGACCCTCGTCGGCGAAGCGGCGCAGGAGGTCGACCATCGGCAGGTAGGAATGTGCCCAGGCCTGGTAGAGCCATTCTTCGCCGACCGGCCAGGATCCGTGGTGCGGCAGCCACGGCAGGTGGCTGTGCACGACGAGGCAGAAGGTGCCCTCGTACTCGCTCATCGGCGCACCGCCACGGCCACGAGGTCGAGGCTGGCGTCGAGGTCTTCACCGTGGACGGCGAAGTCCGCGGCCTGGATGCCTTCGACGTCGGCGAGCAGTGCGGGCGGCCAGGTCGCCTGGCCGGGCAGCTGCCCCATCACGACGTCGAGCTGGGCGTCGATGATCGAGCCGCCGTACTTGTCGTCGAGCTTTTTCACCCCTTCGCCGTGGTGGAGGCCGTGCAGGGTCTCGACCTCGAAGCCGGCGTCGCGCAGCAGTTCGTCCAATTCGGACGGTGCGAGTTCCCTGGTGTGGAACGGGTTGAGCGGGGTGTCGCTGTCCGGGGTGAAGGTCAGCCGGTTGGGCGTGGTAACGATCAGCCGTCCGCCGGGGGAGAGCACGCGGCGGCATTCGGCGAGGAACGCGCCCTGGTCCCAGAGGTGCTCGATCACCTGGAAGTTGGCGACGACGTCGATCGAGGCGTCGCGCAGCGGCAGGAACACCAGGTTCGCCCTCGCCACGCCGACGCTCGCGTAGCGGCGGGCGACGTGCTCGGTGGTGAGGACGTCGTAGTCGAGCGCGAGCACCCGTTCGGCGACGGTGGCGATGAGCCCGGCGCCGTAGCCCTCACCGCAGCCGGCTTCCAGGACTGTCTTGCCCTCGCACAGCGGCAGGAGCTTTTGATACGCGGCCTCGTGGCGGCGGTACCAGTAGTTTTCCTCGGCGATGCCCGGCACGGTGCGTTCACCGGTGAGGTGCAGCGCTTCGGCCCTGGTGGCTGGGGTGGTCACGCCGCGACCCTACCGGCCGGTCACTTCGGCTCGCGTGTCACGTTTCGCGCGCTGCCGGAGTCCAGAAGACATGCAACGGACAATCACCCGCGTTCTGCTCGTCGTCTTCGGTCTCGTCGAACTGCCCGTCGGGCTGTGGCCACTGCTCAGCCCGGACGGCTTCTACCGGGACTTCCCCGGCTTCCGCACCGGCTGGGTCGCCATGGACGGCCCCTTCAACGAACACCTGCTCCGCGACTTCGGCGGCCTCAACCTGGCGCTCGCCGCGATCCTGATCGGCGCGGCCGTGATCGGGACGACCGCCGTGGCCAGGCTCGCGGCGCTCGCGACCTTCCTCTTCGGACTGCCGCACTTCCTCTACCACCTGGGCCACGTCTCGCATTTCGAGCCGGTGGACCAGGTGCTGATCGTCGCGACGACGGCGCTCGGCGCGGTGATACCGCTGGTCCTGGTGCTGATCCCTTCGCGTGTGTCGATCCCAGAAGAAGGGGCTACACCGGCGACACCGTGATGCCGATGGCGCCGGGGCCGAGGTGGGCGCCGAGGATCATGCTGGCGTCCACCAGGGTGCTGTCGACCATTTTGGGCAGCCGTGCCCGCAGTCGCCCGCCGATTTCGAGGTCGCGTTCGTCCGGGCCGAACCGGGTGATCGCGATCTCGACGTCCTGATCGCCCGCGGCCTCCACCGCGAGGTCGACGAGTTTGGTGAGCGCCCGCCGCTGGCCCGGCACTCTCGTCAGCGGGGCGACCTCGCCGTTCTTCAGCGTCAGCAGGGGTTTGATCGAGAACGCGGAACCGAGGAACGCCTGCGCGGCGCCGATCCGGCCGCCGCGCCGCAGGAACTCCAGCGTGTCGACGTAGAGGATCTCCCGGCTGCCGCGGAACCGGCGTTCGGCCGCCTCGATCACCCGGGCGGCCTGCCCGCCGGCGGCGGCGACCTTGGCCGCCGAAGTCGCCGCGAAACCGAGGCTCATCCCGGTGGTCCCGCTGTCGAGCACGTGGACGGGGATGTTCACCTGCTGGGCGGCCTCACGGGCGGCGTTCACCGTCTCCGACATCCGTCCCGAGATGTGGACGCTGACGATCGCCGAGGCGCCCTTGCTCGCGGCGTCCTGGAACGCCCAGAAGAACGCGGCGACCTCGGGAGGCGCCGTCTTCACCGGCGTCCCGGCGCGCAGCTGGTCGATGATCTCTTCGCGGTCGTAGCGGTTCTCCTCGTCGAACTGCTCCCCGACCTGCAGTTGGACCTGAACGACGCCGATTCCCCAGCGTTCGGCGACCGGGGCGGGGAGGCAGGCGGTCGAGTCCGTGATCACGGCGACAGGGCCGGGCATGGAACGCATGGTGGGGCAGGTTAGCCCGTCGCCCCCGCCGGGAGTACCCCGGAATACGGCCGTTCGGGTTAGTCGCCCGGTTACACTCACTTCCGGGTGAAATACCTGGACGATGGTCCCACTAAAACGTGCATCCAGGTGAATGAGGTCACCTCGGCGGGCCGCGGCGCCGAAATGGCCCTAATCTACCGGCCAGTAGAGCTGTTGCCCCGTGGCCGACGCCGGCCACTAACGGGAGGTCGAAGTAGACCCATGACGAACATCGTTGTCCTGGTCAAGCAGGTACCGGACACCTACTCGGAGCGGAAGCTCTCCGGTGCCGACAACACTCTTGACCGCGAATCCGCCGACGCCGTGCTCGACGAGATCAACGAGAAGGCCGTCGAAGAAGCCCTGAAGATCAAGGAAGCCGGCGAGGGCGAGGTCACCGTCGTCTCGGTGGGTCCCGACCGCGCGACCGACGCGATCCGCAAGGCGCTGTCCATGGGTGCCGACAAGGCCATCCACGTCTCGGACGAGGCCCTTCACGGCTCCGACGCGATCGCCACCGCCAAGGTGCTGGCCGCCGCGATCTCGAAGGTCGAAGGCTTCGACCTGGTCATCACCGGTAACGAGGCCTCCGACGGCCGCGGTGGCGCCGTGCCGGCGATCATCGCCGAGCTGCTCGGCCTGCCGCAGCTGACCCACGTGAACGAGCTGACCGTCGACGGCACCTCGATCAAGGCCGACCGCTACACCGAGGACGGCGTCACGCACCTCGAAGCGAACCTGCCCGCGGTGGTGAGCGTCGGCGAGAAGATCAACGAGCCGCGCTACCCCTCCTTCAAGGGCATCATGGCCGCGAAGAAGAAGCCGGTCGAGACGCTGACCGTCGCGGACCTGGGCCTCGACGCCGGCGAGGTCGGCCTCGGCAACGCCTGGTCGTCCGTGCTCGAAGCCTCCCCGAAGCCGCCGCGCACTGCCGGTGAGCGCGTCGAGGACGAGGGTGACGGCGGCAGCAAGGTGGCCGCCTACCTGGTCGCGCAGAAGCTCATCTGAGACAGGTTCGAGGAGGAATAGGGAAATGGCTGAAGTACTCGTCCTCGTCGACCACGTCGACGGTGAAGTCAAGAAGGTCACGCTCGAGCTGCTGACCGCCGCTCGTGAACTGGGTGAGCCGTCCGCGGTCGTCGTCGGCCCGACCGGCACCGCCGCCAAGGCGAAGGAAGCCCTCGCCGCGCACGGCGCCGCGAAGGTGTACGTCGCCGAGGGTGACAACGCCACCGGCTTCCTGGTCACCCCGAAGGTGGACGTCCTCGCCGCGCTCGCCCAGCGGACCTCCCCGGCCGCCGTGCTCGTCGCGGCCAGCGCCGAGGGCAAGGAGGTGTCCGCCCGGGTCGCGGTCCGCCTCGGCTCCGGTCTGCTGTACGACGCCGTCGGTGTGAACAGCGACGGCAGCGTCGACCAGTCCATCTTCGGTGGCGCGTTCTCCGTGAAGTCCAAGTCCACCAAGGGTGTCCCGGTCATCTCGGTCCGCCCCGGCGCGGTCGAGGCGACCCAGGCCGACGGTGCCGCCGCCGAGGAGACCGTCGAGGTCCCCGCCGGTGACCCGGCGAAGTCCGCCAAGATCACCGGTGTCGAGCCGATCGTCGGCGGCGACCGGCCGGAGCTGACCGAGGCCTCGGTCGTCGTCTCCGGTGGCCGCGGTGTCGGCTCGGCCGACAAGTTCGACGTCGTCGAGACTCTCGCCGACTCGCTCGGTGCCGCCGTCGGTGCTTCCCGCGCCGCCGTCGACTCGGGCTACTACCCGGCGCAGTTCCAGGTCGGCCAGACCGGTAAGACGGTCTCGCCGCAGCTGTACATCGCGCTGGGCATCTCCGGCGCGATCCAGCACCGGGCGGGCATGCAGACCTCGAAGACCATCATCGCGGTCAACAAGGACGCCGAGGCGCCGATCTTCGAGATCGCCGACTTCGGTGTGGTGGGCGACCTGTTCAACGTCGCGCCGCAGCTGACCGAAGCGGTCCAGAAGCGCAAGGGCTGAGTCCCACATTTCGCGAAAGGGACCGCCGGGATTATTTCCCCGGCGGTCCCTTTTCTGTGACCCGGAAGTGATCTTCCACCCTGAGAGAAGCCTGAGAACCCGCAATTAACTGAACGTGCACTAATCGGCCATCGGGCGCATTGTCGTTGGTACCCCTCCAGGGGTAGACCTTGGTTATGACGACGTCACAGCTCCTCGTCAGTACTGACCAGGCAGGTGTCGAACTCCCGGCCGACGCGCCGCGTTACTCCCTTCTCGTCGCCAACGGAAACGAAGAAGTCGTTGCCGCGCAACGCCTTCGTCATCAGGTGTTCGCCGAGGAAATGGGAGCGACGCTCAATTCGCTCGAACCCGGCCTCGATGTCGACTACTTCGACGAGTTCTGCGATCACCTCGTGGTGCGGGACGACAACACCGGCGAGATCGTGGGCACGTACCGGATGCTGCCGCCCGATCGGGCCGCGAGAGCGGGAAAGCTTTACTCCGACAGCGAATTCGACCTCACCGCCCTCGATTCGCTGCGGCCTTCGCTGGTCGAGACGGGCCGCTCCTGCGTGCACCCCGACCACCGCAGCGGCGCCGTGGTGAGCCTCGTCTGGGCGGGGATCGGGCGCTACATGCTGCTGGCCGGGCACCGGTACCTCGCCGGTTGCGCGTCCGTGCCGCTGACCGACGGCGGGGGATACGCGGCGGGCGTCTGGGATGTCCTGCGCGCCAAGCACTACGCGGATGAATCCCTTCGTGTGACGCCGCTGAACCCGTGGCGCACCGAAGGCGTCGAGCGGCCCGCCCGCGCTGTCCTCCCGCCGCTCATCAAGGGCTACACGCGCCTCGGCGCGAAAACCTACGGCCCGCCCGCGCTGGACGAGGATTTCGGTGTCGCGGACTTCTTCGTCCTGCTGGATCTGCACAACGTCGACGAGCGCTATCTCAAGTTCTTCCTGGGAGAGCAGGGATGACACACGCCTGGATGCCGAAGTCGCCGTGTGGCGACGGTTGCCTGACCGAAGGGGCGCCGACGGTGGCGTTCCCTCGGCGCGTCCTGCGGTTCACCGCGGCGATCGGCGTCATCCTCGGCGCTTTCGTGGCCGCGCCGCTGGTGCTCGTGCTGCGCGGCATGCCCCGGGAACGGTTGGTGCGCCTGCTGTTCTCGGGGATCCTTCACTCGTTCGGGGTACAGCTGCGGGTGCTCGGTGACGAGCGTTTCCGCGCCGTGCCAGGCCGTGGCGCGCTCGTGGTGAACAACCACATCTCGTGGCTGGACATCATCGCGGTCAACGCCGTCCAGCCGATGCGGGCGCTCGCCAAGAAGGAGGTCGGCACCTGGCCGGTGCTCGGCCTGCTGGTGCGTCGCGGCGGCAGCATCTTCCTCGATCGGGAGAACCTGCGAAGCCTGCCTTCGACGATGAGTGAACTCGCCGACGCGATGCGCGGCGGATCACTCGTCAGCGTGACGCCGGAGGGCACCACCTGGTGCGGTCTGGGTTCGGGCCGGTTCCGCTCGGCGACCTTCCAGGCCGCGATCGACGGCGGTGTCCCGGTGCGGCCGCTCGCGCTGCGCTTCCGGCTCGCCGACGGGCGGGAGACGACGCAGCCCGCGTTCATCGGGCCGGAGTCGCTCATCGCCTCGCTGCGGCGGGTGGCGGCCCTGCGCGGTCTGGTGCTGGAGGTGCACGTGTGCCCGGAGATCGCGCCGGGCCGCGCTTCGGACCGGCGGGAACTGGCCGCGCTGGCGGAATCCGCGGTGCAGGCGGCACTCGGCCGGGTGCAGATCCCGGCTCAGCGTCGCCGCCGCCGTGCCCCGGCCCCTGCTACCGCCTCGGTTCCCGCTCCCGCTTCCGCCTCGGGCGCGAAAGTGCCCGGCCCCTGAGCGGGTGGCGCGACACCGCACTCGCGTGATCGAGGCCGGATCTCGCGTGATCGAGGCCGGATCTTGCGTGATCGAGGCCGGAACTCGCGTGATTGGACACCGCACTCGGAGATGCGGCTCTGATCACGTGAGTTCCGGCTCCCATCACGCGAGTCACGGCTCTGATCACGCGAGTCACGGCTCTGATCACGTGAGTCACGCCTTCGTGACTCACGAGGCTTAGAGCGTCAACGTGATCTTCCCGCCCGCGTGCCCCGTCTCGCTCTCCTGGTGCGCCTCGGCGACATCGGTGAGCGCGTAAGCGGTCCCCAGCTTGAGCTTCAGCCCCCGCGAGACGAGATCCTCCAGCAGCGCGGCGGTCTGCTCCCCGCCCGCCGAGAACTTCAGCCCCTGCGCGTACGCGGACGGGTCGGCGATGGTGACCAGCCTGTCGGGTGAACCGAGCAGGTCGACGGAGTCACCCAGGACACCGAACCCGGCCGCGTCGAACACCGCGTCGACGCCGTCCGGCGCGACCGAGCGAACCCGCGCGACCCAGCCGTCGCCGTATTGGACCGGCAGCGCTCCGAGCTCCTTCACCTCGTCCAGCGACGAAGCGCCCGCCAGCCCGACGACAGTGGCGCCCAGCGCGACGGCGGCCTGCGTCGCGATCCGGCCGACCTGGCCGCTCGCCCCGTGGATCACGACCGTCTCGCCCGGCTTGACCTCCAGTTCGCCCAGCACCCGCAACGCCGTCTCGCCGACGACGGGCAGCGCGGCGGCTTCGGACCACGAAAGCCCGGCCGGTTTGCGGGTGACCGTGCTCGCCAGCGCGTACTCCGCGTAAGACCCGGTGTCGGCCCAGCCGAAGACCTCGTCCCCGACGGCGAATCCGGCGCCTTCGCCCACGGCGTCCACCACGCCCGCGAATTCGTGGCCGAGGATGTGCGGGAATTCGATCGGGAAGACCTCCGCCATGGCACCGGACCGGATCTTCCAGTCGAGAGGGTTGACGCCGGCGGCCTTGACCGCGACCCGCACCTGACCCGGGCCCGGCTCCGGCGCCGGGACCTCGGCGGACCGCAGGACGCCGGTGTCGCCGTACTGGGTGATGGTGATCGCTCGCATGTTCACTCCTCGTTCGGTTTCTTCGCTGCGATCAGTCAACCGGCGCCCGGACCCCGCCCGAACCGCTCGGACGAGCAGTGTTCGCTAGCCGGGCGAGCAGCGTCCCGCGCGGAGACCGCGCCTACTGTGGAGTCATGGACGAGTGGTCGGATCCGCTGTACGTGCTGAGCCAGGTCGAGCGCATGCTCGCCGCCACGCGCGCCGAACTCCTGCCGCGCTTCTCCGCGGCGGCCGCGGCCGTCCTGCCGCACCGGGCCGCCGCGATGGAGACCGGTGACTGCTCCCGCATCCCGATCAAGGTCGACGGCGATCCGGCGATCACCGGCGCGGTCACGAGCGCGGAACTGCGGCGGCTCACCGCGCTCGGTATCCCCGGCCAGGCGGTCGTGGCCGAAGAGACACTCGGCGGGAAGCGGCGGAAACTCGTCGTCCTGACCTCGGCGCCGGTGATCGGCAAGGGCGCGACGATCGCGCTCGTCCCCACCGAGGAGGAGCCCGCGGACCGCGCGCTCGAGATCGTCGCCCGGCTGTGGGGCATCGTCAGCGTCAGCGCCGCCCAGCGCGCCACGGATCCCGAACCCGAGATCATCGCGAGCAACCTGGCGGCCGCGACCGCGCGGGCGCAGACGATCACCGATCTGGGGCAGACCCACGCGACCACGCTGGCGTCCCTGCTCGCGGTCTTGCGCTCCCGGCAGCTCGGCGACGCCGCCGCCCGCCAGACGGCCACCGACCTCGCCGCGTCCGCGCTGGTCGAGCTGCGCTCGGTCGCCGATCGTGATCAGGAGCTCTCGGCGGAACCGGCGTCGGCGGCGTTCGACACCCTCGCCGCGCAGCTGGAACCCTTGGTACGCCACAACGACATGACCGTCGACCTCGCCGGGCCCGGCGACGACAGGCCGCTCCCGCAGGACATCGCGCACACCGCGCGCACGGTCACCCGGGGCCTCGTGCTCAGCGCCCTGGAGCGCGGCAGCTCCCGGGTCCGGGCCTCCTGGACGATCGACGGCGGAGCGCTCCGGATCACCGTGCGCGACGACGGCCCGGACGTCGCCCGCGCCGTACCCGCCACCGGTCTCACCGAGCGGATCACCCCGCTCGACGGCCGCTGGGAGGTCGACGCCGTGCCCGGCTGGGGCGCCACGATCACCGCGATCCTGCCGCTGGGCGTCCCCGAAACCCCGGAGCTGCGCCCGCTGGACAGGCTGAACTCGCGTGAACTCGAAGTCCTCGCCGGGATCGCGCGCGGCAAGCGGAACCGGCAGATCGCCGAGGAGCTGCAGCTGACCGAGCACACGGTGAAGTTCCACGTGCGGAAGATCCTGGGAAAGCTGGAAGTCACGTCGCGCGGCGAGGCCGCCGTGCTGGCGCGGGAGCTGCGGCTGGCGCCCGTCAGCCAGGTGTCGTGAGTGGCGTTTCGGGTTCTATTTGAGGGGTAAGGCAAAGGTGTCGGGTCGACGAGGGCGCGAGTTGTTACTCAGGGTGAGGGGTGTGTGGAAATAGGGACGCTCGACGTCCCTATT